>CAZWLN010000109.1:0-1902 GCA_964634885.1 uncultured Hyphomicrobiales bacterium | reverse complement strand
AAAGGACGGGAGCGCCGTACGAATCCTTGTTGTCGCTCAGGTAAACCCTCATGGTCCCTGCTTTAATGTTATAGTCTATCTTCGAGTAATAGACGGCTGCGTTTGACTTCATCTCTAATATATCAGGGGCAATTGCCAGTTCAGCGCCGGAAGCGTGATTGGACGAATTGGCTTCTTTACCCATCGACATTACGGCGATGTGGTTTCCGTTGGGGTCGTTCAGCGATTCGATCTGCTTCTCATCATTGTCGAACAGGTCGTATTCCACAGCCAGGCTGTTTGGTATGGGTTCATAGCCTATGCGGCCGCCGGGCAAACCGACAGCTTTCGTGTCTTTGTTCTGAATTACAAACGCCAGGCCGTCGGCGCCGGGACAACTGCTGTCGGATTGTACGCCGTTCACTCCTTCGCTCATCCTGAACGAGAACTCCGTCGTAAAGCCGTTCCTGACGGGCATCTGGTACTTGTACCAGGCAGCGCCCACCCTGTTAACCTCAGATTCGGTAAGCCTTACGTTTTTGTTGTCCCTGCGTGCCTTAGCTGCGTAGCTGATGTTAGCGTCGTCAGTAAAATTTTCAAAAGTGAAGCCTGTTTCGTCGCAGCTGTCTTTGCTGCCGATGTTAGGTATGCAAAATTCAACTATGAATGGGTCAATCAAACCGCTAAAATACTTGCTGTATGCATCGTCGGTTACCGGAAAGTCGTTGCTTTCGGTATATCCCAGCAAGAGCAGATGGCCTTCGGAATTGACCTTCAGTTCACTGTTACGTTCATATTCTGTACCACCTAAATATGTTGAATAATAATATTTCCCGTTTTTATCCATTATTAAAAAATAAATTTCTTCATTGCCTTTGAAAGATTTTTGGAAAGCCGAATCGCTTACAGGCAATTTTGAATTCATTGTTGTTACATACATATAGATATTGTTGTCATTATCAGTTACCGATTTGCCCTGGTAGGAGGTTATCATAGTATCGCCGACATCGGGTTCACTCCATAGCGTACACCAAAGCACATTTCCGTTACTGTGGATTTTCAGTGCAAAGTTATCGCCGGTGCCTGTGATTTTTTCACGAAAAGCGCCTTTTGTCGTAGGAAAGTCATCGCTCATTGTCCAGCCCTGGACAATTGCGCTACCCTCAGTGTCAAAAACAACATCTGTTGCGTATTCCATTTTCTTTCCACCATAGCATGTTGACCAGACAATATTAAAGGACTTATCTAATTTTGTAATAAATACATCATTACCTTTACTAAGCATAATCTGGTTTTTACAGGGGTAATCGATACTCTGGGTTTTTCCGGTAACAATCACATTACCCTGGGAGTCTATGTCAATGCTTTCACAATAATCATAGCCCCCCCCCCCCAGATAGGAAGAATAGACACGTTGAAAATTCCTGTCGAACTTCACTATTACGGCGTCGATGTCGAGGTTCTCGAGTGTCTTTTTCAGGGCATCGCCCGACAAAGGAAAAGTAAGAACACTATTGGTGTAGCCGCAAATAATTGCGTTGCCTGATGGATCGCATACAATATCAGAAAAATGTTCCTTCCCTTTTCCTCCATAATATGTCATGTAGTTCAGATGGCCATTATCCGAGATATTGCCAATATATCCGTCAACCTCACCGCCCTGTAGTTTTGCCTGATAGGCGTTGGCTGTTACAGGAAGATTGGTACTAAAGGTATGCCCGCAAAACCACAGGGAATTATCAATGGCAGAAATATCAGCACCATTGGAACAATCCTCTTCGTCTCCTCCGAGAAAGGTACTCCACTGCAATTTATGATTTTTACCGAATTTTAGTATTACCTGATCATATCCACCTTTGATACTACTCTGGTAACAGCCCGCTGTTACAGGGAAATCGTGGCTGCGCGAATAGCCGCTGACAA
>CAZWLN010000108.1:0-2366 GCA_964634885.1 uncultured Hyphomicrobiales bacterium | reverse complement strand
CCACCAACCACCAGCCACCAGCCACCAGCCACCAACCACCAACCACCAGCAACCATCATCTGAACGCCATCGGCTTCGCCTTCACTCCCCGCGTCGTCCTATCTGTAATCTTTATTGAGCTCTTACTGCTAACCGAAATTCCCTTTTCAAGTGCCTTCAGTAGCTGTGTGTTAATTTTCTCCAATCTGTGCAATTCCGTGCCGAAGCCTGTAAGGGGCAGGCTGCCCGCCGCACAGTATGTACCCTGTTCAACGCGAGGCCTTACGAAATTATCAAAGAAATACTTTTCTTCGCTGTCGCCGCTGTACAAGGCAGAAAGCAGTTCCCTGTGGGTTGAAGTAAACTCGGGAGTAAGCACCGATTCTCCCTTTCTCAGCAGCGCCGGTATAATGTCCCTCGACGTAGCCTGCCTGTCATATGTTTCGTCGATGCCTATCACACCCTGATCAGCTCCCAGCGCGCCCTTTGCTACTGACAGCATACCCTGGAGCGTGGCTATCGCAGCAATACCAAGAGGTATGCCCCAAGGGCCCATCGAAGCAAAGGCACCGAAGATTTCAGCTGAATAGACCAGGACAGCTTTCTGGGCAGTACCAACCAGGTCTGACAGGAATGCTTTGCCTGCTTCCCCGAAATCTGCCCCTGCGGCAATTGCACCGGCAAAAGCAGCGGCAGCCTTACCGAGAGCGTACTCCGAGCCTTCGGCGATGGTGGAGAACACACTCTCCAGCGTGCCTCCCATTTCGCGGGCCCTGGTTTCCATCCTGCCTGTTTCCCTGGCGAGGGCATTGCCCGACGAAGTAATACTTTTAATAAAATCATCAGACAGGGACTTGCCGACGCCATCGAACACCGCCGACACAGCCCTGCCGAAATCCTCAGTATCCACCGACGCCTGCTTTGCAGCTTTCCGGCGGGCTTCGGCTTCCTTTTCGAGCAGGCCCCTGCTTCTCCTGTTGTATTCCTCCAGGCTTATCTTCTTTTCCGCGAGCTGTTTCTTCAAGGCACATTTATCGACCTCATAGGCATCCAACTGCTTTTTCAATGCATTTTGCGCCTCCTCATTACCGCCGTTACCGAATACCCTGCCGATCTCAGCGCTCAACTCCCTGATCCTGCTTGCTGCACCCCTTGTGTCCGCATCTATTCTCACTTCTCCGCCGGCAGCTTCGACATCCCTGCCCAGCGCCCTGATTGCAGTTTGTGCCCCGGTAGTGTCGGCCCCGACTTTCAGCTCCATGTCCCTGAACGCCTCGGCAATCTGCCGCGAGGCTTTCCTTACGGATTCCTCGAAGTTGACAGCACCCGTTAATTCTATGTCAGCCATTTTTACCCTTTCTCCATTGAGGCTCAATATACTCGTAGCTGAGTTTATAGGCCTGCTTCTCAAAAACTTCAACAATATCCTCCGTGTTGTATATCCTGTCGGCATCCGTCACATCGCCACCCGCCAGGAACAGGCAAACGAGATACTCTTCATTGACATCGCAGCCTTCACCGGCGAGCAGGTCCTGGCGGGCAATCCTTTGGGCCATCCCGCACCTTTCTCTCTGTCTCTGTTCCTGGCGCTCGTCGTCCTCCAGTACAGCGTATATATTCCTGTAACTGTTGAGCCTGATCAGCCCTTCTTTATATTCCCAATTTCTTGCGAAAAATCGACACTAAGTCCTTCACCTCCTCCGTATCCACAGTGTTCCAGCAGTCTGCAATCCTGCCGCCAGCGGTTACGGGTGTCTCCGACGGTTCCCGTCCGTCTCCCTCGGGACTAATAATTGTCCTGAAATATTCCAGGTAAAACACATCGAGATTGTGTTCATATTCTTCGTCGATATACGCCCCCTGAAGGTAATCGAGCAGTTCCGCCCCGCTGATGCCGGGATTCTCCTTCAGAAAAGCATCCCTCAGTTCCTGTTCGCCCAGGTCGGAGTATTTACCTTTCATCTTTTCCACAGCATACTTAATCCTGTGCTTAGGATAGTTCGCAACAATGCGCCTCAACCTGTACCTGGTCTCCGGAGTAATCTTCCTTTTCAGGTTTACTTCCAGTACTTTGCCGTCCCAATCGAGTTTTACAGGCCTGCACAGGCGTTCCAGGCCGGACTGTTCCTTTGCTTTTTGCTCCCTGTACAGTTCAGCCAGCATTTCCTTATCTAAGAATTCCTTCAAAACACTAATATCGCTGTTCATGATAATCCCCTGCTAATTTTGTCTGTCATTCCCATTAATTAATTCAATTGATCATTCTAATAATAAATATTACTGATAATACAAATTCCGCAATCTCACCCATCTTATAATTCCTATCATTTTTATTCTTAATTCAATCGAACCGCCCCCTGCCCCCGCCTTATCCAAGGCGGGGAAAA
>CAZWLN010000107.1:0-2598 GCA_964634885.1 uncultured Hyphomicrobiales bacterium | reverse complement strand
GTCATTGTTGGTAGCAGGCTGCCACGACGAGCCGTTCCAGGTGAGGACATTGCCGCTGGAGGCGCCCGAACCGGACAGTTTCAACGGGCTGTCCCCGGTGCCTTCTCCTTCTAAGTTCGCACCTGCAACAACTTTCTGGCTTCCCCAGTTGTCGCCGCTGACTTTTGCCGGTTGCCACGACGATCCGTTCCACTGGAGAAAATCGCCGTTGGCGGCGCCCGAGCCGGATAGCTTCAACGGGCTGTCCCCGGTACCTTCTCCTTCTAAGTTGGCGCCTGCTACAACTTTCTGGCTGCCCCAACCGTCGCCGCTGACTTTACCGGGTGTCCACAGGCTCCCGTCCCATTGAAGGACATCGCCAATGGCAGCGTTCTGCTTGGCTATCCTCAACGGTGAAGACAATGTGCCGTTACCTTCGAGGGTGCCGTTGGTTACGACTGTCTGGCTGCCCCAGTTGTCGCCTGCACTGCCCCCGCTTGTCGGAAGGGTTACCACATTACCCTGGCTGATCGACAATTGGTTGCCGTTTACCGTTAAGGTCTGGATTTCATTGGCAGGATCGGAGTCAGCATCTCCCGAACCCGATTTCTCTGCAAAGTGAGCATAGGGAACAGCCAGCAGCCTGGTTGTGCCCACTTCCGTGTAGGCATTCCCGCCGTTGGGGTCAATCTCGACTTTAAGGTAATAATCATTGCTCCCCCAGTCAATCGTCGCATAGCTGCCTTTTTGGACTGAACCGGAGCCGATGGGTAGCGTAAACAGCCCGTAATCATCGGTTTTTACGCTGTGCTTTTCAACGTAAACAGCAGTACCGGTGGCGCTTCCCTGTAACAGGGAGAATCGCACGCTGATTTGCTTGTTCGCAAGCAGCTTGTTCTCCGAGTCGCGCGCTGCTGCCTGGAAGTTGATCGGCTTAATATCCTGGGAGGATAGAAGAATTGTACTGATTAAAAATAAAAATGTGAGAATATGAAAGTTTTTCATGTTCGACCTCAACACAATTACTATCACAAAGCTTTTTTGTTCAAATTTGTTGTCTCAGCCGTATTTTATTCTTATTTCGGGACGCTCGTTTTTCACGGTTTCATCCGGGCTTTCAGATTGCCATCCCGTATATTCTTTTATTTCTTCACTGCCGGTCTTATTATCTGACTGACATTTGAAAATATCAAATCAATCCTTATAACAATTAATTAATTCTTGTTAATATAGAGATTAAATACTTTATTATCAAGAACTTTTATTTAAATCAATAATAAAGTAATACTCCTTACAATGAAAGTCAAATCTTATAATATGAAGCTGTTCTGAAAAGCACCGGCTCCCTTCATTATTATCATCTTGAAGTTAAGTCAGAAAGCCGCTTTTCGAGGGCTTCCAGCCTTTTGTTCAAATCGTCGATATTTTCTTCCTGTAATTTCAATGCTTCCAGTTTCTTTGTCAAATCATCGATTGTCTTTTTTTGCTTTTTTATTTCATTCAAAAGCAAAACTGAAAGCATCGGGTACCGTACAGCATCGGGTATCAGTTCTTCCGAACTGCTTCCCGGTATTACATCTTTTGAAATCGCATATTCAACAAGTTCGGGCAGGACCTTTGCCGTCTCTTCTGCTACCAGGCCGAAATACTCCTTCCCGTCGGTTTTGGAGATATAGCTTACAGGCCTTAGGTTAAATATTTCTTCGGTATTTACTGTAATATCCCTGATATCTTTTTTGTATCTTTCCGACGATGTGCTTCTCTGTATTTTTCCGTCGCTTGCAACGACCATGTTTGCAGAGCTGCCTGACGTAGCAGCGTATGCCCCCTGGCAGTAAAAGGTTGTAATATCGGAATTGCCGAGGCGGACCTGGTTGTCGGCAGTGGCTTTGGCATTATAACCAATTGAGATAGTATTGCTTAAGTTATTCGAAGTTGGAAAGAAACCTGAACCGAACCCGACAGCAGTATTTTTAGAACCTGTAGAATTATCATCAAGAGTTGTAGCGCCGACTGCAGTATTACATTGTCCGATAGTATTGATAGCAAGGGCCCGATGGCCAACTGCAGTATTATATAGACCGTTTGAATTATCATTAAGCGAAAAATTACCAACGGACGTATTATAATTCCCTGAAGAATTAGTTGAAAGTGAAAAACTCCCAATAGCAGTATTACCACGACCAGTGATATTGTTTGATAGGGCATCTCCTCCCATTGCTGTATTTTCTGATCCTGTGGTATTACATGACATGGAATTAGAACCCACAGCAGTATTCATATTGCCTGTTGTATTTTTAAATTGGGACTTAGAACCTATGGCAACGTTGTCCCGGGCCTGCAAATCATTAGATACACCAATTCCATTATTATACAAAGCCGAATCGCCAATGGCAACGAGATTAGGCCTATCTGTATTACAGTATAGGGCATGAGTCCCGATTGCCACGTTAGACCAGCCTGTAGTGTTGGAATAGAGGCTGTTATAGCCGCATGCGGTGTTCCCTTTTGCTGTGCTGTTGCACTGCAGCGCCCCGTAGCCGTTAGCTGTGTTGTTGCTACCGCTTGTATTGTTGTATAGAGTATTGCCTCCTGTACCGGTGTTGTAGCTTCCTGTAA
>CAZWLN010000106.1:0-2820 GCA_964634885.1 uncultured Hyphomicrobiales bacterium | reverse complement strand
AATACAAAAAGTACATCTCAGAACTCCGTAGGAGTTCAACCTCTGTTGATAATATTGTATTGAAAACAGGGAAGGTTCATAGTAATGACATTAGATTAATTAATATCTTCCTCCCCAGGAAATAAACTTGAGCCGAAATTTGAACTAAGGTTGGATGTTGATAAAGTAATCATTAAAAACCCCAACATCCTTTCCGACATCGACAAAAGTATTGCCAACCTGTTACAAAGCAGGATAACTAACCAGAATGGCCCCGTAAGCCCCGATTACAAAGTTGTTTTGCTGTGCTATTACCCGGACAGGACCGATACTATCTGTTTTGATGATCATTTCCAATTGACAAGGATTAATAGTAACTGCTATAACTTCGACCGGGGAATATTCCAGCAAGTAATTGAAGAATTGCCCGACTATCTCTACCTTCAGATTCAAGGGGAATTAATATATAGGAAATACTATAAAAGAAATTGAAATGATCAGAAACACTGTCATATTGCTTATCTTACTGACGAACAGCGCACTTTCCCAGACTAATACGGGAAAGCCGGGTTTCTATCCTTTGACAGTCCGGAGTTGCCCGTCATATTACTTTGATGAAGAAGGCATTGTGGACAACATCTGCGATTCGCTCATTTTCTCTGACCCTTATACTTTTTATCGGGAACTGGACACTTTCCTCATGGAAAACAAACCCTGCGACACAACCTTTGACAGGAGCAGCGATTTCCTGAGGTTTGACATTCAAACCGTTAACAGACACGACTCTTTAACAGTGTCTGACTGGGAATTTGAATACTTCTGCTACAACAATCGAATATACCGTTTCACCCGAAGGTTCCTGAGAACAGTTGTTCAATACATACCACACAGCCATCAAGGCTATTACAAACTATTAAACAGTCCCTGATAATTTTCCTGTACACTGTCTCAAAAAAAATCGTAATTTTAACCCGATTTTGTTAATTAAACTGAATGAGATTGTTATGAGCAGCTATTTTTTTGACAGAGCAAACGAAATTTTCGGCTACACAGCCGAAAAGAGAAGACATCTACATAAACATCCCGAACTCTCTTTCCAGGAGTTCAATACATCGAAATTCATCCAGGAGACACTGGCAGACCTCGGCATCGAATACAAAGTAATGGCGGGCACGGGTGTCGTTGCCCACATCGGCAAAGGAAAGAAATGCGTCGCCCTGCGCGCCGACATCGACGCCCTGCCAATGGCCGAAGAGACTGGCCTGTCCTTCCACTCTGCCACCAGCGGGCTAATGCACGCCTGCGGCCATGACATGCACACTGCCTGTCTGCTCGGCGCCGCAAAAATGCTCAAAGAAAAAGAAATGGAACTGGGCGGCGTTGTCAAACTGATATTCCAGCCCGGCGAAGAGAAGATTCCGGGAGGCGCTTCAATTCTCATCGCCGAAGGAGCCCTCGAGAACCCCAAACCCTCTGCCGTCTTCGGCCAGCACGTCTTTCCCGATGCCCCGATGGGTACGGTCCTGATGAGCGAAGGCCCCATCATGGCTTCTGCCGACGAGATATACTGGACAATCAGCGGGAAAAGCTCCCACGGAGCCTCTCCCCACCTCGGTAAAGACCCTATTCTCGCCGCTGCCGCCATCATCAACTATCTACAGTCGGCCATCAACAAATTCCGCAACCCGCTCACTCCCGGTGTCATCTCTGTGACTTCCATCCACGGCGGCTCCGCCACCAATCTCTTCCCGGACGAAGTGAAGATGATGGGTACCCTCAGGGCCTACGACAAGCAGTGGCGCTCGGAGACACATGAACTTATCGAAAAGAAATCTTCCGATGTCAGCAGCCTGTACGGGTGTACCTGCGAGGTTACCATCGAGAAGGGCTACCTGCCGGTCATCAACAATCCCGAAACGACGGCTTTCGCAAGGAAGATTGCCGGGAACATGCTCGGCAATGACAAAATCAAGCCGTTCGAACCTGCAATGTGGGCAGAAGACTTCGCCCATTACCAGGAACGCATACCCGGTACCTTCTGGTTCCTCGGCGTCAGGCCGCAGGAGAAGAAAGAGATTCCCGGCCTGCACAACTCTAAGTTCAGCCCCGACGAGAAAGCCCTGGTACACGGCTCGGCACTGCTGGCGCAAACCGCTTTCGAATACTTAGACAGTTTATAAAGTTTATCAGGCTCTTAATCATTTTTAGTGGGGTAAATAGTAAAAATGGCTATTCACTATGGATAAAATTAATATATTAGTCAAGATGGTGGTTAAGAGGCCGTATTATTGAAATTTTTTGTAGAGACGCAAGGCCTTGCGTCTCTACCAGTGCGGCTTTCCACAGTTTCGTATGAGGAAATTTGACGCTCATTGTTCTTTTACCCCAACAAAATCTTCCCCAGTTGGAGGACTTGAAAATCCCCAGCGCTTCTCTTTCTCCTTCCCCATAGGGAATAATTCCCCAAGGGGAAGGGGGAAGTAAAACGACAATTCAGCTTTTCTATTCTCTTTACTTGACAAACTTGATGAACTTGACAAACTGAAAGTCCAACCGCACCCTACCCCAGCTTTATCTAAGGCGGGAAAAACTTCTTTAATTCAGAATTCAGCATTCAGAATTCTTGACAAACTTGATAAACTGAAAGTCCAACCGCACCCTACCCCAGCTTTATCTAAGGCGGGGAAAACTTCTTTAATTCAGCATTCAACATTCTTGACAAACTTGATGAACTTGATAAACTGAGAGTCCAACCGCCCCCTACCCCCGCCTTATCTAAGGCGGGGAAAACTTCTTTAATTCAGAATTCAGCATTCAGAATTCTTGACAAACTTGATAAAC
>CAZWLN010000105.1:0-2832 GCA_964634885.1 uncultured Hyphomicrobiales bacterium | reverse complement strand
TGAGACCTGTCTCTACATATTTTTCATTGAGACAGGGCTGAGACCTGTCTCTACAATTGATTATAATAATTTTTACAAAATTGTGAAACCAAATCGGGTTTGAACTGTTATTACCTATAATAAAAAACAAAAATAAAAATCTGAGGTATATATGACTATCCTCTACTTACTGAAAAAAAACAGGTTTCTCGCTTTGATACTCCTGTTCCTGTCCTTTTCATTCCTGCAAAGTTACGGCAACTCTACGAAAATGTTTACATCATCCGACTGGGGCCTTGATTTCTGGTTTACGGTACCACCGCCGAACGTCGGCGGTGACGGGTCATCAGATTCCCTAATGGTAACAGTAACGAGCGCAGCCAATTCCATGGTTTATCTTGAAATCAGCGGAAGGGACTATCGGGACTCGTTACAGGCAACAGCAAACGGCGCCGTCGTCTTCGCAGTACCCTTAAACAAAGCCTGCCTATGGTTAAAAGGCAATGATGAGGAAGCCCCTCGTGACAGCCTCTGGAAAAAAAGCGCCATCCACGTTTACTCCCCTGCCCTGCTCTCTGTAAAGGTATTGGTAACCGGAGGCAGCTCCGGCGGCTCATTCTTAGCCCTGCCCGTCTCCGCGCTGGGCAATAAGTATTATGTATCAGGATATAATTCCAACAGGAAAGACGGCTCTTACAATAGCGCCATGGCAGCCTGTGTGGCTGCTTTCGACAATACTACTATCAAGTTCTACCTCGGCGGCAACAGCAATACTCAAACGGTCGGAGGGCTGAAACCGGGAGACACTAAGACTTACACCATGGCAAAAGGAGACGTAGTCTTCATTAACTGCGACGGTGATGGCGCCGATCTTACCGGTAGCTTTGTCTTCGGAAACAAGCCGTTCGGCGTCATTTCCGGCAATGCCTGCGCCGAAATACCGGCAGGTTCAGGGACATGCAGCTATATTTCTGAGATGAACCTTCCGATGCATACCTGGGGCCTGCACTATCCTGTGGCACAAATACCCGGCAGAAGCAATCCATCCATCATCAGGATTTTTGCAAAAGAAAAGGACACTAAGCTTTACCGCAACGGAACTGAAATTGCAACACTTAGCAAATCATCCTATATTGAAGGCGAAGGGTGGTTAGAGATGAGGCTGACACCTCTCGGCGAATCTCCCTCGTCTGCTGTCCTCTCCGGCGACAAACCGATTGCCGTTACCCTTTACAACACCGGAAAAGAAGAAGGAGACAACAGCGAACTGAAAACTAACCCTTTTTCCTGCGTACAACAGCCGATCGAACAATTCCGCAAGGAAATCATGTTCACCACACCCGGCGCGGCTGAGGACGGATTGTTCACAGCCAACTACCTGAACATCATCTATGAAAAAGACATCGATCCCAATATTCTCTACCCTCTCGAAATTGCCAAAGTGTCAAACGGCAGTTTGAACTGGGAAAAAGTTGATAATAAATACCCCGGTGAAGAGAAAGAAATTCCGGTAACAATCAACGAGAAAAGGTATCGTGTGAGGAACCTCGGACTGCCGGCGACGGGAACCTACAAAATCAGGGCAACGACATCATTAACCGCCTGTGCTTACGGCAACAATGACCACCAATCCTATGCCCACCCGCTGTCTCTGAGCCTGAAGGACCTCGAAAGAATATACGACACAATTCCGCCAAAGCCGGCCTACACGCCAACTCCAGGTGAAATCGACGACGGCATGGTCCGGGATTTGCCGGAAGATGCCGAGACCCGCTCCAACCTCTTTATGGTATATTTCAACCCTGACTCGTCTTTTAATTTCGAGTTCAACTACGAGGAATTCATTCCCGGTATTGATCAAACAACAACCTGGTCGGCATATTCCATCGACAAGAAAGAAGATGGACGTGCTGTGATTACCTTTGCAGACAGGGCGGGAAACGACACAACGATAAGTATTGACTATTACGGATATAAAGTTACCGTCAGCACCGACCTCATCGACTTCGGGACAGTGGCTCCCGGCTCTGCTAACACCCGCACGTTCACTGCAAAGAATAATTCCATGCAATACCCTGATCATATCTGCGATTATGGATTGAAATCAAAAAACAGTCATTTCCGGATCGATACCTCGACAACATCATTGAGTCTTCAGCCGGAAGAGACGAAAGAACTCTGGGTCGGTTTCAGTGCCGACAGCAACGGTACTTATGTCGATACATTGTATGTAGGGTGCTTTTGCAGGATAGTCTATAAAATAGGACTGAGAGCAGTAGTCGGAGAGACGGGAGTAAACGAAAGCCGGTCGGAAATTAACAGAATTGCAGTGGTTCCCAACCCGGCAGGCCCCGACGGAGCAGTAGTAAAGATTGCTGCGGGCGGGGACTGCTTTGCCACAATCACAATTTACAATTCGCTTGGACAGGAACTGTTAAGGCCCTTCTCAGGCCCGCTCACCGCAGGAGAGAATGTAATACCCCTTCAACTGAGTTCCCTGGCTCCCGGCATGTACTACCTTACCGTCAACAGCGGAGGCAAGACCGAAAGAGTTAGGTTTATAATTTTTTAATGGCTCTTCACTGTTCAGTATGAATAAAACTATCATATTAGTCATGATGGTGGGAAAGAAGCAGTATTATTGCATTATTTCGTAGAGACGCAAGGCCTTGCGTCTCTACTGGTGCGGCTTTTCGGTGTTTCGGATGAGGGAATTGGACATTCGTTGTTATTCTACCCCACCTAAATCCTCCCCAAGGGGAGGACTTCAAGAACCGTTTGCTGGTGCGGCTTTTCGGTGTTTCGGATGAGGGTATTGGACATTCGTTGTTATTCTACCCCATCTAAATCCTC
>CAZWLN010000104.1:0-3632 GCA_964634885.1 uncultured Hyphomicrobiales bacterium | reverse complement strand
TGATAACAAAAAATACATTGTAATGGCTGAAAAAAGGCGAATGTACTTTTCCATATGCATATTCTATTTTTATGAATAATAATACTTTTTCCTTAGTTTCTGAGAAAAGCTCAGATCATATATTCATAAACAATTCAAACACGAAAAAGTTACACCTTTAAGGCTATTTTTTTATGAAACTGCCTGAAAAGAGTTGTCCATTGGTGTATTTGACCCTGACGACATAGCAGCCGCGGGAAAGCCCCGATACATCGATCCTGGCATTGCCTTCCGCAGCCATAGTTTTCACTTCTTCGCCCATCAGGTCATAGATGACAATGCTGCCTACGTTGCCTCCCAGGCTGACGTTAAGGAAGTCATCCACAGGGTTGGGATAGAGTAACAAATCACCACTGTTGACAGTGACCGCTTCATCTACCTCAGTCTGAATACCATTCGTCGGTTTGGGGCAGAAATACCAGCTCAGTATCTCGTGCACTTCGTATGAATTGGCTGTTGCAGCAGTAAAGCCTACATAGGCGAATTCCTGCCTGTCGAAGCTGATATAATTCTCTAATTTGAAATTCTTGATTTCAAGGACCGGTACTGTGAATTTCCTGCTGTTGTTCAGGTAAACACTGAGTACGCCGGGGGTGAGATTATATTCAATCCTTGCATAGTATGTCATGCCGTTGGGTTTAATTGACATTATGGTATCGGTTATGCCCAGAGTCGCTTGTTTTGTATGTTTAGCGCTGTTTGGTTCCCCTTTCATGCTCTGGACGGCAACATGGTTACCGTTAGGGTCATAGTAATCGAAAAGCTGGGTGGAATCGTTCCGGAACATATCGAATTCGACGGCAACACTGTTTTTAATAGCATCATAGCCGATGCCGCCGCCATAATTGCCAAGGACGCCCAGACCCTCGTTCTGTATCACAAATGCAATGCCGTCGGCGCCGGGCAGTGAATGTTCGGTTCCGGTGTGATTATACCCGTTGGACATGCTGAAGGCAAATTCGGTAACGAAGCCGTTCCTGAGCGGCATCATCAGCTTACGCCAGAATGAACCGTTGGAATTGACGGCTGACGGTGTAAGCCTTATCCTGTCAAGCGCCCTTTTTGCGTTGCCGTTGTACTCGATGAACCTGTCGTCCGAAAAATCGTCATAAACATACATAGTTTCATCGCAATCGGTATTACCTGTGTTTATTATTGCTATGGGCCTTGTACCGCATGGCCCCGAAAGATATAGTGTATCGATAATCCCGTCGCTGTTGGTGGTAAGAATACAGATTTCGACACTGTCGGTTTCTTTCGGCTGGATGTCATTGGGAGTTGTATAGTTAATCGTAATTGCAGTGTTTTTAACCTTCAACGCCTTGATGGCCTGTTGATAGGCACCGTAATTGTAAACCGGTATTTTGAAACAGAATTTTGTGCCCGTTGTCAGTTGCGGCCTGTAAACCGGTATTGTGTCGGTAGTAACGGTGTAGGGATGGCAGACGGTAAAGCCGGGAATTGTAATATCTTTAATGGTAGTATTACCCGCCGTATCCTTAGCATTGACGGTAAACTTACCGTCCTTGTATTTATCGACAAGGTAAGCACTGAAATTGACGGCTTTGGCAGGTTTATTAAAGTTATCGATTGCAACGACTACATTTTCTTTCTTGTCGGCAGGAGCATCTATTTCGTTAATTCCGGATTCAGAAGCGGAAGAATCGGTAATTGACCCTGCAACAGAGAAACACGAATCCGTTACCATGACAACAGGAGGCATATCGAGGCGAGTAAAACTCATGCCGCCGACATAGCCGTAGGAGTTGGCGTAACCATAGCCATAGATGAACACACCGAAGCCGTAGTTGCATGTCATTTCGTGCACTCCGTCCGAGACAGGGAGATGGACATACGAATAGCCGGAGCTGCCGATTGTCATGAACTGGGAAGACGCAACCCCGGTATTATCCAGTTTAAAAGAGGAGACGGCATTGTTCGGTACAATGGCAGTAATATACTGCTCGTCGTAAACTTTTTCATAGTCATAGAAACTTGAGTTGTACTGGTATGCCTGCAGGTTAATCACCCGGTACGAATTCGAGAATTGCTCTTTCGGGGGCATTACCATAATGAACGGGTCACCGAGGTAATTGGATGACATAAATGATGATGTCTTTTTGTATTGTACAACAAGTATCGGGCCGTCGGCAGTAACTACTCCGGGATTGATAAGTTTGTTTTCGTAAAATTGTCCCTTGTTGAGAGTTGCTACAACGGCGCCGTCGATCCTGACAGCATTAGCATCGCTGCCGGACATGATCCTGTACAGGTCCGAATACTGGGACGAAACGTTGGACGGCTGTTTGTAAGGAACAAGAAAGGCATTCTGCCCCCAGGTTACCACCGGTGGTATCTGCTCTATGAGAATATCCCTGGAACTGTAACTGTTGTTGTTCACTACCGGGATTGTAGATCTCTGATGGCCGCAGAAGAGTGCCAGGGGTTTTGTGGAATTGATTTTTGTGCCTGTAAGGTCGTATTGCTGGTTGGAAGCAGAAACGTCTGCCTGGACAAGGTAAACCTGGCCTTTCTGCAGGGTAATACTCTGGGTAATCATCTGGTTATAGTAGGTGGGGCAGGATGGTTTGATTGTTACCTCATTGTTGTCTTCGGCAGAGACAATGGCAAATTCCGAGGGAGTACTCTGGTAATCTATACCGGTATTCCAGCCTCCGTCGGTGTTGTATGCCACAACGATATGCTCGTTTCCAAGGGCGTCCGTCGGTATTACGAGGAATGCCTCACTTGTTGTTACTGCCTGGCTGTGGGCATAGACGGTAATGTCATCCTGGCTGGTTACATGGAATGACATATTGCATATTGTCTCGCTCTGGTACCTGTTTGTACTGCTAACACTGTTGATTTGGCCGCTGAGATTGTAGCCGAACAATTCATAGTCCCTGTAGCAGACTTTGAAAGTATATACCTCGGATGGGTTTGTTATCGTAAAGTTTTGAGTATGTCCGAGGCCGTTCCGGTCGGTGTATTCGATGAGGCCGCTGGTAGGCTTTTCCGAAGTGATAAAGATGTAGAGGGAATCGCCCAATTTGAACTTGTTGTCGGTTTCATAGAAATAATTATGATAATTCGGTAAATAGGTCAGCCAGAAATCTTTTCCTTTGCTGTCGATACGGTCCTCGGCGTTCAGGCCCGTAATGTTGAACAATGCAGCAAGAATGGCTGCCAGTGTAAATAATGTTCTCATTAGAAATCCGTATTTCTTTTCCATAGGTAATTTACATATTATTGAACATTTTTTTCAATTAACGCTTATCAATTTGTTTTCTTTTATTATTTTGAAAAATATTTTCAAATATCTTCAGGCAGCCGAACTGTGGCGCCAGGTTTAAATTCCCCAATTTGTTAGGGCTTATGAATAAAAAATCGGTTCTTCACTTTTTTTCAGAAGGTATGAAGTAATTGAAAGATAAATATTCATACATTGAAGACACCCCATCCCGGCCTTCCCCAAGGGAATTATTCCCCAGGGGGAAGGAGAAAGAAAACCGGCAATTCTGCTTTTCTATTCTCTTTACTTTATGAACTTGATGATCTTTACGAACTTGATAAACTTGACCACCCCATCCCGG
>CAZWLN010000103.1:0-3725 GCA_964634885.1 uncultured Hyphomicrobiales bacterium | reverse complement strand
ACCAGCCACCAGCCACCAATCACCAGCCACCAGCCACCAGCCACCAGCCACCAGCAACCGACCACCAGCAACCGACCACCAGCCACCAGCCACCAATCACCGGCCACCAACCACCAGCCCCCTACTTCACCGGATCTTCTTCCGAACCGAACCACACACAGGAATAGCGTCCGTAGATCGCGACGCCGACAGCGTTCCATTCGTTGTCTTTCCAGTTCTCTAAGTTGATCATCATGTTGTTATGCAGCGGGCTGTCCTGCCAGCCTTTCAGCGCCGACGCCGCGTCGGCATAGTCCGACTTCCAGAAAGCAATCTCGTAGCCTTTGCCGGGGTACTCCGTCAGCTCCGAGGGCTTGCTCCATACCAGCGCCGCATTCTTGTGATCGGGAGTGTAGCACACCGGTACCCACCTGCCCGCGTCGGACCAACTGTGAGCATTGCATTTTGTGCCCCTGGTGAAATTAAGCTCCAGGTCTATGCAGTGAACTTTTGCAACATAAGTAAGCGACTTCGACAGGGCTATCGACGGCAGTCCCTGCCTGCGCCTGTATTCCATAATCAGATCATAGAGCTTCTGTTCTTCGTCGCTCAGCGCCATTTCTTCGGGCTTCTGCCGGAGAATGGAAGCCAATGGGTCCCCTATCCTGATGTTTTCATTCGTAACGTTGCCCTCAGGTATTTCGTCGTTTCGGGGCATGTTTTCTTCAGCTTGTGTCCTGGGTAGTTTTCCCGGAATGATCTTACTTCTATTTGATTTTTTCGGAGCTTTGACGCTCTTCTTCTCTTTTTTAACCGGCTCCTTTTTCTCTTCGGCGGCACCTGTCCCGCTCCCGGGAATCCAATCATTGCCGCCTGCCTCCGATTCTATCGATTCGATTGCCTTTTCAACCGCTTTGTTGCTGCCTTCGCCGTTGCGCAGCTTCCCGTAAACGTCATAGATGGCTTTGGCGGAGCGTAAGTACTTCAGTGCTTTGCCATACTCTTTCCGGTCTTTGTAGTAATAGCCGAGGTACTCTTCAGCAACGGCAATCCAGTAAAAGTCGGAATACTTCTTTACGATGGAATAGCCTTTGTTCAGGTATTTGATGGAGAGTTCACCGTTGCCGTTCTCCCTGTAAGTATTGCCAAGCTTAAGGTAACGACGCCCCAGTTCACGTTCTTCGGTACCTCCGTAAACAGTGAAGCCTGCTACAACCATTAACAGCAATATTACAGCAACTCTTTTCAACAATCACTCCATTGATCATATCCGCCAAATTCCACCCGTATAATGTACGGCCGGAAATCAACTATTTTCCAAACTGCAAAATAACAGGGAAATGTCAGGAATAAAAGTAAAATTTAAGCCTGTATCGGGTAAGCCTTAATGCTACTTAGAGCTTTAGTTTATCTTATACATGTATATTCTCCACTCCGAGCTGATTGCACTCATCCCAATCATTCAGGGCATTGAAGAGTTTAATCAGACTATAGTTTTTAATATTATCAACAGTAATCCTTGCCGGCTTAATGATTCCCGCCCTTAGCAGCGCCTCTCTCTGCACTCCGCAGAGAAGCGGCTCTGCCGGTGTATGCCATTCTTTCCCGTCGAACAGGGCAATGTTGCAGATTGAAGTGTCGGTGAGCAAGCCGTTCTTAACGAACAGGACATCGTCACATTCTCCTCTGCGGCCATACAACTCTTCGATGGCGCTTCTGTCCAGGTATTTAAAGCTGTAATCAAGGTTGTTTGCTTCGACCAGTTGCAATGATCTTACCTCCTTGCGATGATAAACCGAATATTCAATTGATTCAATAGTTTTTGAATATATCACCCTGCATTTCATCCTGGCGCCTATAGCCTCAGCAGGCGGAACAATACGGGACGACAGGTCCAAAGGCTTGTCAATTCCGAACAAACGGCGCCTGGCAAGGTTCATCCGCTCGCTATGCAGGTCGATGTTAAGCGCTGCCCCGTTCCGGATATTAATCGTTTCTATCAACCGGCACATATATCTTATCTATTAATTCACGATATTCATCATCAATCTTACTCATGGCAGTGATGCCACCCCCGCTTTTATAAACCAACCCTTCTTCAGTCTTTTCGATGAACCTGATCATCACTGCACTGTCGAGGTTCACTCCGTCAAAGCAGCCGAAAACCCCTGTGTAATAGCCCCGGTTGTACTTTTCAGCTTCGAGGATTATTTCAACGGTCTTTTTCTTTGGCGCTCCTGTAACAGAACCGGCAGGCAGCAGGGAAAATATAATGTCCCCGATGATGCTGTTGTAATTGTCCGGCAGCTTCCCCCTGATCTCTGAACTGATCTGAATCAGGTCCTTGTTATTGGTACGGATGAAGTCGGGATAGCGGAATCTTTCAACCTTTACTTCCGTAGCAACAATGCTCTGGTCATTCCTGATGAGGTCAACGATGGTGTAATGCTCGGCGGTTTCTTTTTCGTTGTTCAGGATTGCCTCCAGGGCTCCCGGGACGCCGGCGTCGATGGTGCCTTTCATAGGATTGGAACTAATGGTGCCATTGTCGATCCGCACAAAAGTCTCCGGCGAGAAACAGACAAAATCCCCTGTCAGCAATTTATACCTGGCTTTGCTCAGATGATATATCTCCTCCAAAGACAGATCTGTTTTAACAGTTGAGGGAAAAGTCAGGTTGAGCAGGTAAGTATTCCCAAAGAGTAAATTCTTCATTACGAGAGCAAATGCCTCAGAATAGCGCCCGAAGCCGACCGGCTCAGCCGAGAATGAAAACTCACTTTTGAAAGGACGCTCCGTACAATTGCCCACGTCGCCGATTTTATAGGAAATAGTACCGGGGACCTCATCCACTGGGAAAAGATAATTGGCGTTGCAGTCAAAACTGATAATAAAAATGAACGGGATCTTTTTACTCCCGTAATCATTCATTAATTTTACACTATGTTTTTTGTCAAATATCATAAAGATAAATTAAGGAAAAAATTGAAACAAAAAGTGTTACTGATAGACAATAATGATTCGTTTACATACAATTTGGTCGAGACACTACGGCAGTGCGGTGCCGAAGTCGTCGTCGCCAATACGTCTGAGGACATCGTCGGAATGGCTGCGGATTACAACAGTATCATGCTCTCCCCCGGCCCCGACATACCCAGGGAATACCCGAATATGACAGCTTTAATCGACACATGGCACAAGACAAAAAACATACTCGGCATCTGCCTCGGGCACCAGGCCATCGGAGTATATTTCGGCATGGCGCTGAAGCAGATGGATTGTCCTCTTTACGGCGTCGGTACCGAACTGTTGCTGCTAATTGAAGACGAAATATACAGTGGACTTCCATCTGAAATCCGTGTCGGGCGTTACCATTCCTGGGCGCTGGAAAAGACAGGAGCCTCTGATGAACTGCTTGTAACATCAACCGACAGGAGCGGAACAATAATGTCCATCAGACACAGACGATACAATGTCAGGGGACTGCAGTATCATCCCGAATCGTACATTACCAGCCACGGAAAGGAAATCATCGGTAATTGGTTATGTAACAGCCGATAGGCAGTAGCTATTATATATTGACAGCTCATTTTTCTTCAATGATTGATTGATACCGTAAAGTTCTTCTTGCTATTAAGCTGTAGATAAAGTATTTTTGATAATTATTGATAAAGCATTGGAATGTAAGAATATGATAGACACAACCAAAATCAATCTGCGTAACGACATCATATTTAAATATGTAT
>CAZWLN010000102.1:0-4574 GCA_964634885.1 uncultured Hyphomicrobiales bacterium | reverse complement strand
TTAATTAGGAGACTTCCTTTTTTCAAACATAATATCTACTGGTGCGGCTTTCCACGGTTTTGCATGAGGAAATTAGACACTCGTTATTCTTCAACCCCACCTAAATCCTCCCCAAGGGGATTACTTAAAGAACTGCCTTGTTTCTTACTCCTTCCCCGAGGGGAATAATTCCCCTTGGGGAAGGCTGGGATGGGGTCGGTATGGGATATCTTCATTGTTTGAGTATTTACCTTTCAATAACTTCTTACCCAATACAAATAGAGAAGTACCTTAACACAAAGCCCCGAATAATTGCTTACCGGGGCTTTTATTATTATCATTATCCAAATGTTCGGCTTATATCTCCGATATATCTCCCAATACCCTGAACACTTCATTCAGGTGGGTCATCTTCAGCAGTGTGTCCACCTTCTGGGGAACAGCAACGAGCACCAGCGATTTGTCATGTTTTTTCATGGCGCTCAGGCCGTTAACAAGCATTCCCAGGCCGGAACTGTTCATCAGTTCAACCTTGCTCAGATCGACAGCAACGAGGCTGACGTCGGATTTGCACAGGTCTTCGAGCTTCGATGAGAACTCGAGGGCTTCGTTGCCGCCGAGGACATTCTTGCCAAGTGTGATGACAGCCGTTCCGGGCTTGTCGTCGATCATACGGTATTTAAAAGAATTAGCCGACATTTTTCAATTCCTTTTCTGTTTAATTATGCATTAGTTGCTGCCGGAGCAGGAACTTTCTTACCGTCGCCTTCGACATCCGTGTTGCGGAATTTTTTATAATGCCATATTACGTATGAACTGGCAATGTAAATCGAAGAGTACGTACCGAAGATGATACCGAGGAGCATGGTGAACGAGAAGCCCATAAGTACGGAGCCGCCGAAGAACACCATTGTAAGAAGTACCAGAACTACGGTTAATACTGTGTTGACGGTCCTGCTAAGTGTTTCGTTAATGCTCGTGTTGAAGTATTTCGCCATCGGGACGCCCTTCATCTTGTCTTTGTTCTCACGAATCCTGTCGAAGATGATGACGGTGTCGTTGATGGAGAAACCGATTACGGTAAGCATAGCCGCGAGGATGTTCGAATCGATCTCGATGCCCAGCCCCAGCTTAGGCGCAATTACAACAAGTGCGAAAGTAATCAGCACGTCGTGCACAAGAGCGATGATGGCTCCGAGGCCGTAGATGAACTCAAACCTGAACGCCACGTACAGCAGGATGCCGATGACAGCCAGAACGACTGCAATCATAGCGTTTGTACGCATTTCGCTTCCGATCTTGGCGCCGATCGTGTTTTCGCCCAATACTTCATAGCCTGAAGGATACTTGGCGTCGAGAGCTTTTTTAAGCTCTTCGGTGCTTTTGTCTGTTTTTTTCATACGGATGAGGAACTGGTTACCTTCGCCGTAGGACTTGATCTCGTTTGCTTCGATGCCGCCTGCTTTAAGGCTGCTCCTGATGTCTTCCGTTTTCACGGCATTGTTGAATTTCACTGTAAGCTCCGTACCACCGGTAAAGTCGATGCCGTATTCGATGCCGGAAAAAAGTATTGCCAGGACGGCAAGCACCGACAGAATGGACGATACCCAGAAGAAGATGTGCCTTTTACCAATAAAGTCAACATTTGTTTTCTTAAAGAATTGCATTATCTATTATCCTTTCTTTCTTATTCAAGTAGTTGTGAGTTTTGGTTGACCGAAATTGAAATGGGTGTTGCCCTTTGATATCCACAGCTCAATCATGGCTCTCGACACAAGAATCTGGGTAAAGAGAGTACAGATGATACCGATGATGAGAGTAAGAGCGAAGCCCTGGATGGGGCCTGTCCCGAAGTAGTACAATACCACACCTGAGATCAGTGTAGTAATGTTGGAGTCTATAATGGCGGTCAACGCTTTGCTGAACCCTTCGTCTATGGCCGATCGCAATGACCTGCCCCGTGCAAGTTCCTCCCTGATCCTCTCGTAGATTAGGACGTTGGCGTCCACAGCCATACCGATGGTGAGGATGATACCTCCGATGCCGGGCAGCGAAAGTGTGCCGTGGAATGCGGCCAGGATGGCAACGATCATCATGAGGTTGATGATGACCGAGAGGTCGGCAACAAAACCGGCGCTCTTGTAATACATCAACATGAATAGGATGACGAGGCAGATGGCATAGATGCTGGCGGAGATACCGCTGTTGATGGAGTCTTCACCGAGCGAGGGGCCAACGAACATCTTGTGCTTGATGGCAACGGGCACCTGGAGTGCGCCTGCTTTGAGAACAATCTGAAGCAGTTTTGCTTCTTCGGCGTTGTCCATGCCGGTAATCTGCGAGCTGCCGCCGGTAATCTTGTTTTGTACCACGGGAGCAGAGTAAACCAGTTCGTCAAGAACGATGGCAATCCTTTTCTTCAAGTTCTGTCCGGTAATCCTTGCCCACTTTTCAGAACCGTCGCTGTTCATTTCCATCATGACGATGGGCCTGTTGGACTGCTGGTCGTAGGTGGCAACGGCGTCGGTAACGACTTCGCCTGTAAGTTCGGGCTCTTTTTTCAGGCCAAGCATTTCATAGAATTTTGTTCTCTTGCCGTCGATGACCTGTTCACGGCCTTTTTCGGCTTTAGCAGTCCTGAGAAGAACGACACCGTCGGGAAGCAATTCTTTTACGTCGCCGCGGTTGACAATCCTTTTCACTTCATCGTAATTGTCTTCGGAAATCTCGAATGTATATTCAGATTCCCTGCCCATATTAGAGGCTATATATGCAAATTCCTGTCCTCTGCGGCCACTGCCTTCATAGGTTTTAAAGAGATTGGTGAAGGGATGGTTGGCTTTCTCCTGGTCTTCAATCATCTTCTGTGCCATCTCAGCGCTGTCTTTCTTATTCTTATCGGCATTAGCAACAAGCTTTGCGGAATCTTCCGCTGCTTTTGCCACGCTGTCTTTCTTAGCAACTGCCAAAGAGTCGGCTTTTGAAAGTTTCTTTTTCTTTATTTTGTCCTTATCTTTTGCTATGGCAGTGGAATCGGCTTTTGTGCTGTCGATCTTCGTCAAGGAGTCGGCTTTTGCTGTGTCCTTTTTAACCACTGCTTTCTTAGCAAGCAATTTGTCGATGTTGTAGAACGACTGAATCAGTTCCGCATTATTGCGTACAAGGTGGAATTCGAGCCTTGCAGTTGTTTTAATGAGGTCGATCATTTCTTTTTCGTTGGTAACACCGGGAAGTTCGAGCATCATCCTGCGTGAACCCAGTTTCTGGATTGTCGGTTCGGAGATGCCGTACTTATCGACGCGCTGCCTGATGATCTCGATTGACCTGTCAACGGCTTCTTTTTCATTTTCCCTTAATTTGTCGATGATGACTTTATCGATGTCGTCGGACTTTTTAGCATTGTCGCCGTAATCGAAGTAATCGGACAACTGTGCTTTGCTGGTAGCAGCCATAGCATTGAAGTTATCGATAAAAACATCGATGACGTCGAGGTCCGAATTCTCTGTCATCTGCCTTGTGCGGGCGAGTACGGAGTCGAATCTTTCATCGACGTCTTCTTTCTGTGCGGCTTCTTCGATCATCTTAACGATGTCGATCTCGAGAATTACATACATACCGCCGCGAAGGTCCAAGCCCAGCTTGATTCTGTTGTTCT
Organism: uncultured Hyphomicrobiales bacterium; assembly: GCA_964634885.1. GTDB lineage: Bacteria > Bacteroidota > Ignavibacteria > Kapaibacteriales > UBA2268 > DAINRZ01. The sequence continues at coordinate 940 of CAZWLN010000102.1, read as the reverse complement.
TTGCCCATTCATAGTCTTCGCCGTAAACCTTGTTGAATTTCAATTCTTTTTCTTTAAGCAGCGAATCGTTAACAAAGGTCCTGATTGAGTCTTTTACCTGAGTCATCAGTTCGGAACTGATATCCATACCGGCAATTCTTCTTTCTTCTTCGAAAGCAAGGATTTTCTTGTTCACTAAAGCGTCCAATGTATCTTTGTCGGATTTTGAGAATGCAAGCGCATTGTTCCGAGTCTCAGTAAGGTCGCTTGCCCTGTATGTCGGGTACAACAAGTACAAAGCGAACAATACAGGAATGACAATAATCAATATTTTTCCTAAATTCCTTTTCAAGCAATTACCTCCAAAATCTAAATATAAACTTATTTTATTTTTATTCTATTATAGAAAGACTAAAATATATATTATTAAAGAAAATAACAACGAAAATTTCATCATTTTAACCTTATTATAGCCAAATTTTCAATCAGGCAGCCATAAACACTGTTCATCGTGCCTCCTTTGCCGCTACCCGAAGCAATTATCCGGGCAATGTCCGGACTTTCTCTTCTTCACTATTGTCTATGCGTAAAAACTATAAATCATGATGACAGTTCATGAGATGGACTCCGGCTCCGGGGTGGAGTCCATCCCGGAGACTGCCGGTTGTGAACCTGCGAAGGTTACTACAATTCGGAAGTATTAATCTGTAGGCTTCGCCCCCAAAACGGGACCTTCGCTTTTTTTAGTGGGTAAATAGTAATTATACTCAAACATTGAAGATACCCCATCCCAGCCTTCCCCAATGGGAAGGAGTAAGAAGCACCGGGGATATTCAGGTTCTCCCCTTAGGGAAGATTTAGGTAGTGTAGAAGAACAACTATCGTCAGAATTCCTCATACGAAACTGTGGAAAGCCGCACCAGTAGATATTATGTTTGAAAAAAGGAAGTCTCCTAATTAA
>CAZWLN010000101.1:0-6942 GCA_964634885.1 uncultured Hyphomicrobiales bacterium | reverse complement strand
TTTTAAACCATATTTTTCAGACTTTGCACAATTCATAATCTTAATGACACATCAAAAGGCAAATTGTCTCAAAAAATTAAGAATTCCAAAGAATTAGCAAGGCAGGGCCGGATGTGATCACCACAAGCCGGAAAATTATCCATTCTTAGCCCCTATACCATGTTGAACCGATTGGATTTCATTAACCCGGATTGTGCAATAGAAACCCAAAACACTGAAAATCCAACCACCCCTGGCCCCTCCTTATCCAAGGAGGGGAAAATCGTTAAATTGCTATATATCAATTATTAATGTGATATTTTCAACTTCTAACGCATTATCCGGGATTAAAAAACAGAAAAAATAGCGAAAATTTCAAATAATTCTGTGACCTTTTGTCCATTAATGTGTCATTATGAGAATTAGGAGTTACATTATTTTTTAATATAAAGGATTCATTATGCGTACATCCTTTTTCGTTATGGTAATAGTACTTTTCAGCATATACAATGAATGCTGCGCCTCGGTAATCGATACCGTCTGGACAAAGACGACCGACAATCCGGTTAAAATGATGAAATTCAGCAGCGACGGTAAGTATCTTTATACCTATGATAACAAATGTAACTTACAGAAATGGGACGTAGCCACCGGTACGCTGATTGCCGACTTCTATCTCCCGGAAAATACGGATTTCGATCCTGACGAAGAGACCTATTACAATTGTTCTTATGCCAATGACAGCGTATTATTTAAAAAATTCGACATGAACACATTTAAAACGCTGTACTCTTTTAAATTAAAGCTGTCATGGGGCGATTATTCAATATTTTATGCAGTTCAAGATTATAAAACTGTCTTGTGTGGAGACAACAGTAAAGTTTACCTTTTCCATTGGGGCGGACTTGGAGGGGCAAGAGGTCTGTCAGGAAACAACGGAGGACACATCTGTTTTGATTCGAAGACAGGTAAGGAAATAACGGAGGATGATAGATATTACCACAGTGGAATAATATCCCGTGAAGGTACCTATACGGCCATGGATTCAAGCTACTACTGTTTCAGGCATAACGGATCCTCCGTCGAAGAACACGGCATAGGTGTAAACGGCCGGCCCATCAGGAATGAAAACGGCCAACCATTCGAGATCATAGATGATGACTCCAAATTGGAACTGTACAGTTTCTCAAACAATGATAGTACCTTTCTGGGCAGCTATTACCATACACTGTATGTCTGGAACACATTAACAGGAAATGTAATCGACCACAAATATGTTTATAATCCCCATCAGGCAATATACTCCTCAGACGACAGGTATATTTATATTACAGAGGACAATCGCCTTCTGGTACTTCTTAAGGATTACCCTATCACTGATACGGTGAAAATTCCTTTCAGCGATAAGAACAATATCGCAGTCTGCCCGGTCAACGGCCTTTTTGCCATTGGCAACAGCAACGGATCGATTACACTGTATAATAATTCATACTGTAGTTTTTCATTAAAAGCAGATTTCAAAAGCGATTTGACAGATGGTACAGAGGGATTGAAGGTTCATTTCTACAATATGTCTTCAGGCACACCCGACAAGTATTTGTGGGACTTTGGCGACGGCGTTCAAAGCAGCGCGGTGAATCCGGTCCATATCTATCAGTCTCCCGGCCAATACACCGTCAAACTTGTTGCAAGTAAAAACGGCATCAATGACACCGAAATAAAAAGCGGATACATTGTAATACGTGAGTTGCTGTCCGCCGATTTCTCTGCTGACAGAACAAAGGGCCTTGTTCCTTTCACTGTCCGGTTCCAGGACAAGAGTGTGAAAAATCCGACCACGTGGGAATGGGACTTTGGCGACGGCACCAAAAGCAATGAACGGAATCCCACACACTTATATGACAAAACCGGGCTCTATTCCGTCAGGCTGACCGTCAGAAACACCTCGGACAGCAGCACAAATGTCAAAAAAATGTATATTGATGCAATCGACAAGTTTGAATGCAATTTTACCGAATCGGTACAATCCGGGACAGCGCCTCTCGAAGTATGCTTTGGGGACAAATCCGAAGGCGGACCCTCGGAATTTTTCTGGGATTTCGGCGACGGGGTGACAAGTAATCAGAAGAATCCTGTCCATTTCTATGACCTGCCTGGAGTTTACGATGTCAAACTTGTAATCAGAAGCGGCGATCTTGCCGATTCGCTGATTAAACCTGACCTGATCGAAGTAACAGCTAAGGCGAGTTCAATGATTAATTTAAATAAATCGATAATTGCACACAATTCGTCAATTACCGGTATGGCCTATTCCGCCGACGGCAGGACTATTGTCAGTTCAAGCCTTGACAAAACGGTTAGGATATGGGATGCCGGGAATTTGAGCCTGGTTAAGGAGCTTGTGTTCAATGCACCGGTAATATCTGCTTATATCTCCTGCGACGATAAATACTTACTGACAGCGTCCCTCACCGAAAAGGCCGATTCTTTGGCAATCAGAGTCAGCCTCTTCGACTTCACAACCTATGGCCTCATTAAAGAGACATCTGTGCCGTCCATTAGGAAAAATAAGCAGATTCCATACTGCTATTTCGATGAAAATCCGAACACTAATGAGTTTCTACTTAATTATCAGGAATATGAGAATCATAGTAAATCAGGTAATCAGGTCAATAAGAGCTACGTCTGGCTAACGGGTACAGATACGATGACGGCTGGCAATTCCAAAGCCAATACGATCTATAACTCCAATGGCAGTTATTTTTTCAATTGCCGGTTTGAAAACACATACAGTCAGGATCAGTTTAATGGAAATCTGTTTAATTATCACATAGAAAATGACTATTCTTTAACAGGAAAATCAAATCATACTTATGAAAATATAAATTGGACGAACCAAGCCGAATCAAGTGATACAACTTTCAGATTCGTCAATCCGGTCATTTGCAGGTTTTCACCTGCCGGTGACAAATTACTGCTGTCTTATGAATCCTCCGGCCATTTACACACGTATCTGACTATAATCGGCGATTCACTCACTTACAAGGGATATAAGGAATTGACATTGACTCCTGCCAACGATTATATTTTCGACAGAACGGGTAAATACCTCATCGGCATGGATATTAACGGAAAAATATATTTCATCGACACTGAAAATGACAATGTATTCACTCAACAATTCTATTCTTCTTCAATCAGCAATTGGATAATGGACAATTCTCCGGACAGGGATCAATTCGTTACCGGATCATCTGACGGGAAAATACGGTTGTGGAGCTATGATTCGCCGGGATCCCTGTCGGATGAACTGCAAACGGAATCCGGGCTGAACTTTGCTGTCCAACCTAACCCTGCCGCAGACTATTTTACTCTCTCTGTCTTCCGTAATCAGCCGGGCAATATTTCAATATCATTAACGGATTTGCTCGGGAACAGGATTCGCAGCGTGTATTCCGGACAATTGGAACCCGGGAATCATAATTTTATTGTCAATTGTAACGCAATCGAAGAAGGTGTATATTTTGTAAATCTATATTCGGGAAACATCCGTAAAACTGCGAAAGTATTAATAATTAAGTGAGTTTAATATTAAGAAATCCAATGATCGTTTCGGCATAACAGCATAGAAGAGTAATGTAACGTCACATAACATAATTTTTTTCTCCTCTTCTTCCAACTGCAACTTTTTGAATGTAATCTCGTCTTACATTTGTTGTTGTATTGTATGTTGGAACCGGTAGCCTATGTCTTTTATGCCCAAAAAGCTGAAAGCAGTACAAATCTTAATCCTGGGAATTGCAGCCTGGATGCTCGTCGTTTCCTTCTGGAACATCATCAGGTTCGCCGAGTCCCCTACTGATGAGAACGCATTCTCCGAGCCGATCTCGCGCTTCCTCATCGTCAAAGACATTGCCGTCGGCAGTGACACCATCAGGCAGGGCAGCTTCCTACTCACCGTCAACCACATCAAGCCCAAGGGATTGACACACCTGACAAGGCTGATCGACATGAGCCCGGACTCAGGCACGGTAATGCTCGACATCATCGACCTCAGCAAATTCAGCCTCAACGGTGCAGTCAAGCGAATACAGTATTTCATCCCCAGGTTGATCATACCTCCCGACGCCTTCAAATACCTCAGTTCAGCGGTTTTTGTCCAGCAGGTTTACAAAGACGGGGCCTCCGAACACGCCGGCATGAAAGCAGGCGACATCATCACCAGGATCAACGGCAGGTCCTTCTCCGACATGTACGAGGCTGACACGTATATGCAGGAAGCCGGAAGCGGCAATGTCGTCAATTACGAGATCGTTCGCGGCTCCTATGTCTTCGACCTGAAGATCCTAATGGCAAAATTCGGGCTGTCAACCTTCTACCTGACCCTCTTCCTCGGCGGGGTTCTCTATATGCTCTTCGGGTTCTACATCGCCTATGCGCGCCATAAACTGAAGGCGGCCCGCCTGCTCGGGACGGGAATGATCCTGCTTGGCTTTTGCCTCTCGGTACTGCCATACAGATATACATTTATGTACGAACTCTTCGACTGGATTGTACTAATCACCGGAGGCGCCGCCAAAGCCTTTGCTTTTTCCATGCTCTCCCACGCCATGTTCTATTTCCCCAGGGAAGTACCCGAACTGATCAGGAAGAAGTACCTTGTCGCCATTCCCTACACCATCTCGGCAATAGTCTTGGGAATGATAATCTATTCCTTGTTTTTCATGAATTTTACCACTACGGCGAACTTCATCTGGCAGGTGTGGATGCTGGCGATGATTGTTTACATCAACGTCGTAAGGATTGTGTTCAGGAAAGCCACCGGCAGGGATTACCGGCGCATCACCAGGCCGCTGCTCTACGCCTCTTTGACTGTAATGGCAGGGTTGACTTCGTTGTTCATTGTCAACTACCTCTACAATTTTGAGTACCAGGAATGGTTCCTGTCAATACTGGCATTCCTGCCGGCCTACGCATTCATGATCCTGCATTACAGGCTGTTGGACCTCGAAGTGCGCATACGAAGGAACATCAGGTACCACATCATCAGTTACATCTGGAGGATTGCGCTGTTAACGGCCCTGATCGTCTTCATCTGGCAGTTCTCTCAAATCAGCCTCGACCTCCCAAACATAATGATCTCGATGACATCGGTACAGGTGCTCGGGAAGCCCTTAGACGAAAGCACGCGGTTCATATACGAGAAACTTATTCTCGTTGGCGTTTCACTGGCCCTCGTTACCATTCTCGTCAAAGCCGGCAGGGTCGGCCAGGTGTTCATCGACAAGAGGTTTCACCGCCAGAAGTATGACTATTCCAGGTCTGTGTCCGATTTCTCGGCCATGATCTCAAAGACCTTCAACATCAGGCAGCTTGCTTCGGTCGTAACCGAGAAGATAGCTGATATACTCCATCTTAAGAGGCTGGGGCTGATTGTCGTCAACAACGAAGACAAACTCACGGTCCAGTATTACTACGGATTCCAGCCGGCACAGTTCCGCGAACTGATGGACAATTACTCCTCGCGTTTCATTGAGAACATCAGCGAGTTTCACGGCGAGATCTGCGTGGATTACATCCAGGAACCCTACAAAACCGTGTTCCGGGACTACGAATTTACGCACATATACCCCCTGAAGAACAACACCAGGACTCTCGGCGTGCTGCTGCTCGGCGAGAAGATGTCGGAGTCTTCCTTCAACCGTTCCGATTTCGAGTTCCTCAACTCGCTGGCTTCACAGCTGTCGATTGCTGTAGAAAACTCTCTGTTGCACGAGGAACTGACGACACAGGAACGATTCCGCCACGAGCTGATGATCGCCAGGGAGATACAGCTTGCGTCCCTGCCCCAGAAGATACCGCAGTTCGAAGGCCTGGATATTTCCAGCATCTCTACCCCGGCGTTCGAAGTCGGAGGCGATTTCTACGACTTTCTCAAGATGAAGGACGGAACCGGGAAGCTGCTTGTCGTCATCGGCGATGTCAGCGGCAAAGGTACTTCCGCCGCTCTTTACATGTCCAAAGTTCAGGGCATCATCAGGACCCTGAACGAATTCAACCTCATGCCCAAAGAACTGCTGAGGCGCACCAACAACCTGCTGTTCAACAAGATCGAAAGAAAGTCTTTCGTTACTGCCCTGGCAGCCTGCTTTGACCCTTCCGACAAGACGATGGCCACCGCCCGCGCCGGACACCTCCCGATCTATTACTTCAACAGCGCCGCCGACAGGATTGAAAAGATACAGTCCAGAGGCATTGGCTTGGGCATCGGTGACGACACCACTTTCGTTGCTCACACAGAAGAAGTGAAGCACAAACTGAACAGCGGCGACGCAATACTCCTCATCAGCGACGGTGTCACCGAATCGAGGAACGGCAGCAATGAAGAATACGGCGAATCGAGGCTCATGGAAATATTCCACAAACAGCGCTATGGTTCAGCCGAAGAGCTTAGAGATGCTTTAGTGGGAAGCATTCAGACATACTCAAACAAAGAAAAGCCTTTCGACGACATGACAATCGTGGTTGTCAGAATCAAATAATACGCTTCTCCCTGTCTTGTCCTGAAATACGCTGACCACAAATTCAGAATTCAGCATTCTTAATTCAGAATTCTCCTTGCTTTACGAACTAATTAACCCCATCCCGGCCTTCCCCAAGGGGAAGGAGCAGGAAGAACCTGCTTTTTTCTTCTTTCTTTACAAACTTTACAAACTTGACAAACTTGACGAACTAAGAAACCCCATCCCGGCCTTCCCCAAGGGGAAGGAGAAAGAAGCACCGGTTAAGCTTTTTCTTACATTCAGAATTCAGAATTCAGAATTCAGCATTCAGCATTCTTTACAAACTTGACGAACTGAGAAGTCCAACCGCCCCCTACCCCCGCCTTATCCAAGGCGGGGAAAAGCCGCTCCGGCTCTGCTTTTTCTTACATTCGTAATTCGTAGTTCTTCATTCTTAATT
>CAZWLN010000100.1:0-7536 GCA_964634885.1 uncultured Hyphomicrobiales bacterium | reverse complement strand
ATACATATTTAAATATGATGTCGTTACGCAGATTGATTTTGGTTGTGTCTATCATGTTCATACATTTCCTAATCGGCAAATTACATTATACACCAATATAGTACTCCGACAGGAAACAAGCAAGAAATTTTACTACTTTGCTTAAATAGCTCTAAGTAACAGTGAAGAAGTAATTGCCATTACTGTTACCGCCTTCAACCCGTCATAATATTCTTCAGTTTTTTCCGAATGTTTAAGACCTCTACTTTAGCACATTAAACATCGCCGACTGCCGGTCTGTATATGTCCGGAGGGTAAGGATATAGTATCCGGGAACAATGCCGGTAAGGCCGACAGTACACTCTCCTCCATGATCGTCCCGGGGAACGGTCAATGACCGGTACACTTCCCTGCCGAACAAGTCAGAAACAATTATCTCAACACCGGAAGTTTCGTTGGTTCTGTATTCAATATTAATATAATCCGAAGCGGGACTGGGCGACAATCTGACAATGCCGAAACCGCCGGTCTCCAGGAAATATCTTGGAGAGTCGCCTTTTTTGCACAGGTCTTCGAGACAGAACGAACCGTCAACGTGAGTATCGTTGACCTGGCTGACGTTCCAACGGATGCTGTCGATAATAATTGCCGTGCACGAGTCGTTTCCGAGAGTTGCTGTGAATTCAGGCTCAGCCATTACTCCCATGATGCTGGTTGAGCTTGTGAAACTTCCCTTAAGGGACAGGCGCCTTTCTCCGTTTAATACCGAGCCTTCGGGAGTGTTACCCCTCGGAATTAACAAAGAGCTGTTGAACCTGATGAATACCTCATAATCCCTCACATCATTTTCCCACACAAAGCGGGCTTTGGTAACAGCAATCGGAATTGTAGCAATGGCACCGGATTTTTCCTTAAGAGTTGCAGCCTCAACGGTAATTGAAGCCGGTTCGAGATTGGAGATGCCTGAGACGTAGCCCACACCGTCAAAAGGACACGGCGTATCAACGATAGCATGAACTTCGGCAGTTTCTGTACCGTTTCCTGGTTTGTATTTGATATTGACAGTAAGCGTATCGCCGGGTTCCAGGTCAGCAGGAAGAGGCGGCGCAACAGACTCTATGATGAAAGTATTGCTTTGCGTGGAATTGACGGAATTCACCGTAAGCGCCGCTGACCCGTTGTTAACGAAATACAGTTGTTTTACAGGCCTGTCGTTGTAATCTGTCAGGCCGAAATCAAGGCTGCCGGTACTGACGATGGATACATCGGACTTCTTTGCTTTCAGGTATAATGTTTTTACGAAGTTACATGGCTGGAACAGTATGTCTATGGTTCCTGTAACATCGCCCACCGGGGTATTGTCGTCCGGTATGAACCCCAGGCTGTAATTGACCGGTACATTATAATTCAGCTTAGTACCTTCCTGCAGGTCGATTGAAAACGGGCCGCTGACGGTAATTTTTTCTATCGTAGCATCGGCACTGCCCCCACTCGTATTAACTATGTCGAGCGATTTGGACGATGACTTATCCCTGCACCAGATCAATTCCCCGAAATCTGTTGTGTCTTCCGTTTTGAAGCTCATACCGTAATACTCACCGTAGAAGCCGAGCCTGAGAGTGTCTCCGCAGGGATCGAAAACAATGAAGCAATCGTTTTTATATATACCATCCGCATCCGGCTGGAACCTGATTGTCAGTTCAGCAGAATCCCCCGGGTTGATTGTACCAGGGATTTTACCTGCAAGGTTGAACGGCGGCGAAGGGTAAATGTCTGTTACTTTAATGGCATAAACAGATTTGTTGGTAATTTGAATAACAGTATCCTTGTATCTATCGCAGCCGAGAATTGTCCCGAAGTAAACAGAATCCATGCCGGCACGCACATCGGGGTATTCCCTGACTGTAATCCTGACGGACGAGGAAGCAGTGCAACCGAGAGAATCGGTTACAGTCGCAACATAATTATAGAAGCCGGGTTCGGTCAGTTTCAACACAGGTGTTGTCGAAGAAGGGTCATCGAGGCCTTCGGACGGTGTCCAGTCATATATATATGATCCAGTCCCGCCTGTGGCATTGCAGTGAAGCCTGTATTCCTCATTGCGGCAGATTACCCCGTCGGTGCCGGCAGTAATTGAAGGAGCATTGTTAATCTCAACATTGACGAAGGACTGCCCTTTACAGCCGGTTGTTTTGTCGGTTTCAATCACGACAACTCTTCCGCTGCCTGCTTCTCCCCATTTGATCCTTACAGAGTTGTTTTCGGATGATCCGGAGATTTCCCCGCCGTATGCAAACCAACTGTGCCTGATATTGCCGTCGGCAGAACCCTCGTAAACATCGACACTGCCGGCACAGGTTTTCAACTTCCCGGCAATCACAGGTTCAGGCGGAGGATTAACCTTAATTTTCAAAGTCACTTTCGATGTACAACCTGCTTCATCTGTTATTTTCAGGGTAACATCATAGGCACCGGAATTCTGATAGGTATGTTCAGGATTGACCTCAGTACTTGTGCCGCCGTCCCCGAAATCCCACTCCCATTTCACTATCGAAGTGGGAATAATGGAACAGGTAGCTTTGAACAGTACCGATTCCCCCTTGCAAACGGCAGCGGGAATAGGGTCAAAACCGGCAGCCAGTTCATAGTTCAGGTTGCTGAACTTAACATCTTTCTGGTTGAAGGTGAAAAACCCGAATCTCCCCTGTTCGAAACAGCCGGAGGCATTGAAGATTGTATCTTTTCCGATAAGAAAAATGATCTTCGTCGTGGTGTAAACAATCTCAAAATTGTAATTGTAAGCTGTCTTCCAGCCGTTATCCAGGTTCCACTTCGTGTCGGCCACCTGGAAGAACTGAGTGTCGTGCTGCTCCCAGAATGTTTTGTAATACTCGTCGGACTCATCGCCGATGGAACCCTTGACCTTCGCCAGCGAGATGCCCTGCTGCGCGATATGGCTCTGATAGTTCTGGTAAGTCTTTTTCCATGATATGAGCCAGAAGTCAAAATTGTTCACCGGAGTAGTTGAAGAAGGCTCTTTGTACCCGAAGACAAATCCGACGAAATCATCGTCGTCATTGGAGGTAACCGTGAACTGCCCTGTAATACGGACATTGATGTAATCCTGGTTGTTAATAAAGAAGGTAGGCATGGAATCCACAGACTGGACGACCGACCGGCCGTCGGCAGAAACGGTCCAGTTACCGTATGCGCTGTTGCCCTCCTGCACCCAGGTCCTGAAATCGGCTTTGGTCTGGCACTCTCCGAATAGTCCCTGAGCAGGCAGTACCAGTAACACAACAAATATATATAATCTGAATTTTACCAACACAATTCTTTATAGTCATTAAATAATATTAATGTAAATATAAGAAAAAACAAAGTAATAAAAAAAAAGCCCGCCGTCGGTATGAAAGCGGGCTTTAATGAATTAATCCTATGGATTATAATTCTTTTATTACGAAATAAATCGAGCCAATGTACCTTTTTCCTTTAGCTGCCGAGACCAGGGGCATCGGATTGTCCGGGTCTGTCTTGGCTTCGCTTTTGATGGTAATTCTGTTCGGAGGAATGCCGTTGGCAACGAGGAAATCCCTTAAGGATTCGCATCTGCCTTCAGTAAGCTTTTTGTTTGCTTCAGTATTATTATCATTGTCGGGGAAGCAGACAAGTTCCACTTTCAGTGTACGGTTCCTTTTCAGCAGTTCCACGTCGTCTTTGAGGAAGAAGTTGGAACCGGCACGAAGTTTTGTTTTGTTCAGTTCAAAGGGAGGAACCTTGAATCTGATCTTGGCGCCGACAATTTTGGGCTTAACAAGGAAGTCCCTTGAGAATTCGGCATACTTGTTTGTGTTGGGAATTGCCATTGTAAATTCCTGGTTGAGGTACTCAGTGCTGGCAATTCGAACGCTGTAGTTCCTGCCCGGGTTGAGGCCGGTGAGGAAGTATTTACCTTCGTTCGAAGCTTTGATGTTCTTTTTGTCGCAAATCTTACCCTGGTCGTCATAGACTTCCATCTCGACATCGACGGGCTTTCCTGTGACTTCATCTTTTACAGTACCGGTCAGCGAAACGATGAGTTTTGAGAACTGAGCGACAGAACCGGTAACCTGGAAAGCCAAAAATAGAATTAGAATTGTAATAACCTTCTTTTTCATTATTTATCTCCTTTTATTTTATTATTTCTTAACTCGTGTAAGGGTACGGACGGTTCCGTCTGAACAGCCGATAATAATAATACCTGCGTCGCTGACAAGGTCAACCGACCACACTTCGACACCGGTGTCGAAAGACATCAGTTCTTTGCCTGTTTCGATGTCCCACAGTTTTACTGTTTTGTCAAGGCTGGCGCTGACGAGGGTTTTGTTGTCGCCGGCAAAAGAAACGTCCTGGACCAGCTTCGTATGTTTAATCAGCGATTTGACAGGCTTCCAGTCGGCAGTACTCCAGATGATGATCTCGCCGTTTTGGTCGGAAGAAGCCATATACTTGCCGTCAAAGCTGAACAGCACGGTAAGAACCGGAGCCATATGGCCTTTGAGTGTTTTCAGCGGTTCGAGCGTTTTCAGGTCTGTTGACCAGATCTTGATTGTCTTGTCGTCGCTGCAGGAGGCAAGATACAGGCCGTCATAGCTGTAAGCAACGTTGTTTGTCGGCATTGTGTGCCCACGGAGCGTTTTGATCTCTGTCTTCAATCTCCAGTCCCACAGTTTCACAGTCTGATCGAAACTGGTACTGGCAATCATCGTACTGCTGTCGTCCTGGCTGAAATAGACGCCAATGACCTGGTCGGTGTGGCCCTGAAGTACTGCAAGTTCTTCGCCCGTCTGTGTGTCCCATACCCTGACGGTCATGTCGCCGGAACCACTGGCAAGATACTTGTCATTGCCGGAAAACGACAGGTTGTTTACCTGGCCGAAATGGCCTGTTAACTTAAGCAATTCTTTACCCTGGGGCAGGCTCCATATCTTAATCGATTCATCAAGGCTGCAGGTAGCTACCTTGGAGTCATCTTCGTTTACGAAAACACCCAATACTTCATCGTCGTGTTTGCCGATGGTTTTCATCTCGTATTTGTACTGTGCCAATGCTACTTCTCCCAAACAGGAAAGCAGGATTGCTATTAGAAGAAAGAACCTTAAATTAAATCTCATAGCATAACCTCTTTATGAATTTTGAATATTAAATTTAGTATGTGAATTATCAGTTTTCATTTTCATTTATACGATACACCCAAAAAAAAATTATCTTACAAATTAAAAATAAATAATCTATGATTATTAAAATCTATTTAATTTAAGAAAAATTTTCCTAAATACTCAATATTTATCAATAATATTCATTAATTCAGGTAAATTTTCCTATTGTCTGCCATTGCAGGCCGTTCACACGGAAACAGCGCCGTCAGTATTTCTGTTCGACGTAGGAATACTCCGAAAGCGGCGGCCTTACGTAATTGACCTCGATTTTTCTGGGCGGCAGTTCCAGTGGTTCGGGTATTACGTCCTCATAGGGAATGGCGCTGAGAATATGTGCAATACAGTTTAAGCGCGACTTCTTCTTGTCGTTCGCATCGACCACAAACCACGGCGCCTGCTTCGTATCGGTGTACCTGAACATTTCATCTTTAGCTCTCGAATACTCGACCCACTTCTGCCATGACTGCAAGTCCATCTCCGAGAATTTCCACCTTTTTGCCGGGTCTGTGGTTCTTTCACGGAAACGTTTCTCCTGTTCCTCGTCACTGACAGAGAACCAGTATTTCAGGAGGATGATTCCCGAACGCTCGATCATTCTCTCAAAGTCGGGGCAGGTGCGCAGGAATTCCCAGTACTGCTCGTCGGAACAAAAGCCCATCACCCGTTCGACTCCGGCACGGTTGTACCAGCTTCTGTCGAATATGACAATCTCTCCGGCAGAAGGAAGATGGGAGACATAGCGTTGGAAATACCACTGGGTAGCTTCGATGTCCGAAGGTTTGTTAAGTGCCACTACCCGGCAGCCGCGTGGATTGAGAGGTTCGGTAATACGTTTGATGACACCGCCTTTGCCGGCTGCGTCCCTTCCTTCGAACAGAATTACCACCTTAAGTTTTTGTGCTTTAATCCAGTACTGCAACTTGACAAGTTCGGTCTGAAGACAGTACAGTTCCTGTTCATAGAACTTTTTCCTTATTCTTCCCTTCTCATTGTACCTGTTCTCGTAACTGACAGGCTGCTCGTCGCCTTCACTGTCTTCATGCTTCTTTTTGACCGCGTCTTTTCCGTTTTCTTTTGCTTTTACTTTGCTTTTTTTATTACCCATAAAAACCTCCGGATAACATCATTTTTTTAACACGGGCATTGAAAATACCATGCCAAATAAATATTACAGTATTTTCGTCAGTAAATATAATTAATAAAATAGATATTTACTATTGCTATTATTGTTTATTTTTAGGAAAATTCTTAACTTGACATATAGTATAATGAAATTTAACGGAGAGTTGTATGAAAATTACAAATAAACTAACTTTGATATTAATCCTGCTTTTCAGTTTCAGTGCCTATAGATGCGAAGATGACGTGTCTTCTGACCAGGGAAGTGCTGTTCTTGTAACACAGGAAAACATCACGGACATCCCTGGCTACGACTGGTTTCCGATGAACAAGAAATTGTATAATCCTGACACAAACTTAGTAAAATCAATCATATCCATATTCGACAGCAGAAAATTCCAATTCCTGATTTTCTCGAAACCGGCATGTTCATGCGACGCAACACAACAACTTTTCCCCCATGCCATGAAAGTACTCGACACATGCGGCGTTCTTGACAACAGCTATATTCTGTACTCCGTAAAAGGCATCAAGACACCCCACCCATATGACACTATCCTGACATTACGCAGGATTCCGGCAATGTTTCTGATGATTAACGGCAAACCGGTGTTTTCAATCATCGACACCCTTGAAAACGGTACAAATCCGAAAACAACAATCGAAGAAATGATTTTCAGGGCTCTCAAAGAGAATCAATAGGGTTAAGTTAAGGCGCCTTCATCATATTACGTTTCTGCCTGAATGTCTGAGGCCACTAAGCCCTGATCTTTTATAATAAAGGTTCCGCGGTACCAATATCTTCAATAATTCATTGATTGTATTACATCAGGCTTCTCTAATTAAGCATCGGCTTCACGTTCCCGATGTCCATGGCCGGGCACCCACAATTCCTCATTCAAAATTCATAATTCAGAATTCTAAATTTATCATTCTTAACCCAGATTGTGCATTAGATACCTAAAACAGGGAATATCCAACCACCCCCTGCCCCCTCCTTGTCCAAGGAGGGGAAAGTAGTTAAATTGCTATATATCAATTAGTAATGTAATATTTGCATCTCCGAATGCAATATCCGGGTTTAAATTTATCATTTTAAATTTATCATTCTTAATTCAGCATTCAGAATTGGCTACGCCGGTCTCGCTGCGCTCGGCTCAACATTCATATAACAGCAACCACCCACCACTCACAAATCACTAGTAACCAGCCCCCAGCAACTAATCACCAGCCACCAGCC
>CAZWLN010000099.1:0-7671 GCA_964634885.1 uncultured Hyphomicrobiales bacterium | reverse complement strand
TTCGTCATTCTTCATTCGTAATTCTTAATTAACTGCGCTCCTCCTTATCCAAGGCGGGGGAAAGACGCTCCTGCGCTGCTTTTTCTTACATTCGTCATTCTTCATTCGTAATTCTTAATTAACTGCGCTCCTCCTTATCCAAGGCGGGGGAAAGACGCTCCTGCGCTGCTTATTCTTACATTTGTCATTCTTCATTCGTAATTCTTAATTAACTGCGCTCCTCCTTATCCAAGGCTGGGGAAAGACGCTCCTGCACTGCTTATTCTTACATTTGTCATTCTTCATTCGTAATTCTTAATTAACTGCGCTCCTCCTTATCCAAGGCTGGGGAAAGACGCTCCTGCACTGCTTATTCTTACATTTGTCATTCTTCATTCGTAATTCTTAATTAACTGCGCTCCTCCTTATCCAAGGCTGGGGAAAGACGCTCCTGCACTGCTTATTCTTACATTTGTCATTCTTCATTCGTAATTCTTAATTAACTGCGCTCCTCCTTGTCCAAGGCGGGGGAAAGACGCGCCGTGCTCTTCAAAATTAAACCTGCCGAAGGTTTGGAACCTTCGGCAGGTTGTCTTTCTTTATAAACTTTATAAACTTTATAAACTTGACGAACTTTATGAACTTGATTAACTATTTCTTTACTTTCACAGGGTACGGAGGCTTGGTGTGCTTGACAGGAGGTGCCTTTTTCAACATATCCATTATTACTTCGATTGCCTTGTCGAGCTGCGGGTCTTTACCTTCGGCAACAGGGCCGGGCATCTGCTCGACTTCGATGTCGGGAGGAGTGCCTACATTCTCGCAAATCCAGCCTTCTTCAGCAAAGAGGCCGAGGTTGGGTGATGTAACGAAGCCGCCGTCCATCAGGCCGGGATAGCCGGATATTCCTACGAGTCCGCCCCATGTACGCTTGCCGATGATTGGACCGACCTTGAATTTGCGGAACATCCAGGGCAGGAGGTCTCCGCCGGAGCCTGCGTTCTCGTTGATGAGCATTACTTTGGGCCCCTGGATGGAACCGCCGGGTACTCTCTGGTCGTCGCCGTACCTGGTGGCGTTGGAGCAGATGTACTCCCTCTTGAGTATGTCTATTACATAGTCCGCAACAAGCCCGCCGCCGTTGAAACGCTCGTCCACGATGATGGCCTGTTTGTCTGCCTGCGGGAAGAAGTAGCGCTTGAAGTACTCATGGCCACCGGCGTATGTGTCCGGAACCCAGACGTAAGCTACTTTGCCGTTGGTGGCTTTTTCGACGTATTTCATGTTGCCTTCGACCCAGTCCTTCATCCTGAGGAAGTACTCGTTGCCGATGGGGACTACTTTGTATGTTTTAGCGTCCTTGCCTTCCGGGTTGTCTGCAACCGTGATTTCTACAATTTTTCCTGAAGTATTCTCGAAACGTTTGAAGATATTCTCGTCGGACTTCAGGTCAGCGCCGTTGACGGAGATCAGGTAATCGCCTTCTTTAACGTTGACGCCGGGTTCGGTGAGGGGTGAACGCATGCCCGGGTTCCAGTTCAGACCGCCGAATATCTTACTGAATTGGTACCTGTCATTCTTAATTGCATAGTCCGCGCCCAGAAGGCCGACCGGAATGTATGGCTTGTCGATGAAGTAGTCGCCGCCGCCGCTGTATGAATGGCCGACGACAAGCTCGCTGCACAGCCACTGTATTACCCTGTTGAGGTCAGCACGGCATGACAGGTGGGGAATGAACTGGTCGTACCTGGCTTTCATTGCCTTCCAGTCGGCTCCGTGGTAATTCGGGTCATAGAAATAGTCGCGGTTGATGCGCCAGACTTCGTCGTAAATCTGTTTCCACTCTGTTGGAGGGTCAATATACACTTCCAGGGCTTCGGTCTTCAGTTTACCCTGCGAGAGGTCGGGTTTGCCGGCAAGGGCTGTGATGTACCAGCCGCTTGTCCTCAGCAGGACTTTGTTCCTGTCGGCCGAGATCTGGTATGCATAGCATCCGGGGAGAATGACTTCATCCTTGGATTTGGCAAGGTCGTATTTGTGAAGATTGGAAGCGGGATTGTCCCCGTCCTTATATTCCTGGTAATAGACCTCCCCTTCCTTGCCTGACTGGAGGTTGAATATCCTGCCCTGGACAGCAGGTATCGACTGTATTCTGCGTTCGATGCCATCTATGTCTATGACAGTGCGTTTTTCTTCTTTGTCTTTCTTGTCTTTGGTTTTGTCTTTGGATTTGTCCGTTGCTTCCTTATCCTTCTTCGAGGCGTCGGACTCGTCTTTCACTTCTGGTTTCGGCTTTTCTTCGTCGTTTACCTTTGCCAGCGGCGACAGTGAATCCTTGCTGAGAACGGCAAGGTACAAGCCGGATGTCATGTCCATGTCGATGTTCGACTGGTCGAACCACTGCCTTACCGGGCCGGCGTCGGTGGAGCCGAGGAAATAGAGGTATTTGCCGCTGGCGTCGAAGACAGGCTCGGTTACGTCGGCCATGCCGTCGGTGAGCATATATGATTTGTCTTCTTCGAGGTTGTAAAGCCAGACACGGTGGAGCCAGTTTTCTGTAATCAGTGTGTAAGCCATCCACCTGGAGTCGGGCGACCAGCTTCCGGCTATCGAATAGCCGGAGTTGTAGGTTTTCTCCTGGGCAACCTTCTTCACTTTCCCGGTTTCGATGTCTAAGTAATAGAGTGTGCAGGAGCAATCGACAAAACTGAGTTTCTTGCTGTCGGGCGACCAGTCCAGGTTGTAGTAGAATCCGGCGCCTCCGGGCTTGAATTTCTTTTTCTCGCCTTTGCCGTCATGGGGTGCAAGAACTATCTCATACTCGCCGGATTCGTCGGAGAAGTATGCTATGTACCGCCCGTCGGGCGACCAGGTTGGATTCTTCTCATGGGCGCCGGTGGTGTTTGTCAGGTTGCGGGGGTCGCCTTTGTCGGCAGGCAGGGTGATGATTTCGCCCCTGACGTCGAACACAGCCCTTGTGCCTGTCGGAGAGATTGACCCGCCGGTGATGTAACGGGAGCCGTTGATGAACCGGGGCCTGAGTGTCAGCAGGTCGGCAGCAATCGGAACCGTCAGTTTCTGCGATGTATTCAGTTTAATATCATAGAGGAAGAGGTAGCCTGCCTGTTCGTAGATGATTTTCCCGTTGCCGCAGGAAGCGGCCTGAATCGGGAAATCTGTGTAATTGGTAAGCTGTTTCACTTCCTTAGTTTTGGTATTGTACGAAAAGAGGTTGAATTCGCCGTTCCTGTCGGAAGTGAAGTAGATGTAATCGCCTGCCCACATCATGTCCACATCATTGCAGAAGCCTTCGGGCTGAGGTATCTTCTCTACGGAATAGTCGCTGAGGGTGCAGATCCAGATGGTGGAAACCGTGCCGCCGCGGTAGTGTTTCCACTGGTTGAAGGCTTTCCTCAGGGGAGTGTATGCTACACGTTTGCCGTCGGGTGAAAAGGCAGCCTTGTCTGCGCTCTGTACTTTCACTTGTTCGGGGAAGCCACCGTTAATGGATACGGTGTAGAGGTATGTAAGCCTGCCGATGGGAGAAGCTCCGGCGGAGGTGTACATCACTTTTTTGCCGTCGGGCGTAAAGCCGCAGGCGAGGTCCGGTGAAGGATGCCAGGTCAGGCGTTTTGGTACGCCGCCTTCCGAAGGGATGATGAATACATCATTGTTGCCGTCGTACTGGGCGCTGAAGGCAATCCATTTGCCGTCGGGTGAAAAGAAGGGTGTGGATTCGATGCCTTCGTCCACGGTAAGCCTCTTGGGGTTGCTGCCGTCGAGGCCGGCGGTCCAGAGGTCGTTGGCGTAGATGAAAGCAATCTTGTCGGCGCTGACAGCGGGCTGGGACATCATCCTCGTGTCCGCAGTGTTCACCTGCGAGCGGGAAACGGTCGAAGAAGCAGCAAGGACTGCGAGGGTGAAGAGAATTAATGTTACTTTTTTCATAAACATCTCATAATATATTACAAACAACAATCATTCAAACTGAATAAGCAAAGAATACGATTGACAAAGGGAAAAGTTACCATTTTTCCGGGATAATCCAAAGGAATTCATCGGTTATATTTTATAATGCTTTGTTTTAAATAACTTAGGAATTGTCAATTTTTTGAGACAATTTGCCGGTTGATGTGTCATTAAGATTATGAATTGTGCAAAAAAAGAAAAATATTGTTTCAATTACGTGACACTTGTGGTGGACAGCGGCTTCAAAGCCAATGTTTGTATTATCTCAATAATTTAGCAGTTTTATGTTTAGGATGTATTTATCAATTCTGTTTGCCGTAGCAGCGGCGTTGTGGCAGTCTTTACCTGTGGTGTCGGGAGAGCTTACTTTCGGCTGGAGCAAGATTAACAAGGACGGTAACATCTACGACATGGAGTTCATGCCGGACAACAATTACTTTGTATTTGCGGACTATAAGAATTTGAAACTATGCAGCACGGAAACCGGAGAGCTTGTACATGCCTATCCGTTTGCAGAAAAAGCCAACACCGGCAATATTGAATTCACACCGGACAGTACGAAGATGATATTTGCTTACGGCAATAAGATTGAACTCAGGAACGTAGGCGACATGTCAGTAATCAACAACTACCAGATTCCCACCGGTACCGACACGAGTGGTTTAAATGTCATGAGCGGCGAAATCGCTTTTGATGAAATGGTTGTCGATCCTGTCAGGCCCTATATTTATGTAGTCAGGCACAGCAGCGGCTATTTATCGGGCGGTAAGTATTTTTCTTTCGACAAATTGGTTATCTACAACTACGAGACAATGGAAGAAGCAGGCAAGATTTCAACGACAGAAGATGAGGGCCATGAGTTACTGAAGATTGCAATATCGAAAGACGGCAAATATCTTGCTGCCAACACACGCGGGCCTTCCCATCTGAAAGTATGGAATTTGGAAACCCGTGAACGAATCAGAAATTTTCAGCTTTCCGCCGAAGGCACAAGCAGCGGGGAGCCGTCCTGCACTAAGTTTTCCGAATTAAATACCGACTTGATTTATTTTTCAGGTAGATTTCCACAATCAGCCGAACCTGCAAGTAAATATAATGGATTATTTATTTACAGTGTCTCTGCAAATAAGATAATCGATTCTACTTTTGGAGTTGGGGAAAAGAAAATTAATCAAGGGTATTTTACTTTTATTGATAATGAAAAAAGATTAATTTATCCTAATTATGGTGGTGATCTTTATATTATTAATTTAGAAAATAAAATCATAGAACATAGTTATTATATTGAAACCGGTGCACCAGGAGCTTGGATAAAAAGTGTCTTTTCACATAAATATAATACATTTGTTGGATTTGCTGGCTCATTTTATTCAATAGGCAAATATAACCCTTTATCAATAATTGATGATGATAATCAAATAATACAAGTATTATATCCAAATCCAACTGACGGTTTAATAACTTTGGAGCATAATTGCCATAATCCAAAACAATACTATGAATTATATAATTCAAACGGAATTATATTAACAACTGTTAGTAATATTAATAATGAATCAGGAGCTTTATCAATTGACTTGTCATCTTATTCACAAGGTATTTATTACCTAAAACTCTACTGTGGCTCTACTTTTACTACTTATAAAATTGTAAAGGAGGGCTAAGCAAATGAAGAAAATAATAATAACTCTCGCCATGTTATTTTCATTTTTAACAGCTTATAGCCAGGATTTTGAGCCTACAGCCTACATCCTCAATCAGGCGTTTGATCCTAACAGGACAAACGGTTAATTTCAGGTGTGGAAAAAAAAAGATTGAATCTACCGAAGGTTTGAAACCTTCAGAAGGTTGGAGCGTTTACGGGGTTGCAATCCTGCTTTTCTTTTAAGATGGACTCCACCTGTGAGGTGGAGTCCATCTCAACGCACCCGGAACGGAGTAGATTGTTTCTTTCGCTTTGCAGCCCACGCCATAAATGACGTGGCTATTGAGAGGCGAAAAAGCCCCTGCGGGGTTGTTTTTCTTTACGAGCTTGATAAAATGCATGAACCGGAGAAGTCCAACCACCCCCTGCCCCCGCCTTATCCAAGGCGGGGAAAACCTCTTTAATTCAGAATTCATAATTTATCATTTATAATTTATCATTCAGCAATTAGAATTCTTTAAGAACTTGGCGAACAGAATCCACTGCTTCTTCTGACTTGATAAACTTAATGAACTAAAGAAGTCCAATCACCCCCTGCCCCCGCCTTATCTAAGGCGGGGAAAACTTCTTAAATTCAGAATTCAGAATTGGCTATGCCGGTCTCGCTGCGCTCGGCTCAGCATTCAGCATTCTTGAAAAACTTATCATAAAGAATCCTGTTGTTCTGCCGATTGATAAATTGTGAATTTTGGCATGATACTGGATAATTCCGGTAGCTGGTGCTTGTAACGACGGCTGTCAGCGGGTGCTGTAAGCTGTTTTTTATGGTAATATATGATGATAATGTTATATGTTAAATAAACGGATTAATAACTATTGTCAGAGGTTCAAATGTCCAAATCATTATTCTTGTCATTAATTATTGCACTCTTCGTGTCGGCAGTTCCTTCGAGTGTCTTTGCCGGCCTGCAGGAAGACTACGACGACATTAACCGCTTCCTCCAGTGGGGCGACATGGAACAGTTCAGCGCTGCCGTGAAAAAGAACAAAGCTGCCGCCAACTTCAACAATGGCGCCATCATCATCGACTATGCCAATTTCATGTCCGATCCTGCTTTCCTGAAGATACTTCTCGACGCCGGTGCAAACCCCAACGCCAAGCAACCGACAACCGACAATAACGCCCTGCACATCCTGCTTGGTTCCTGCTCGGAAGACAATGTTGCAACCGTTGTCACTGCAATTAAAATGCTAATTGCCAAGGGCATCGACGTCAATCATCGCAATGCTGCCGAAGGCTACACACCCCTGCACGTTGCAGCCCGTAACGAATATGTGCCGCTTGAAGTATTCCAGGCCTTAATGTCGGCAAAGAACATCGACTGCAACATCAAATGCAATATGGTCAATGAATTCATGGACGGGGCCTGGCCGCCGCTGTTCCACTTAGTCCAGAGGGTTAACGACCTGAAAGGCGACGAAAAAGACATCGTCAAGCTGTTCATTGAGAGGAAAGCGGACATGAAAATGAAGACTGCGCCCAACGCGGCCTATGAAGAGAATAATTTTACACTGCTGCACCTGTGCGCCAAAACAGCCGGCGACCATGCCGACGTAATGGAGGTGCTGCTCACGACGGGCATCGACATTGAAGCTTTTGGCGGGACCGACCACCATTCGCCTCTTCATGTAGCCATGCTCTTCAACAATCCGAAAATCAGCCAATTACTGCTCGAGAAAGGGGCAGATTATATGTCTCCGAATAAAGACAATGTCTCTATTCTTGAGCACTCGAAGGCATGGGGCAGGTCAAAGAATCTGGAATCTGCCGAAGTGATAATCAGTTGGGCGGAAGCTCATCCGAAGAAGTAAGTGAATTGTAAAATATTAATACACGGAAGGCAGCCTTGGGGTTGCCTTTTTTATTAAAGGTGGTGGGATGAATATACCTGGAGAAGGTTTGGAATCTCGGCAGGTTGAAGCTTGGGTTGAATTTCTTACGGACGAATTAACCCCATCCCAGCCTTCCCCAAGGGAATTATTCCCTGAGGGGAAGGAGAAAGAAGCAGGGTCAAAAT
>CAZWLN010000098.1:0-7866 GCA_964634885.1 uncultured Hyphomicrobiales bacterium | reverse complement strand
GGGAAGGCCGGGATGGGGTATCTTCAATGTTTGAGTAATTACCTTTCAATTACTATTTACCCACTACAAATAGCGAAGGTCCTAAAATTTCTGCTAATTGTCTATGCTCTCAACAAAAACAACTATTACCACTTCAGCTCCATACGAAATTATTGAATTCCAATAATAAAAAAAACCATCCGGAAACACGAGGACTCCGGATGGTTTCTATCATTTGGGGTTTTGATATCTGTTACGATTCCAACTGTGGATGATCAGTAATTGGAGACTCCACCGTTTTCTTCTTCATAAGTTTGTATTTCCACTTGTCGAAGCGCTGGTAAACAACCGGCACAACGATCAACGTCAGGAACATCGAAGACAACAAACCGCCAATCAGTACTATCGCCAGGCCGGACTTGGCTTCGCCGCCGGCTGCCGTCGAGATGGCAATCGGCAACATACCCATTACCATCGAGAACGTTGTCATAAGGATTGGCCTCAACCTTGTCTGAGCCGCTTCGATGAGGGCTTCTTTCGTAGGCAGCCCGCTTTCCTTCTTCATCTGGTTCGTCCTGTCAACAAGCAGGATGGCGTTCTTTGCCACAAGGCCCACGAGCATGATGATACCCAGGATGGAGTAGATACTCATCGACTTGGCTGTGAGGGCCAGTCCCAGGAAGGCGCCGACCATCGCCAGCGGAATCGAGAAGAGCACTACGAACGGATAGAGATAGGAATCATAGAGAGCAACCATGATCAGGAACACGAAGAGGATGCCGACAAAGAGGGCGACAAACATACTTACAAACGATTCCATCATGTATTTACCCTGGCCTATCTGTTCGACGGTTACGCCTGCCGGCCAGCCACGCTTTTCTTTCTCCTGCTCCAGCTTGGCAAGCGCCGCATTTGTTACCTCGCCGCTGGTTATTCCGTAAGCATTGGAACTGACGGTAATCGCCGGAAGACGGTTTTCGCGCGAAAGCTTCGAAGGGCCGGTTGCCTGGTAAACTTTGGCAAACTGTTTCAATTCGATCTGCTGTCCTTTGCTGTTCATAAATGTGTAGTTTCCTATAGTCTCGGTATTTGTACGGTCAAATTCATCCAACTGTATCCTGATGTCATACTCCGTAACACCTTCGCGGAATTTCGAATCGTCGTCACCGGTAAGCATGATCCTTAGGGTCTGCCCGACTTCAGCAATGCTGAGGCCAAGCTGCGCCAGTTTTACCCTGTCGATGTCCACCCTGAGTTCCGGCTTACCTTCTTCTGCCGAAAGGCGTACATCAGAAGAGCCTTCGACAGATTCAATTACTTCGGCAAGTATTTTGGAGGCTTTCAACACGTCGTCATAGTTCGTGCCGGACACTAAGAGCTGGATTGGCGACATTGTCGTCGTACCCATCAGGCCCACAGCCATCACTTTGACTTTCAGGCCGGGTATCTTCTGAATTTCTTTCTTTGCGCGGAGGCCAAAGTCGTCGGTTGAAATACTTCTTTCGTTTTTGTCCACCAGGGTAACATTGATCTCTGCCTGGTTATTGATGGCAGAACCTGCCAAATTGGAACTTGTAACACCAACACTGGCAAGCACTTTAGTTACTTCCGGGTATGAGGAAATGATTCTCTCAACCTCGGATGTCTTCCTGTTTGTTTCTTCAACAGTAGCGCCAGGCTCCAGTTCCAAAGTAAACGACAATTCGCCCCTGTCGATGTTCGGCATAAATTCCATACCTATGAATCCCATCGGGAAGAGGGCAATAGAGGCCGCAAAAGCCACGGAGACAGCTGCAAAAACGATGAAGCCGTGACGCAAGCACCAATTCAAGGTTGAAAGGTAGAGATTGACCACCTTGTTGAACAATTTTTCGACAATCATTCCGAACCTGCCCATCAGTGTCTTCTTCGTCAATTCCTGCAGCTTAGTGAAACGGGATGCCAGCAGCGGCGTAACGGTAAATGAAACGAAAAGGCTCATCAGGGTTGAGAATACGACAACAAGAGCGTATTCACGGAGGAAATTGCCGATTACTCCGCTAATCAAAGCCAGAGGAACGAATACCACTACGTCCACTAAAGTAATGGACAAAGCAGCGAAACCGATTTCATTCCTGCCTTTCAGCGCTGCGTCTCTCTGGCCCTCGCCCAGTTCCATGTGCCGGTAGATATTCTCCAGCACGACGATGGAGTCATCGACGAGGATGCCGATTACAAGGGACATTGCCAGCAGGGTCATCATGTTCAGAGTAAAGCCGGCAATATACATGATGAAGAATGTAGATACGAGCGAAGCGGGAATGGCAACCATTACTATCAGGGAGTTCCTGATGCTGTGCAGGAAGATAAGCATTACCATGGCTACGAGGATGATTGCCAGTCCGAGGTCTTCCATTACCGCGTTTGCGGAAGCCATGATGAACGTCGAGGCGTCCTGCGCTATGTCGAACTTTAGGTCAATGTCCTGGTACTGTTTCTCCAGGCCGGCAATCTCTTTTCTTACTTCTTCAGACACACTTACAGTATTAGCGTCGCTCGTTTTCTGGACGGTAATACCTACCGAAGTCATGCCGTTCAACCTGTTGATCTTTGTTACTTCTTTCGTACCGTCAACAATTTCGGCCACATCAGATAATTTCACATCGCTTCCTGTTTTTGACCTGCCGATGATCTGTTCCCTGATGTCGTCGATGGATGAGTATTTACCGGCAACGCGAACCGTAAACTGGGCATTATTCTCTTTGACATTGCCTGTCGGGAAGTCCACGTTGGCGCCTTTGATCGACTGGGTTACCTGATAGACAGACAACCCGTAGCCGCGAAGCTTCTCAAAGTCGAGGAATATTTTTATCTCCCTCTCGTCTCCGCCTATGAAAACGATCTGGCCTACGCCTGTTATCTTGGCAAAGCGCGGCTGTACCTTGTCCTTCAGGAACTGGTAGAATTCCTTGGGAGGCATCTTGGACTTGACTGCCATCCTCAAAACAGGAATCTCGTCGAAAGCCAGTTTCCTCACCACCGGTTTCTTTGCCGTTGCCGGAAGCGTAGAAGCCACTTCATTGATTTTTCGCTCAGCGTCCTGCATTGAAAGATTAATATTGGCATCCATGTCGAATTCAATCATTACCATGGAGAATCCTTCGGAAGAAGTTGATCGCACAGTCTGAGCTTTTTCTATGCCTGTAACGGCGTCCTCAATCTTCTTTGACACTGAAGTCTCAACCTCGTAAGGAGCTGCGCCGGGATAGACTGTTGTAATAACGATCATCGGCACGGTCATCTTCGGCATCAGGTCGTAGCTCAACTGTGAGTAACCATATATGCCCAGAACGCCGAGGACCGAAAAGATTACAACAATAATCGTCGGCCTTTTAATTGCAAGTTCGGTTAATGTCATCTATTCCTCCGCCCTATTTCGTAATTATTACTTTTGTATTGTCCTTCAGGTTCAACTGTCCGGAGACAACGACCTGTTCACCCTGCTGAAGGCCCTTTACAATCTCGATGGTATTGCCGACGACAGAGCCTACAACGATGCTCTTCAGGTAAGCAACACCGTTCTGTACGACGTAAACTTTGGGATCGCGTATGCTTCCTACGAGAGCGCCACGGGAGATGATCAGGCTGCTGCTCCTGATGACATTGTCGAATTTCACCCTGGCGAACATACCGGCTTTGAGCGGGTATTCCCTGTTGTTCGACAGCGCTACTTCCACCTGGTAAGCATGGGCTTCGTCGGCTTTGGGGCTGATGCTTTGAATCTTACCCTTGATCTTTGCATCAGGATAAATATCTGTTTCAACGGAAACGGGGTCATTGACTTTCAGCTTGAACACATCGCGCTCGGGAATGTTCACCTTAATCTTCAACCTGGAAATGTCAACGATATTGGCAATAACCATGCCGGGAGAGATAACCGATCCGACTTCCACATTCTTCGTGGCTACAATGCCGGAAACAGGCGAAAAGAGTTTCGTGTCGGCCAACTGTCTCTTAGCGATTGTGTGCTGCGCTTCTGCCATCCGCAGGGCATATTCACAATTCTCGAGAGCCGCCTGGCTGACGGATTTCTCTTCGAATAACTGCTTGTTCCTCTCATAGTCTTTCTTTGCCTTGTCTAAGGAAGCCTCTGCTGTCTGGAGGGCAGCAGCCTTAAGCTCATTGTCCACTGCGAGGATCAAACGTCCTTTGCCGACCGACTGTCCCTGGCTGATCCCCAAATGGGTAATCCTGCCCTGTGTTTCGGAAACGATACTCACTTCTTTGTCGGCAGCAACCGAACCGACGAACGCCAGTTCCGTCGCAACGCTGTCGAGCCTGACAGATTCAACCGAGACAGGAAATTCTTTAAGTACTTCGACACTCTTAGCCTTCTTTTCACTCTGGCTCTTATTATACATCAGCAATGCGACAGACCCGCCAATTGCAGCTATAATTATCAAAACCAATATTACTTTTTTCATATTAACCCTTTAATTTATTTGATAATATATTCTTTCTAATTAATTACCAGTTGCTCTTTCGATTTTGGCAAATGCCAGCTTATAGTCAACCACAGCCGTAGTGTAGTTGATCTTAGCCAGGAGAAGAGCGGTCTCAGCGTCCAACAGGTCCGAATTGATCAGTGAACCGGCCTTGAATTTCTCGTTAGTAACTCTCAGGTTCTCTTCGGCCTGCTTAACGGCCTTTTCGGACACCCCAATCTTCTCTTTCGATTTTGAAAGTGTAAGATAGGCCTGTGTTACTTCGAGGGCAATGCCGTCTTTCATCTGCTGCAAACCGAGTTCTGACTGTGCCTGGTTAACCTCGGCCTGCTGCACCTGGAGTGAAGTAGTGTTCCAGTTCCAGATGTCCCAACTGGCAGATATTCCTATGTCCCAGGTTCCTTTGAATTCTTCCTTTTGAGGAAATATCCTGCTGTTTGGATTGTTGTAATTATAATTGGCAGAAGCAAAAACCTGGGGATACCAACCTGCTTTTGCCATTTCAATCGATTTCTCACCTGCTTTCAGCCGCAGTTCCATGCTCTGCAGTTCGTTTCTTCCCTCGTAAGCAGTTTGGATGGAGTTGTTCAGGTCGGTGTATTTATTCTCAGGGATACTGTTATCAGCATTTATTTTATACCTTTCCGTTACGGAAATTCCCATTGCATTGTTGAGGGCGGCATTAGACAGTTCGATTGCGTTTTCCATATCTATCTTATTCAATTCTAAGTTTGAAAGCTGCACCTGTACTTTGAGAACATCGTTCAATGTAACCAGGCCGTTCTTGTAGAAGCTTTCAATATCCTTCAGATGTGCCTTAACCTGAACAATGCTTTCATCGATGGATTTCTTCATTTCAACGCTTTTGTAGAAATTCCAGAAAGCTGTCTTAATATCGACAACAAGTTGCTTCTCGTCCTTCTGCAGGTCGGTTTGTGTCGCCTGGAGCTGGTAATCAAGCATCTCTTCGGAATTTTGAATCCGGAATCCTGTAAATATAGGCTGAGACGCAGTGAATTTCAAAATATACTGATTGGGGATGGATGGTGAAAGAGTGAAGCCGTACATTGTCACCGGGTCAATCTCGCTTAGTCTTGTGTAAACGCCGGTAAATTTCAACGAAGGCAGGCCCTGGGCCTCTGTTTCCTCCAATTTTAAGCTCGTGTAATCAATTTTCTTTCTGCTGACTTGAAGTGTTTTGTTGCTCTCCCTTCCGATCTTCAGGCATTCCTCGAGCGTAAGCTCACTGTAACTCTGAGACTGGGCAGAAGCCGCCGCCAGCGCTACTATGAAAATCATAATTATTTTCCCGTAATGCGTCATATTAACTCCTCTAATGATTTATATTCTAAATTCATTTTTTTCATTTCCTTTTTGATAATACCTGTTACTCCATACAGAAACAGGTCGGCAATCGTTTCGGCATAGAAATCATAGAATTCGTCGTCGTAATCCACATTCGCAATTTTATTGCTCAAATGGCCCGTCATGAAGTTGGAATAGGCCAGGCCCATCATCGCAGGACCCATAATCGTATGGTACTTCGGATTGGAAGGATGCTTTGCCGGCTCTTTGAACGAAGACTTCAGGAAATCGATATGCTTCTTCAGCATTTCAATCTTGAACGACTCAATCTCAGGCACGTCGATTGTGAACTCATTGATTACCACTTTGCAAAGAGCCTCGTTGTCCCTGATCATATCTACAAACTTCTTTATGAAACTCCTGACGCTTTCTTCCTTGGTACAACCGCCAAGCAGCGTTTCCATCTGTATCTCGAGCATCATCGTGTAGTACTTTTCGATGAGGGCTTTCAGTACACCGATCTTGCCGCCGAAGTAATAGGAGATCATCGAGATGTTCACGTCTGCCGCCGCAGCAATCTCGCGAACACCGATGGCTGAGTACCCCTTGACTGCAAACAGTCTTGCAGCAGCCTCGAGTATCCTCTCCTTCGGTTCTTTTATTTCGTTGTTTTCCATTTATTTTATCACTTTTCAAATAATTCAAACAAACGTTTGAGCAAATATACAAAAAATTATTTCAAACAAACGTTTGAATTATTTTTCTATTTTATATTTTTTTCCATTTTTTTTGAATTGTTTTCTGAAATTTATTCTTCGGTGGATTGAAGAATTACTTAAACAATTTTCCCGATAATACGTTATCTGATTTTTATTATTGAAATTTTTGAAAATTATGAATTCGAGTGTTGATTTATTAAGTAGTCCGATAGATTCGAGCCTGAGGAAATTCACCTTTCCGCTGGCTTTCAGTTTCCTCATCAGCATGGCCTATTCCTGGGTCGATGCCATTTTCGTCAGTAAGCTCGGCAGCCTCGAAGTTGCAGCCATCGGCGTCAGCGAGCACCTTGTTTTCTTCGTGTTTACCATTGGCAGCGGCTTTGCCATCGGCAGCGGCATCATCGTCGCCAGGCGCTACGGCGAAGGCAGGCGCGAAGAAGCAGACCACATCGCCACGCAGTCTCTCGGCCTCATCTTTGTCGTCGGCGCAATCCTCGCCTCGACACTGATATTCGCCCTGCCGTCTTTACTCGACATGATGGGCATCAAAGGCAAAGTCAGGGAATATGCAATATCTTATATGTTCGCAGTACTAATCGGCATGCCCGGCAACTTCATGTTGTTCCAGATCAGCTCTTTCGTCAGGTCCGCCGGCAACTCCACCTTCCCTATGTTCCTCCTCATTCTCTCTGTCATAGTCAATGCAATCATTGCCCCCTTCCTGATATTCGGCATCGGGCCGTTCCCGAGGCTGGAGATCGCCGGAGCGGGCTATGCCACTGCGCTGGCTCAATACATTGGGGCGTTTGCGGGCGTCATCGGCCTGAAGAGAGGAATGACACCGGTGCGCATCAGGCTCCGGGGCTATAAATTCGATTTCGGCATTGTGAAGCAGATCACTACCTTAGGCATACCTTCCACCTTCCTGTTCATGATCACCAGCATTAACAGGCTGACAATGACATCCTTCGTCGCCGCTTTCGGCGACAATGTCCTGACGGCGTTTACAATAGGCCTGAAGGTTGACCTCTTTGTCTTCATGGCAGTTTTTGCCACCGGCGTCGCCATCGAGATTACCACCAGCCAGAACATTGGCGCGCTCCAGATCAGGCGGGTATTTAACTATTACTGGTCGGCAATCAGGCAACTGGCGCTATTGATGATTGTCCTCGGAGTGATTGTCTTCTTCTTCGGGGAGTACTTCGCGAGGATTTTTACCGACGATCCCGCCATCATCTCAGAAGCGGGCCATTACCTGCGCATCACCTGCCTTGCCTATGTGCCTTTTTCTGCTGGGCTGATCTCCATCAGGGCTTTGAACGGAACGGGAGACACCCGACGGAGCATCTTCGTGTCGTTCATGATACTGCTGCTGTTCC
>CAZWLN010000097.1:0-8862 GCA_964634885.1 uncultured Hyphomicrobiales bacterium | reverse complement strand
AAAAGAGACGCAAGGCCTTGCGTCTCTACGAAATAATTGAATAATACGGCTTCTTTACCATATTGAGTAATATAATGACTTTCCCCATACTGAATAGCGAAGAACCAAAGTTTATCTCTTTTTATAGACATCTTTTCTATGATCAATTTTATAAATAGTTATGATTTTCTTCGAATCATCGATTTCGTATAGTATCCTGTAATTGCCTACTCTAAGACGATATTCCTCGGAATCCGACAATTTCAGGCAACCGGCAGGCCGCGGATTGTCCTCCATACTGAGAATCTTATCTGCAATTCTTGAGTATGTGGCTTCACTAATTCTGTCTAATTCCTTCAGAACACTTTTGGGGACAATAATCTCATACATTAGCTTTTTGCTTTCTTTTAGCATGATAGTCTTTAAACCTGACGAAACCGTCGGCATTATCTTTGGCTTTTCTCAATGCTTCCCTGTCTTCAATCGCTTCCAATACTTCCCGGTAGTAATCGATTTTGTAAAGCTCTTCCCAGGTGTCCCTTGAAAATGTGATTTTATCTTTAGTCTTTATCATTGCTGATACTCCAAATAATTACTTCTTTATACTTTAAGACGAATAAACTCAAACATTTTGTACTCAATTCAATACTTAACTATTGGAAACAAAAATAATTAGATTTAAACAGATATTCAAACTCTTTCAATATGGCGCAGAAAATAAACCGGAAATTGGTAAAACTCATTGATAATATTTTCCTGGCCGGATTCAGGGCGTCGATATAGCCGCCTATATAAGTGTAAAGTCTATCCGGTTCATTTTGTCAAACAGGGTCGGCCCAGATTACAATAAGATAAAAGGACTGCAATCATCGAAAGGATTTAAAGCCGCAAAAAATATGAAAAGTCTGAATTGAACTGTAGAATTCGTAAACGCATCATTTACAATTAACAAAGTAATTGTATTATATTTTGAATAATTGTGCTTAACGTATTTCTTGACAAGACATTACCGGACGATATGGTTGATTAAATTATGATGTCTGAAGTCTGCTGTCTTTGGCTATTTATTTGGGAAATTTTGGTCTATATTCAGAACGTACTGTAATTTTTACTTTGGAATTGTGTTTATTTCAATGGGTAAGCTTCCATTGAAAGCCAGCCAGATAAGAGCTATTCCCAGGACCATAAATACTAAATATATTGATCCAAATAGGAATGTATATGATATAATTCTTAATCCTTCACTTTTGCTATCATTACTATCATTTCTATTTTTCCTAAACCATGGTATAAGACATTTTTTTAATGAGATTTCATGTTCTGATGTTATAAGATTAATAATGCTATTATTTTCTTTTTCAAGTTTAAGAATTCTATTTTCTGCAATGTCGATGAATTCCTTAGTTCTTCTGTCAAGTCCCCAAAAAACCAAAGACAGTATTATTAGTAAAAAACCAAGGATAATAAATAATACCGGAACTGCTTTAATACTTATTAGGACTCCGAGTCCTGCTATTAATGCTAAAGATATCGAAATATAGAAATTAAATATCGACATCCTTTGGTTTGCATGCAATACAAAGTACTGCCAGGCCTGTTCTCTTTGATCATTCATAAACAATACTTTATCTATAGATTTAATAATAACTTATGTAAGTTAATGAATTATTCTTATCTCTGCAAAATTAAATTTTTTGAATACTTTTTGTGGATTATTCTTAATACCCACAGTAGTGGTTTGTTAAAAGTAACCCTCTAAAGACTAACACCGAACCACATTCGGGACCATTGCTCATGAACTGGCACTGAATGGCATTCTCAGCTATTACTATTTCTCCAACCCTTGTATTAGTCCTGGATGAGAATGATAACCAAAAAAAAGGAGTCCACCTTCAGGATGAACTCCATTCAATATTAATATTCTGTCTGTAAACTCATCTTATCAGCATTATCTTCTGGCTGCCCCAGCGTCCGCCGGACATGAACTTGACGAAATAGACACCGGTGGGGTAGGAGCCCAGGTCGATTGCATTCCTGCCGTCGCTGAAAACAGGTTTCTCCAGAATTTTACCGGCGATGTCCACAATGTAAATTTCTTCGACGATGCCGGAAACTTCTATTGTCAGGTTGCCGCTTGTCGGGTTGGGATAGCATTTCACGTTGTCGAGGACTTCGACGTTAGCGGGATTGTTCTCGTCGATCCGGGTTTCATCTTTGTTGTAGATATTATTGACGGTGTCGAGGCCGGCAAGAGGAGCGATTTCGCTGCAGGAAGGCACGTTTGTGAACTGGCTGATGAGCCTGATGAACAGGTCGTTAAGCAATTCCACATCGTATTTGTCGGTTGTGGGTTTAATGTGGCTGCCGCCTACGCCGCTGTCGTCGGTAAGGAATACGTAGGTGCCGTTGGTGGCAAGCGCCATGCTGCGCATGAGGTATTCTGTGCTCTTGTCGATGCCGCTGCAGGTTACGGGTACAACCCTGATGCCCATCATTGCTGCCTTTGCAATTATCTCCTTCAGCCTTTCTTTTACTTCCGGCGTCTCATGGGGAGGTGCGTCCAGTATCAGGAACATAATCCTTGCCACTGCATTCTTGCTCCAGTTCATGCCGTTGACTGCTTCCTGGAGGGCGACGTCCACAGCTTCGGGGAAGTCGCCGCCACCGTCGGCATACTGCCTGTCGATGAAAGCAATGGTTGAGTCGATGACAGGATTGAGAGGGCTTTTCTGTATTACATAGGCGTCGGTAGCGTCCCTGTAGAAAATGCTGCCTAAGTTGATCTTGAGGTCTTTCTGCTTGTTTTTCAGTTTACCGATGATGTCGTTCAGTTCCGCCTTCAGGTAGCCTATCTCGTCGCCCATGGAGCCTGTAGCGTCCACGGCGAAGACGATATCGACGGCATTGGGTACATTGCAGTAATCATCGATGGGGATGATGTTGATGCCGTTGTGGAATGTCCTGATGTTTTCTTTGTAAACAGGAGTCCCGTTTACGTTGATGGATACGGCATAGCCTGTTTTGTTCGAGCTTTCGAAGAGGTTAGCCCAGAGTTCCGCCTTGCCTGTGTTGTCGGTTCTTCCAGCCCATACTTCGCCGCCGTTGGCGTCGAGCAGTTTCACTTCATAGTCCACGGCAGGAGTGTTGTCTTTGGTAACCAGTTGTATTACATAGCGGTCGGCAGGGTTGAAGAGCCACTTTTCCCTGTAAGATTTGAGGTCGGTTTCGTTTATGTCTTTCCAGAGGTCCCACTTGCGGAAGTCGTTGATCTCGCCTGAAGTCAGGACTCCTGCTTTACCCGATTGGGCACCGCCAACACCCGACGTTCCTTTTGTCAGTGCCAGAGGTTCCTCGGAAGCAGGTGAAATGGGGTCGGCAGCAATTATTCCGGGGGATGGCTTTTTGGACATACCTGTTCCTGCAGCAAAAGACGATACTTTCGTATCTTCTGCTATAGAAGCATCGTCAACTTCCATTATTCTTGGGGAATCTCCGTCTTTTACCGGCAATCCTTTAGCGTCCTTTTTAACGTGCATGGGTGCTTTTCTTTCTAACGGCAGAGTGTTGGGGTCGATTGCGAAACTGAGGATTGTCATTGTCTCATTCTTGATGACGACGCTGTCAACGGTCAGGTCGGTATTGACATAGTAGCTGATCGTCAGGGTATATATGCCCGGCATGGTTCTCATGAAGTAACTGCCGAACCTGTCGGTAACGCCGACGTAGTTATACTCGGGAGATGACATCTTGAGGACGACACCCGTCAGGGGTTTCCCGGTATTCTTGTCTGTGATTTTCCCGGCAAGTCCACTATCTTTGCCGTACATTGCAACGGAGGAGAAGATTATTGCGATTATTAAGGCATATCCGAACTTCATTTTATTTTCCTTTCAATTTTCAGTTTTCACTTCTTAGTGTAAGTTACGAGTAAAGGCAGAAAGTTTCCAAAGGAAAAATGAAATTAGTTTTGGGTGATTGTGAGTTTAATATCGGCTATTCCTGCTTGGCGACATATTGAATAAAGTTGATTGAATCTAAATCCCGATAGTGATTTTATACACAAATTGCAACAATATTAATTCCATTAATTATTTATCCCAACAAAATTTCTTGCATAATAGCATTATTTTTAAGAAGTTTGTTTTCTTTAATATAAAAGAATGTGCAATCAAATTGAAAACGGAATGGTTAAGATAATTTAGTAAATAAATTACTCCGGATAAATTATTATTTTTTTGAGAAACCTTCAAGAGGAAAAAGATGAGTTTAAGCTTGATTGGAAGATCAATAGCTGCATCGGCGACCCTGAAGCTTAACGAGAAAGCTGCAATTCTCAAAGCTAAAGGAGAACCGCTGATCCACCTGGGCGGAGGCGAGCCGAAGAGCAAAGCCCCGCTCGAAGCAATCACCAGCGCAGTTGCTCTGCTCAACTCTGCTGAAGTCCGCTATACTCCGGCGGACGGCATCCCCGAGTTGAAACAGGCAATCATCCGCTATACCGATGATTTCTATCACAGGAAAGTCGCACCCGAAAACGTCATTGCCTCCAGCGGCGCAAAACAGTCGATCATGGTGGCGATGCAGGCTATCCTTAACCCCCAGGATGAAGTCGTTTTCCCGGCTCCCTACTGGGTAAGCTACACTGAGATGGCCAAATTGTGCGGCGCCGTACCCGTTCCTGTCCACCCGCTCGACGGATCGTTCTATCCCAGGCTGGAAGACATCGAACAGGTAATCACCAGTAATACCAAATGTATCATCATTAACAGCCCCAACAATCCTACGGGTGCAATGTACTCCGAGGATTTCATCCGTTCCATCGTCGAACTGTGCGAAAAGAAAGCCATCTACCTCATTATGGATGACATATACCACAGGCTCGTGTTCGACGGCAAGAAGCCTATCAGTTGCTACAACTACGCCAAGGACCTGAGCGAGGCTTCACGCCTCATCGTCATCAACGGCGTCTCGAAACAGTACGCTATGACCGGCTTCAGGATCGGCTGGGCAGTGGCAAATAAGAAACTGATCGAATGTATGACTAATATACAGGCACACCAGACTTCCGGCCCCAGCGTCGTCGTACAGAAAGCCGCCGTCGGCGCCCTGAACGGCAGCCAGAGCCAGGTCGAAAGCCTGAGAAGGACACTCGAAAACAACAGGAACGTCATGATGGACCAGCTCGGCGCCTTTGCAGGTGTACGCTGCCCCAAACCTGACGGCACTTTCTATTGTTTCGCCGACTTCAGCTATTACGACAAGAACTCGACAAACCTGGCAAATATGCTGCTGGACAAAGTCAGAGTTGCCGTCGTTCCCGGCATCGAATTCGGCCTCGAAGGCTACGTAAGGCTTTCGACATGCGGTACGATCAAGGACATTACCGAAGGTATCGAACGCATTAAATGGGCGCTCGACCCGAATTCACCCAATGAATTATATATTGGCGACAGAAAATTAGTGAGGGATTGGCTATGACAAAATATCTGAAATTCGAAACTCCTGCTTCAAAGCATGCCAGGGACCTTGCAAGCGAGTATAAACTCAAAAACCACGGCCTGACCGACCTGGACCAGGTATTCTGGAACCTGCCGGCTGCTGCCCTTTACGAAGAAGCAATCTTCCGTGGCGAAGGCCATGTCGTTAACGGCGGCGCCCTCATCGTCAATACCGGCAAATGGACAGCCCGCGCTGCCAATGATAAATACATTGTAAGCGAACAGACAACAGAAGACAAGATATGGTGGGGCGTTTACAACAGGCCCATGCCGCCCGACAAATTCGACGCTCTTTACCACCGCGTCCTGGCTTCCCTTCAGGGCGAAGAACTCTTCGTCCAGGACGGGTACGTCGGAGCCGACCCCAGGTACAACCTGCCAATCAGGATCATTACCGACAAAGCATGGCAGAGCCTCTTTGCACGCAATATGTTCCTCATTCCCCGCAGCCAGAGCGAACTCAAAGCCCATGTACCTGAATTTACACTGATTGCCTCGCCTTCATTCAAGGCTGACCCGGCAATCGACGGTACAAGGTCAGAAACCTGCTTAGTCATTAATTTTGAAAAGAGGATTGCTCTTGTAATGGGCACTTCCTATGCAGGCGAGATCAAGAAGACAATGTTTACCATCATGAACTTCCTTAAGCCCATGGACGGCGTAATGGCGATGCACTGCTCAGCCAACGTCGGCAAACAGGGAGATGTAGCTTTGTTCTTCGGCCTCAGCGGCACAGGTAAAACCACACTTTCAGCAGACCCCAGGCGCCATCTCATCGGCGACGATGAACACGGCTGGAGCGACGAAGGTGTGTTCAATTTTGAAAACGGCTGCTACGCCAAGGTCATCAGGCTTTCACCCGAAGCCGAACCTGAAATCCACGCCGTTACCCACAGATTCGGTACCATTCTCGAAAACGTAGTCTATGACCCATCGACAAGGATGATCGACCTCGACGACGATATCCTTACCGAGAACACCAGGGCGTCCTATCCTCTGGAATTCATCGACAATGCTGTGCCGGAGAAAATGGTCGATTCGCATCCGAAGAACGTCATCTTCCTGACATGCGACGCCCAGGGCGTTTTGCCTCCGATTGCGAAGCTCGACCCGAACCATGCGATATATCATTTCATCAGCGGCTATACCTCAAAGATAGCCGGAACAGAAATGGGCCTCGGCATCGAACCCGAGATCACATTCAGCGCCTGCTTCGGCGCTCCGTTCATGGTTCACCATCCCTATTACTATGCAAACCTGCTGATGAATAAGATGCAGAAACACGGCGCAAAATGCTGGCTGGTCAATACCGGCTGGGTTGGCGGCAAATTCGGCGTCGGCAAACGTATCAGCATCAGGCACACAAGGAATATGCTCAACGCCGTACTCGAAGGCAAACTCGACAGTGTAGAGTTCAGGAAAGACAAGCTCTTCGGCTTCGAAGTTCCTCTGACATGCCCCGAAGTGCCGGACGACGTATTCGAGCCTTCAAACGCCTGGGGCAACAAGGATGAATACTGGCAGAAGTATGATGCACTCGCAGCAAGGTATATCGAAAACTTCAAGATATACAAGGATCAGGTGCCGGACGAGATATTTGCTGCCGGTCCCAACAGACTGAAATAGGTATAATTTGATATTAGTATGTGTTAAGCCTTCCGGAGCGTCAAAACTTCGGAAGGTTTTTTATATTATGACTGCTGTCTGTTCTTGTAGAACACTTTACCGTAGCTGTCGATGTGGAGTTTGAATTTGCTGCCGGGTTGCAGTGAGTTGTAGTTAACAACATCGAAGAAATAGGGTACGTAGAGGCCTTCCTGGAGCAAGTTGCGGATGACGTCTGTCAGTTTCTTGTCAATATCTTTTCCTTTGATTGCCAGGTCGATGTCGGAACCGTTACTGCCTTTACCCTCAGCGCGGGAACCAAATATTATTACTTCGTCGATTTCCGGGAAACCGGCAAAAACCCTGAATATTAATTCCATTGTATATGCAGGCAAACCGAACTCGTTGCAATCATTCATCTTTCATTCTCCCGTACAGTTGCTTCAAAGCGGTAACATAGGATGAAACGATATTCCTGTAAACGATTCTACTCTCTTCGTAAGTGTACTCATGAGCGAGGGTATTCCTGTCATTGAGCATATTCAGCCATATCTGGCCGTCCCCGATGAGGCCGTCGCCGTAAGCTTTCACAATTACCTTCCGGGGACCTTTGAATTCTGTTATGCCTGATTCTGTAAGATAATCCTGAATTGTTTTCCATGCGAGTTCAAAGGTAACCTCAAATCTTTGAATAGTAGCGTCCACAATGACATCGTCGGCTTTGCCCGACATATCGGTCAATTCGCACAGAGAAGCCAGGGCTTTACCGAAGCTTTCCAGTCTAAGTATCCAGCGTGGTTCTTTTACCATACAAATTCCATTAACCTTAATATCTTCTGTTTAATGAACGAAATACTAAAATTAATAATTTAACAAATTTTTTTGAATAGGAAAAGCTCTCAAATATTCACCTTTAAATATCGTTTCCATTATCAGCAATAGTCAATTATAGGAGTTTGAGGCTTTGAATAAAATATGAATGAGTTGTAATAATGCAGGAAATAGTCTTTTTATGACAAACAAACAAGAACAATAATAGTTGTTTATGTTAATGCATAATGAAGGTAAAAGAACTAATAGAAATCATTGAATTTGACGGCTGGTACTTAGACAGAACCAAGGGAAGCCACCGGCAATTCAAACATCCGGTGAAAAAAGAACAGTAACAATCGCGGGAAAACTTTCAACAGAGATGCCCAAAGGTACGATTGTCAGTGTTTTAAAACAGGCAAAACTTAAATAGGTGTATATTATGAAATACACAGTGCTGATAGAAAAAGGGAAAAATTCGTATGGAGCTTCTGTACCCGATTTGCCGGGTTGTGTTGCTGTCGCTGAAACACGAGATCATTGCCCTGATTAAAGAAGCTATTGAATTTCATATCGAAGGTATGAAACTTGACTCGAACCGCATTCCCAAGCCCAAAATCAAAGCTATCGAGTTGGAAACGACATACGGTCGGCTTCGTCCCTGACGGCTTTCTCACGGAACTCTATTATTGCACGGACATCCTCGTCGGATGTCGCTTTCTTCATCTTCTCTATGGCTTTCATGGTTTCAGTCTCAGGATTTCGTCTTTTGAGAGGCCGGTAGCAACAGCAATAGTATCGATTGCAATATTCAGCGATAGCATCTGTATTGCGACAAGTTCCTTACCTCTTTTCTCTCCTCTTTCTTCACCAATCATAATGCCTTCTTCTTTACCTCTTTTTTCGCCAATCATAATGCCTTCTTCTTTGCCAATCATGATGCCTTCTTCTTTGCCTCGCATCAAAGCTT
>CAZWLN010000096.1:0-9635 GCA_964634885.1 uncultured Hyphomicrobiales bacterium | reverse complement strand
TATCTCAATTTAATTAGGAGACTTCCTTTTTTCAAACATAATATCTACTGGTGCGACTTTCCGGCGTTTGGTATGAGAAATTTGAGCGCCCCTGTGCTTTACCCCACCTAAATCCTACTCAAAGGGAGGACTTCAAGAACTGTCTTGTTTCTTTCTCCTTCCCCACGGGGAATAATTCCCCTGGGGAAGGCCGGGATGGGGTATCTTCAATGTTTGAGTAATTACCTTTCAATTACTACTTTCCCACTACAAACAGAGAAGAACCTTGAAAATTTATTGAGCTAATTTATGTAAGTCATTATCTGACACAGCTACTCCAGATTCGCGTGTGCTTCCTGCATCAGGTTGTGCCTCAGCAGGAACAGAACGAAATGCTTCTTCATGTCCATGTCGTTCGGATTGCTGTCGGCCAGTAACCTGTAAGCGATGTATGCGTCGTAGAGCAGGTCGTTGTCTTCGAAGTAGCGGGCTTTGGCAAGGTACTCCAGAGTCTGGTTGTCCTTGCCCATGAACTCATCACCTATTCTTGCAATTGTATCCCTGATCGATTCAGACCTGTCTTCAGGCAGCCTGCAGATGTAGTATTCATCCGATTTGCCGCAACTGTTGGCAATCTGCCAGAAATAGAAACTGCCCTCGGCCAGGCCGATGGTTTTCAGGTTCAGTTCGATGGCTGTGTCCTGCACCACCTGAGAATAGACCTCTTTGTCGAACATATCCTTTATCCTGAAAGTATAGGCCCCGACAGTATCTTTACGGTACCAGGCAAAGGTAACTTTATTGCTTATGAAATAGGAACTCACTGGATACCTGATGGGAAAGAATCCCTGGTAATTGCGCAGGACAATGCCGCTTAAGGCATTCCCCTTATTGTATTTATTATCCCTGAAATAGTCCGTATTGGAACTGAGGGTATGATAGACGGAGCTGAGGAATCTTCCGGTGAATCCATTGCTTTTGCCGTTCATTTTCCCGATGATGTCTTCGACGTCGTACTCTCCCGGAGTACTAATGCTGACATACCTTCCGTCCTCGCGAAGCAGGTTCACTTTGGAACCCGTACCAACCCTGATGACATCCTGATTGTCGAGATTTTCTCCAGTCTTCAGGGTTTTCCATGTACTGTGTGTTTTTTCCCTGAAATCGATGTCGCCGGAACACGACAATACCTTCAGGCCTGATTTTGAGCAGGCAACTGCCGGCATCAATGCCAGCAATATAATGATCAGCAGCGCTTTTGGTGAATACATGGCCACCTCCGCTATTTATTTTTCAGAACCGCTTAATATCTTCGTAGCTTCAGCAATTAAACCGATACGTATGAGGTACCGGGAGTACAATTTCCTGAATTCCGGGCTGTCAGGGTATTCCTTCAGTACATCGTCATAAATCTTTACAGCCCTGTTGACGATGTTCCTGTCTTCGTAGTACGAAGCCAAAGCCATCTTATCGAGAGAACTCATCTCTTCGAGATCAATGTCCCGTACCATATCTTCTACCGCTTCGGCGTCTTTATCCGCCATCCTCTGGAAGGAGTACTGGTTCGAATGATAGTCCCCATCGACGACATACCAGAAATAGGTAGCGCCTTTGCCGAGGCCGGCTTCGTCCAGGTTGAGGACGACGCTGGTATTGTGAAGCTTCTTACTGTAAATTACTTTGTCGTTGTTGTCAACAATCCTGAGTTCATAGACACCGGCGCCCTGCCTGTCGTACCATGAGAACTCAATTTCCTTGTCGATGACATATGTACTTCTCGGTAGTTTTACCTGTATCAATTTATTGTTCGATTGCGCCAGTTCATCGGCAACGGCAAGGGTTACCTTACTTTCACTGCTGCTCAGTCCCGTAAGGCTGCCAAGCTGTTCGTTCTTGTTCGAATTGTCAACATTCCTGGAGACAGACCCCATCGTGTTCATGTCCTCATTCTTGCCTCCGCCGAAGAGGCTGTTGCTGGCTGTCATCTCGTCGAAGACATAGTTTGAGAACCTGTCCCCGTAGCTCTTCTTGTTCTTCAGGTCTGAGGCCAGGCTGCTGACGGTGGTGGAAGCAGCTTTCTTCAGTTCAATGTTCTTCTTCAGGGTAGTATGGTAAAGAGTAACGGCGCCACCTGCTTTGAGAATGATCTTGTCCCTGGTGAAAAGCTTGTCACCCACTTTCAGGCTGACAGCGCTGCCCTTGGCATTGCGCTGCACCTGGACATCGCCCTTCTTCGAAAAGACGACGAATTCTTCCTTGTTCTGCCCGGTAAGGGTAGCAGCAGGAACTATCAGGGCCATCAGCAGCAAAAACAGTATATATCTTTTCATACATCACTCCGTTATTTGTACCATTTTTCAATTTATAAAAATAATACAATTTATAATCATATACGATTACTAATGAAATATTTTTAATAATATTTAAATTAAATCCTGGAATTTTTGTCTTTCGCCCTATTTTTTTTACAAATAATAAAGTGAAAAAAATTATTTATTTTCAAATCAGTTGATACACCCAGCCTGCTGCCGCAGCCGGGGTGTGTCCATGAGATTTGAAAAATATATATTTGTTTTATTCATTTTTTACCCACTACAAATTGCGAAGGTCTATTTTTTTAATATATCTGAATTTTTACTGCCGCACGGAAAATTAATAAAAATGGGTAAAAATTGAGTTATTCAGAAATTTCTATTACCCTTTTTTATTCTTTCTTTTCAATGAATTAATTATTATGTTTGTTGTAAGAAATGTGCGGAAATTTTCTGGAAAGGTACAACCATGAGAGCTATCGTCATTTTCATTGTTTTAATTTGCACCCCTGCCTTCATTCAGGCACAAAGAAGTTTAATCTTCGAACAACTGGAAAATTCTAATGAAGTCAATTATCTGCTTTCAAGAGGCTCGATCCTCTGTAGCAATAAGGCCGGGAACATCGTCAGAGTACGCAATTCGAAGAATTGCGACACTGTTGAACTATCGACCGACAACGGGGACTCCTGGGAACCCGTTTTCAAAGGAGACAGTACATTAGAAATAAATAATGTGAGAATTTCTGATGATAATACTATTATCTTTACTGCAAACATTAAAATATTTGTCAATAATAAATTAACGCCGGCGAAAGGAATAGTCTTCCGTTCCGACAAACTGGGTTCGTCCTGGGATTCTGTCATTCTTCCCGATCTGTGCAAAATCACAAAAATGGATATGTACGACTCCAATTGCGGCGCCGTTTTCGTCCAGAACGTAAATTACCCGGTTGACAGCTCCTATATTCTCTATACTGCCGACAGTTGGAAATCCACCATCAGGATCGCCAATCCCTCCTCCTATGTATGCTCCGGACTCTGGACCCCGGCTTCAAGAACAATCCTGTTCTATTCATATTTCAGTAAGAAAGAAAATAAATTCCTGAAAAGTACTAATCTCGGCACCTCATGGATGCAATCGAACTCGTCCGTACCGGAGGGCATCAGGGATCTTTGTTTCATCGACAGTGCGACAGTATGGGCTGCCGGCGGCCAGAATAACGGGATTGGCCAACAGAGATCGGACCTGATCATCAAATCCGAAAACGGCGGATTGAGCTGGAAAATTGTGATGAACTCAGAGGTTGTTCAGATAATGGGCCTTGAGTATATAAAATTTCGAAATAAGCAATACGGACTGGCTGCAGGGAAAAATGACAAACTGTATTTGACGACCGACTCCGGAAAGACATGGCAGCGCCAGGACATGCCCTGTAATGCTGACTGGTGGTCGAATTCTCCACAAATAGCCTTTATCCGCGACTCCCGTATATTCCTTCTCAGCGGCTATTCCTGCTTCCGTTCCATTGACCGGACGGCCTTAAAAGCCCCGTTTTTCATCAGCCCCTTGATTGACACAACTGAAGTTGACGACGTAATCGATGTCAAATGGACTGAGATAGATTCTGCTAAATACTATGAATTGCAGCTATCCAGCGTCTTTACATTTCCCGACACCCTGAACACCATTACTGGAATAGTTTCTGCAAGCCATAAACTTCAACTGGAGTACAATAAAAAATACTACATCAGGGTAAGGGCAATGAATGACAATGACAGCAGCCAGTGGTCAGAGATAGTGTTCATCAAAACAAAGCTCAAAGAAGGCAGCCTGAATGTACCGGTTTTCATCTATCCCAAGAACTGGGCTGTAAACGTCGAAACCAATCCGCAACTCAAGTGGTATTCCGTTCCCGGCGCTACCCGCTATCATTTACAGATGGCTGATCGGGATATTATTCCAGGCGTTCAATTACTGATTGACAATGACAATATCACAGACACTACTTTGCAACTGGAAAACCTGAAGAACAACCAGTATTACTTTACAAGGATCAGGTGCCTGAACGCTGCGGACTCGAGCAAATGGAACGTTGAAATAGGCCTGGGGCTGCGTTTTACCACAGGCCCGAATGATATTGCCGATGAATCGGAGAATCCGGACTCTCCCCATGTCTTCTATGAAAACAATTGCGTCAATATCTCCGGCTGTTTAATGCCCATAGACCGCCTCAGGCTGTTTAACATTACCGGAGAAGCCGTCTTTGACAGTAAAAAAGATGTATCGGCGACAAGCGAAAGGAACCGGCAGCGCTTTTACACAGGTAAACTTAGCAACGGCGTTTATTTTGCATTAATAGAATCAGGCAGGACTGAGATAGTGCGCAGGTTCACCGTCGCCGAATGATTCTTGATCTCCCTCGATTACAGTGGGAATTAACATCATTCATGGTGTTCTATCAGAATAT
Organism: uncultured Hyphomicrobiales bacterium; assembly: GCA_964634885.1. Taxonomy (GTDB): domain Bacteria; phylum Bacteroidota; class Ignavibacteria; order Kapaibacteriales; family UBA2268; genus DAINRZ01. Next base: position 4,876 of record CAZWLN010000096.1, on the reverse strand, counting down.
TCCGGTAAAGAATAAGAACCTGGTCAGATGAAATATTTGGAGAAAAATTAAAAATTTCATTTCCATTGACACGAGCTACTGAGCGTGTTGCATCTTGTTTTCCAGCTTTGCGTTTGTCAAGGATTTGTAAAAAATTCCTATTATAAAAAAAATACTTGCATGATTCATTTTGTTTTGTTAGTATTGTATTGTATTGTATATTCTCAGATACTTGAATTGGTACAATATGACGATAAGATGACGGAAAAGAATTTTAAGCGGAGCCCATGAAGTTGGGACAGATGGAAAATGACGGTGTTTTAATTTTTCTTTGAAATTAACATTATTGTTGGTTATTAAAAGAAGTAAAAAAAATAGCGCTTTGTCGTTGTCGGAAGGAGCGGGGCAAACAGAGTATCCCTGCTTTTACTGCGTGAACCTTGCGGCCTGCCGACAGCAAAGCAGGGACGAAGCGTGTCGCTAAACACATGTTTAATTGTAAATTGAAAATTGAAGTTGAAATCAAGTTAGTAAATGAAGAATAATAATTGTAATAATTATATGTTATAGGCGCCTTTATGAAAAAAACTGTATTTTCTTTAGCTACGATAATTCTCTTTTTTCTTCCATTGTTAGCCGAAGCTGGAAATTGGCATACGATCAACAATTATTCATACTGTGTTTGCCCATACTCAGGCAAGGTTTACTTCGCATTTGAAACCCTGAGAGAAGTTGACAGAAGTACTCTGGCAGTTAAAACATTTGAACCGGTCTATCAAATGACTACCCAGGATTATGCGGTAATAACTGTCAGTGTTGACTCCACCGGAGCCATTTTTCTGGGTACCAAGGGGATGGGGTACTTTGTCATGGAAAATGATTCATGGGTTAATTACAATCATAATAATTCCGAACTGCCGCCTGGCGCCATACTTGACATTTCGACAGCGCCAAATGGAGATATTTACATTTCGACACAATCAGAAGGCTTTCTACTAATTTCAAATGGTAAATCAACTGTTTACAACGTAAGCAATTCGGGATTGATAAGTGATTCTGTTCGAAAAGTCAGGTTTAACAGCGGCAGGGCATATATTTGTACTAATAAAGGCGTAAGCGTATTTGACGGGGTTAATTGGTCGAAAATTGATTTACCAGAGACAGAAGTTTTCGCATATTCAATATATTTTGACCAACAGAATAATATTTACATCTCAACAAAATGGAATGGGATATTCATTTACGATGGTACTCAATGGAAGAATTACAACACCGGCAATTCAGGAATTCTCTACAACAAGATAAATGATATTGCCGTAGATGTAAAGGGGAATATTTGGATGGTTTCAGATAGTGGTTTGATTCAATATGACAGAACCAAATGGACTGTTTATAATACATCCAATTCACCCCTGAAGGAGAATCTTCTGTTATATTTATATCCTGACCCGAACGGTAATATCTGGATTTCATCAATTTATCATTTATATATTTTCAATCCTGATGGTGTTAACTCTGTGGAAGAAAGAATAATTGCAGGGACCACGCCACTCTATCCCAATCCCGCCGACGATTATATTTCTTTAAATATGCCCGGCATAGACTCTGCCCATCCTGAAATTGTCAATCTGTTCGGAATTGCCCAGGAAGCCGCCTTCGACGGTAAAGGTTTTGATGTACGAGGCCTTAACCCCGGTGTTTACTTCGTCGTCGTCAGGAACAGCGATAATTCGGTAAAAGGATATAAATTCATTAAGAGATAAAATAATACCCCCGTCCGGAAGATACGGTTTTCGGACGGGGGCAAATTCATTTATAATAGTATTCCTACTCCAACACCACCTCTCCGGGCATCCCGATCTTGAGCGAACCGTCGTTCTTCACGGCGACCTTCACGGCGTACACCATGTTAACGCGCTCTTCTTTCGTCTGGATGATCTTCGGGGTAAACTCCGCCTTCGGCGAAATCCATGTTACCGTGCCTGTCAGCTCCCTGTTCGCCTCGCTGTCCCTGTCAATCAGCACTTTCACCTGCGAGCCGATCTTCAGCTTCGGCAACTGGCTGCCGCTGAAGTAAGCCTTCAGTGTCAGCGTTTCCAGGTTAGCAATCTTGTACAGCGGCTTACCCTGTACGGCGAGTTCATACCTGTCGGCGTACTTTGCCAGCACGGTGCCGTCGATGGGGTTAACCAGGACGCTTCTCTTCAGCTTGTCGTCGATCTGGTCTATCTGTGCGTCGATTGTGTTGAGTTCGCCGGCGATGGACGGATTCTGTGCTCCTACCTGTGCAACCTGCTTTTCGAACGTCGAAATCCTGCCGTTGATGTCGTCGAGCTGCTTCTCGGTGGCAGCCTTTCCCTCGATCATCTTTTCGATGCGGCTGCGGTCTTTCTCCGCCGTGGCAATCTGGTCTTTCAATACGTCGATCTGTGCAGCCAGGTTGGAGTACTTCGTACGTATGGCGTTTTTCTGCGCCAGGAGCTGCCGCTTCTGGAGGTACAACTGCATCGTGTCGATGAGGCCTATCTCTGTTCCGGCTTTGATTGCAGAGCCTTCCTCGACTGTGAATTGAACAAGTTTCCCGGAGAGTTCCGGAGAGATGATTATTTCTTCGGCTTCGAAATTGCCGTAGGCGTCGGAACGTTTGCCGTTGTTGCCGCAGGCTGTGAGCGCCATGACTGCTGCAATTATTAAAATGATTTGTTTCACTATCCTGTCCCTTCCCAATTATTTTCTTACTTAATTTTGTCGGTTTCACCTGTGGCAGTCAGGTAGTTTACTTTTGCCTGAAGCAGTTCGAGCTTGTGTATCTCATAGCTGAGGCGGGCGATGGCTTCGGACTTGACCTCGGTCAGGTATTCGGAAGCTGTAATCACCCCGTTGTCGAGCTGGCTTGACACTGCCGCAGCAATCTCCTTCTTCAGGGCGATGATTTCGAGGTCTTTCTGCAGAAGTTCGCCGTAGTTCCCGATGTCCTCGGCAAGCTGTCCTGCCCCGATTTTCTGGTTCATAGCGAAAGTGGATTTGCTCGTGTTGACGATTTCCTTTTTCAGTGCAAGGATTTCCTTTTCCCTGTCCTTCGTACCCCAGGACCAAAATTCCCAGCTCGCCTGTATGCCGACGATATAATAGGGCTGCCAGTCCGAGTCGAACATATTCAGTCCGGGCCTTGCGTACATTGCCTGTCCGTAAGCAGATATTTTCGGCATGTATTTGGCGTCGGTGAGGTTCATGTACCTGTCTAACTGCTCTGAGGCAAGGCTGAACGACGTATATTCGGGCCTTGCTTCGGGTATCTGCCGTCCGTCCGGGCCTTCAGCTTCCGGTACCGCCAGTCCCGTTCCACTGTCGAATTTGACACCGGTCAGCTCCTCCAGTACACCGAAGGCAGCGGCTTTTTTCGATTTCAGTTTGATGACGCTCTGGTTTGTTTTCAGTATTTCAGCCTCGATCATCTGAGCGGAAGAAGGCAGCGCAGCTCCGTTGGCGACGGCGACTTTCACCTTTTCCAGCTTGGCATTGAGATCGTCGGTAAGCAGTTCCAGCGATTTGACGCTGGCGTCGATGGTAAGTATTGCAAAGTAAGCGTCGTTAATCTTCGATTTGACGGAATATATCTGTGTATTGACGTTCTGGCTGTTGACCTTCAGGTTGATCTTCTCGAGTTCCTTACTGTCTGAGATCAGCCCGCCGTCCCAGATGAGCTGGTTAACCGACAGCCCGAATTTATACTGGTCCTTGGGCATGGAAGGCAATTCCGGCATAGTAAAATTGGGCAGATCGAGGTCCAGTTCAATCTTCGTAACATCAGACTGGTACTGAGCCTGTCCCAAGAGCTTCATCTGGGGATAGTACTGAGCGTCGTAATTGTCCAGCGCTCTTTGAGAAATATCACTTTCCTGCTTCAACTGCCTGGCGGCAGGATAGTTCTTCTCGCTGAGGCTGTAACATTCTGTAAGCCCGGGATTGGCCCAGCAGGGTAAAATGGCCGCGCATAATAACAGCAATGGCAAGAGTACTCTTTTCATCTGCTATTTCCTTAATGAATTGACAAAATAGTCCGGGAGAAAATCGGCTCTCTTCCGGAGGAATTCGTTGTATTCCTCTTCGCTCATCTTCATCTTATGCCTGAACAGCGGCGCGCCGATGACCGGGAATATGCACAGTGAGAGCATGTTAATAATGAGGTTGCGTGGATCGATTTCGATATATTTGTCGTGGCTCATTTCTTTACCGATGATTGAAAGGAAGTACCCCAGATCGAGATTAATGGCTTCGTCGAATATATCCTTCAGCCGTTCGGGATTGTGATTGATCTCGTGAAGCACGAAGGCGGGCAGGTAGCGGTTTTCCATGACGATTTTTGTATATTTCATCATGAAAGTGCGGATGAGTCCTTCAAACGTATCCTGCTCGTTAATCTCGGCAAGCACCTGGCTGAAGATCCTTTTTGCCGATTCCCTGAAAATGGTTTCGAAGAGATGGTCTTTGCTGCGGTAGTAGTAGTGGAGCATGGCTTTGTTGATGCCTGCTTCGTTGGCAATCTCCTGCATACGCGTGCCGAAATAGCCCCTTTGGGTAAATATTTTCCTGGCTGCTTCCAGTATCTTCTCTTCGGTATCTGAGTCTGATTTTTCTTTCATCTTTTCAAAACAAATGGTTTAACTAAAAAATTTAACTAAATAATTTAACCAATTGGTTAACGATACAAAAATAAATTTATTTCTTCATATTTTCCAAATATTTTTTTATTTATTTTTATTGATAAATTAATATTGGGGGGCAAGTTCGTCAAGTTTATAAAGTTCATCAAGTTCATCAGGTTAAAAGGGAGATAAAGCTGAGCTGTAGCGGCTTTCCCCTCCTTGGATAAGGAGGGGGCAGGGGGTGGTTGGAC
>CAZWLN010000095.1:0-9661 GCA_964634885.1 uncultured Hyphomicrobiales bacterium | reverse complement strand
CGACGAAATGCTGCTCGCTCTGTACCTGCATCTCGATGTTGTACAGCCTGCCGTTACCGTCCTTAGCCTTGATGTCGATGACAGTGGCTTTGTCTAAGAGGTATTCCTTGAGGTTCATTGGGTTGAGATAGGTAATTTCCGTGATGCTCTCCTGACCGCTGTCGAGGAAGACGGCATTGAGCAGGTCGATTAATATGTCCTGCGAGTGATCGGTGGCGAAGACATATTTGAAGATAATGTCGTTGCGGAGGTTGTACTTTGTAATGTCTATATTATTCATATGTTTCCCTATAAGCTACAAATGAAACAATATGCGAATATAATGTGCACAGTATTAACAAGCAAAAAAAAACAAATGCCGCCAGTTATTTAAATGCCAATATTTTGAATATCAATACTAAAAAAGAATTAGAATCTTCTACCTGCCAAATCCATTAATCTTTCTTAGATATACTCGTATTTGATTCATTCGAGAAAATTATCGGATATTTCTCTTTAAATTGCTATCTTGCTTTTTTTAATAATTATTAATGGTAAAAAATTGAAAAGTCTGGCGGAACTTATTGAGTCATTAGAAATAGCTGCAATCAGCGGTAATACAGAAATAGTAATAGAAGCAATAGAATATGATTCGAGAAAATGCAAACCCGGTACCCTGTTTGCAGCTTTATGCGGCACACAGGTTAACGGCCACGATTACATCTCAAAAGCTGTAGCCAACGGAGCAGTCGCCGTGTTATGCGAAGAGATTCCCAATGAATACGGGAAAGACAGCAAGGTAACATTTGTCTGTGTAAAAAACAGCAGGGCAGCCCTTGCGCAAATAGCCCATGCTTTCTATGACTATCCTACACGGGATATGCTTGTGGTTGGTATCACCGGCACCAACGGTAAAACCACAACTACATTCCTCCTCAAATCGATTTTCGAAAAGGCCGGGCTAAAGTCCGGGATAGTCGGCACTACAGGCATCTATGCCGGTGATGTCTTCCTGCCTGCTACACACACGACACCCGAATCCATTGAACTGGCCGGCTATTTTTCCTATATGAAGCAGCAAGGGGTGCAAGCCGTTGCAATCGAAACGTCATCGCACGCCCTGCACCAGCACCGTGCCGACTGCATAGACTACAACGCAGCACTTTTCACAAACCTGACACATGAACATCTGGACTACCACAAAACAATGGATGAGTACGCCGATGCTAAAAAACTGCTTTTTGATATGCTCGGCAGCGATGCCTTTGCCCTGGTATGCGACGAGAGTGAATATGCCTTCGCTGTCACAAGGGACACCAAAGCCCGGAAATTTACCATTGGCCGAAAACAAAGCAGCAATTTCAGGATTTTCATGGAAAATATGCAATTGCATAGTTCGGAGTTCTTCCTGGAAATGCCGGACCTGGTTAGCCAAAAGGTCCCCCTCGGCAACAGGGTAACTAAATTCAGTACCATTCTTCCCGGCAGCTACAACATCGACAATGCAGCCTGTGCCGTTGCAGCAGCATTCGTTCTGGGCATCAAAACTGAAGACATCTTTGCAGGCCTTGCTTCATCCACGGGCGCTCCCGGCAGGATGGAGCGTGTCATGCTGCGCAACGGAGCCCTCGCCATCGTCGATTATGCCCACTCTCCGGATGCACTCGAGAAAGCGTTGAATGCCTGCCGCGGCCTTCAGCAGTCCGCCGGCATTAAGGATTCCCGCCTCATCTGTGTTTTCGGCTGCGGTGGCGACAGGGACAAGACTAAGAGGCCGCTGATGGGCGCCATTGCCGCCTCACTTGCGGACATCGCCGTCGTTACCAGCGACAACCCCCGTACCGAAGACCCCGAAGAAATAATCGACAACATATTCACCGGCATCGACGAGGCCGGCGCTGCCAAAACCGTCAGGATTGCCGACAGGGCTAAGGCAATTCAGCACGCGGCTGCCGTCTCGAAAGAGAACGACATCATCCTCGTTGCAGGCAAAGGCCATGAGGACTACCAGATACTGGGAACGACCAAAATTCATTTCGACGATGCTGAGGAGCTGAAACGGTATTAGTATAATATTTGTACTGAAGTGTATCTGACCGACCACTGCTCATTGGAGAGATATGTCTTTTGTGACGGGTAATTCAAAACCGCAAAATACCTGAAAATATATTTGTGTAAAACATAAGAAAAGCGGCATACAAGTAAGTCTCCCGCCTGAACAAAAACAAAAGTTTTCATTCTCCTTTTTGTACGCCGCGTAAATCAAATATAAGACTATTTTGTTCTAATTAAAAGCTAAATTTATATCCCAATCCAAAAATATTTGAATTTTCTGCTTTATTAGTGTTGTATTCCTCCTCTCTCATGAGGAACAACTCTAACTCGTGCGACCGGCACAACTTAATGTCCGCGCCGATATAATACCTACCCTGGGTCAGCCTGTCGCCTTCACTATAGAAAAACCTGTAAAATATCTCTGCCGCTACGAACGGTTCCAGCCAGTCAAATACATCATAGCCCAGGGTAAGTTTATTTCTAAGATTAGTTATGTTTTCCTTGCCGTCGGGAAATTTGAAATGGAAACGTACCCTGTTACTCAGTTCGATGTTCCAAATTTCAAACTTGAAGGTATTGTTAACGTAAAACTCCGGCACCGATTCTTTTTCATTGTCGCCGTCTTTCCATTCCTGTTTGAACCTGTAACGGAGGAATAGCCCCGTACTGAAGCAGTCTGCTACTTTATATGTAGCACCCAGATCGGTTAAGGCCTGGCCAAGATGGGTCCTGTTTTCGTCGTACCTCAGTTCTTCGGAGAAGTCCAGTTCCCAGTCAGGGGACAGTTCATATTCTACACCGGCGCTGAGCCAGGCCTGCATGTCCTCCTGGGGATAGTGTTTTTTTGCCTTTGAGGGAACCGTTGCCAAAAGAACGAATACAACCAGGAAAATGGAGATTGTTTTTACTGCCGGTTTAATCATCATCATCATCGCCGTTATCGTTATCGCAGAAATTGCCGTCAGTCTGTGAACTGTAGAAATAGACCTTGATTTCTGTAATGTCGCGCAGGAAGTCAATTTTACCTATTTCAAGGCGGTGAATGTTCAGGCCGGTGCGTTCCTTGAGGTCTGCCAGAAGCAGGTCGCGCTTCTCCGGCTTGACGAGGTCGATTTTCTCGTAAATGATCCGCTTCATCAACTCATTGCGCATCCACAGCTTCTCAAGTACGAAAGTGAACCCGACGACGGCAATATTAGTGATGAGCAGTTCCGAAACGCTGATGCTCGTGTTGCTGAGCGCATTGATGATCGACAAGCTTATGGCGATAAATAAATAAGTCATTTCTTTTATTGGAATGCTTGTCGTTCTATATCGAAGGATGGAGAAAATGGCAAATATGCCGAATGAAAACCCGATGCTAAGCGTAAGGTGGTTGAGCAGTGAACATACCAGGAAAATGATTATGTTGAAGATGCAGAATGTGAACATGTAACTGCGGCTTTTCCTGATGGGATAGTAGATATAGCGCGAGATGACGAATATTGCCGCCAGGTCCAGGGCAAATTTGAAGAGTAATAAATACAAACTGGATGTATTAAAGAGCGGCATTCCCAGAAATGATTGAATATCCATTATTAATTCCTTGAAAATTTTTGAATTGATAAAACTTTGGGCTTAAACCTGTTATACTTAACAGTGCTGTCGGTAAGGGCCAATCCCATGCAGTACTTACTTAAGCCTGACAACTGATGTATGTTCAGCGACCTGAGAACCATCATCGAAGGTGTGCAGTGACACACTCTCTTTTGTTTGATCTCGATGAGGGCGACATCGGGCAGATCGCAGCCCTTAATAGTGTTGAAGAACCGGATGTCGGTGTCGATGGTAATTTTCTCGGGCAGTTCCGGATTGATGAGGGTTATTCGCTTGTAGAACACTTTGAGCTTGGGGTATAGCGTATCAGCGTCCATGTGCAGCTTCTCACTGATGAGTTCGGCAGCGTCGCCGATAATTGTCTGTTCGATATGCCCGGACTTCAGTCTTTCTTTGCTTGTCTCCGAACTGTTCGATTTCGATTTGATCTCAAAATTACATACGTCGGTCTCTTCGTACTGCCTGTACCTGACCTTGGAACGGTTGTGTTTGCCGTTGTGGTGGTCAGTATAGAATTTGTAATCTTTTGTGTCGAAATACTGGTTAGCATATGTAAATATCCTGTTCCCACCAATCTCAAGTATCCTGTACTGAGACATCAGAGCTTGTAGAATTTGGGGAAGAAGATAGCGGTTTACCAGGAACTTCGAATCGAAGCGGCTGAGAAGATCCAGGCTTTCCAGGCATTCCAACGATACAGGCTCGAAGTCTTCTATTTCTTTCATGTCGTGATTCATCGCTTTTCCCTTAGCCTTATCATTGTTTAATTTAAAAATGTTATTTGATTAATTCTTAAGATAGACGAACTGTTCAGTAATATTTCCACTCTCCGACTGCAGCCTTAAGAGATATGTTCCGGCTGCGATCCCGTCGCCATCGATGTTTACTGCATCCCAGGAAAAATTATAGATGCCGCCCGTGAGTTCGGTACGGGTTAATTGCCTGATCCGGCGACCCATCATGTCATAGACGGCAATATCATAGTTCCCGGGAGTATTTATTGATATTTCAATGTTAACATTTTCGTTGAACGGATTCGGATAGAGTTTAATTGACGCATTTGCAAGGCCGGATTCGCTCTCATCGACGCTGTTCGTGCCGTTTGTAACTCCCGGAGTAGGCCCCATGGCCCTGAACGAACCGGAACCGTTCGGATACCTGCCGTAGGAGATGTCGTCCGCCTGAGCGCCGAAACTTACCGAATCCATAATGGCATTGCCGTTACCGTCGCTGTTGACGAGCATTACCATTTCACCGTCGGCGGAGAGCTTGAAGTTTGTGTGTACACCGGGAGTAGCCTTACTGTTTTCGTCAGCCCAGACGATGAGGTATCCACCGGCAGAAATTACGGTATTATCGGGGAACTGCCATTTTGTCCTGTTGTCGGCTTTGTCTGTCAGGTACATTCCTGCCAGGTTGACGTCCGTAGTGCCTGTGTTGTAGAGTTCAATCCAGTCGTCGTATTCCCCCTGGGGGTCGGCAATGGTGTTAGTGTTAGCAGCCATTACTTCATTGATAACAACCTGTGAAGAGGTTAACTCTTCAGGACAGGAAAGGACGTTCTCTGTTACAGGCCTGCTGTTCGACAGTACTGTGGTCATTGTCATCGCTATCATCATTAATGCAATATTTTTCGGGCTGCTAATCATTCTGCTCCTTTTTTTACATTCCCTGAATTTTATTATCAAAAAAAATATTTCTACACAACTATTACGATGCCAAATTAATTTTTTTCATTCACCCTGCCTGATAACATGTTCAAATCTGTGTGTGTTTTGACGAATCAAACACGTATTATTAACGAAAAATTAACGAATTTAGTTTCATGTTAATTAATAATTAATCAAATTGTAACTACCAATAAACAAAGGTCATTAGAAATTCTTCCCCGAATAAACTATTACACTCTAAAAGTAAAAGAACGTACGTATAAACCATTAGAAAAATCCAATAAAACTCATTCCTGTAACTGAATTATTTTACAAATCTTTGACAATTATCTTAGGAAAAACGAGGAAAACGGAATTGCCATTTTGTCATTTGTTCTCAAAACCGGCAATCAACGCTTTCCTGTCGTCGATTGCCAGCTTGGTCCCGGCAATCTCTTCGAACAGTGAAACAGCGTCGTGCCTGTTCTTCACGCCCAGATCGCGAACGGAGTTACCCCACATCACTAAGGCCATCTGCCTGTAATTGTACTGCTTCTCGTTGAAGGTATATGTCCTGGTGGAGTCGAGCTTCGAGGAGAAGTCCAGGGCGCCGCCGCCGCTTGACTCTTTTTTGATATAGTCGTAGTCTTCCTTGTCCAGGCCGTAGTACTTACCGGAAAAACCGACACATGCGGCAATCCCGGTCAGGAGCACTGCCAGTGCGGCAGCTTTTAATATTAAGCAGTTTAAGTTCTTCATTAATTCCAAAACACATATTTCCAATACCGAAAACTAAATAATTAGCAGGTGAAAATAAAATGTTTTCATTCCCTGCTTCCAATTTATTTTTCCGGCAGCGGAAAGAATTGTGCCCTACAGGAATACCGCTGCAGCAATCATATAGATGAAAACGAGAGGCATGGCAAAGAGGATGCTGTCGAAGCGGTCCAGCGCCCCGCCGTGTCCCGGCAGGAGGTTGGAGCTGTCCTTGACGTTGGCGTCCCGCTTAAGCTGCGATTCGGCAAGGTCTCCGACCTGCCCTGCGGTACCGATGATTACACCCAATAGCACGGCATGAACCAGGGGGAGCGAGGGAAGCAGGAAGAATGAACACCCCACGAACGAAGCAACGGCAAAGATGAAACCGGCAACAGCCCCTTCCCATGTCTTTTTGGGGCTGACTCTCTCCAGCAGTTTGTGTTTGCCCACGGCTTTCCCAATGAAATAGGCTGCTGTGTCGCAGATCCAGACAGTAACGAAAACCGACAGCAGGAGCCAGGCCGACCAGCGGTCGTCGATGGCCGCGGTCCAGGGACGGGCAATATGTGCATTGTTAATATCAAAACCTTCGAATATGGGTATCATTGCAAAGAAATAGCGTACGCCTACAAGGAACATGAATGACATTGTTACATACATGAAACCGGCCAGGGTAACCGAAATGCTCATGACCGAAAGGCTGTGTTTGCGCCTGAACAACTGGCAGGCCAAAACCGTAAGCACGAACAGTATCAAGAGGCATGGAATTACAGGTGCTGCGTTAAAATTGACTCCCGCACCGGTCTTCTTAAACATGATGAAAACAAGGAACAGAAAAACGGAGCTGAAAACAATAGACAGCCATTTCAGCGGATGGGTGCCCTTCTTCTCGGACAATGCGTAAAATTCATGAAGGGCAAGAGCCGCTACCATGATGATGACAGCAATGAACAGGTATCCTCCGAAGTAAATGACGGCTACAGCCAGTGGAATACCTACAACGCCGACGAGTACTCTTTTTAACAGTTCACTCAATTTTTTACTCTTAGATTTTTTTAACAAATATTTATATCTTAATTTTAAATTGCTTAGTTATATAAATATATGAAATAAAAATGGCATTATTAATAAATGTTTTTTGCGATTTTGACGGGACGATTACAAAAAAGGACCTCGGCGACGAAGTGTTTAAAATCTTCGGCAGTTTCGAGCCTTTGCACTCCCAACTCTTCGCCGGTGAGATTACAATCAGCGAGTACTGGCACTCGGTGTTTGCCACACTCAGGCCCGGCATTACTGCCGGCGACATACGCCGCTTTGCCCTCGAACAAGAGACAGACGCCTATTTCCCACAGTTCGCCGAATGGTGCCGTTCGGCGGGCATACCCCTCGCCGTCGTCAGCGACGGTTACGATGCCTATATCAACCCCGTGCTCGAGTCCATCGGCCTTTCGGGCCTGAAGGTTTACTGCAACAGGATGATTTTCCGGGAGGGCAGCAGCCCTGAACCGTTTTTCACAGGCGCAACCGAATCCTGCCGCTGTCTGTCGGCAAGCTGTAAGAGGAATGCTCTGCTGAAAGACACTCCCGATGAGGCCATCCTCGTTTACATTGGCGACGGGGCCTCTGATTACTGTCCTGCAGAACACTCGGACATAGTCTTTGCCAAAAAGAACCTGGCCGCCTACTGTAACAAGTACCGTGTGCCCCACTACCCCTTCTCCACTTTCTTCGACATTTACAAGACAATGAAAGACATTGTCACGAAAGGTAAACTGAAGCACCGGCACCAGGCCGCCCTGCGCCGTAAAAACGCTTACGAGGCGGAGTGAGTTGGAAAGATGGACATGAAACAAGATGGAGTCCACCGGAAGGAGTAGATTTGTTTCTTTCATTATTTTACCCACGCCATGAATGACGTAGCTATTGAGAGAGGAAGAAGCCCCTACAGGGCTGGCTTTCTTTACACTACAATCATGTCACCCCTTCGGGGTTGGCTTTCTTTATAAACTAGACAAGCGAATGACCCCATCCCGGCCTTCCCCAAGGGGAAGGGGAAGAAGAACCTGCGTTTTCTTCTTTCTTTATAAACTTGATGAACTTGACGAACTTTATGAACTGAAGAAGTCGAACCGCCCCCTGCCCCCGCCTTATCCAAGGCGGGGAAAACGTCTTTGTTCCTGAATTCAATTCTCTTCATTCAGCATTCAGAATTCAGAATTCAGCATTGGCGCCGCCGGTCTCGCTAAGCTCGGCTCAGAATTCAGCATTCAATAAGATGGAGTCCATCTTAGAAGTTAAGAAATTTCTGCGAGCCGGTTTATGACATCGATAGCTTTGATGAATTCGTTGGATTTGTCGAAGAAGTAATCGGCGCCGTCTTTCATGCACTTGTTCTTCATCGGGTCGTTGGGATAGTTCGTCAGTATTATTACAACACCTACGCAGTTGTTTTCGCGGGCATACTTAAGGACTTCGAAACCGCTGCCTTCGGGGAAACTCAGGTCGAGTATCATGACATCGGGCCTTTCGCTGCTAAGCAGTTCCCTGGCCTTCACAATAGTCGCTGCTTCAAAGACGCAACTGATCCTGTCGTTTTCTGACAGCATCTTTGTGAGGCTCGCTCTTACATAATCCGAATCGTCGGCTAATAAAACCTTCATTTCCTACAATAACAAAACTAAAACACCAGATACAAAAATGGGTTAGTCGCATAAAGAAAAATATAGTAAAAATGTCAATTTTCTTGTCGAATGATTTTCGACAAACTATTGAAATATGACATTTTAACAGAGATGCAGTGTATGTGCCGACCGTCAGAATTCAATCTGTATGTTGACTTCAGGCTGGGGTTTGTTGCCGTTTCTTTCTTTTTCTATGTATTCCCTGACAGCGGGTTTAAGATAGACGCCGCCGGTCTCACGGGTAATGATGGTCTTTGCCACTATGGAGGAGATGGTTTCCACCGGTTGGGATTTATTAAGCAGAAGTACTTCCTCGTCGTTGATGCGGCAGTATCCGCTCCTGAAACTCCCACTTTCCTTCCTTATCTTAATGCCAAGCTTTCCTGCTGTTTCCAGCAATTCAGCATATATTTGTTTAAGCTCCATAAATAAAGCCGGACAATCTCAATTAATCCTACATTGTTTTTATTATGCCGCGACATCTGTTCTCTTTATGCTGCATTGCAGAACAACTGTCAGTACCAATTCAAATTTACAAAAATTTTTTATTCATTGAAATAAAAGTTTTCAACAGGGGGGGAAGGTGCACGCTACCGGAAGGAGTAGATTTGTTTCTTACTTTATTTTGCCCACGCCATGAATGACGTGGCTATTGGGAGAGGGGGAAGTCGCTCCAGCGCAGATTCTTCTTACATTTATAATTTTTAATTTTTAATTCATCATTTAGAATTCATAATTCAGAATTCTTTACAAACTTGATGAACTACAATCATGTCACCACTTCGGGGTTGTCTATCTTTACAAACTTGACAAGCGAATGACCCCATCCCGGCCTTCCCCAAGGGGAAGGGGAAGAAGAACCTGCGTTTTCTTCTTTCTTTATAAACTTGATGAACTTGACGAACTTTATGAACTGAAGAAGTCGAACCGCCCCCTGCC
>CAZWLN010000094.1:0-9714 GCA_964634885.1 uncultured Hyphomicrobiales bacterium | reverse complement strand
AAGTTTATAAAGTGTAAAAGGCAAGAAAAAGCAGAACCAAAGCGGCTTTCCCCTCATTGGATAAGGAGGGGGCAGGGGGTGGTTGGACTGCTTCAGTTCGTCAAGTTAATCAAGTTATTAAAGTGTAAAAGGCAAGAAAAAGCAGAACCAAAGCGGCTTTCCCCTCCTTGGATAAGGAGGGGGCAGGGGGTGGTTGGATATTACTTGTTTTGGGCTGTCTAATGCACAATCCGGGATTATTGCAGGGAATGGGTTCAAACTATATGCATCCATTCCCTTTTTCTTACTTGCTATTTCACCATCAGCTTCTCTGAATGTCTTTTGCCGGAGCCGTCCGTAACGACGACATTGAAGCAGCCGGGGTGCAGCTTTGGCAATTGCAGTTCAAGGGCGCTTCCTCCCGCCGGGTGTACGCCCTCGAACAGCGTTTTCAAAGCCCTTCCGCCAATGTCGTAAAGAGTGATGGTAATGTTGCCCGGCAGCTCTGTGTTAAACGCGACAGTAATGCTCTCCGAAGCCGGGTTGGGCGAGACTGTAAAAGCAGGCTCCGGGCTCTCAATGTTGTCTTCAACGCCGAGCGTGTTGTCGCGGAGGTGGACGTAGTATACTTGTGAACCCATAAATCCAATGAAGTAATAATTCCCTGGGCTTTGGTAAATTCCTTTTTGGATGATATTGTACAAGGTCTCGTTTCCCCATGTCCTATGCCAAAGGATATTCCCCTTTCCGTCTATCCTGATTACTCCGGGGTTGAATTTTGACATACCTTTCATTGAATCGACAATAAATGTATAGCCTCCGTTTTCCAATTTGATATAGTTCCTCATTGTAGCGTCGTATGGAGGGGTGAATTCTATGGTTTGATCAGTGTTGCTTTCTTTAGTATAGTGTTTAATAACTGTGCGCCTTCCTAAGTAAGTATTGTAGTCGGGTATAATCCATTGAATTAAATTAAATCCATCGTTGTCGTCATTAAAAATATAACGAAAAGAATGAAGTTCATCCCTGTTCGAATCCAGTATTTCCCATTCATTATTGTAGTCTTTATCATAGGACCTCATAAATGTTCCATTTACAGGAGTGTTATTTGACGAGAGGCAAAAACCGCCCAAGATAATCCTACTGTCGCTTCCTGTGATCCCCTGAAGAAATTTGAATGTGTCGCTTGAAATATTGGAATCAAGAATGATATCTTTGGAAAATTTCAGGCTCAAATCATATTCTTTTACAATTAGCGCGTTCTTGCAAATGCTAAAATTTACATATTTATCCTTATTGAATAATGTTACGCCTGCCTCCTCATTTTTTTTTCCAATTGTTGAAAGCGTATCGACTGTTATATCCAGCAGTCTGCCAAGGTTGTCGCAATGTATAAGAGCAGGTGTGTAATCTTCACATTTTGAATAATATTTGCACATGTTGCATAAGATCGAAATATTATTATTATCTTCCTCATAGACATCAACGGGATAGAGTTCATGGGGCCATTCGATGTATGTTTGCCATATCCTGCCGCCCTTTGTGTCAATTTTCAGCAGCGACAGGAATTTACTGAAGTCTGTCATTTTTTGCATTGTCAATACAATCAGCAGATTGTTGTCTTTTAACTGGATATACTTATTAATCATGCTGATATTATAGTTTGAATCTTTTTCAATTACTTTTTCAATTAATAAATCCTGGGAATACAAACAAGCGCAGGATATAATAAAAACGAACATTAGGACATAGTAGTTATGTTTCATGGGAACTCCTTTAATGAATAATAATTGATCTAACGGTAGTTTGCCCGTCCTGGTTGACGGCAATATTATAGCAGCCAGGGGGCATCTGAGGCAGAGACAGACTAATGGAGTATATCCCCGGAGCCATTGCCTCGTCGAAAAGCGTTCCGGCAAACCTTCCATCAATGTCATAAAGGCAAATCACTACTCTGTTCTCTTTCTTGTTTTCGATGTCGATGTTAATCATGTCGGAGGCCGGATTAGGGTAAACCGGTTTGATTGCGGCCTTACCTGTGTCTTCCAGTCCTGTGCCTTCCGGAAAGTCGTTCAGGCAGGCAAGGTATATTCTGTCGTTACTCCTTCCAAGTACGTATATCAATCCATTTTCGCTAAATAAACACTGGTTTAAAATATTGTAGTCGGATGTGTCGCCCCAGGTTTTTTCCCAGATTTTTTCCCCGTATTTATCTGTCTTAACGGCATAGAAATTGGAAGCCATTCCCTGAATGCCGGTGTCGCCGACAAAGACGAAGGAACTGTCCTGCATTCTTTTAATGTCGAAGAGGTATTTTTTCTTATTTTCAAAAAACTGCTTATTAATTAATTGTACGCCGTCGGAAGAATAGTGTTTCATGTAAAGCCTGTGTTTAGTCGAATCGGTTTTGTAGTATGTCGGATAGATCTTGCCGCCGAGAGTGAACGATCCGTCATCGTAAAAATCTACGGCATTGAGGTTCGATATGTCTTTCTCAACGGTATCGACAACTGTCCAAATGGTTTTATAGTCCTTTGTTAGTTTGACAATGAAGTTCTTCTGGTCGGCTTTGAACAGGCAGATGCCGAAAATATATATATTGCTGTCCCTGTCCTGATGGGCGAAATATGGGTGCAGGGATAGGAAAGTAGTATCGAGAATAATTGTTTTTATGAATTTTACATTTCTGTCATATTCTTTAATCATAATATTATTATCGCGATAACTTATATTTAGTAAAATACTATCTTTTGTAATAAAAAGCGCTCCCCAGTTTCTTTGTGGAAGACTCATATTGACTGAGTCATAACCTTCAGATATCAAGCTGTTGGAAGAATCGAAACTGAATTTTTGCAATGATATACTTACGCTGTTTTTTATTCTGTACCCATAAATTGTAACCCCTTCATTCTCAATATATAATTTGGGAATTACATCGACGTCACATTTTTTATAAAAGGCCCACAGGATGTTGCCATCCAGCGTTAGTTTCATCACAGCGGGAATACTCAACTGTGAATTAATGCTTTTAAATGAATATAATATATATAAACTATTATCATTTGATTTAATAAAATTATATGTGGTACTTACAAAAAATTCTTCCTGTGGATTGTCATAAATCCTTTCCCAGAGAAGGTTCTGGGCATTACTTCTTTGTGTAAAAGTTAGGGTTATTATTGCTAATAAAATGATTTTTAAACTTTTCATAAATTCATACCTTTTCAGAACAATAAAAGGGGCTATGCTCAGTATAGCCCCAATAAAAAGAATTTAATACTTTATAATAGGTTCGCATAGACGAAAGCCATTATTACCGATGAAATTGATAAAATAGTAACCGTTTTGCAAATCTGTCAAATCTAAATTATAAGTATTTTCACCGATTTCTGCCATTACGCTTTTTCTCAGCAATTCTGAACCTGTAATGTCGGAAATGATTATATCTATGCCACATTTTGACTGCAATTGAATATTAATTGATACTGGTCCTGATGTCGGATTTGGTTTAATTGTTGATTTTTTTTGAGAAGGTTCTCCAATTTCAATATTATTCATTTCTCCTATAGCAGTTCCAACGGATTTCATCGATAACCTTTTAATAATCCTTACTACTCTCTTGGTGATTTTACTTTTTGATCCATTATCATTTGTGTACGCTTCTTGTGAAAATGCCTGTTCATTGCAAATATTGCATAAAACTACTACTAAAATTATTTTTATTATTCTCATTGTCTTACCTCCTAATTATTTCCGCAAACGGCTGTACACGGAGTTTGTTCAATAAATAAATATGCTCCGGTACATGTTTCTACCGGTGTATATGTGGTACATAGTAATCCTTGTTCAGAAGAAGTATATGTAGTATAAGATATTAATTCTCCGTTTTCATCGACACAATATTGTGTCTCGACCTTGCAACATACTCCTTCTAAGGAGCAGGGAACCTCTTTTGAGTTTGTCCACATTTGATCCTCAATTAACTAGTAAAAAGTGCAATATGATGCACAAGAAGCGCGAAAGTAAGAAATATTGAACCTTATGTTATTGAAGCTTCCACCGCCTGTTACTCCTGGGCACCTATATAGTTCTTTCTCTTCTGCAGAAGCATTATCATATACTTCTTGAAACTTTTTTTCTGTAATCTTTCCATACAGGATTCCCCATAACTCGCTTTGTCTTTCTGCTTTTAGCTGGGGATCATCAGGATTATAATAAGATAAGCAATTGTCTGGATATGTTACTGAACAGATATATACTTGTTTTCTTTCATTATCACTATTATTGCAATCTCTTACACAGTAATCGATTGTAACTGGACAGCAATCAGTAACATACTCATTCTGGAAATTAAAGGTGTAGGTTTCATGTGTCCAACCATTGTCGGGGGATTCACATGCATAATCCGCATCATAGCAGGGAAGAAGGTAGTCATTGGGTGGGCAACAATTGTCATCCGCTTTTAAACTAATCGACATTAAAACAAGTGCGGCAGCCAATACTGCCATTAATTGAAATTTTCTCATAGGAACTCCTATAATAATTGGTTAAAATTAATTATATTAGTTCCGGGAAAAGTAAGCAATCGTCCAAGTGGTTTTGAATTGATTCGAACCTTTCCCGGAGCGCGTCGGCGATTTTTTCGCCGGCGTTTTTTTTCGCCGGCATATTAACATGTTTTTGTATTTTCAAAGAACTTCATTTTCTTCTGTTTTTCTCATCTACGTATTTCCCGGTATATCTAAGTGTTTCTACTTAGACACTAATGAAGCCACACTTCCTGTAACATCTTCTAATATTACATTATTGTATTTTCCCTTCAGAGCCAAAACGTCTCCCAACATTAAATTTTTAAATACCATTTACTGGTATTGTCAATATAAAAAATATTTTTTACATTAGCAAACGTTTTTTTTGTTTGTAACGTGTTGATATATAATAAGTTACAAAACCCGTGAGGGTAAGCCGGAGTGCAATTTCAGCGGCAGATGAAAAACCTGGGGGGAGAAAGAGCATAAGGTTTTTCACTATTTGTAGTGGGTAAGAAGAAATTGAAAGATAAATGCTCATACACAGAAGACACCCCATCCCGGCCTTCCCCAAGGGGAAGGAGAAAGAGAGAAAGGAGGAGTGGTTCTTAAAGTCCTCCCCTTGGGGAGGATTTAGGTGGGGTGAACCTCGTATAGTATAATTCCGAACACATATCGAATAGCTTATACGGCTTAATTACGATCATCATGATTTCTAATAAAATTGTACTCATACTGAAGTAAAGAACTATTTTTAGTTACCCACTAAAAATGATGAAGAACCGAGTATAAGCCATTATTTTTCATTACCACGAGCTTAAGCTCGTGGCTATTAAATCCCCAAACAATTAACCTGTCCCTGTTTACTTTTGTGCTTATGCAATCAGATAATCGCCGTACTGATTGCCCGGTAAATCTTTTCGGTCGAGCCTTTGCGGCTGAAGATGTAGTCTTTTGCGATTTTGCCGGCAGCTTTTCTTTTGTTCTCATTTTCACGGTTCATTTTAACCCAGTCGTAGAAGTCTTCACTGCTTTTGACAATCGTCAAAGCGTCAGACTTGCTTAGCTCCACGGCGTCGTGTGAACTGTGAAAACCCGTCCCGCAGGCCAGAGGCACTCCGTAACCGGCAGGCTCTGCCACGCTGTGGACGCCGGCGCCGAAAGCCCCGCCTATGTAGGCGCATCTGGCGTACTTGTACAGGCTCAGCAGCTTGCCGATGCTGTCCACGATTACATGATTGTCCGCAAGGAAGTTACGGATGGCGGTTACAGGCATCTGCTGCTGTTTCAGCGCCAGCATTTCGCTGAGGAGGACAGCCCTGCCGATCCTGTGGCTCAGCTGTTCTACGTGTTCTTTTGTCGGTTCGTGGGGGACATAGAGGACGCGTATTTTTACACCTTCATTCTCCAATCTGCCGATTGCGGGAACGATGATGTCCTCATCGGGTTTCCATGTGCTGCCCGCGACGACGATGAAGTCTTCCTCCGGGAAGATTCCTGCCGAGAGTATCATCTTCTCCCTGCCGGCGTTGATGTTCTCGACAATCCTGTCGTACCTGGTGTCCGAGAGAGTCTCAACGGCAGCGGTAACGCCGAGTTTCCCGAAGAAGGCGCTGTGATTGTCGCCGACAGTAAATATCCTGTCGAAGAAATTGTAATTCTTCCGGGTAAAGCCGTTGAACAGGAAGCTTTTCATGATGGCGCCGGACGGTTCGGTTGCGCATATTAAATAGAGCGGTATTTTCCTGCTTTTAATTTCTTCCAAGTAATTGCGCCAGATCTCATAGCGGACGAAAACGGCGGCGTCCGGACGTGCAAGGTCGAGGAAGGCTTTTACGTTGGTGGCAGTGTCGAAAGGCATATACGACAGCGAGTCGGCGAATTTGTAGTTCTTCTGGTTCTCGTAGCCGGAAGGAGAGAAGAAGGTAACGATTACCTGAATGTCCGGATGGTTCTTTTTTATTAATTCAATCAGGGGTTTCGCCTGTTCGAATTCGCCCATGGAGGCAGCGTGGAACCAAATCCTTTTTTTGCCGGCCTCGAGCCTGCGGACGGCTTCGAGTGTTCCCGGGCAGTTCTTTTCGCGCAGGGCCAGTTTTTTGTTGAATAATTTCATTGCAGCCATTGTGATTTTGGCTGCGGGGATGAACAGGAGGTTATATGCTTTCGATTTCATAATTACTATCTTCCGTTAAATATTACTTTTCTTTTTTGCAGGAAAGCGGCGGTGCCTTCCCTGAAATCTTCCGTGCTGCAAAGCTCGGCAAACAAGCCCGATTCATAGTCAGGGCCTTCGGCAAGCGTAGTTTCTGCGGCTGCACGGACAGCTTTAATTGCAGCGGTAACAGCAAGCGGCGCCTTCTTCAGCAATTTTTCGACGAATTCGAGAGTTCTGGCCATCAGCTGATCCTGTGGGAAAACAGCATTGACAAGGCCTATGCGAAGGGCTTCTTCCGCGCCGATTGCCTCTCCCGAGAGAATCAGCTCCAAAGCCTTTGCCCTGCCTGCTATTCGTGTAAGGCGTTGAGTGCCGCCGTAGCCGGGAATGATGCCGAGATTGAGTTCGGGCAGCCCCATGACAACATTGTCCGATGCGAACCTGATGTGGCAGGCCAGCGCCAGTTCGCAGCCGCCGCCGAGCGCGTAGCCGTTGACGGCGGCAATGACGGGGATAGCCAATTGCTCTATGCGAGTCAGTATTGCGGAGCCGTATTGTGAGAATTCTTTTGCAGTCTGAGCCGTAACAGCCTGCAATTCCCGGATGTCTGCGCCGGCAGCAAAGGCTTTGCCGCTGCCGGTGATGACCAGCGCGCGGACGGAACCGTCGCTTTCAACAAGGCCTGTGGCGTCGTCCAGCTCGTCGAACGTCGTCCTGTTCAGGGCATTGAGTTTGTCCGGCCTGTTCAGGGTGATTATTGCATGGTCATTTTTCCTGTCAAAAATTATCGATGAATAATCCAAGTTATACCCTTATGTTTTCTTTAATTTAATCAATTATAATACAATCATCTCAACTTAGTAAACTAATAAAGATTTTTATTGTAACCAATAATTTGTCCAAACTTAACGTTTTATTTCCTTTGAAGTTTGCAAATTTTTGAGAAGTGTTGAGAATAAATACAGGAAATATCAAGACTGTTCTAACCGCAACAGCAGCAATGCTGTTGTTTTTTTCGCTGTTTACAGGCCCCGAACGCTCCGGGGCACAGTCCATTATGTCCTTCCCGCAGAATAAGCCGGAAGTCGAAACAGAAATCGTCCCCAAGCTGTACGGTGCTTCAAAGAAAACAATGCTTGCCCCCGGGGTAGAGTTCAGGAGGTACCGGTTCAAGGTTGAAGACAGCTATATAATGGCAAACGTTGTTATTGCCGACGTGAGCAGCCCTGAGTATAAATTAGAGGTGATGAAAGCCGGCAACAACACCAGTGACGTCGAACGCCTCCACACGATGATCAATGACTATGATTCCACTCACAAATTCTTTATGCTGGCAGCCGTGAACGGGAGCTTCTGGAAGGCCTATACCAATTATCCCATGGGCCCCACGCTCATCGATGGAGAAATTGTCGAGCTGAAAAACGTAATGAAGTGGAACAGCGCTTTCATTGACGGTAACGGTAAGCTGTACATCGACGGTTTTGAAACCAGTTGCCGCATCAGCAACAGGGACAGCCTGATTTACACAAGCTACTATGTCAACCGGCGCGATGACTCTGCCGGTGTTGCCATCTACAATTCTTATGCCGGTGACAGGGTTCCTTACATTTCCCAGAGGAAAATCGACAAGATGCTCAAGGACGCTCTCAAAGACAAGAAGTACAAAGATATTTCCGAGTCCCAGTTCGATTCGGTTAAACTGAGACAGGAATTGTACCGCATCAAACGCAACTCTGATTTCGATTATTATTTCCCTAAGATAAGCCTGAGGTACCTCGGCAAACCTGCCATGAACAGGGAATTCAGGGCTGTGGTTACTGCCTCGCAGAAAAGCGGCAGCATGTTTATACCCTCGAACGGCATCGTAATGACTTTCGGTATTGGCGCCAACAGGAAGCTCATACCCTCGATAGGCGATACGGTTACATTGAGGTACTCTACAAACCAGATGAGCAATACTGTGTTCTATCACGGATTGTGCGGTACGCCGCGCCTTGTCAGGGACGGCAGGATAATCGTCGAAGCTCCGCGCGAGACTTCCAAGTCTAAGCGTTTTGTCAAGGGGGACCTCCGCAGGACGGCAATCGGTACAAGCAGAGACAAATCGAAGATTTATTTAGTTACGACTGAAGGCTCAAACGGCAGGGGTAAGCTTCTTGGCGCCGACCTGAAGCAGTTGGCCTATATCATGAGGCGAATAGGCGCTTACGACGCCCTCAACCTTGACGGCGGCGGCTCCACGACAATGGTAATCGACGGAAGTAACATCATGAACAGCAGGTGTCCCGAGTGTTCCCGCAGCCTGTCGGTCGGCATCGGCATTGCCCGGCGGAAATTGTCGATTAAAAGTATCTTTGATAAATTCAAATAAGTATTTGCCCTACCTTTCAATTTTATTGCCTGATTAGTAATCTTTGTTCTTTCACTGTAATAGCTGGACAGGTGAATTACTTGGTGATTGGGAAAAAATGAAAAGTGAATATATTAACCACGAGCTGAAGCCCGGGGCAATGAAAATTAAAATTATACTCTTCCACCGCAGGAAATATACTTGAACTACAATATATCGGTTCTTCATCTTTTTTTAGTGGGTAAATAAAAAGAATGGCTATTCCCTATTCAGTATAGGTTTAAATAGTACTAATCATTACGATTATGGGTATTAGCAGGAATTGTTGATCTGACAATAATACAGTCATAAAGCGCCATTACACAGCCACCGACCCACTCTTGCCGGAGGGGGAGCGTAATGTCAGGTCTTAACCCCTCTAAAAAGATGGGTGGCTGCGGCAGCAGCCGGGGTGTGTCCATTAAGATTTGAAAAAAAATATTTGTTATTATTCGTTATTTACCCACTTCAAATAGTGAAGGTCCATTTTTTTACTCGAGTCAAAATTTTGATTCATATAAAATAAAAAAACGCCGGAGCTTTCGGCTCCGGCGTCGGTTATCTTCTCTATGCAGTTGTTGGTTATTTGACTACATTGAGGTTGCGTGTCTGTAAGTAATCGCCTGTTGTCATCTGGATTGTGTATGATCCGGACGGCA
>CAZWLN010000093.1:0-10895 GCA_964634885.1 uncultured Hyphomicrobiales bacterium | reverse complement strand
AACTTTACAAACTAAGAGACCCCATCCCGGCCTTCCCCAAGGGGAAGGGGAAAGACGCTCCGGTTCAGCTTCTTCTTACATTCAGAATTTGTCATTCTAAATTCATCATTCGTAATTCTCCCAACTCCCAACTCTTATTTCACATTCTTGAGACGCAAGCCTTGCGTCTCTACTGCTCCTCACTCATTCATAATTCGTCATTCGTCATTCGTAATTCGTAATTATTAAAGCTCCTCCTTATCCAAGGTGGGGGAAACCGCTCCGGTTCAGCTTTTTCTTACATTCAGAATTGGCTCCGCCGGTCTCGCTGCGCTCGGCTCAGAATTCTTTACGAACCAAATTTGCTTTCGAACCCATAATAATTCACAGTATTGAGCTTAGGAAGGATGATGTTGAAAGTCGTCCCGTTGTTGATTTCGCTCTTGTAAGAGATCCTCCCGCTCAGAAGCTCAACGGATTTTTTTACTATGGACAGGCCCAGGCCGATGCCGGAAATGGAGCCGACGTTGCAGCAGCGGTAAAACGGTTCATATTCATGCTCGGTGTAGTCTTCCGGTATGCCGATCCCGTTGTCGGTAATATTGATCTCGATGTAGTTCTCGTTGTTGATCAGGTACAACTGGACATGGGAACCGGGCAGTGAGTACTTGACGCTGTTCGTCAGGGTCTGCATGATGATGTGGCGGAACAGTGTCAGGTCAGTGTCGAAGATAATCTTTTCGTCTGAATAGTAGAACTCAATCGGGTGGCGGTTCTTGTCGAGCAGTTCCACTTCGCTGATGTAACTTTGAACGTTCACCGTTGCCTCGATCAGGGAGAGCTTAACCTGGCTCTTTGTCAGTCCGAGATTATCGACAGAGACAACATTCTCAAGCATACGCACAAGGTTATTGATTGCTGACTGGATTTTGCCGATATGCTCTTCGAGCTTTGTGTAATTGTTGTTCCTGTAATACTTATCTATCAGCGAACTTGAGGACAGGATCACCGTCAGCGGTGTCCTGTATTCGTGGGATATGAGTGAGATGAAACGGGACTTCAGGTCGCTCAGCTCTTTCTCACGCGCCAGTGCCAGGGCAATTTCTTCCTGAGCTTCGAGGCGTTTTAACTCGGCCATACGTTTGTCGGTCACATCTGTAACAATTACCAGGGCGCCGATTGCTGCATTCTGCTCGTCCACAAGCAAGGTGGTAAAAGTCTCGCCGATTCTTTCTTCACCGTTACGGCTCAGGAATGTAATCTCGAATGGTGCCAAAGCTCCCTTTTGTAAGCCAATCTCTATCAGCTTCTTCGTAGCTGTCTGTTTCGTTTTCGCAGGGAGGAATTCCAAATGATTTATGGTTTTACCGATTATTTCATCCCGGGAGTAATTGAAAAGGTCGAGGAAGCGCTTACTGATGTCGAGTATTTTGCCGTTCATGTCGAGAAGGAAAATTGTACTGGGAGAAAGGTTAAAGACAGCTTTGTATTTTTTCTCTTTTTCGATTATATCATCCATCATTCTCAGGCGCTCGGAAAGATCCCTTGCAATGCACACATAGCCTTTGATGTTGTCCGATTTGTCTCTTGCCAGGGTAATCGTCATGCTGACGGGAATGGTTTCCGAATCGGGTACTTTCATTACAGTTTCAAGGGTGAGGTATTTCCTGTTGCTGCCGGGCTTCTTCAACTCGCGAACTTCATCTGCTACTACCTCGTTTAAAACATCCATTATATACGTTCCGAATATCTCGGATTTGGTCTTCTTCATCAATTTTCTCATGGAAACATTTGCGTATTCAATGAAACCGTTGGTGTTTACCAGGAAAATATAATCGTTTGTCGAGTTGACGATTTCGGAAGCGACTCCTGCCGGTCCCAGTACAAACAGCTTGTACTTTGCAATGGCAATAGTAATTAACACCGATTCGATGCCGATTGCCAGTGTCATCGGCGGTGGAATATCCAGATTGAGAACGCCATACAGATAGAAGTCGGCAAGTCCGGAGAGCCAGGGCGCCAGGAATCCTGCCAGAATCAACCCTGTCTGTGTCCGTTTGTTGCGGCTATTCAACAGGAACATTTGCTTGATTAGCAGTATGATAGTAATTATACCCACGATCAGCAGCAGCCCCATCAGTACGCCCATCATCGGTGAAGGGACAGCAATGGACTGCCAGCCCCAGTAGCGCAGACTAAATGTTATTTCAAGGCTTCCGCTGACGAACAGGGCAGTCATTATCAGGGCCGGACAATACAGAAGAACAATTATGGGAGGTTTTAGATAGAGATTCCTGTATTCTGTGTAAATGAGTGCGAAATGAAGCAGTATTGTGAGTATCAAAGGCCAGATGTGGTATATATTCAGGATGATTGGAAGCAGGTCCTGGTTGCTGGTTATTGTCGAGAGGCTGACAGCAAAGCAATAAAGAGCCTGAACGTATGCCAACAGAAGAAAGACCCTGTTAAGCTGGGCTTTGGGATTCCTGAGCAAGACATATGTACCCAGTATCAGTGTCAATCCTGCAGTCAGCAGAGATATCAGAAAATAAATTATCAGCATATTTTCTCAATATAATTCAAATTTCTTTACTTTTGATTATCGGGTTTAAGCCTGAATTATTTAGAAAGTATTATTTGGATATACTGTATGCCGTCGAAGGGCCTCAGGCTTGTAGATACCAATGGTTTTCCTGATATATTAAGCCCATAAAAGATAATGAAAAACAGATTACTCTTCCTTCAATGATGGTAAGAACAATTTCTTCAATGAGCTGTTTACTACACAACCCAGTCAGGGGTAGAACATACAAGTGTTTCTGCTTTGAATAATCCTGATGGGATGACGAAAGATCGGAATCTTTGGATGGTTGACGCCCCTACGGGACTTTCTTTAGAAGGTTACGAACTTGAAAAACTTTACAAACTTGACGAACTGAACCCACCCCATCCCGGCCTTCCCAAGAGGAAGGAGACAGAAGCCCCTGCTTTTTCTTCTTTCTTTACAAACTTGACAAACTCTATGAACTTGATAAACTAAGATACCCCATCCCGGCCTTCCCCAGGGGAAGGAGACAGAAGCCCCTGCTTTTTCTTCTTTCTTTACAAACTTTACAAACTCTATGAACTTTACAAACTAAGAGACCCCATCCCGGCCTTCCCCAGGGGGAAGGGTAAAGAAGCAGGAGCTTTTTCTTCTTTCTTTACAAACTTGACAAACTTTATGAACTTGACAAACTGAAAATCGAACCGCCCCCTACCCCCGCCTTATCCAAGGTGGGGGAAAATGCCGCTACGGTTCAGCTTTTTCTTACATTCAACATTCAGCATTCAGAATTCTTGACAAACTAAGAGACCCATATTGAATCGCTAACAAGGGTAAATTACTATATTAGTGGTATTCATAGAATTGTACCTGTACTGAATAGGGAAGAACCTTAGATTTCAAAAAAATTGCCGTTGTCTGTAACTATTCAAAAGTTTAATCGTATTAGGTATGTACTTTTGAAAGAAATTGGAGTTTTGTATGAAAAATACCGGTATATTATTATTCGTAATGCTTCTTGGGCTATCCCTTACGGGCTGTAAAGACCTGACACTGGACCTCTGCTGCGACATTAAAGGTTCCGGCAACCTGAAAACGGAAAAAAGGGAGCTTCATGGATTCGACAAAGTAACGGACAAGGTCAGCAGCGACATATATATCAGCCAGGGAACAACAGAAAGTTTTACGATTGAGACCGACGACAATATACACGACCACATTACCACTACAATCAACAACGGCAACTTAGTCATCGACAGCGACGGCTCCATTTGTCCGAAGAAACTGGAGATGCACATCGGGATGATAAATATTGCCGGTTTTACGGTCGAAGGTTCTTCCGACATCATCGGCACAACTCCGATTAACTGTCCTGAACTGTCATTAATAATATCAGGCAGCGGCAATATGAACTTCAAGAACGTCGCAACAGGCAAAACCAATATTACTATCGAAGGTTCCGGCGACATACTCCTCACCGGCACAGGAACGGAAGCTACGATTGTGGTTGACGGCTCAGGCGATGTCGATCTGCAGAACATGGAATTGAATGCGGCATCGATTACAATTAACGGTAGCGGCGACGTCAAAGTCAATGTGAAGGAAAGAATTTCAGTCATCATCAACGGCAGCGGCGACGTATATTACAAAGGTACTCCCGCTGACGTCAATACCGACATCTCCGGCTCGGGAAGCCTGGCAAAGATTAAATAAGATGAGTCTTTGACTCTGCTAATTCCTGATCAGTTTGACGGTTTTCTCATGATTGCCAATTTTCAGGCGGCACAGGTACACACCGGGAGTCAATCCCTGGCGGTCAGCCGTGCTGCCGTCCCATTCGATGCAATAATTGCCCGATTGCATTTCCTTGTTCAGCAGTACAAATTTCTCCGCACCCATGATGTCGAAGAAGCTGATGCTGACATTCTCGCCTGTCAGTTCGGCCGGCACTGTGAAGGAGATTACTGTACGGTTCGGGAACGGGTTCGGAGTAACTGCCAACGACAGATTAGCGGACGGACGGCCATCATGAACATCATTGATTTCTTCCATTAACAGGCTGATACCTTCCAAAGGTTCGGTCTGGTTCTTTTCGGCGAGGTACAGCCTGGTAAACTCAGGTTTAACGGCGCCAATAGTGTATATGGATTCACTCCACTCTTCGTCACTGAGCCTGATGAAGTTACTTGAAGTATATTCGTAATAGCTGCTGACAGGGCCGATATAGGCACGGTTCGTCCCTTCGGGAGTTCTGGCCACAATCACACATAAGTTTACCGAGCCTGTACCAGCGTGTAAAACATTTCCGGTAATATTGCCGTCCTCATCTGTCGGCGCCGTGTGAACGTCGGCAACAACAAACGCATCTTTTGCGTAATGCCCACTACTGAAATTATTATTATAACTGTAGTATAAATTCAGGTACCAGCCCCCTGCCAAAGTATAATTGGGGTTATTATGATCGCATCCGTTTGTGAATGTATTAAAAGCAAATGTCTTTTCCAGAAAATCAGTCTCATTTTTCGAAAGAGCCACGCCTTTCAGTTCTTTAACAGAGATATTATAAAGTGAATCCAATATTTTTGAAGCCTTATCACAATAAGAAGAACTATAATTATCGGCATCTATCAATTTCAGAGCTTCATTAGCGCTTTGGATTACTAATTTGACCGATCGGTACAATTCAGGTACAGGTTCAACATAAGAATGGGGAAAAGAGCACAATAATCCGGAAGTGCTGGGTTGCTTGGCATACAGCAGGAAGTCATGCCTCAATTCGGCCCATGATGCAAGCTGAGTATTCATTGTTTTCTGCTGCCATGCAGCAGTCTGCATAAAGAGTGGAAGGCCGGTCCTGTCGAGGGGAGGGTTGAGGTTCCTGATGGCTTTCCACCATGAGCTATAGGTAGTGCTTTTCCAAAAGTCTTCGTCATAGGAATTGATCAGGTATCTTAACCCTGCAAGGTTCGGAGAGTAATGAAAGCGGTTCAGTTCGGGCAGTAAAAGCTGTGCTGCTGCATCATTGCCAAAAGCGAAGATAATATCGAGGGTCTTGGGAAGCATTCTTCTGACATAGTCCTCCTGGTATATTATCTTGTCATAGACTACGTTTGCCGTAGTAAAGCCGTCCAGTATGGGCCTCTGCCCCATAAGCATAAATGCGGCGGCAGGTTTTACCTGGTCCGACCCCTGGAACAATACCTGGGAATTGTACAGTTGGTTAGCTGAGTTGAGTTCTTTCAGATCATTAACAAATGTAGCTATTTTCCCGGCATCAGACAACTCAAAGGCATGGGCTACACCATTCTTCTTCATTACTGAGCAAACTTCGGCAACAGTAATATTATCCTGCCTGCCGATGAATACATTTAAAAAATTATCTATGTCAGTATATGGCTTCTGTATTGCCGTATTAAGGGTAGCTTCGGCTATGACCGCCGTAAGCATACGGTTTCTCAGCAGGTCTTCCTTGGGCAATTCTCCTTTAAGTGAAACAGGGCTGTCTATGAAAATTTCAATTTTCCCAAGCCACATCATTGATTGAAAATACTGTGTCAGCTCATTGGTACTCGTATAGTGACCTCTGGGCTTGAACTGGCTGAAGTCTATGTCAACCCCGCAATCTGTAAATATCTTCGCTCCCAGGACAAGACTCTGGCTTTTGATCATTTGAATGATGGCGTCGGCTTTCTGTTTGTTCATTTCATACACCGGGGTAAGACTTTCCCCTGTTAACAGCCTGCTGCCGACATATACGTACAGGTCGAAGTCCTTCAGCGCCTGTAAGTATGTACTGCCCGAATCTAATTTTCCCATGACTTCAATTTGTAATTTCATTTTTTGAAGCATAGACTTGAGGCTTTCACTCAGATGAAACTTCTCGGCTTCTTCCAGCATTTTGTCCATGGAGAAATGAAGGGAGTGAAGTATGGCGTCCGCAGATATATAAAGAGGTAAATCCCGGTGGTAGATGTCATTCATAGCTTTGGCGAAATTAATGAAATTCAGCCTTTCGGTAACCATGAAACCGTGATTGCCGATAAGGCTTTTCTCATAGGGCGTCAACTGGTACTTTCTGTCGATGCTGTCGCCGTACTCTGCCTTATTAAAATCAACAGGAGCATATTTGAGAAATTTCCCGGCAGGGTATTCCTTCAACAATTCCTCCGGTGTCATATCTTTACGGTTCTTAAGATACTCTTTGTATTTTTCAATGTCAAACTGTGAGTACAGTGTGCACTGAAGAATAAAGAATATTAATACAGTAAATATGATTTTCATAACAACACTCCAATGATAATTGGCAATATAATACTAATAAGTGACACATGAATCATCAAAAAGTCTCACTTTTTTTTATAATAATGAAACTTTTTTCTTGGAAATTTGTTATTACAAAAGAAATTTACAGCTATATTTATAGATTGTAAAAAATAATTAATGGCAAAATATGGGTAAACACAACCTGCCGGTCATTGTGTTCGAGGTTACTTCAGCCTGCAACCTCGACTGTCTCTATTGTTACAACATCTGGAAAAGGAACGGGGAAGAGTTTGGGCATTTTAATTCTTACAAAAAAGCCCGTGCTACCCTGAAAAAAGCTTTCAAAACGCTCGATTGCAACACCATTGCCTTCACAGGGGGCGAACCAACCCTTGCAGAAAGGCTGCCTGAACTGGTACTGTACTGCCGTCTGAAAAAAAAGAATGTAACCGTCATCACTAACGGCTACACCAACGACCACAAAAGATACGAGGAACTCTTCCGGCTGGGGGTAGGGCTTTTCGAACTGCCTCTCCATTCTCATGACAGCGCCGTTCACGACGCCATGACCGGGAAAGCCGGGTCTCACGCCAGGACGCTGCAATCCATCAAATACCTGAAAAGCCTGGGTGCTAATGTGGTCATCGACATGGTACTTACAAAGAAGAATATCCCGTATATGGCAGAAACTCTGCGTTTTTACGCTGAATTGGGCATTGACAGGATTATGTTCACCAGGTTCAACATTGGCGGCAGGGGCATTAGTAACGCCGCCCTGCTTATGCCCTCCAAAGACGCATTGAGGAAAGCTTTTGCAACAGCAGACAAGCTGGCGCCTGAGCTGGGACTCACCATCACATCCAATGTTTGTACTCCTCTTTGTGTTCTCGACCCGGCAGACTATGTGAACATAGGAACTCAGTCCTGCTCGGCAAATGTTGATAATATGCCCGTTACTCTCGACATCGACGGCAATGTCAGGATTTGCAACCACTCTCCGGTAGTAATCGGCAACATACACGAACAAAAACCAGGGGAAATATTCGAATCGGGGTATATAAAGAGCTGGAAGACAGTCAAACCCGGGTACTGCAGCAACTGTATGAAATGGGACCATTGCTTCGGCGGCTGCCGCGCAGCGTCGGAACAGATTGGAACCGGACTCGGCAGCCCCGACCCGATAATTACAATGTTTTGAATCATTAATTGAAGAGGAGGCCCGATGGCTATTAAGAATAATACAGCAATTGCAGCAGCCGTAGCAGTGCTATTATTGACAATCGGCGCTACCAGTCTCTTTTGCTCTGATTCAGGAAAAAAAAGGAATGTTCACTTCGGATTCTTCATCAACTATGTCTTCCCATTTTCAAATGACGCTATTCGTCAATCGAACGAGTTTTTACCCGTGCACAGCAATCCTGTCCCATTTAACGGCGTTACTATCGATTTCTTTATTGACTTCCCGTTTCAGAGTAAACACAGATACGCCGAGTACCTCAGGCTGCAGGGCGGTGTTTTGGGCTATTCCTATTTATACAAAAGTTACATCAATGATCAGTCATACTATTCAAAAGTACTGACGGGCGACATTGCACACAAAGACATCTTAAAACATGAGATCAAGAACATAAGTTCGAATATTTATCTTGGAGCAAGGTATCTTCTCGAATTTTGGAATAATCTATATGTGGCTGCAGGGCCTGATATATTGATAAATAGTATATTCAATTGCAAAGAAAGCGTTTCAATCGATTCCAAATACCAGGCTGAGGTATCCTTCTCCGAAGCCCTCAACGATTACCTTGAACCTACCGATAGCAAACGCCTGCAGCTGAATGGGAGTGGAAAAAAATGCAATAAATTGCTGTTCGGTTTAACTATCGACGCCTATTTCAATGTTTACGGGGCACTTACATCTTACTACGGCCCCTATTCACTTTTGGTCAATATGGGCTATTCCTGGTACCCGTCAAGCGCTGTCTCCGGGATGGATTTCAACATTTCCGCCTTCCATGCCGGAATAGTTATGATGTTTAACACGAAAGATTTAATCAATAAAGAAAATTAATTGACAGCAATGAAAAAAGAACTCTTTATTCCGATAGTAATAATAGCGCTTGGGGCAGCTTTCGTAGTTGTTTCTGCCCTGGTTTTCATCAACGGGGGGCGCAGCGCTAAACTTATAAGCAGGAAGATACGCCTCGGTGCCCTGCTGCTTACCTTTAACTCGATGATCTGGGGAGCAAGCGGGCAGGATGAAATAAGAGTAGAGTGCTATATAAGTGGCCCACCATTTAAAGGAACCGTACAATTTCTTGGCCCGGAGGTTAATATAAATAAATCTAATAGTAATAATATTTCGACTCAATCTCAATTAAGCCCAAATTCTAAGAAATTTGACCTAACCGGCACTGGGTTCTCTGCCGGCCTGTTTGTATGGGTTCCATTCGGTGGAATTGTCGAGAACAGGCACAGCCTCACTATCAGTCTCGGTTACAGTTCTTTCAACAATTCGGCAAGTACCCTCATTAATGACTACAATTATAATTCAACCGTACTGTCCGGCGACCTGAGCGGGAATGGCCTCCTCGAAGACAATATCGAAAGCAGCCTCTCCTGCCTGAGCCTGAAAACCATGTATTCATACAGGCTGGTTGATCAGTTGATAATCTCTGCCGGGCCCGGCGTCCTGTGGGTAATCAACAATGACCTTGACGAGGAACTGAAACTTAAATCAACAAACAATGTGTCATTCTCACAGGAGTTCCATCCTTTAAGGTATGAGAACAACAGGCAGACGGCAGTACTTTCTGAGGGGGCTCCGTCCGGAGCCAGGGACTTCCTCTTTAACCTCAATGCAGAGGTCTATTATGAATGGGCAACTGGATGTGGATATGATATAATGCCTTATGTCGGCTACAGTTACAACCTGACAAAGGTAACGGAGAGGTTAGATTGGACTATGTCTTCTTTCTATGCAGGGGTGTCGCTAAGGTTTAAAATAAAGCATACATGGTGGTAAATGATTTTGTATTTGTTTAAACATTTTATTGATCCGGATCCATATTGGCTGCTTCTGCGAAACAAAGCCACAGGCTAATCGTATTTCACAGTATTATGTTGTAAATTTAAAGTATTAAAGCATGAAGAAGCCAACAAGATTCAGGCTGGTAATATTATCGATTCTGTTACTGATTATTTTTTTCGTCTCATACGAATTCCTCTTCGGTAAGCTGTTTGCATTTTCTCCGGTCATTATCGGTTTTAACAGGACCGAGCTGAAGAATATTACCCTCTTAGCTCAAGAAGGAGCAGAACAACCCGACCTGTCGGCAATCGACAGTCTTATTCCTTCGATTGAAGATTTCCACGAGCTTAGTTTTACAGAAAAACCTGAGTTGTTTATTTTCCGCGACAGCAGCGAATATCTCTCCCATTCCGTCTCCAAAGCGAGGTTCTGCGCTTTTTCCAGCGGGCGTTTGTTCATCTCTCCCTGGGCTTTACGTGAAGCCGCCGAAGGAAAAATCTCTCTGGAGGTGTACCTGGCACATGAACTATCCCATATATTAATATTCCAGCACAAAGGCCTGCTAAGCGAGTTCTCTTACCCGGAGTGGCTTCTCGAAGGAATAGCAGTTTACAGTTCAAACCAGATGGGTACCGGCTTCTATCCCTCAAAACCGGAAGTCTGTTCACTCGTCGCGAAAGGCAACTATATGCCGCCGGAGTATTTCAAGACCGGGAAAGAAGATGAGGTCAAACTCGAGGTACCATACCGGATGACATTCATATACTCCGAGTTCGGCACCATGGTGGATTACCTGATTAGTAAACACGGGAAGGCTTCTTTCATCAGGTACATGAAAGCTTTAATCGACGACAACGACCACGACAGGATTTTCAGGGAAGTATTCGGTTGTGACTTCGGAAGCTTTCAGTCAGAATTCAGGGAATACATAATGTACCATGAAAAACAGATGTCAGAAATTGAACCTCAGGGGCCGAATTTCTTGATAAACTATTAATATATCGCCTCTACGGGGCTTTTTCCCGACTTTACAAACTTGATGAACTAAGAGACCCCATCCCAGCCTTCCCCAAGGGGAAG
>CAZWLN010000092.1:307-10978 GCA_964634885.1 uncultured Hyphomicrobiales bacterium | reverse complement strand
TATTAGACCTAATTTTATTCATTGTTTGAGTAAATCTGTACAGTTGAACACAGAGTATAACAAAAAAATATTGATTATTTCAAATTAATTTATTAACTTATTGAAATATATGGAAATATTTTTCGTATTAAGATTATAACGGAATAAGCCGATATATTGAATGATACCGGGTTGAGGATGGATCCGGTGAAATAGGGGGTAGCATTGGCAGCGGTACGTA
This sequence comes from uncultured Hyphomicrobiales bacterium, assembly GCA_964634885.1. Taxonomy (GTDB): domain Bacteria; phylum Bacteroidota; class Ignavibacteria; order Kapaibacteriales; family UBA2268; genus DAINRZ01. The sequence goes on along the minus strand of CAZWLN010000092.1, from coordinate 10,758 downwards.
GTTATCGTGGCTGTATCTTACCCGTATGGATGTTATTAAATAAGTAATTGCTTTACAAATAGTAAGGTTTAGCTATGAAACGTACTATTACCCTCGTGTTAATCATCTCGGCAGCCGTTCTGTCGCTGGTGTCCTGCAGGACAACCCAGCTGCCGGACATTAGCCCATACCAGAAGCGGGCAGACATCATCATCGAATCGGATGACTACAGCTATATGAATAATAAAGCTGTTTCACTCTCCACTTTCTATGAGGGCTTCCTCAAAACGGCTTCAGTCAATAAAAAAGAGGGGAAGTATGCCTCAGCGGAGCTGAATGTCAAGGTTCCTTACCGCTTTTTCAATGATTACCTTGAAGCCCTGAGAAAGGAATTCGGCCCGGCTGTTGTCGAGGAAAAGATTGCTGACGAGGATTCATACAGCCGTTTGTATAGTTCCACAAATGAGAAAATAGATAAGCTGAAGAATGAAATTGAGCTGATGACGGACAACAGCGAACGCTCTAAGGACGTTGACGACAGGATCGTCGCAGGCTATGAGATCGACAAGAAAAAGAAAGAGCTTGAAGACCTGAACAGCAAACGCCTGTCCCTGCTCGAGGACATGAACTACTCGACCGTCAATATTACCTGGCGTAATATAGACAAGCCTGATTTCGAAGAAGTGGTCTATGCGAACACAACCGAGGAAGAGGTTAAAGAAGAAGCCATTGCAGGGGAGCCACCGGTCAGGGAAATTGTGTTTAAGGAGTATTACCAGACTGAGACCTTCGGTACGGGCGAACCGGTGAAGATTGTCTTCCAGGGGCTCGATCCGAAGAAGACAGACCTCATCTCCAAAGTAGATTTCGAGAATAATATGATTGCCCTCACTACTGTACCTTTCGGCAAGAAAGAGAAGGTAACGCTCGACACGAAGTGCCAGATTATCAATGTAGGTGTAGGGCCCCTTCCGGAAATTGAAGCTTCGGAAGATGTTAACCGGGAGCAGATTGTGATTACTCCCCGGGTCGATGACGAATGCAATGTCATCGGCTACGAGATCAGGGCCGGGACCATCGAGTCGGGCTGCATCCTCGGCAGGATAAACCTCAAACGTTACAAGGACTGTTTCAGGTCAAAGGGAACAAAGAAGAATACCGGTACATTCATAAAACCTAAAAACAAGATTCTGAAAGATGAAGATCTGAAGTGGTTCTACCTGATGCCGAAAGACTGAGGGGGTACTGAATTACGAATTACGAATTACGAATTACGAATGCTGAATTAAGAATGCTGAATTAAGAATGCTGAATGCTGAATAAATGAAGTTTTCCCCGCCTTAGATAAGGCGGGGGTAGGGGGCGGTTGGACTCTCAGTTCATCAAGTTTGTAAAGTTTATCAAGTTTATAAAGTTAGAAGAAAAAAGCAGGTTCTTCTTTCTCCTTCCCCTTGGGGAAGGCTGGGATGGGGTTGGGAAAGTTCGTCAAGTTCATCAAGTTTATAAAGTAAGCAGCCCCGAAGGGGCGACATATTAATAGCAAGAAGCCGGCCAACGCCTCATCCTTTCTTGCCCCTTCCCCTTGGGGAAGGCTGGGATGGGGTTATTAGTTAGTAAAGTATATAAAGTTCATCAAGTTTGTAAAGAATGCTAAATGCTGAGTCGAGCGCAGCGAGAACGGCGTAGCTAATTCTGAATTCTGAATTCTGAATTCTGAATTAAGAATGACGAATTAAGAATTCTGAATGTGGGAACAATGAGGTTTTCCCCGCCCTCGAAAAGCCCCGAAGGGGCGACATATTAATAGCAAGAAGCCGGCCAACGCCTCATCCTTTCTTGCCCCTTCCCCTTGGGGAAGGCTGGGATGGGGTTATTAGTTAGTAAAGTATATAAAGTTCATCAAGTTTGTAAAGAATGCTAAATGCTGAGCCGAGCGCAGCGAGACCGGCGTAGCCAATTCTAAATTCTGAATTAAAGATGTTTTCCCCGCCTTAGATAAGGCGGGGGTAGGGGGCGGTTGGACTCTCAGTTTTTCAAGTTTGTAAAGTTTATCAAGTTTATAAAGTTAGAAGAAAAAAGCAGGTTCTTCTTTCTCCTTCCCCTTGGGGAAGGCCGGGATGGGGTTTTTCACTTCGTCAAGTTTGTAAAGAATGCTGAATTATGAATTAAGAATTCTGAATTAAAGATGTTTTCCCCGCCTTAGATAAGGCGGGGGCAGGGGGCGGTTGGACTCTCAGTTTTTCAAGTTTGTAAAGTGGGAATAAACCCCGAAGGTAGAAAATAATGCTTCAATTATCTATTTATCCCTATCATTTGTTAGAGAACCGGAATTATATTGATCTATTATTAAATCCAGAAAATATCCATTTATTATGATTCTATAAGTATTCTTTCACCTTGAAAAACCCATTCCCCATTTATTTTTTTCATATAAACAATACTATAGCGTGAACACAAAAAACCACAATAGTATCTGTAGGAGAAATACATAATTGTAGAGTCTTTATTGTATCCAGGTAAACTGAGCTGATAGTGCCAACCTCTTGTTTTTTCGTTAATACAAAATTTGCCTGGGAATATATTCATGCCTTTAATATTGGAAAGCTGTGAAAAATTTACTGGAACTTGTTTCTTATTCGAATCGCATAAATCGTAATATGCCTCTCCGCATAATGAATCATGTTGCAGATTAATTACCCAGGTATTTTTTTCCAATGGCCTTAAAGTGTCATCCAAAATAATTTTAAAATTGAAATGATATGGTTCAGTGTGCATGAAAAACTCTGCAATATAATCGTTCAACAGTTCCGATTCCTTGTTATACGGCCTGTCATAATACATTGATGAACAGCCTATAAGTATAATTGTCATTATGACTGTCAGTAACTTTTTCATAATATTTCCCTCCTTATGAATAAATTACAATAAACCAGATAATCAAAGGGCTTCACATTATTGAACGTGAAGCCCCCGAATATATTATTGCGCAAGACGTTGCTTTTCTTATGAGCAACCGCTGGTACTGCCGCAGTCTTCGCAAACGGTACAGCTTCCGTTCCTGCGTACGCGTATTGAACCGCAGTTGTCGCACTGTTCACCGGTATAGCCTAATTGTTTGGACTCGGCTTTCAGCTTCTTCTTCGAATTGCCGTTGCCGCTGCCGCTGAACAAAGGCTCGTTCGACATTGTCAGAGGCTTGCCGTCCACACCGATGACAGCGCCTTCCAGCTCTTCGTCGCTATCCTCCTCTGCTTCCCGGTCGCCGTTATTTTCGTTTTCGTCTATGCGCTGGGCAGTAGTCGGGCCGTCAGGCTCAATCTTATGGTGATTCTCTTCGTGGGGCAGTTCATCGACAGCTTTGACATGGACGAAATCCTGCCTGCCGAGGTAGTCATAGCCGATGGACCTGAAGACATAGTCCAGGATGGAGGTGGCGGACTTGATGGCTTCGTGGCCCTGGACGACGCCGGCAGGGTCGAAGCGTGTGAAGGTGAATGTCTCTACCATATCCTCCAGCGGTACACCGTATTGCAGGGCTTTTGAGATCAGGATGGCGAAGCTGTTGAGCAGGCCCCTGAAGGAAGCGCCTTCCTTGTACATGTCGATGAATATCTCGCCTAAGGAACCGTCCTCGTATTCACCTGTACGTAGGAATACCTTGTGGCCGCCTACGTAGGCTTCACGGATGAATCCGTGGCGCTTCTTGGGCAGTTTTTCTCTTTCGGCACGCCTGATGACTCTTTCGACTATCCTTTCCTGTACGAACTTAGGCCCAAGCGTCTCGTCGAGAGTACCTTCGTCGCCCAGTGTTATTATCTCGTCCAGGTCGTCGTAGCTGGAAGAGTTGAGAGGCTGTGACAGCTTGGAACCGTCCCTGTACATGGCAATTGCTTTCAGCATGAGCTTCCACGATTCCATGTAAACAGAGCCTATCTCGCTGACGGTAGCCGTATCGGGCATATTCACAGTCTTGGAAATGGCGCCGGAAACGAAGGGTTGTGCCGCTGCCATCATCCTGACGTGCGCCATGTGATGGATGAAGCGTTTGCCGTGCCTGCCGCATTTGCTGGCAGTGTCGAAGACGGGAAGGTGCTCTGCTTTGATGTGCGGGGCGCCTTCGATCATCATCGTGCCGCATACGTAATCGTTGGCAGCTTCGATCTCTGACTTGGTGAATCCAAGCTCGGCAAGGAGGTCGAGTGTGGGGTCGTCGATCTTGTCCTGGGACAGGCCGATTTGTTTAAGGAAGCTTTCACTGAGCACCCATTTATTGAAAGCGAACTTAATGTCGAAGACATTGTCTAATTCACGTTCGATGAGTTGTATCTTCTCTTCGGTGAATCCTTTTGCTTTCAGGGCTTTGTGTGTGATTGCCGGGCAGCCGATGAGTGTACCGTGTCCCTTGGAGTACTTTTCAATCTCGTCTATCTGCTTGTCTGTGTATCCCAGCTTATGAAGGGCTTTCTGAACAGACTGGTTTACGATTTTGAAATAGCCTCCACCGGCCAGCTTCTTGAATTTTACTATTGCGAAATCGGGTTCTATGCCGGTAGTGTCGCAGTCCATTACAAGCCCGATGGTACCGGTAGGGGCAATGACAGACACCTGTGCGTTGCGGTAGCCGTGTTTCTCGCCGAGTTCAAGGGCTTTGTCCCAGCTCTTTTTCGAGGCTTCGAGAAGGTAATCGGGGCAAAGTTCCGGGTTGATGCCCATCGGTGTAACCGTGATGTTCTCGTAGTCACCGGCAGGGGCATTGTAGGCTGCCCTACGGTGGTTGCGGATGACGCGGAGCATCGATTCCCTGTTCCTGAAGTAGTCGTTGAACGGCCCCATCTCTTTTGCCATTTCGGCAGAGGTAGCGTAGGCTTCGCCTGTCATTATTGAAGTGAGGGCCCCGGTCAATGCAAGCGCTTCGGGCGAGTCGTAAGGAATGCCGTTGACCATCAGGAGAGAGCCGATGTTGGCGTATCCCAGGCCAAGAGTCCTGAAGTCGAAGCTCTTTTGGGCAATTACCTTCGAGGGGAACTGGGCCATAAGTACCGATATTTCAAGGGTCATGGTCCAGAGCCTGATGGCATGTTTATAGTCATCGACGAGGAATTTGCCGGATTTCTCATCATAGAATTTCATCAGGTTAAGGCTGGCGAGGTTACACGCCGTGTCGTCGAGGAACATATATTCGCTGCAGGGGTTGCTGGCGTTGATCCTTCCCGAAGCGGGGCATGTATGCCATTCATTAATGGTGGTATCGAACTGGAGTCCGGGGTCAGCCGATTTCCAGGCGCACATATTAATTTTGTTCCAGAGGTCTCTTGCTTTTACCACCTTGCACAGGTCGTCGCGGGTTCTCCATTTGAGTTCCCAGTTTCCGTCGTTCTCGACAGCTTTCATGAATTCGTCGGTAACACGCACGGTGTTGTTGGAATTCTGGCCGCTGACGGTAACGTAGGCTTCACCTTCATAGTGCGTGTTGAAGGCGCTGAAGTCGAGGGTGGTGAACCCCTGGTCAACGAGGGCGAGCGCGCGGGTAATGTAATTGAGAGGTACACCCCTGTGCAGGGCTTTTTGTATCAATGAATTAAGTTTCTTGTTCTGGCGTCGGTTGGTACCGCTTTTAACTGCTTCGTCCACGATGGCGCCGAGGAAAGTGGAATTGACGCGGGAGCCTGTAACGAGAGCCGCAACTTTTTCTTCTTCCCTGGCTTTCCATTCGATGAAATCTTCGATGTCGGGGTGGTCGATGTTGACGATGACCATCTTGGCAGCCCTGCGGGTAGTGCCGCCCGATTTGATGGCTCCTGCAGCCCTGTCGAAAATTTTCAGGAAACTCATGAGGCCCGATGAAACGCCGCCGCCTGAGAGTTTTTCCCGTTCGCCGCGGAGGGAGGAGAAGTTTGTGCCGGTACCGCTGCCGTACTTGAAAATCCTGGCTTCGCGTTTAGCGAGGTCGAAGATGCCGTTGTCGGCGATGAGGTTGTCGTCAACAGACTGTATGAAGCATGCGTGGGGTTGAGGCCTTGTGTATGCGTCTTCGGACTGGCGCATTTCTTTGGTTTCGGGGTCAACGTAGTAATGGCCCTGTTTGGAGCCAGTGATGCCGTAGGCATAGTTCAGGCCGGTGTTGAACCACTGGGGTGAGTTCGGTGCAACCATCTGGTTGAGGAGCATATAGACCATCTCGTCGTAATATGACTTCGAGTCGGCTTCGCTGTTAAAATAACCGTATTTACTGCCCCATTCGGTCCAGGCTCCTGCCATCCTGTGAACAACCTGTTTAAGGGAGTTCTCGCGGCCTTTCTTCTGTTTACCTTTCTCGTCGGGAAGAGGTTTGCCGTTCTCGTCGAAAAGCGGTACTTCCGTTTTCCGGAAATACTTCTGGGCCAGTATGTCCGTAGCCATCTGTGACCACTGGCCGGGAACCTCTATGTTATCCATGTTGAATACAACGGAACCGTCGGGATTCTTCAAAACCGAGGAACGGACGTTGTATTCGAACATTTCGTAGGGATTTTTCCCTCCGACAGTGAATTTTCTGTTTATTTTCATGCAACAAACCCCTATCTATAATTTAGTTTAAATAATAAATTTCATTATGGCTGTCCAGTCCTCGGCAACTGCTTTTGACGATTGCTTCGGGTTATATTATCTCATGTCGTTTCAGTTTATTCTATTGAATACTCCAGAGTAATGACAGCTTTAATTGTCTTTTCAATTGATGAAGTGTCGAACATCCCTGTGTCTGTAACTTCGGTGGAATTCTTCGGTGTAATCTGGAAGACTCCCTGGCTTGCGGAGACGAGCGAAGCTACTTCGCTGCCGCTGTTCTTAGCAAGCTGGTCGGCTCTGATACGGGCATCCTTTGCCGCTTCTCCAAGCATTTCTATCTTAAGGTCATTGATTTTTGTGTAATAGTATTGTGGCGCATAGGAAATGAATTCGATTCCCTGTTTGATCAACTCTGTCGATTCGTTCGCAACGGTAGTAATCAGCTGTACATTGCCAAGTGTCACCGAGATTGTCTGAGACAGTGTAAATCCAATTAGTTCATTGGTGGGATTGCCCTGGTCGTTTACTTTATACTGCCTGTTTGTTATGACGGAGGAGATTGTAATGCTCTCCTTCTTAATGCCCTTTGATTCGAGGTATTTTACTACCTTGCCCAAGTCGGCTTCCAACTTGGTGTAAGCTGAAACCATGTCAGTGGAAAACACGGAGAATTCCCCGCTCCAAATGCCCAGGTCAGACTTTATCTGCTTTTCTGCGTATCCTTTTACCGAAATCTTTTGGTCAGTCAACTTGATCTTCTTTATTGTCCCGGAGATTATCATCGATGCAAGAACAAGGCCCAGGGCCAACATAAATCCTAGAGCAGCCAGCCCGATAAAACCACTGTTTTTCGTTTCAACCATAACAATCACCTAAATATTATATATAAAGAAAAAATTTATTCTATTCATTACCTTTTTTCTATACCATTAATAGTATATTAAAAAATTCCAATATCAATCAGCAAACACAAGAAAATCAAAATAATAAATATCGTATTAACAATGCTATGAAAGTTTTCAACAATTATTTTTTATTATTTCCTCACTCTCTTTATTGCTGCAAAAATTAATTTACTCACGAAAAATTATTAAATTGAAATCTAAAAAACAATAAAAAATTTAGAGTGTTGAAAACTTATGGATTTTTTGACAAATTTGGACACATCATTGTTCTATTTCCTTAACGGGGACATAGCCAATTCTTTATTCGACAAAGTGATGCCGTTTATTACCGAACCGAAGAGCTGGACTATTGCATACATCTTCCTGTTCGGCTGGCTGTTCTGGAAGGGCGGCAAGCAGGGAAGGATTGCTGCTGTTACCCTCATCGTTGCAATCGTTCTTGCCGATCAGTTGAGCAGTTCGGTCATTAAGGAACTGGTACAAAGAGTACGTCCCTGCAAGGAATTGGCTGACGTAAGGATGCTAGTACCCTGCAGTTCCGGGCTGTCCTTCCCCTCGTCCCACGCCGCCAACACTTTTGCCGGCGCTGTAATCCTGTCATATTACTTCAGGCATTACACCTGGGTCTATTTCACTGCTGCTGCGGCAATATCCTTTTCGAGAATATATGTCGGTGTCCATTATCCCTTCGACGTCCTGGGCGGAGCATTGCTGGGAGCGGCAATCGGAATTGGGCTGATCATGGCCATTCGCCGTGTGCCGTGGCTTAACGGCGACGGAAAAAAGGTGAAGGCGCCGGCATCTCCGGATGTTGCAGATTAAATTTATTAGTGGTTAATATCATACTTAATAATTTGAGAAGATATGAGTAGTAACAATCCAAAGAAAAAAATGATCATCACCGGCGGCTCAAAGGGGATCGGCAGAAGCCTTGCCCTGTTAGCCGGCAGCTATGGCCATGAACTGGTACTGATGGCAAGGAACGCTGAAAAGCTTGCAGAAGTCTGTGAACTGATTAACAGCAACGGCGGTAAGGCGGAATATATTACAACCGATGTCAGTCGTTCGAACAATTTCAAGAAAGACCTGCAAAAAGCAGCTTCAATACTTGGCAGGGTTGACATTGCCGTTCTTGGCGCCGGTATGGGTTCTGAAAACTGGTTCAGGAGCCTGAATACGGACATATTCAAAAGAGTAATAGACACAAACCTCCATTCTGTTGTCGCCGGCCTTGAAGTCCTGATACCGCTGATGATGCAGCAGGGCAGCGGCTATATTGCCGCCATCAGCTCGCTCGCAGACGCGCGCGGTTTCCCGGGTTCTTCTTTCTATTCCTCTTCGAAGGCGGCCTTGTCGAATATTCTTGAAAGCGCCAGGATTGAGATGAAACCAAGGGGTATTACGATTGCTACTGTCAAGCCGGGCTTCGTTAAAACCGATATGACTTCAGGCAACGACTATTCCATGCCTTTTCTGTTGACACCCGAAAAAGCCGCTTCGATCATCTACAGTAAAATGATGAAGGGTAAGAAGCATATCTATTTTCCCAGGCTCATGTCGCTTGTCTCACACTGGGGAAAATTGCTGCCGGCCTGGTTCTTCGAGAGGGCTGCCGGCTACAGGCTCGGCCATGACAAGGAGGAATAATTGAACGGCGGTGCATACAGGCTTCACATCAGGCTGAAAAAACCGGTGACTATCAGGATTGGCGCTCTTGGTGAGTTTGAATTTCCCGAAGGGGACTATATTTACACTGGAAGCGCCGTGAAAAACCTGAGACAGAGGGTTGACAGGCACCTGTCAAAGGATAAAAAAATGAGATGGCACATCGACTACCTGCTTGCCGCTCCGGAGGCGGAGATTACAAGCACAGAGATTATTGAGTCAGTGGAGAGAATCGAATGTTCGTTGAACCTGGAATTGCTGAACAGCGGCAGGGTGACGGTACCCGTCAGGGGGTTCGGTTCGTCGGACTGCCGTCAGTGTCCGGCACATCTGGTTGCAATAAAGAAGCATTAATTCATTCTATATGTTTATTATGGATTAGACAGAATACGGAAATGAAGTTTTTTAGGATTATATTATTCATAGCGGCAGCATGTCTTTGTTCATGCCCCTGTGCTACAGACCTCGGCAACGGCATTGTCGAACCCGACAAATTCGCCTCTGTGGTCTTTGTAAACAGCATACAAAATACATCGAGTGTCAGGTTCTCAGATAAATACGACGATACTCTGGCCATTGTTCCTTACAATGGAGTTAATTATTCCAAAGTCAAAGTCCCGGCTGAGATTGAGAACTTCATTGCCGTCAGGACACCGGACAGTACCCGCCTCTATTATCTTTCTCCCGTCGTTTTGAAAGACGGCGCTAACATGACTTTCATCGCTTTCGGGGACAGCCTGACGACCGGTGCAGTGCTGCTTAACGACACCATTGTGTCCTATTCGGCCAATAATGTATATATCAGGGTGGTTAACCTCTTTCCCGGTTCGGACGGTCTGAAGGTTGCAGGCCGGGATAATTTTCCGGTGAACGCTACCCTGGCCTATTTGGAATCCTCATCGATAATCACTGCCTACTCAGGCAAATCCGGCCTCGACATTGTCAGTCAACAGGACGGATCGGTTTTAAACTCCATCTCTGATTATGACTTCAGGGCAGGGAACCTGTACGTCGTCATTCTCCGGCCTAATCCTTCGGGCAACAGCTCACCCTCGTACTGCATCGTAAATACCGGCAACAGGTAGAACGGCCTGTTAATACGGGTTAGATAAAAAATTCCGAAAGAAAGAGTTTAATTTAATATAGTTCTTCTCTGTTTGTAGTGGGTATGTAGTAATTGAAAGGCAAATACTCAAACATTGAAGATACTCCATTACGACCCCATCCCGGCCTTCCCCAAGGGGAAGGAGAAAGAAGAACCTGCTTTTTCCTACTTTCTTTACAAACTTGATGAACTAATAACCCCATCCCGGCCTTCCCCAAGGGGAAGGAGAAAGAAGAACCTGCTTTTTCCTA
>CAZWLN010000092.1:0-207 GCA_964634885.1 uncultured Hyphomicrobiales bacterium | reverse complement strand
CTTTCTTTACAAACTTGATGAACTAATAACCCCATCCCGGCCTTCCCCAGGGGGAATGAGAAAGAAACGCCGGGTATCTTCAGGTTCTCCTCTTAGGGAAGATTGAGGTAGTGTAGAAGGACAACGAGCGTCATATTTCCTCATCGAAAACAGTGGAAAGCCGCACCAGTAGATATTATGTTTGAAAAAAGGAAGTCTCCTAATTAA
>CAZWLN010000091.1:0-11450 GCA_964634885.1 uncultured Hyphomicrobiales bacterium | reverse complement strand
AAAGAAGAAGGCATCATGATTGGAAAAGAAGAAGGCATCATGATTGGAAAAGAAGAAGGCAAGGAACTGGAACGTTTAAATATTGCCATGCAGATGCTTTCTCACAGCATTAGTATCGATACAATCTCTGCTGTAACCGGATTGCATAAAGAGGATATACTCAAACTAAAACAATGAAAGCAATAAACAAGATGCAGAAAGCGACATCCGACGAGGATGTACGGGCAATTCTGGAATACCGCGAGAAAGCCGTCAGGGACGAAGCTGACCGTATGGCGTATGCTACTAAAAAAGCATTAATGCGCGGCAAAGAAGAAGGCAAGGAACTGGAACGTTTAAATATTGCCATGCAGATGCTTTCTCACAGCATTAGTATCGATACAATCTCTGCTGTAACCGGATTGCATAAAGAGGATATACTCAAACTAAAACAATGAAAGCAATAAACAAGATGCAGAAAGCGACATCCGACGAGGATGTACGGGCAATCCTTGAATACCGGGAGAAAGCCGTCAGGGACGAAGCTGACCCCCTGCCATAAGCTCCTGGGAATGGCGATAGAATCAGCAAAGAATGAATTTAGTTAATCATTCCATTCGGCAATGAGAACGGGCTTTGTAAGATGACTCGTCCCTTCTGACTGTGTCACAAACGAAAGACGGAGTCAATATCAATGGTAACTGTATCTGATTTACCGGTATTATTCTTTGCAAACTGCATCAGTGCGTCTTCGAGGGTAAGCCTCAATTGCCGTCCGTTAGGATCCCTGTCTTTAAAATTCTTTATTATTATCGTCTTGCGGTAATAATCCCTCAACTTGCTGATGACCGGTTCTACCGGCCCCAGAACATCATAGAACTGCCTCCTGCCAACAATATAGCCGGCAAAATTGTTCGCCATAGCATTGACTTTATCCTGGTTTTTACCTTTAAACTCAATTACCACATAGCGGCTGAAGGGAGGATAGCCTGCACTGCGCCTGGTGTTCAGTTCTTTTTTGTAAAAATCATTGTAAGAGTTATTCACTGTAAATACAATCGGGTCGGCATCGGGATGGGATGTCTGGATTATTACCTGTCCCGGCTTGTCGCTTTTTCTGCCGGCCCTGCCCGATACCTGGGTAAGCAACTGGAAGGTCCTTTCGTAAGCCCTGAAATCCGGGATGAACATCTGATTGTCGGAGTCGATGACACCGACGAGCGTTACCCTGTCGAAGTCCAACCCTTTGGCAATCATCTGTGTACCAACCAGTATATCGATGATGCCGCTGGAGAATTTGTGGAGTATTTTCCTGTGCGAATTCTTGCCGGAGGTCGTATCCAGGTCCATCCTGAATATCGACGGTTTATACCCCTTGGCAGCCAGCGCTTCTTTCAGTTCCTCTTCAATTTTCTGTGTGCCGCTGCCGGACTGTATGAAGCTGGTACCACCGCACTCCGGGCATATCCCGACAGTACCGATGGTATAGCCGCACTGATGGCAGCGTAACTGGTTTTTCACCTTGTGATAGGTAAGCGAGACAGAACAGTGGATGCACTTGGGAATATAGGCACAGTCGTCACATTCGAGGAAGGATGAGAATCCGCGCCGGTTCCTGAAGAGTATTACCCCCTCCTTCCTGTTAATCCTGTCAATAATAGCTTCAATTAAATCTTCAGAGAAAGAACCGGACATTCGCTTGTACTTCCTGGCCGCAGCAGTGTCCACAATGCGGACGGCAGGCATGGAAGCGCCGTCTGCCCTGCGTGTCAGCTTAAGCAGTGTATATTTCCCGTTCTCAGCGTTGTACATACTTTCGATCGATGGTGTAGCAGAACCCAGAACCACAACGGCATTACCCAGGCTGGCCCTTGCCACTGCAGCGTCCCGTGCATTGTACCTTGGCGCCGGAGCATCCTGTTTGTAGCTGGGCTCGTGCTCTTCATCGACAATAATCAGTCCCAGGTTCATGGCAGGAGAGAATACTGCAGAGCGGGCGCCGATGACGACCTGTACACGGCCCTCCCTGACAGCTTTCCATGAATCATATCTTTCTCCCTGAGTCATCCTGCTGTGAATCACAGCAATCCTTCCGTCAAAAGCAGCGCTGAACCTGTCGATGAGCTGCGGTGTAAGGGATATTTCAGGAACCGTAAGAATGCTTGACAGGCCCGCACTGAGGGCTTTCCTGATAGCATTAATATAGACCAGGGTTTTTCCGCTGCCGGTAACACCGTGCATCAGGAATGCCTTGTACTTTCCCGTACCAACGGCAGAACCAACAGAATCGACGGCAGCCTGCTGCTCTTCGTTCAGCACCAGTCCCGATTCATCCCCTGAAATGAGCGATTCTCCGCTGTCGATGATTTTGCTCCTGTCTTTTTCCGCTTCATATATCTCTACGAACCCCTTTTTTACGAGCGAATTAAGAGTGTGCCTTTTCAATCCGGTGTTTTTAAGAAGCTCCGTTAAAAACATCGGCTCAGGTGAACTGTTTTCGTGAAGGTAAATCGTGCTGAGCATTATTGAAGCGTGAATATTCTTATTATCCAGTTCCCTCAGTATCTCCCTGATTTTCTGCTCGTCTTCCCTCAGCGCTTCACCGATCCTTGCCGCCTTAGCCCAGGCGACGGAAGCGTCCTTCAGGATTGTCTTTTCAATTTCAATCATGCCTCTTCTCCGGAGCAGTTCCAACTGTGCGGCAATACTGTCTGTCTTCATCAAAGACTCGAGGTAACCAACGGTGACGAAATCGGCAGAATTGAAAAGTATTTTCAGGATTTCAGCGCTCTTGGGGGCTGTTCTCTCAAGACTATCTATCATTTCGCCCCGGACATCGGGATTGATATTCACCCTGATGACGCTTTTGGGGGACATTCCCGAAGGCAGAGCCGCTTTCAGAACTTCACCCCAACTGCACATATAATACTCTCCCATCCATTTGGTGAAAGACAGCATCTCTTCACTGAAAGCCGGCTCGTCGTCGAGCAGTTCTACAATCGGCTTGTGCTTTCCTGTTGCTTCAGCCTTACCGGTGGCTGTAATGTAGCCTGTTAATATTCGCTTCCCAAACGGAACAAGCACACGGCAGCCAGGGAGTCTTTCCGCCGGAATACCCTGTGGGACGGTGTAATCGAACTGCCTCCTGACCGGAAGCGGCAGCGCCACCTGTATTATATCAATTATTTGTTTATCGTTTTTCATTTTAAATCAAAATAGTTAAATTAGTCAGATTTATAAAAGTATCAAAATAGTAATGTTGAAAAATTTATGAATAATTTAAATAAAATAATAAGCATAATGACTACATTTTTTGTCCTGTCGGGCATTTGCTTCAGCCAGGGCAACTATGACCAGTTAAAGAAATTCATCAAATCCGATGATTATGTCAACGCCGGAAAGACTCTCCAAAAGATTCTGGCTAAGGAAGATATTCCCGATATTAAGGCATGGCTGAAATGCGGCGACATTTACCTCGAAGCCAGGAAGTATTTCTCTGCACTGATCATGTACGCTACTGCCAAAAGCAACTTCGACCTTGTTGCAGACGCCATGAGCGACGAAGAAATCGGCTTCGACGAAGACGACATGGAAAGAATCATTAATACCAAGCTGAAAGCAGTCTTCGATGCTCTGAAGCTGCCGCCCACAACCCTTGTGTTTAACGAAAACAACGAGCAAACGATGCCCGATGAAAAGTATTACCTCTTTCTTGCAGAGACCGGGAAGACACCCAATGATTCGATTGCTGCAAAACTGCCCCAGCCCTACATTACCTCGGAAACAGGCGCTACCGTCGAATCGCACCTCGAAGAGATGGCAGACATGATCGGAGCGCAGAACGACGATGACAACGGAGATGCGGCTAACAACGGCGAAGTGGAGGAAGAGGTCTATGTCGAGCCTAAAAGTTTTACGGAAGTTGACGTTGACCCTTTCATCGACCTGGAGAAACTCTACAAGTCAATCATCTACCCCACCAGCGCTAAAACGAAGCATATCGAAGGAGTTGTCATCGTGAATATTCTTGTCGATGAAGAGGGCAATCCCGTCAAATGCGAAGTCGTACGCTCCGACAATAATATTCTTAACCAGGCAGCAATTGACGCACTAATGAAATCGAAATTCAAGCCGGCTCTGCTGAACAATGAGCCTGTACCCTGCTGGATAGATATTCCGGTAGAGTTTAAACTGAAATAATTAACGTCAGGCTGTGGACTGTGGCTTGACACTGAAGTAACATATTTTGAGGAGATTAACCTATGATTAAGAAACCGGTATTGAACGCTTTGAACGAGCAGGTTAAAAAAGAAATGTACTCTTCCAACCTCTACCTTGCCATGGCTTCCTGGTTCCATTCAATCAATCTCAATGGGTTCGCTAACTGGATGAGGGTTCAGGTACAGGAAGAAATGATGCACGCAATGAAATTCTTCGATTATATCATCGAAAGAGGCGAAAAAGCCATAGTCCCCGAACTGGAAGCTCCGTCCGCAAGCTGGAAGACTCCACTCGCCGCTTTCGAGAATGTGCTTAAACACGAACAGTATGTTACGGAATCAATTAATAAACTTGTCGATGTCGCCATCAAAAACAGCGATCACGCCACTAACATGATGCTCCAGTGGTTTGTAAACGAGCAGGTCGAGGAAGAATCGAATGCCACTGACATCCTGGAAAGGCTGAGAATGGTTGCGGATAATACCAGCGCCCTGTTCCTGCTCGACAACGAACTGAAAACAAGGGTATATATACCGCCGGCAACTACTAATGCATAATGATCAACATTGCGGATAAACCGGTACGTATTGACATCGTAAAAAAGAAAAAGGGTTCGTTATTGAACCCTTTTTCATATTTTTTACAAACGGCTGATGAAGCCGGATGAATTGCAAATTCACGATTTAGAAAACAACCCCGAGAGAGAGTGTGAGATAGTCTTTTGTCTTCTCGCCTGTTTCTTTACCCACTAAGTTCATGACATTATACTTTACTTCGAGGTTACACTTCAATATGCTGATGTCCAGGTCGATGCCTGCGCCTATGCCAATGCCGCCTTTACCGTCCGAATCGGGGTCGGGAATGCTCAGGTTTAGCGGGACATTAGCGTAATCGACAGTATTGGAGAAAAGGTTGTACGTCAGTTCGCCCGTTGCATAGATACCCAACAGGTCAGTCTGGATCGGGTAGAATGCGATGCCTGCATTGATGGGGAATATGTTCTGGACGCTGTAGAGAGTAACCAACACTTCCCCTGTGGACACGCCATTAACCTCTTTGACTACATTGATAGTCGATTCGGGAAAGCGGTTCCATGCAATGCCGCCGGTGAGTTTAAAGCTCTCGGTCAAAGGCAGCCTGATCCCGACACCGAAATGATAGCCGACGGAAACTCCGTTCTTGTATAGGCGGCCGATGATATCCTCTCCTTCCAGGGTACTCTCATTGTAAATTGCATTTACATTCTCCATCGGGGTTGACAGACCGCAGAATACTTTCAATTCCATGCTGCCTGCGTCGTCGTCTTCTGAGAATGCAGGCGAACAGGCAATTGCTGCTATTAACGAAGCCAGTATCAATAATTTCCTCATAATTTTCCATTTCAATTTTAAACAAATTTTAATTTTACTATAATCGTTATTATGAATAATTTATTTTAATTCATAATCTTTACTCTATATACGTACAAACAGGTCATTTTTCAACAAATTTTCATAAATTATTAATAATAATTCTTAGAAAACATACATAGATCAGGTTCTGACATTGTACATAGAAATCGCGGGACAGGTTAATTATTTGGGGATTAGGTAAAAATGAAATGTGAGTTTAATAGCCACGAGCTTCAGCTCGTGGATCGCTTTGGCAGGATAGCGGTTTTAACCAAAATTCCAAAGAATGTTTCAACGACTATACAAGTTCATATATTATTTTAACTTAAGATTTGATACATTGCTTTTAAGCTTTGTTTGGAATCATGGACGGCTAAAGCCGTTAATCCCATTGAATATTTGTCCACGAGCTGAAGCTCGTGGCTATATAAATATTAAAATAAACTCTTTCACCCCAAATATTTCAACTGAAGCGAAATCGCTGTCTTAACAAAACATAATTGAAAGACAGTAAATCACTGTTGATAGTAAAGGAATGTTTCAATATATTTGTTAATATTTTATTAATAATATTTGAGAATATTATGATTAAAAAGATATCTGTCCTACTCGTTCTGATCGCAATCACTGCGCCGGTTCTCAATTCGCAATGCCCGGCATACCGTAAAACGAACATTGGCTTTTACGGCGCCTTTACCAACAACATGCACAGCCCGGATTTTACCTTGCCGTCCCTGGCTTTGTTCAATAATAACGATAACCAGGCCGGTTTTGCCCTGGGAATTACCGGTAACTTCCCTGTAAGCAAATTGATTACTATTTCAGGTTCCGTCGGCTACAATGACCTCTCCGGCGACCTCGAAGGAATGCTGCTCCAGGACAACACACCTTTGTTGTCGGCATCCCTGGGCTGCCTTGAGATTGCACCTTCAGTCCAGTTCCACAATCTGTTACCTGTTGACAGGCTCTATTTCCTGGCCGGAGTAGAATTGGGAATACCACTGACAAAGAGCTATGATCTGTCAAATGCTACAGGAGCACTCAATATGAAAGCCGACATCCCGGATCCGACATTCAGGATGGCAGGAGCTGTTGGCGCCGGCTACATTTTCGAACTGTCAAAGACTATCTTCCTTACTCCGGAGATCAGCTTCAGGATACCTTTTACCGACGTGTCTTCCAATGATGATTTCAAGACCTGGAATGTATCCCAGCTGAGATTCGGCGTATCGTTGACATTCGGCTTCTCCGGCGACGAGGGCGGCAAAACCGGCCCTGAGTCTTCTCTCGACATCGGCTTCGAAGACATCCGCTATTACGACCGCGACGGCAAATCCAACACACTGAAGAAAATCAAAGTTGAAGACACTCAGTACAAAGAACTGTTTCCGTTGATACCCTATGTTTTCTTCGACGAGAACAAGGAAACACCTGCCGACAAGACGCAGGCCCCTGCCCAGGGCAACGAAGCAGGCGCATTTTCTGACGCCAGCCTGGAACCGGAAGCCGTCAAGATCAACATGAAAACTATAGACATCATCGGCTCAAGGCTTCGCTCGAAACCAAACGCCACAATTACAATCACAGGCACTCACGACGGTAAAAAAGAGAATGCAAACAAAAGCATCTCCCAGAAAAGGGCCGAATACGTAAAGAAATACCTTGTAACAAATTACGGTATTGCTCCTGAAAGAATTAACATTGTTTCGGGTTCCATGCCCTCAAAACCGTCAACTTCCAATGTGCCCGAAGGTGTTGCCGAGAACCGCAGGATTGAGTTCTCAAGCAACGACAAGGCCATCCTGCAGCCCATCATCATCAAAGAAGACGTCCAGTCACTGGCAGACCCCAACCTGATTGAGTTCCTGCCCTACGCCAAATCGACGGATTCGATAGTCAGCTGGAAACTGACGATTACACAGATGGACAAGACACTCCGGACACTGGAAGGTACCGGCGGAATACCCCCGCTTCAGTGGATCATCTACCCCAATGACCTCCAGAAAAAGGAACTGCCGATTGAGTATGAACTGGCCGTAAGGAACAGCGCCGGACTCACCCGCAAAGAGTCGGGCACCATCCCTGTCGATTACTTCTCCTATATCAGGAAGAAGGAAGAGCACATGCCCGACAGGACCATCTCCAAATTCAGCCTCATTCTTTTCGACTTCGACAAAGCCGACATCTCCGAAAGCGACATGAGCGTCATACAGGAAAACGTACTGCCTGCCATCAAATTCAACTCGACGGTAAAGATATTCGGCTACACCGACAGGATAGGCGACTCGGACTACAACAGGAAACTGGCTCAAAGGCGTGCTGAGACCGTTGCCAAAATGATCACCGACAAAGCTCCCGACGCAAAAGTGGAATTCGTCGGCGTCGGGTATATGAACGGCCTTTTCGAGAACGAAACACCCATCGGCAGGCACCTGTCCCGTACTGTACAGATATTCGTCGAGACACCGAAATAAGAAGCTGTTTCGTTTGTAATAACAAATTAATTAATCATCATTAAGCAATTTTTCCGGTTCTTTCGTCATTAGCCCAAAGAATTGGAAAAAGGTAAATGAAATTGAGTGATTATAAATATCTTAACAGGATAGAAACGCCCGGGGACCTGAGGAAGGTACCCCTCAACTCGCTGCAGAACGTATGCGACGACGTAAGGCAGTTCCTCATCGACACCATCACCCAAACCGGAGGCCACTTCGGTGCCGGCCTCGGTGTTGTGGAACTGACCGTAGCCCTTCATTATGTTTATAATACGCCGACCGACAAGATTGTCTTCGACACTGGGCACCAGGGCTATCCCCATAAGATACTGACCGGCAGGAAAGAACTGCTCCATACCATCAGGAAAATGGGCGGCCTTTCCGGATTCCTGAAGCCGTCCGAAAGTCCCTACGACGCATTCGGCGCCGGGCACGCCAGCACGAGTATTTCGGCTGCCCTCGGACTCGCCGCTGCCCGCGACCTGAGCAATCTGAACCACAAAGTGATTGCCATCATCGGCGACGGAGCCCTGACCGGCGGAATGGCTTACGAAGCCATGAACAACTGCGGCATACAGAAACGGGACATCACCGTCATCCTCAACGACAACAACATGTCCATCGACAAGAACGTTTCAGCCATGTCGAACTATTTCAACGAGATTTTTGCGTCGGGTACCGTACAAAAGATCAGGGGCAGCATCTGGGACATTACCCAGAAAATGAACTTCTTCGGCGACCGCATCAGGAATTACGCTTCCAAGCTGGAAGGCGGCCTCAAGTCGGTAATGACTCCCGGCATGTTGTTTGAAGCCATGGGCTTTGAGTATTTCGGCCCCCTTAACGGGCACAACGTCGTACAAATTGTCA
The DNA here is from genome assembly GCA_964634885.1 of uncultured Hyphomicrobiales bacterium. GTDB lineage: Bacteria > Bacteroidota > Ignavibacteria > Kapaibacteriales > UBA2268 > DAINRZ01. Next base: position 2,494 of record CAZWLN010000091.1, on the reverse strand, counting down.
GGATGCTGCGCCTCATCAAGGGCATTCGCGGCCCCATACTCCTGCACGTCATCACCCAAAAAGGCAAGGGCTACGAGCCGGCAGAGCAGGACTCCCAGAATCTGCACGCCATCGGCAAGATCGACAAAGACACCGGCAAATCCCTCGTTAAAAAAGACGCTAAAGAAAAGAATTCATACTACCAGGATGTCTTCGGCAAAGCCATTACAGAGCTTGCCCATGACAATCCGAAAATTGTCGGTATTACCGCTGCTATGGCCGAAGGCACAGGACTGGACCGTCTTCGTGCAGTGTTTCCCGACAGGTTCTTCGACGTAGGCATTGCCGAAGAGCACGCCGTTACATTTGCCGCCGGCATGGCAATCGAAGGAATGACGCCCGTGGTGGCACTCTATTCCTCATTCCTGCAAAGGGCTTACGACCAGGTTGTCCACGACTGCAGCCTCCAGAACCTTCATGTCGTCTTCGGCATCGACAGGGCCGGCATCGTCGGCCAGGACGGCCCCACCCACCACGGGACGCTCGACCTGATCTACCTGCGGTCCATACCGAACATCATCATAATGGCTCCGAAGGACGAGCAGGAACTGCGCAACATGGTTTTCTCAGCCGTTAATATATATAAGAATATGCCGGTTGCCATTCGCTATCCGCGCGGCAAAGGGCCCGGTGTGGTTCAGGGGCCGATGAAGGCAATACCGCTCGGGAAGTCTGAGACCTTGACAGAAGGAGACGACATAGCCATTGTTGCCGTCGGCAGCATGGTCGAACCGGCCCGTAAGGCTGCGGCAATGCTCAGGAACGACAACATCTCCGCCGAGGTCGTCAACGCCCGCTTCGTCAAGCCGTTAGACAAAGAGATGATCGACAGGCTGTGCCTGAAGTTCAGGAAGATCGTTACCGTCGAGGACGGGCAGGTAAACGGCGGCTTCGGCTCGGCAGTACTGGAGTACATGAACAGCAGGAATTACAACGACGTCGGCGTTGCGGTGCACGGCATACCCGACAGGTTCATCGAGCACGGGACGCAGGAGGAACTGTACCGTAAGCTGAAGCTGGACGGCGAAGGCATCTGCGAGATAGTAAAGCATTTTGTAATGTTTTCGGAATATATTGGTGTGGGAGAAGAAACGGACAAAAAACAATTTTCTCTTGCATATAATGAAAATAATCCATAATTTTGTAATCTTTGAAAGTTGATGATCCTGTAGCTCAGTGGTAGAGCATTTGACTTTTAATCAAAGGGCCGTTGGTTCGATACCAACCAGGATCACAAAGGAAGAACAAGAAAGAGGCGCTCCGGGAAAGGGCGCTTTTTTTGTTTTGGGGGGAGGAAGCTCAATGAACCCAAAACTTGATGTCGCAATTTGCGATTTCAGGCTTTCACATTTCGGAATCTTTTCTTAAGGCTTTATAGAAAAAAAACCAATATAATAAATTTCTTCATTTATAAACTCTTTATCTTTTGAATTCTTTATTTTTCTTTTGGGACCCACTTTAATATAATAGTTAAAAAAAACGTCAATACAATAATCATTTCTAATAATATATCTCCATCCTCTTACTATACTGTCGTCTTCAAAATCTTTAGGTTTAGATTTAGTGTACCTGTGTTTCATAAACTTTTCAAATTCTTTCAAAGTAATAGTCTCAGAATTATTTATTTTTTTTATATGATCGAATAATAAATTGAATTCTGTATCACTGCTATCTTTGTCATATTCAAACACATTAATTCCATCATAAAACATTCCCTTGGGAAAGATTGTTTTTTCATATCTTCCACTATTATCAACGATTTGGATAGCATCAATTGTATCATTGTCAATTCCTTTTTCTTTACTCCACATTAGCACTCTGTCTGTTGTAAAAACTTCCGGTTCTTTATATATAGCAACCCTGATTTCCAAACCATTATCAAAAAAGAAAATGCAACCACAAATTCTGCCCATATACAAAAAATCATCAATTAATGGTTCGCATCTTGATTGGTTAATTTCTTTAATAGTCTTTTTGAAATCTTTAACGGTTTTGCCACGAAATCTATCAAAATTGTAGTTATAAAAAACAGATGTATCATAAATACTGAGAGTTAGAGAATTCGTAGTATTATCATACTTTTTCCCATTCTTCATTACAACTTTTTTCTCGCCATCATCACATGATGAAACAACAAAGATTATTATCAATAAGTATTTTATAAATGAATAGTTTTTCGGTCTCATAATTTTCTAATCTCTATTTTGTTGATTACATATAAATTCACACCTTTGTGATAATTGTTCCCTAATCCTTTATAGAAACTAATTTACTGAAAATTTATTTTTCAAAATTTTCCTGTTATTGCTATGCTCTTCACTTTTACCAACCACCAACCACCACCCACCAACCACCAGCAACCGACCACCAGCCACCAGCCACCAGCCACCAGCCACCAATCACCAGCCACCAGCCACCAATCACCAGCCACCAGCCACCAGCCACCAGCCACCAG
>CAZWLN010000090.1:0-11613 GCA_964634885.1 uncultured Hyphomicrobiales bacterium | reverse complement strand
AAACTTGATGAACTGGTCGAACTACTGACCCCATCCCAGCCTTCCCCAAGGGGAATTATTCCCAAGGGGAAGGAGAAATAAAAACAGGAGAAGCTTTTTCTTACTTTATGAACTTTATAAACTGGAGAAATCCAACCACCCCCTGCCCCCGCCTTATCCAAGGCGGGGAAAACTTTTTAATTGGCTGCGCCGGTCTCGCTGCGCTCGGCTCAGAATTTATCATTCTTAATTCAGAATTCAGAATTCAGAATTCAGAATTCAGAATTAAGCATTCTTTATGAATCTCAGCTCTTCTTTACTACGGCAATGCCCAGTTCTTCGAGCTGCCTGTCGTCAACGCTGCCCGGAGCGCCGTCCATCAGGGACAGGCCGCTTGTTGTTTTCGGGAAAGCAATCACGTCGCGTATATTATCTGTGCCTGCAAGGGTCATCACAAGCCTGTCGAGGCCGAGGGCAATGCCTCCGTGGGGCGGAGCGCCAAAGCGAAGCGCCTTCAACAGGTACCCGAATTTATTCTCGATTTCTTCGGGGGAATGGCCCAGGAGGTCAAACATCCTGGCCTGGACGTCCTGGTTATGGATCCTGATGCTTCCGCCGCCGACTTCGGCGCCGTTGATTACGATGTCATAGGCTTTGGCTCTTGCTTTCGACGGATCTGTTGCAAGCAGGGGTATGTCTTCGTCCATAGGCGAAGTGAAGGGGTGGTGCATGGCGACATGGCGCTGTTCCTCTTCGCTCCATTCCATCAGGGGGAAATCGATCACCCAGTGGAATGAATAGTCTTTCTTCACTTTGTCCATCACGCCTGCCAGGCGGGCAATCTCGAGCCTGAGGGCGCCCAGTACCGTATAAGCGGTATTCCATTTGTCGGAACCGAACAAAAGCAGGTCACCGTCTTTGGCGTTTGCTGCCTCTATGATCTGCTGCACCTGGCCTTCGGTCAGGAATTTGGAAATGGGCGAGTTGACTGTTCCGTCGGCAAGTTTCATCCACGCCAGCCCTTTTGCGCCGTATTTCTTTGCCAGTTCGGTCAACTGGTCAATCTGTTTCCTCGAAAAGGCGGCACAGCCTTCGGCGTTAAGAACTGCGACAACGCCATTTGTATTGACGGCATCGGTAAAGACTTTGAATTCGCATTCTTTAACAATTTCGCTTATTGTGCTGATCTCCATGCCGAAACGCAGGTCGGGTTTATCGCTTCCGTACTTTGTCATTGCCTCATTGTAACTCATCCTGCGGAAAGGAGCCTGTATTTCCATTCCTGCAATTTCTTTCCAAAGTTGCCGGATGAACCCTTCGGTCATCGCCATTACGTCTTCCCTGTCAACGAAAGACATTTCTACGTCGATCTGTGTAAATTCCGGCTGCCGGTCGGAGCGAAGGTCTTCGTCGCGGAAGCATTTGACAATCTGCATATATTTATCATAGCCTGAAATCATCAGTATCTGTTTGAATATCTGAGGGGACTGGGGCAGGGCGTAAAACCGGCCTTTGTTGATCCTGCTGGGTACGAGGAAGTCCCTGGCGCCTTCGGGTGTGGATTTCATCAGCACAGGGGTCTCTATCTCAATGAAACCGTTTTCGTAATAGTATTTGTGGGCTGCCTGGTAAACCTTGTTCCTGAGAATGAAATTGTTTTGCAGGACAGGCCTTCTCAGGTCCATGAACCTGTAGCGCAGGCGGGTTTCTTCGTTGGTGTCGAGGTCATCGACAATTTCAAAAGGCGGTGTTTCGGATTTATTAATTACTCCGTAGTCCTCCAGGACAACTTCAATCAAGCCTGTAGGAATCCTGGGATTGGGATTCTCCCTCATGCGGACCTTACCTTTGGCCCAGATGACGAATTCCTGTTTCAGTTCCCTGGAACGCTCAGCGAGGTCGGGCCTGTTTTCCGGCTCGATTACTAACTGGGTAATGCCGTACCTGTCCCTCAGGTCGATGAAGACGAGGCCGCCCATGTCCCTGACCGAGGCTGTCCATCCGTTAAGTATTACTGCCGTTCCGGCATTCTCCTGCCTTAATTCTCCGCAATTTGCGCTTCTTTTGAGAAAGCTCATGTTTTTCCTGTTTAATAATACTTCAAAACAATAAAGTTACAAAATTACGAAAGTTAGAGATAATTTCTCATTGAATGTTATAATGTTTTGAGGATAGTTAAGGCAATTAGTTGCCGGCATCACTTGATGGGGTTAATTAGTTTATCAAGTTCATCAAGTTCTTAAAGAATGCTGAATTCTGAATGTAAGAAAAAGCTGAACCGAAGCGACTTTCCACTTCCTCGAATAGCCTCGTAGGGGCGTCAAGTTAATAGCAAGAAGAAGGTCTTTGCTTTCTTAAGATGGACTCCACCTTGGCTTGCAATCTAAAGGTAGAGTCAATCTTTCCTGCAGTCCTGGCTTCTTAGGTGGAGTCCATCTTGCGGATTACCTGTGCCTCTTACCCCTTGAAGGCTGGGATGGGGTGGCTTCAATGTATGAGTATTATTCTTTCAATATGTATTTACCCACTACAAACTGCGAGAAACCATAGTAATGTATCACAACTGGAATCTGCCTTCTAAGATACCTTTTACAGTAATATCTTCATCCAGTTCCTCCCATCTCAGGGCATAGCCGTTTAGTCTCAGTTCCACTTTCTGCAATTGCTTGTCAGACGCATTTTTTAGAATTATAAACCTGTCGGCCGGAAAGGCAATGATACGAAAATCAGTAAGTTCAACATATACCATACGTTTTTTTACCCATACATTTATCGCAATTGGGTCTGTTTCAACTCTATTCTCAAATGTTGTGAAACTCATAATATTTTTCCTTTAAGAAGTCCGAATTCTCGTAAACTAATTTCTCAATGTACCTTAAAATATGTGGCTTCAAGCCAATATTCCGGGCAAGGCGAACCGGTTCCAGCCAGAATTTACACTCTCCTTCAACAGTTGCCACATGAATGTGAGGCGGTTCCATTGTCTCATCAGAGTAAAAATGAAATCTGAATCCCTCTATCCTTAGTACAGTCGGCACTTTACCCACCAATAATTATGTAATACAATTCTGTTAACGCTTTTTAAATACACATATTTTACCGTATTTGATAATATTAATTTTTACTTAACTATTCTACTAAATCACAAATTTCCTGATTTTCGTTAATATAAGTAAATTTAACGGCAATATTCTGAATTGTCTGTGTTAATCAGCATTAATCCATACTGCAAACGATCATTTGTTGCCGGCAGGGTAATACCTGTAATGGCCGATTATCTCCCAGTTAAAGAGCACGTCGTCCATATTGTCGCCGCCGCCGATGTTGTGAACTACCCTGTATCCGAAACCGCGGGACGATTTTACGTTAACGACGATGCCTATATGCGTAACATTGCCCCCAAGATTCCAGCATACGATGTCACCGGGACGGTAATCCTCTGCCTTGTTTGTTTTAGGCAATTCGGCGCCCTGGTTCCTGAAGAAAGCCATCAGGTTAAGAACACGCCTGTGATCGATGTTAGTATCCGGCTTACGGCTCCACTTTTTGGGGTATGTCGAGGGGCGCTTCAGCTTGTCGTCGTGGACCAGGACCTGCAGGTCCCAGCCAAGCTTACGATAGCACCTGACAACGACATCGGTACAGACACCTGTGTTTGAAGGCACATCTCCGCCGGGATATTTAATCTTTACGTAGGCCGGGTCGTAGGTAATGTCGAAGGTAGTTCGTTCAATGGCGGCATCGTTCAATTTCACAAAAAATTCCTGCTCTGACAAGGCTGCGTCCTTTGTTACAGATAAAGGATCGAACAAACGGGTGTTTTTCGAATCCTGAGCGTAGAAAAGCGCATTCGTCAGCGTTAAAAATATAACTATCCAGTTTTTCATCATGGCCAATATTATCCAATTAATTTTACATTTCTTTAATTTACGAATAATAAACATATTTATTCGGAATAAATCATCGATAATAATCCGTCCAAAGTACTTACGGCATTATTATTGATACAAAAGAAGTTAGCATCAGTACGGCTTCCGGGCCAATTCGGGCAGGAGATGGAACCTTAATCAGCATGCCGTTTAATATTAACTTACTGAGAAATCAGAAGGTAAAGACAAATAATGAAATGTTGGCATAGTTTATGATAATAATCCCGGCATAGTTGAAGATTTGAAACAGGGGTAAGAAAAATGAAAAAGAGACTGCACAAATTTGAATTGGACATGAACTTCGGTTCGGACTTTCCCATTGGCATGGACCCGAAGCAGGACCTCAATCACGACATGAACAGCGACTACTTCGAGTACCTCGAAAAGTGGAAACCCACACCGATGCCCGTTAACGGCAAGATCAAGAAGAACCTTGCAAGGCCTTGTGTAGTTTTAAGCTGATCAGGGTGCGTAAAAAGTATCCTTCATGAGAAATACTGCGTAGGTCAGTATGGCTATGCTGTATAGCGCTATTGAGTAATTACCCCAACGATTCCATCTTTCACCCGACAAAGATTTATTATAGAACAGCATGAGTATCAATGGCAGGAACGGCACGAAATACCTTCCCTGCATACCGAATATCCTTACTGCTCCAACCGGTGAGCCACCAACATAGAAGCCCACGACAATCAATGCAAAGGAAGCAAGGACGATGGCTCCGGCCAGTACCTTGTCCCTTGTCTTAATTGTGTAATTCCTGTCGCCGCAGAAGAATGCCACCATGATGAGCACTAATCCGTGAATGATGTAGAGCGCCTTAGGCATCACAGTATATGAATAGCCGAATTTACCGAACACACCGCCGGTCCAGTCGCTCTTCCAGAACATGAGGTTTGCGAAGATGTTACTGATGAACTCGCCGGGGTTATTCATATAATAGTCTATGTTCATCGACCTGTCGAACCTGAAGTCGTTCTGGAAAGGTTTCTCACCATTGGGCCTGAAGTTAAGCCTTGCAACAATTTTACCCCAGGTCCAGTCCGGAAGGAAGAACAGGAGTACAAAAATGCCGAGTCCCAGCCACAGGAACCACTTTTTCTCCATCTTCGCTGAGGGTATCATCAGGAACATGAAAGGAACCAGGATGTAGCCGTCTTTGGAGAACCTTTGCACGAAAGCTACGGTGAGAATGACTGCCATCTCACGCCAGCCGATTTTCTGCACCGGATCGAGGGCGTATTTCAGGAAAAGAGCCAACAGAAGGAAAGTGGTCGCCGTCGAGAGAGAATCATAGGTAATGGAAGCAGCCTGGTAAAGGCTCATCGGCGTCAGAGCCGCAAGGAAGAACACCGGCTTAAGAATGGGTGTAATCCTGATGGCGTAATAAACGATGAGAACAAAGGCCAGCATCCCGGCAAGCCTGCCGAACCACAGCAGCCACAGTGGATTGGAATCGATCAGCTTCCCGGCAGCAATACCCACAGAGTGGGGTATGTACGGTATGAAAGACATGTGGCTGTAAGGATACATATAGAATGTTGTGTCGTCGGAGTTAAGGCTTACTTCCTTCATGGGTGTGAACAGATTCTGCATGCTGATCTTCCTTCCATTCGAGAAAGGAATGCCCTGGAAGCTCTGTGCCACGAAGATGACGCTCTTCGGATAGACTGTGCCGATCTGGTTCCCGGCGGCAGAATCCTGCTGGATCGGGAGCAGCTTCAATGAAGCATTGGCATAGGCGCGGTAGAAGTGCCTGTCTTCGTCGTTAGCCTGGAAAGGAGCGTTGATGAATACGAACAATGTCCCGAAGGCCAGCCCGATTATCAGGAACATGTTTTCAACCGATAAATTAAAATATTGTTTAGCTCTTACTTTTTTATTCATCCTAATCATTGTTTAAGTTGACAAAACAAAAAACCAAAAGCAATTTATACTATTTTTTATAAAGTGTAAAATGATAAATTTTAGGTTCTTCATCAAATAAGGTGGGTTAAATATTACAAAATTCCTGAGTTATTCAGGAAACGACTTATTAAAATACAGATATAGCAAGTATTTACACACCCCCCAACCCCCTCTTGGTAGAGGGGGAGCGGAACAACAGGTCTTAACCCCTCTGAAAAGAGGGGTGGCTGCGGCAGCAGCCGGAGTGTGTCTGAGGATTAAAAATATAGGTATATCTTCATTACCCACTACAAATAATGAAGAGTCAAATTTTTTTATTGCTTAAAAATTTACGATCGTGAATATTCCAGCGTTGACAATTTCACGCAGTTCGAATCATTGCTGAGCACAATTCCGTGAGCATGAGGCCGGACTTAAAATAAAATACCCGGAGCCGGCATTATTGCCGGACCCCGGGAAAACCTCAGGGTTGCAGCCCTCTGGGGTTTTTTCATTAATATTACGGCAGCTCTGCCTGTTTGTCCGAATCTTCCCCGGAGTCGGTGTTCCTGAAAGGAGTGTACCAATTTACTTTGCGGGATAGGAACATTACAAGGGCAAGGATGATGAACAGTGCAATGCTGCCGAAAAGAAGCGAATAATCCTCTAACTGCAGTATCGTATAGAGGAAAGCATATAATAACAACATAATAAATCCCAGTAACACTGTCAGGCCCGTTTTTTTCAGTATTACCGCCGAGTAGGATGTAATCAGCGCTATTACTGCCAGGCTTGCCAGCAGGTAGGACAGGTTGAAGTCAAATTGTTCGGAAAGGGATAGGAGCAGCGTATAGAATACACAAAGGGCGGCTCCGATGAACAGGTATTGGATGGGGTGTATTCGTTTTTGCGCCAGTATTTCAATAAAGAAAAAGGCAATGAACGACAGAGCTATGAAAAGTATGGCGTACCTGGCGCTGCGGTATGCTTTCTGGTAATGGTCCACCGGGAACATCAACTGCACACCGAAGGCCGATTCGTTTACAGAAAAGTTTTGTCCAAGCCAGCTTTGTGGAAAGTCCCTGTTCAGGTCCAATACAGTCCAGGTGGCGACGAAACCGCTGTCGCCGATGTTCCGGCTGCCCGGCAGGAAAGCGCCGTCAAAACTGGGGTTGTTCCACGAAGAGCTGATTTTAATATTGGTAACCTTGCCGAGAGGCAGAAAGTTGAGCCTCTCCCTGCCGATGAGTTTCAGGTTAAAGGCAAAGGTAAAGACGGAATCGGTAAGGCTGTCCGGTTCGAAGTAAACACCGTCCTCAACGACAGACGTATTTTTCAGCCCGGGCTTTGCCGTGTACCGACGGCCGTTAAAATCTATCAGGATCTGTTCCCTGATGCCCCTGAGGTCAGGCACACCGATGGTAACTAATGGCTTATTCCGTAAAGCAGCGCCATCGCTCAATCCCAGAGCTGAAAGCGAAGGCAGGATGAACTTTCCGGTGATCTTAAGGTCAGTGTTGTAGAGTATGACTTTGTAAAGGCCCCGGTAGCGGATCTCGGGCACGAGATTGCCTTCGATGTTGAGTTCCTCGGGCATAATATTGTAATAAACCAAGGAATTTTTGTTTGTCGAGTCTTTTTGGGAATACTGCAATGAGAGGAAAGGGCCGCCGATGGTTTGTTCGTTGCCCCATTTGGACGCAACTTCATCGATGACATATTGGCTTGTTTGTGAGCGTTCGTTGATAAGTTTCTTGATCATTTCCGAGGGCAGGAGCAGTACGACGATGAGCAAGCCGACGACGATCAGCTTGGTTCCGGCAGATTCTTTCAATGTCTTCTGTTTTCCATCAAATAGCGGCATAAACATCTTTCTATTATTTATAAAAACAGTTAAGATTAGTGATTTACGAACCGCATTCCGTCTTTTTCAAGAATCAGCCTATTATGAGAATAAATTAATTTAAACCGGTTTTATTGATAATAATAGATTATGATGTTGTTCTAATAAAAAAAACAAGGGCCTGCAGCAGCAAGTCCCTGTTTAACCCTGATAATGCGTCAGGAGTTATAAATATCTCATTAATAATTGATATATAACAATTTACAGTTTTTCCCTCCTTAGATAAGGAGGGGCCAGGGGTGGTTGGATATTCCGTGTCTTGGATTGTCTAATGCACAATCCAGGTTTAATCAACTCAATAAAATATTAGATATTCGCTATTAGTAGCGGGTAAACAACCAGGAAAATCAAATATTTTTTTCAAAACTCAATGCCCACCCGGCTGGCGACGCAAGAGATATTGTAAGCAACAGCCGAAGAAATAATTCGGCCGGCAATCCAATTATCAATGCCAGATTCACCGGGGAAAAAATTCAAATCTCTATAACCCTTTGCATTGCAACAAGTTACCCCCCCCGCATTGCTTTTGCAATGCGGAAAAAAAATATATTTTGTATTAATAGATTATTTTTACTAAGTTGATATGCCAGTAAATGGCATATAAAATTTTTCACAAGCGAGGGCTGTAAGTTATGTCTTAGGAATATAGCCGTAAATGAATTTAAAAATTAATTAGTATTCTGTTTTTACGGGTTTTCTTAGTAATTAGCATAGAAGGCTGCAAAAAAGCGTATGTGAAGTTGTTGAGGAACCTGAAGGTTCATTTCCTGATAAGTTATTGTGTGGTATTTCATTTTAAATAAAGGAAAAATACTATGAATATTAAATATAAAATTGTCCTTGCGTTTCTGATTTTGATGTTTGAAGCAGATGGCGCATTTAGCCAGGAAATCCTTTTCCAGAAGTATTTATTCAATGAAGTTGGTTACAGTTCAAGCGCTTTTAATATTCAAAGCGATTATTCGAATGGTATTTTGTTGATAGGTGGACTATATCAACCTTCGAATTGGCCCTATCCATATATTATAAAACTAAATAAATCGGGTGAAAAAGAATGGTTAAAATTGTTTTATACCGACAATTATTATATCGGTGGTTCTAGCATCTATTTAGAGCAAAACAATGACTTGACTTATACTATTACAGCGGGTAAGAGAGACAATCCATTTATAAAAACACATTGGTTCTATCGTTATGATTTATCTAATAGCGGCGATTCTTTGAATATGATTAGCAGAACTTCCAACGATTCAAAATATATTAAAGGAACTCCTAACTTTTTTAAAAACGACGACGGCGCCTTTATTTACAGCTTACATCAAGAAATGAATTCTCAATTTGAAGGAATATTCTTTATTAAAACCGACAGTATCGGGAATATTCTGTGGAAAAAACAGTTGAAGGACGACAGCCTTGTTCTGCAGCCTATTACAAGGCCGAGGAAAGATTTCGATGACGGGTTTATTTTCCTTTCTTCGATAGATAATGAAATCGATAGTTCGTTTACTACTTTCTTCCTGATTAAAACAGATGAAGAGTGCAATGAAATTCAAAGAAAATCAGTTAATTCTGGTTTTATATGTCATAACAACGATATCTTTCCAACCAAAGACAGCGGGTATATAATTCTTACCCTGGCTTCCGGTAGGAATGGTAGTTTAACAAAAATCGATAAGAATTTCGATCGATCCTGGCAAATACAATTAAGCGGCGATACTCTGACGAGGTTATATTCATTAGTGGAAAATGATGATGGCGACTATCTGTGCACAGGGACTCTTCAAAAGAATATTGAAGGGACCAGCCATAATTTTGATACCTCATCTACTAAAGGCTGGGTAGTCAAGGTTGACAGAAACGGCAAGAAAATTTGGGATTTGAAACTTGGTAAGGACGGAGTGAATAATGATATACGTTACATTGCCAAAGCCGGGAATAATGAATATTTTGTTGCCGGCACAAGAGAACAATCTCCGGTTTTATATAAGATCAGGGATAATAGCGTTACCTCGGCGCCATGGACAGAGGACGCAATCGAGTTGACCTATCCCAACCCTGTCTCCGACTATCTGCATATCAAAACCGACACCTATGCTAAAATCGAAATCTTCAATTCTTTGGGAATATCTGTCCTGGAAACAGAATGGAAAGAAAGCATTGATGTCTCCTGCCTGCCCTGTGGAATGTATTATGTAAGAATAAACAATAAGCTGTGTAAGTTTATGAAGATATAAGAAGAATTTACCATTATTCAGATGTCTCATTAAGGAAAAACACTATGAAAATCAAATGTAAAATTGTCCTTGCGTTTCTGATTTTGATGTTTGAAGCAAATGGCGCTATCAGCCAGGAAATCCTTTTCCAGAAGTATTTATGGAATGAAGTGGGTTACAGCTCATACACTATGAATATTCAAAGCGATTATTCGAATGGTATTCTGTTGGTAGGCAGGCTCCATCAACCTTCAAATTGGCCTTATCCATATATCATGAAACTAAATAAATCGGGTGAAAAAGAATGGTTAAAATTGCTATATACGGACAATTATTATATCGGTGATTATAGCATCTATTTAAAGCAGAACAATGACTTGACTTATACTGTTACAGCGGGTAAGTCAGACAATCCGGATTTTTTGAAAATGACGTACTTTTATCGTTATGATTTATCTAATAATGGCGATTCTCTGAATATGATTTACAGAACTTCCGCCGATTCAAAATATATTAAAGGGACTCCGTACTTTTTTAAAAACGACGACGGCGCCTATATTTACAGCTTACGTCAAACAAGTAATGATCAATTTCAAGGAATATTCTTTGTCAAAACCGACAGTATCGGGAATATTCTGTGGAAAAAGCAGTTGAAGGACGACAGTCTTACTCTGAAAACTATCACCAGGCCCAGGAAAGATTTCGATAACGGGTTTATTTTCCTGTCTTCGATCGACAATGAAATCGATAGTTCGTTTACAACTTTCTTCCTTATTAGAACAGATGAAGAGTGCAATGAAATTCAAAGAAAATCCGTCAATTCGGATTTTCGTTGTGTAAACAACGATATTTATCCAACCAAAGACAGCGGGTATATTATTCTTTCCATCTATGGTTGGATTAATGTTTTAACAAAAATCGACAAGAATTTCGAGATTTCCTGGCAAATGCAATTATGCGGCGATACGGTGACGAGGGTTTCTTCTTTAGTGGAAAATGATGATGGCGACTTTCTATGCACAGGAATCCTTCAAAAATTGACTAAAATCGGGGCTTATGATACCTCATCTACTAAAGGCTGGCTAATTAAAATTGATAGAAACGGCAAGAAAATTTGGGATTTGAAACTTGGTAAGGATGGTGTGAATAATCAGATACGTTTCATTGCCAAAGCCGGGAATAATGAATATTTTGTTGCCGGTACAAGAGAGAAATCTCCGGTTTTATATAAGATCAGGGATAATAGCGTTACCTCGGCGCCATGGACAGAGGACGCAATCGAGTTGACCTATCCCAACCCTGTCTCCGACTATCTGCATATCAAAACCGACACCTATGCTAAAATCGAAATCTTCAATTCTTTGGGAATATCTGTCCTGGAAACAGAATGGAAAGAAAGCATAGACGTCTCCTGCCTGCCCTGTGGTATGTATTATATAAGGATAAACAATAAGCTGTGTAAGTTTATGAAGATATAAGGAAGACAATGGAAGCAGAATGGTAGCAGTCAGGCACAAATCGAGGAAGCGAACAGGATAGCCGTTTACACTATGAGAATATAGGTTCTTCTCTATTTGTATTGGGTAAGTACTTATTGAAAGAAAAATACTCATACATTGAAGCCACCCCATGCCCACCCCATCCCAACCTTCCCCAGGGGGAAGGAGTAAGAGGCAGCGGGATTCTTTCTTCTTTCTTTACA
>CAZWLN010000089.1:0-12763 GCA_964634885.1 uncultured Hyphomicrobiales bacterium | reverse complement strand
TAAATATCACATATATAATTGATATATAACAATTTACAGTTTTCCCCTCCTTTGACAAGGAGGGGCCAGGGGTGGTTGGATATTCTGTGTTTTGGGTTATCTAATGCACAATCCGGGTTAAATAGACACGAGCTTTAGCTCGTGGACCGGTTTTCCAGGATACCGGTTTTGCCATAGTTCTACCGGATGTTTACATAGGTTTTGCAAGCCTATTTATTAGGCTCAGGTTGATTTCTTGGGGAGGAAGATATTAATTAATCTAATGCCATTGCCACGAGCCAACTCTGTCTGTAATACGATATTATCAACAGATGTTGAACTTCTGTGGAGTTCTGAGAATAGAAAGTCTTCTCCAACCCCGTCAGGGGTTGTATGTCTGTAAAAACATAATGCGAAAGGCTCAATGATTATTAGTGTCTTAGTACATGAAATTCTTTATCTTTTCAAGGGATGGAAGGACATAGATACCTTCAAACTTCAACACAAGTAAAAAATCCTGACCATTCATTTCAATGTTTACTTCCTGCAAAATCCCCAAAAAATTAATGTGTCCTGAAAATCTGTCTTCCTGAAAAGCTCCAATGCAAAAAGAAATTATTATGTAAATAAAATGCAACAAAATATAATTTAATCTACATAGGATAATAACTTTAATTGCAAGTAATTAAGCTGCTATTACACTATAATAAATAATAATTTTCTTTATCAAATAATTTTTTAATAATTATTAATGAAAAAATGTTAATTTAGTTTTTATAAATGAATGATAATTTAATTTAGGGAAGAATATGAAGAGCTATATAAGAATTGTGCGTTTGTTGGCTTCGGATTTCATAAGGTTCAGTTCGAGAAACAATCTTTCGCCTGAGACAGAAGTATTAAAGCAATTCTATGACTGGGCTACGGGACATGACATGTTCAATCGCCCTTATATGTTTCAGGGTTTTGGTTTCAATAATCCTGCGATGAATAGCGGTTCGCTCAGGGGCTACGATGTACTGTTTATGGTGCCTGAAGGGTTTGATCCCGGCGAGAATATGAAATCAGAGCATTTCGAAGGCGGCCTCTATGCTGTGAGCAGGGTAAAAGGAGTCGAGAGTATTGCAATTGTTGTGAAGTCGATTGTCGAGTGGCTGGTGGACCAGGATGAGTATGAAAGCGCCTATCCGAAAGACTATGATTATTACAACAGGCCGAGCCTCGAACTGGAGAATTACGTAAACCCTCCCGGGCAAGGAATGGATGACATAGTGTTTGATTATTACTATCCCATAAAATTGAAACAAGGGAAATAATTGCTTATTTTTGCTTCTTGTTATTTTACTCATAAACGAAAGCAATTATGACAAGAAAGATTTCCATTATACTACTGATCTTCAATTCGGTTTCCGCTCTCTTTGGCGGTGCAGCCCTGATTGCCGACCCGACGGGGGAGTGGCTGGGGATGGGTTTGCAGTTGCTCGAAGGCTCTCCATTCGCCGATTTCCTCATCCCGGGCATCGTCCTGTTCATCATTCCCGGCATTGGCAGCGCCCTGGCAGCCTACTCCGTCGTCAGCAGGAAAAAGAAGTACTATCTCGACATCATCACCATCGGCATTGTGTTTACGGTATGGATCGTAGTGCAGGTGAAGATCACCGGCTCATTTCATTTTCTCCATGCACTGTACGGCGGGCTTGGCCTGGCACTGATTGCACTGGGGACTGCAGAAAAGAAGTCATACGTAGAAAAAGTCGGCGAGGGGTAATTTTTCCTTGTGGAAATGTTGCTGCAATTACCTGAATATTTATTATAATTGCATGATAGGAAACATTCGATAATAATATTATAGGTAAATATTATGGCTGAAAAGAAAACATCCAGGAAATTGTCAACTGCCAACACCAAGCAGGAAATGCTCGAATCATACAATACTCTGTTGCTGGAAATGGAGGAACTGCGGGAGGCGGAACAGAAACCCGAGGAGAAAATTGCCGTCAGGGAAATCCAGCAAAAGATTGTTACTGCCGACAAGCTTACTGCCGAGTCCATTATCAAAGACATATCGGATTTGAAATTTAAATTTGGCCAGGCGCTGAGCGACCTGTCGGAAAAATTAGAAGAAGAAGCTAATAAGTATCATTCCATAAAAAAGGCAGTTGAAGCAAAGAATCAGGAACTTCAGGAAGTATTTGAAATACGGAAAGCTGCTTCTTCGCTTGCTGCATTGCTCGAAGCGCAGAACATCAGGAAAGCTGAGTTTGACGCCGACTGGATTGCCGAAAAAGAAAAATATCAGGCAGAAATGGCTTCGCAGCGCGAGGAGTGGGAGAAAGAAAAGACTGCCCATCTCAATGAAGCCAAGGATAGGGATGCACAGGAAAAGAAAGCGCGGGACAGGGCAAAAGAAGAGTTCGAGTACAATTTCAGGATTGAACAAAAACAGGCCCGCGACAGTTTCGAAACGGAAAAGGCCGCTCTCGAAAGGCAACTGGCCAAGATGAAGGAAGACGCAGAGAAAACGCTCTCGGAACGCGAGAAAGCGATTGGCGAAAGGGAGGAAGAACTGGCGGCGCTAAGGAAAAAAGCGGCAGGCTATGAGAAAGAACTTGAAACGGCTGTAACAAAAGCCATTAAGGACGCTACCGAAAAGATAATAACAGAGAATAAATACCGCGAGTCGCTGATTGCCAAGGAGTTCGAAGGTGAACGTAACGTGATGGCCGCAAGGATTCAGTCCCTCGAGTCGAAGATAGCAGAGCAGAATGAGACGATTCTTAACCTCAACAGGCAGATTGAGAAGTCCTACGGACAGGTGCAGGATATTGCCGTGAAAGCTGTCGAAGGCGCCAAGAACAAGTACCAGCCGGTAATCGTGGATAATTCCAAAAAGGAGTAGAACTGGTTTTCATTGACTCGGATAATTAGCGAAAAGTATTATTGTTTTGAATGGTGAACAAACAAATTATTAAATGAAACGTTTAATAATTGTCGTATCATTAGGTACAACATATTCTTATGTATTTTAAAAATGCTGTTTTTGCATTTTGGAGGAAAAGCAATGTTTACCAGGATATCCGTAATTATTCTTATAGTAACCCTGGCTGTGGGCTGCAGTTCAATCTTCGAATCGAAAAACAGCGAGTTTGAACTTCATACGAACAAGCCGCTCGGGATTATCTACCGGGGCGATTCGCTGTCTGTTTGGGGGAGCAGGACAATGGTCTATCCCAGGTCTTCTCACAACCTGAGTTTCACGGTCATCGACGACACCAGTAAGTATGAAGTGGTGATGAAGCCTTTCCTGTCGGACAAATTCCTGTACATGAACCTTATCGGCTTTGGGTTCGGGCACATCTATGACCTGCTGTTCTGCGATTTCGACAAGCTCTTCAGCTACGACCGTGAGATATATCTCTATGCGGATTCGAACGGCCTGGAGCGCTACCGTTTCGGCTACCCGCAGGACAGGGCAGGGAAGTACAGGCTCGTTATGACAATACCCGAAGGCAATCATTTCTACTATCGCAGCCCTTCAGGGCAAAGCTCCTCTGCTGGTTTCATGCTGGGAGGCATCGGGCTGGAACGCTACTTCAACAAAGACTGGTACGGTTCCCTGATCGCGGAATTCAAGACGGATTTCATGATACCTTTTCCCGCACCTGTAGATTATGAAGGCGAATATGAAAGGGTAAGCAATTTCTCGGTCTCAGCCATGTTGTACCGCGACTTCGACTGGGTACATTTGGGGGGTGGCCTGGCTTTCTCGCGTTACTTCGACGTTAAAAGAAATACACTCGGGCTTGCGCCTGAGTATTCTGACACCTTGATTTACTATAAAGCATACAGCACAGTGGCTTTGCCTGTGGCAGTGAAGATTCCCTGTTCGGAAAAACTCTATCTCGGATTATTTTATAGTCCTTCATTCATTAGTTTTGGCCGCAAAACAAAACTGGAGTACTCTCACACTCTCAACTTCAGCTTCATCTTCAATATTGGGATGTTCTGAGGTGCGGGGTGGCAGTCAGGCGAGAGAAAAGAGTGGTGGACCGTTAATTTATAATAATAGCACTTATATTGTTGTTTTTCACTATTCATAATTCCTGTATGGAATATAATTTTACAAACTCAGGTATTGTCAATTTGGATTATAAAAATAACTTACACTAAATGTTAGTCAATATTCGTATTTTTGAATGAAATGAAAATTGATTTTGATAATAACGAGTTGAAAAAATGCGCTAACAATGATATATACAGGCAAAGAAAGATGGGCGCTGTCAGGGGCAGGATATACAAACAAAGGCTCGACGAGCTGAATACGGCAGACAGTTACGAAGACCTGAGGTATCTGCCGGGGAATTATCATGAGTTAAAAAATGTCAGGAAAGGACAATGGGCTGTAGATATGGATAATCCTTACAGATTGGTCTTTGAACCTCAGGAGTTGCCTGTTCCTGTTG
This sequence comes from uncultured Hyphomicrobiales bacterium, assembly GCA_964634885.1. Taxonomy (GTDB): domain Bacteria; phylum Bacteroidota; class Ignavibacteria; order Kapaibacteriales; family UBA2268; genus DAINRZ01. Next base: position 8,321 of record CAZWLN010000089.1, on the reverse strand, counting down.
ACAGCAGCGGAAAATATGTCTGGAGTGAAATAAGAAGCGTAAGAATAATTGAAATAATTAATTATCACAAAGAGAAGTAGCAATGGCAGTAAATAGCTATAAGCCCGAGACATACACCCATCCGGGTTCAACTCTGAAGGAAAAACTGGAAGAGATGAGGATGAGCATTAAAGAGTTTGCTTTAAGGGCCGGGAAACCGGAAAAGACTATACATGAAATCCTGAATTTTGAAAGTTCCATCACTCCCGACATGGCTGTACAGTTTGAGAAGGTCTTGAAAATTCCCGCAAAGTTTTGGTTGAAATACCAGGGAAATTATAATGAATGGGTTGCGCGAAGGAAATATGAAGCAATGCTTGAAAATAGTGTTGAATGGGCAAAACTGTTCCCGTATAACGAGATGGCTAAAAGAGGCTGGGTCGGTCCAACTCGTAAGCCCCTGGAAAAAGTGAAAAATCTTTTGGATTTCTTTGATTTTTCCTACCCGAATACGTGGGATGAGTATTTTCTTAACAGCAAACTAAGGACTGCTTTCCGGATTTCATTGAAACATATCAATGAACCTTACGCTGTTTCTGCCTGGCTGAGGCACGGGGAAAGGGAGGCAGGGAAAATGGATGTACCAGCCTATGATGAGGGCCTCTTTAAACAGAAACTGTTGCAGGTCCTGCTGCTTGTTGAAAAGCAGCCGTCCGGCTTTTTTTCGCGATTAACAGAACTGTGCCGCGATGCCGGTGTCAAATTGGTTTACACTCCCTGCCTGCCCAAAGCGCCCATTAGCGGTTGCACAAGGTGGATCAACGATTCTCCGGTCATTCAGTTGTCCGGAAGGTACAGGAAAAACGACAGGTTCTGGTTCACATTTTTCCACGAAGCAGGCCATGTCCTCTTACATGGGAAGAAGGACATTTTCCTCGAAGGAATTGAAGGCAACGAAGCGAAAGAGAAACAAGCGGATGAATTTGCCGCCGCTTTCCTTTTGAGTGAAAAACAGGAAAGGGAGGTGGTCAACGCCCTGCCCCTGAATGATTCAAAATTGCTTGACCTGGCTGCCCGATTCGGGACTCATCCCGGCATCATCGTTGGAAGGCTCCATCATCAATACAATGATTATACTTTCGGAAACAGGTTCATTGTCGATATTGACCTGCCGTGAGACAGGAATTATACCGTATTAACAGTTGATCCCACACGCTCAACTTCGACTTCGTCTTTAATATTGGGATGTTCTGAGGTGCTGGGGAGCAATCAGGGGAGAGGGAAGGGAGGGGGACCATCCGATTGAAAACCAGTAATATTTCTTTTTAAGATGGACTCCACCTGCGAGCTGGAGTCTATCTCAGAGGATGCAAACCTGCGGAATGTATGATATGCAATTCATAAAATAATGATCTTAAAAAAATCTCTTGCTTCTCAAAATAATATTTTCTAATTTCGTCAATTAACGAAATGAGATTTTGAATTGAGAAAAGTTTATTAATGAAAGAGTTAACCTCTATCTTCAAAGCGCTGTCAGACCCGAACAGGGTTGCAATACTCAAGCTGCTCGAAAAAAAGCCAATCTGCGTCTGCGAGTTCCCAAGCCTGCTTAACATTGCCCTTTCCACAGTGTCGAAACACCTGTCTATCCTTCGCGACGCCGGACTGATTGCCGACAAGAAATCGGGCAAATGGGTGATTTACAGCCTCAACACCGGCTCGCAGAACCTTCACGTAAGGCAGATGCTGGCGCTGATGCCTATGTGGCTCAACGAAGACCCCACAGTCGTCGAATGCATCGGCAAGTTAGAGAAACCGGCAGACATTGTCCTTTGTAATATCGATAAAATGAAATGATATTTCGTCTATTGTAGAAATGTAGGAATTTAAGTAATGAGTAAAATCCTGATACTATGTACCGGCAATTCCAGCCGAAGCCAGATGGCCGAAGGGTTCCTGAAGGCTTTCAATCCTTCGCTCGAAGTCTTTTCTGCAGGAACAAACCCGGCGTCCCGTGTCTCGCGCCACGCAGTCGAAGCCATGAAAGAAGCAGGCATCGACATATCCGCCGCCAGGCCTAAGAACGTCGATGAATACCTGGGGATGGACTTCGACTATGTCGTTACAGTGTGCGATAATGCAAAGGAAACATGCCCCGTATTTATGGGCAAAGTGAAGCACAGGGTTCATTACAGTTTTGAAGATCCTGCAGAAGTAAAAGGCACGGAAGAGGAGATAGCGGAGAAGTACAGGGAAGTAAGGGACATGATAAAAGTCCGCTTCCATGAGTTCTGCATGAAGGCCTCGTCCGGTAAGAGCCTCGGATTTGTCGGTGGCGGAAGAGTTACCAGGATTATTATTAACGCAATCTACGGCCACCCGGGCAGCTTCCGGAAAATCAATGTCGCCGACATTAACGATGAAGCGCTGAACCGCCTCAAAGCCGACTATCCGGACATCGACATTCATCAGGATGACTTCGAAGAAGCGCTTAAGTCGGACTATATTTTCATTTCGCTCCATCCGCCTGTAATAATCGATTTCCTGAAGAAATACAGTGAGCAGATGAATAAGAATGCCATAGTAATATCGCTGTCTCCGAGGATTTCAATTGAAAGCCTGCAGGCCTGCCTGGCCGGGAACAGGAAAGTAGCCAGGCTCAATCCCAATTCGCCTTCCTTTGTCGGTCAGGGCTTCTGCCCGGCAGCCTATTCAGATGCAATTCCGGAGGCGGAACTGGCGGAACTGAAAGGATTGCTGGAGTTATTGGGCGATTGTCCCGAGGTTGAGGAAGCGAAGATTGAGGCGTTTGCGTTAATTACCGCCATGGGGCCGACATATTTGGCTTTCCAGGTCTATGAACTTCTGGAAAAAGCGCAGTCTTTCGGCTTGTCGGAAGAAGAGGCGAAAGCCGGTGTGAAAAAGATGCTGCATGGAATGGCCGATCTGATTTTTGAAAGCGGACTGCCGAAGCAAACCGTCCTGGATCTGATACCCGTAAAGCCGATGGGACAATATGAAAATGAAATAATAGATATTTATGAGAAGGTTCTGCCTCCGTTCTACGAGAAATTAAAGGTATTGATCAATCCTTGATATAAATCATTTAATGTTAATTTTAAGATGTGAGATAGAAAAATGGAAAATCCGGAAGAAATTAAAAATGCGGTTAGGGAAAAATATTCCCAGTTAGCGGTTCTGAACCAGTCCTGCGGCTGTGGCTGCTGCGGTACAGAGACCGATATTACAAACATCAGCGACGATTACAGCAAAGTCGAAGGCTATGTCCCCGACGCCGACCTTGGGCTCGGCTGCGGCCTGCCGACGGAATACGCGGCAATCAAACCCGGAGACACGGTTCTCGACCTTGGCTCCGGCGCCGGCAACGATGTTTTCATAGCACATAACCTGGTAGGAGAAGACGGCAGAGTCATCGGCATAGATTTCTCCGACGAGATGATTGCCAAGGCGCAGGCAAACCGGCGGAAACTCGGCTTCGAGAACGTCGGTTTCCGAAAAGGGGACATAGAGAATATGCCCGTCGAAAGCGGCTCTGTGGACGTAGTGATCAGCAACTGCGTCCTGAACTTAGTGCCCGACAAGAGTAAGGCTTTCAGCGAGATATACAGGGTACTGAAAACAGGGGGCCATTTCTGTGTTTCGGATGTCGTCATCAAAGGTGAATTGCCGGAAAAAATGAAAAAAGCTGTAGGCCTGTACACAGGGTGCATTGCCGGGGCGCTACCGATGGAGAGATACTTAGGCATCATCGACAGGACCGGTTTCACCGGTGTTACGATTGCAAAAGAAAAGGAAATTGAACTTCCGGACGAGGCGCTGCTCGGTGTCCTTAGTGAAGATGAGCTTAAGGCTTTCAGGCAGTCGGGAGTAGAAATAGTAAGTATCACTGTTAGAGCAGACAAGTAAGATGCAGGAAATGAATGTAATGGTTGAAGGCAGTAAGGTTGCCGGTTCAGTCTTCAAAAGGCACAAAGTACTAATCCCAATTATGCTGATACCCGTGTGGGCGGCCGTCTATCACTACCTCGAACCCATCTCCAACTTAATAGTCTATGATGTTTTCGGGATGGACAGAGCAGCCCACCTGTCGGAAGCAGTGTGGTTCTTCATCTTCGAAGTACCCAAGGTACTCCTGCTGCTGACGCTGATTGTTTTCGCAGTCGGAATCATCAGGAGCTGGTTTTCGCCGGAGAAGACCCGGAAAGCTCTGGAGGGCAAACCGTTGTTTGCCGGCAACATAATGGCCGCTTCCTTAGGCATTGTCACTCCTTTCTGCACCTGTTCGGCAATACCTTTGTTCCTGGGCTTTGTCGAGAGCGGGATACCCCTGGGAGTAACATTTTCCTTCCTCGTCGCCGCACCGATGATCAATGAAGTGGCTCTTGTGCTGCTTTTTGGGTTGTTCGGCTGGAAGACGGCCCTGATCTACGTTTCCACAGGACTTGCCATTGCCATCTTTTCCGGGTGGCTCATCGGCAGGCTTAAGTTGGAAAAATGGGTACAGGACTGGGTCTATCAGGTTAAAGCCGGGAAATTAGAGATGGCCGAAGAAAAAACGACGTTCAACCACAGGATCGATGCGGGCTTTACTGCAGTGAAGGAAATCGTTTCCAAGGTCTGGATATACATCGTTGCCGGCATTGCCGTTGGAGCGGGTGTACACGGCTATGTCCCCGCGGACTTCATGGCTTCGTTCATGGGTAAGGATGTGTGGTATTCGGTGCCGCTGGCAGTGCTGTTCGGCGTGCCGATGTACTCGAATGCGGCAGGAATAATTCCGATTGTCCAGGTGCTGCTCGAGAAAGGCGCTTCGCTTGGTACGTCTCTTGCTTTCATGATGGCGGTAATAGGACTGTCGCTGCCCGAAGCGATTATCCTGAAGAAAGTGCTGAAGTACCCTCTGCTGTTCACGTTCATTGGAATAGTAGCCGTGGGTATTATGATTGTCGGATTTTTGTTTAATATTGTGTTTTAATGGATTAGCAGATAAGAATGGTTTTATGAAATATCAAATGATGAATAATAACTACAAATATTAAAGTAAAAAAGAATGAATATAATGGGAAAATTGATATGAAAGGTAAGTTTGATATACAAGACAGACTGATTTTATTCTCAATAATGATAAATGTCATTATACTTTTTCATTTGATATTTGAAATTCGATATTTGAAAATTAATTGAAGATATTTTAAACAACATAAAGGATAACACAAATGGATATACTTGTACTTGGCCCCGGCTGTGTCAACTGTAAAACACTCGAACAAAGGGTACACACTGCAGTAAAGGAGCTGAATATTGATGCTGAGATATTTAAAATTTCCGACTATGCAAAAATTGCAGAATACGGAGTAATGAAAACACCGGCACTTGTCATCGACGAGAAATTGATCTTCTACGGTAAAGTCCCGACAGTCAATGAATTAAAAGAATATATCAACGGAGCTAATCTATGAAAAAATTAATGTTTATCCTTTCCCTGCCGCTTCTGGTACTGCTTTTGGCAGGCGATCTTGACGCAAAACAAAACAAGGCAACTGTCGATGTGTTGTATTTCCACGCTACCATTCGCTGCCAGGGCTGCCTGACAATCGAGGAGTTCGTGAAAAACAGCGTCGATTTCTATTTCTCGAAAGAACTGAAAAACAAGACGCTGACCTATACCTCGCTCGATTTCCTCCAGCCTGAAAACCAGCACTACCAGGATGATTACAAGTTTGACTCACAGACGCTCATCATCAGGAAGCGCGTTAACGGCAAGGTCGTCAAGTGGAAGAACCTCGACAAGATCTGGGACTATTCCAGCGATTACGACAAATTCAGCAAATACGTAGAAAAAGAAGTCAAAAAATTATTGAATGATTAATTATTAAAAGGTGTTCTATGAATGTGAAAGTTCTCGGGACAGGTTGTTCCAAGTGCTCTAATCTCGAAAAGAAAGTGAAAGAAATCATTGCCGCTAACGCCATCGATGCGGTCGTCGAAAAAGTAACTGACCTGCAGGACATCATGAAGTACGGCATCATGATGACTCCTGGTCTGGTCGTCAACGAAAAAGTGGTGAGCTACGGCTCTGTGCCCAAAGACAGCGATATTCTGAAATGGCTGAAGGAGGCGCAGTAATATGAAGTATTTTCCGATTATTATGATTGCCGCGGCAGTTCTGCTGGGCGCTTGCAACAAACCGTCCGTTGACGGAAAGAATGCCGACACGACGAAAACAGTGACTGAAACAGCGGCTCCTGTCCAGGAAGGCAGCGTAGAACAGAGCGCTCCGCTCGTAACGTTCGTCGAGCTCGGCTCTGTGAATTGCATTCCCTGTAAGAAAATGCAGGAAGTGATGAAAGAAGTAGAGAAGAAATACGGCGCCCAGGTAAAAGTCGTTTTCTACGATGTTAACAAGGAACCGGCCAGGGCAAAGGAATACAAGATACAACTGATCCCAACCCAGGTGTTCATCGACAGGAACGGTAAAGAATTCCACAGGCACGAAGGCTATTATCCCCTGGCAGAGATAGATAAGATACTCCAGGGCCAGGGCGTTAAAGCGAAGGGGTGACATGGATATATTCGATTCTTTGTATGAACTGCTCTATGCCAATTACGGGCTGGCGCTTATTGCGTCTTTTACCTGGGGCATACTCAGCATTGTACTCAGCCCCTGCCACCTGTCAAGCATTCCGCTTGTCATCGGCTTCATCAATACCCAGGCGGGTGTTACGGCTAAGAAATCATTCACTCTGTCCCTTGTTTTTGCCCTTGGCATAATGCTTACCATTGCCCTGATCGGAGTGATTACGGCATCCCTCGGGGGCATCATCGGCGACACCGGAGTAGTAGGCAACTATCTCGTGGCTGCTGTCTTTTTCGTCGTCGGATTGTATTTCTTCGATGTGATTGACCTGTCGCGCTTAGGGCTGAAAATCGGCGGAACAAAACAGAAAGGCCTGCTCGCAGCCCTTGTACTGGGTGTGCTGTTTGGAGTCGGGCTTGGCCCCTGTACATTTGCATTCATGGCTCCGGTGCTTGGAGTTGTGTTTGAAATCGGTCGTACAAACCTGCCGAATGCCGTAATACTGATGATGGTTTTTGCCGTTGGGCACTGCTTAGTGATTGTAATAGCCGGGACTCTGGCCGGTAAGGTACAGCAATATCTCGACTGGTCGGGCAAATCCCGCTCCCTTAAGTATGTCCGTTGGGTGTGCGGAGTCCTGGTGATCTTCGGCGGCCTTTATTTCATTTACCAGACATTATAATGCTGTTGAACAGAAAAATAAAATATTAATATGAAACTATTTATTGTTGTCATAATTGCAGCTCTTGTGTTAACGGAGATGGCATTTGCCCAGTGTACATGCATGGGCGGGGCTGCTGTCGGCGGCCTTACGCCGATTGGCGGTTCGGCAAACATAGGTGTACTGCGTGAAGGCCACCTCAGGGCTTCAATGTTCTACAGATACGGCTACGGCAATGATTACTTTGCTGGAGACAGTAAAACAGATTCGGGCAGGGTGGTGAAAGATTACTATTACCAGTATGTTGGAATCAACGCGGGTTACGGCCTGACGGAAGACCTGACCCTGGAACTCGAATCGGGCTATTTCGCTGAGAAGATGCAGGACTTCTTCCAGTACAGGTTGTACAGCAGCGGTTTCTCTCACGTCAGCCTTTCTGCCAAGTATAACATATACAGCAGCATGGTCGATGAATGGGAATACACTGCCGGCCTGGGGGCCAGGGTGCCGCTGAACTTCACTGAAGACAAGGCGCCACAGAATATTTTACCTTCGACGGGAGCCTTTGGCCTGATTGTCCACTCGTTCCTCCACAAGGGTTACAAAAGCAGCGGATTGCATTTCTTCCTGATTAACAGGGCTGAGTTTAATGCCGAAAACAGCAAAAGCTACCTCTACGGCTTTTCGACATTCTCATCGTTGTTGGTTTCAAAATCGATAATTGATAACCTGAGCGGCGCACTCGAAGTCAGGAACGAATACAGGGCAAAAGATCAATACGCTGGCCGTGACGTCCGTGACTCGGGCAGCCTGTTGTTTGTCGCTTCGCCCCAGATAAGCTATAAGATTGATAATTTCTACTTTACGGCTTTGTTCGACCTGCCGTTCTACAAATACTATAACGGGAAGCAGTTGTCCAACGCCTATTCATTAGGGCTGATGCTTACCTGGCAAAACAACCTTTCAGACATTTTAGAGGAATAAATGGAAAAAATTTCAGGGAAACTCAGTTTCCTCGACAGATACCTTACACTTTGGATATTCCTGGCAATGGCAGCCGGCGTACTGAGCGGTTACCTGTAT
>CAZWLN010000088.1:0-13176 GCA_964634885.1 uncultured Hyphomicrobiales bacterium | reverse complement strand
CGTGAGCTGGGTTCAGAACGTCGTGAGACAGTTCGGTCCCTATCCTATGTGGGCGTAAGATACTTGTGGAGACCCGTTTCTAGTACGAGAGGACCGAAATGCCAGGACCGACGGTGAGTCTGTTGTTGCGCCAGCAGCATTGCAGAGTAGCCATGTCCTGAAAGGATAAGTGCTGAAAGCATCTCAAGCACGAAACCTACTCCGAGATTAGGTATCTCAATTATGTAAGGATCCAGGTAGACTACCTGGTTGATAGGCTTCACGTGTAAGTGTGGTAACATATTCAGCGGAGAAGTACTAATAATCCGAGGGCTTACCTTAAAATTTTCCTGGATTGGCACTAAGTGTGCTTCTACCCTTCCTCATGAATCGGGAGGATTTATTGGACTCTTTTCCAAACCTCAAAACGTTCTTTAAAAATATTGCTTGGTAGTTATAGCATGACGGGTACACCTCTTCCCATTCCGAACAGAGAAGTTAAGCGTCTTAACGCCGATGGTACTGCACGGGGTCCCGTGTGGGAGAGTAGGTCGCTGCCAAGCTAAATTTAAAAAACCCTGACGGCGGATGTTGTCAGGGTTTTTTGTTTATTTAGTAATGGTTTGCTTTTTCTTTATAGATTCAAGTAAAGCATTGAATTGATCAGGGTCCTTTTCCTCTATTTTTTCTATTATCAACTTCACACACTCTTCGACCTCCTGTACATCTATTGGTTTCCAAATTATATCGAAATTTGATATTATATATAATATCACCTGGTAAAAGTAAATTCATAGTCCATTTGCCGGGAATTTATAGTTATGGATGAGTTTAAAGTACAGAATAATGCTAATTCTAGAAATTGACAAAGTGAGTATTAAGATAAATTTCACTAAGAAACGAAAATTTCGATGATTATATCTATTTGTATAACTACTGAAAAGGAAAGCTCTTTGGAATTATTGAAAAAATATTTCAGCAAGAAATTAAATTGATAAGGTATTTCTCGTTACAATTACAATGATTTCATTATTTCATTACCTATTTTTTCATACTTTACCTTATCTATGACATTTCTTTCTAATGCAGATTCTAAATAAGCTAAAGCTGTATTTAAATCATTAAGTTCTATATATAATTTGATAATATTATTATAGTATTTAAACTTTTTATTTTTATCTTTATTGAGTGCATAGTTAAAATCTTCAAAAGCTCCGAGTAAATCATTAAAATGATATCGAATTTTACCTCTTTTTTCGTATTCAATTGGAGTATCAGGATATATTTGGACTTGGAAATCAAAATTTGTGTTAAGTGATATACCTTCAAAATTACTCGATTTTAAAAGGTAGGTAATCTTTCTATCATCACCAATCAATTCATTATATGTTTTAATATCATCTATGGCACCTTTAAAATTATTTATGAATAAAAAGGATTTAGCTCGTGCAATATAAAATATTGCTAAACTGTAATCGATAACAATACATATATTAAAGTCTTCAATTGATTCTTTAAATTTACCTAATAGCTGTTTTATTTTCCCTTCTTCTAATATTGGTTGATAATAGTGTGGATTCCAACCACTTGATTCTTCATAATAAAATATTGCGTTTTCATATTCTCCCAATTTTGAACATATAGTACCTAGTTTATAGTAAATTTCATAATCTGAATTATCATATGATAATGATTTATTATAATATTTTTTAGAATTAGTATAATCATCTAAATTCAAATAAAGCTCACCTAACTCTTTATAAACATTTTGCATATCAGGAGAAATACGTAGAGCTTTTTTAAAATCCCTGATAGCACCTTTGTAATTATTGCATTGCTTAAATAACTTTGCTCTTTGAGTATATAAAAACAATTCTTTGGGATGATCATGTATTGCTATATTTATTCCATCTATAGAATTTAGATTATATGCTTTTTCTATTTTAAACCCCCAGTCCTCGAATATATTAACAATGTTTGGATAAATTTTTACTGCCTTTTGATAGTCTTGATATGAATTGTCATTTGGATCATTAATACCATTAATGTTATTCAATCGAAACTTTGAAAGAAATCTCAGATAATAAAAATTTGAACGATTAGATTTATATTTTATAGATTTATCTAAATCCTTAATACATTGATCATATTTTTGGATACGATAAAAGGCTACACTTCTGAAATAATGTATATCATAATCATCTGGGGAGTTCATTAAATATTTAGTAAAATCTTTTATTGCTTCTTCATAGTCATTTATACGAAAATAAGATAATCCTCTTTTTTTGTAATATTCGAATTGAATTTCTTTATTCAACAATATACTATAATACTCTATAGCTTTTTCGAATTCACAATTTTTATAAGCTTTATTTGCTAAAAAATGAGTATCTTTCTTCATAACTATTGAACCTCATCGAATGATACAATATTTATTATTACTATTTTGAAATATATTATTCATACTGAAAATACAAATATTTCTATGTAATTCATCATCATTGAAAAAATATCAAAATATATTTAGCCCGATTTATATCAAATATTATTTTTTTCAAATACATATAATAATATTAGTAATATGAGATTCAATAATACATCCAATTTAAGAAATTTTTCAAATTATTTAAAAAAACAATTCAGAAAAAAGAAGTCTTTCGATTCGTAATAATTATAAAAAGTCTAAAAAACATGGAATGAAGGGGCTATGGAATCGTTAAAGAAATTGTTGGAAGAGTTGCAGAAGCTTGACGAGCTTCAGAAAAAACTTGAGAAGCTGCTCGAAATTGTGAAAAAATCCGACTGACGGTAGGTGCTTAATAAAAAAAAAGGCCCCGTGTCGGGGACAATTCACAATTATCAGGTATGTCTGTTAGTATTCTATGTAGAATCTGTTCCCCGACTGGTACCTGGGAACATACTGAATAAAAGATTTTGTTCCCGGATTCTTTAGTACTACCTCTTCTACCGCCAGTCCCCAGGGCAGGTTGAAAATCTCGGATACCCAGAATTCGTGCCGAAGGCATTTCTTTTCTTTAAACTCCCTTTCTAATGAATAGGTAATAAAATTTGAAAAAATTATCGGGGAATCCCTGTGGCTGAATTTCAGGGTGTCGATCTCGTCGGGATAGGGATGGTTGACCAACCCGAAGTCGGTATAGAGCGAAGGAGCAATTTTGTATTCAAAAAAAGATTTCTTTGCTCCCGGGGGTATTACAACTACTTTTTTCTCGCGGAAATTTACAGAATTTTGTGTGTAATCGATCTGATTATTGGATGTTGTTGTAATATACTGTTTTTCATTCTTCGTCGATTTTTCCCTGTCATGCTCTCTTTGAGTAAAAGTATTTAATGATGTCGTAACGTTTCCGCGGCTGATGGATGAGGAAGAAGATTCACCGTAAGTGCGTTTCTGGTAATAGTCAAAAGCGAAACCGTTGATGATGAACTGGCACTCTTCGACGTTCAGATAAAGACTTTTTTGAGTTTTATTCAATATCGTGAAACCGGAGTTGCCGTAGTCTTCCCAAAAATAATAATATACGGCAATGTCATCGTTTTGATAGACAAATTGTTCGTTTTCGAAAGGCACATCGTCAGACACGGTGGTATAGATCTGGTAATATCTCCCGATATGGGGAATGCAGGCAGACATTGACAATAACAAAAAGAGTATTAGAGTGTTTTTCATAGTGCATAGCTCCTGAAATTAACAACATAATATATCTATTAGAAGACTATTCCCGATAAAAGTTGCACAGGTTTTTTATTATTTAAAATTTTCTTGAGAATTATTTGTCGATTGTAACCTTCCGAAGACTCCCAAACTTCGGAAAGTTCAGAAGAGACAACCCCACCTAAATCCTGCCCATTGGGGAGGACTTGAAGAACCCCGTTGTTTCTTTCTCCTTCCCCCTGGGGAAGGCTGGGATGGGGTTGTCAAGTTCTTCAAGTTTATCAAGTTAATTAAGCCAGAAGAAGAAATCCCGTCACGAGTGTTCCCCTACTCCGACAGCCATTTCAATTACAGCTTGGGCCGGGTAACAAATCCATTTCACGATGGCCCCCGAGAAGGAATCCACCTGCGAGATGGCGCCAACGTCTTGTAAAAGCTGTCAGGTGCACTTTCCTCCGGATACTATTTCTCCTGTTTTTAAAACAATAAAACATTTCTTACAATCAAGTTTTTTTCATATTTTAAAATGAATTGTTTATAAAATTGGTTATTTCTATGAAAAATCAAATTTTTCTATTAATATTTGCTTTTTTACTATCTTTAACTATAAATGCTTCCGGAGCTTTAAACCCATCAATTGTAACAGAATCATATTTCCAGTATTTTCCTGAGCAGAAAGAGAGTGCCCTGTACATTGAATCCAATTTTGGATGTATTAATTATACTAAATATAATCAATTTGACGACTTATTAAAATCTGAAATAATGTTAAACAGTAAAGGTTTTATATTCGGAGCTAAGATTCGAAATTTTTCAGAGCCTTCTATCCAATTCAAGTGGAGTCTGGGTGAATGTGACTTCTTTAGCAAAGCGTGTTCATATGATTTGCCTTTTTACCGTAACATTAAAATTTGCAATTTAAACTATGATCAGACAGGATACTATAACTATAAAATGGAATGGATAAAATTTGGTTATGGATACGCCTATGGCAAAAATTATGAATCTTTAAATAATAGTAAAATAAGGGTATTACTACAACCAATATTGGGATGGACCTCACTCAATTCTTCACGGCTGACCAAGGATGATACTCTCAACCGCTATTCTACGAAAATATACGGTTGTGATTTGGGTGGAAGACTCTTAGTTGTAGCCGCAATTGATAATTGTTTTTTGTTGCAATTGCAATCAACATACAGTACCATTCTCCCGTCTCCTGATTTCCATGAGATTGAGTACTCAGGAGAAGTATGCTTTATATTTGATAAAAAGAAGGCATATTATACCAAACAACATAGTCCATTAAGTATTGTGGATTATATTGGTTTTGGGCCCGAAGCAAAAATATTCCTTAAAATTTCATACTTAGATTGCTTCATTAACTTAAAGAACTATCACAGTTTAAATATTCAATTAGGATGTTCTTACAGGTTGTTTGATTTCATTCCAAGTTCCGATGGAAAGTATAAAGTTGAAAAACACGAGATGGAGTAAAATCATTATTCATTAACAACCCGTATTTATTAGTGTTGCTGAAGTCATTTCTCACACTATAGCATAACATTCCTCCAATTGTTCCGCCATTTCTGGCTTGGGCGGGTAACAAAGGAAAATAGTGGAGTCAAGATGGACTCCACCTTGGCTTGTAATCTTAAGGTGAAGTCAATCTTTCCCGCTGCCCAGACTCCTTAGGTGGAGTCCATCTTATAAATTTCTTCAGCCGGCTTTACCATCAAATACACGGATGAAAAGCTCTCAGCGGCGATTTATGAAGGCTAAATTCTCAGGCCTGTGATGAAAATATATTAAGAATGTCATAACAAATACGAAAACAACAAGGTGTCAAACACAAAAAAAGGCGGTTTGATTGGCCGCCTTTAGATTATTATCATGTAGATTTTACTTATAGATCTGCTATTTACCCGGTGGGTTAGCTTTCCCGCTTCCGTAAATCACAACTTCTTTGATGTCGGGGAAATCTGTTTTCATTTTCACGGAGCAACTGTAGGGGCCTTCTTTCGTTGGTTTTGCGTCCAACCAGATGTCGATCTCCTGACCGGGTTTCAATACTTTTTTACCTTGCAGGTTAAATTTTACGTCGGCAGGTTCAGTCGTAAAATCAGTAAAAGTAATTGTCTGCTCGGAAGAATTTTTCAATTTCAATTCAGAGCGGGAGAGGGAGTCAACTGTCAGTTTCCTGAAGGCGAAGAATCCTTTGGGAAGCAGTTCGATGGGATAGCGTACTTCGAACAGTAATGTCAGTGTGCGGACGGGCTGGACAGGATCGTTAGTCCTGATGTCCATCGTTTTGGTCACTTTTCCGTTAAAGCCTTTCGTCTCGACTTTGACATTCATGACCATTGTCTCGCCGGGTTCGAGGCTGCTTTTCTCCAGTGGAGCCGATGTGCAACTGCATGACGGTTTGATATACTCGAAATGGAGCGACTGGTTGCCGCTGTTCTTCAGTACGATCTTTGCCAGCAGGGGGCTGTCGGGAGGATAGCTGAAGGGCCATTCGTATGTGTCGCCGCCGACAATCTCCAGGGCCGGCTGTGAAAAGCAGGCAGTAACGGCTGCCATTAAAATAAAAAGTTGAACTAACAATTTACGCATATAGTGTTTCTTTTTATGTTAGAAATACAAGTCTCTTTCTCCGGCTTCTATTTTTTTCAGGTATTCGACAGTTTTCTCTCTGCGCGATTCTGCAGGAATCTCATTGAGTTCTTTCTCGATGAGTTCTTCGCCGAGTTTCTTTGTTTCCTCGTCAGCGTAGTCCACGAGGTATTCCTTAAGTGTTGTCAGCGCGTTCGGCAGGCAGTTCAGTTTGATGAGGCCGGGTTTTGCCAGGTCCATGAAGTCGCTTCCGACCCTTCCGAGCCTGTAACAGCCGGTGCAGAAGGAAGGTACGAAACCTTTCCTGATTACGTCCTGGATTACTTCGCCGGAAGTACGGCAGTCGTTAAGGTCAAACTGTCCGGGGTTGTCGTCGCCTATCAAGGCCTGTTTGTAACCGCCGATGTTAGTCCTGGAGCCTGCGCTGATCTGCGATACGCCCAGGTTGAAGAGTTCGTCGCGCAGGTCTGCTTTCTCGCGGGTTGAAAGTATCATTCCAGTGTAGGGTACGCAGCATCTGATGACGGCAACTAATTTCTTGAAGCTCCTGTCGTCAACCGGGTATGGAATATGAGTGGAAATGGGTGCATGGCTTGCAGGCCTGATTCTCGGGATGGAGATGGTATGAGGTCCAACGCCGTATTCTTTGTCGAGGTGTTCGGCGTGCTGCATCAGGCCGAGAACTTCATATTTATAATCATACAATCCGAACAAGGCGCCGATTCCGACGTCGTGCATACCATTCTGAAGGGCTCTGTCCATGGTTTCAATTCGCCATTTGTAATCTGCCTTTCGTCCTGTGGGGTGCATTGTTTTGTATGTCGGTTCGTGGTAAGTTTCCTGGAACACAGTATAAGTACCGATCTTTACATTCTTCAATACCTGGAATTCATCGTCGGTCAAAGGTGCAATCTCGATGTTAATTCGTCTTATGCTGCTGCCTTTCGAGTCCTTGACGCTGTAAACCGTGTCGATGGCTTTGACGAAGTAGTCAAAAGTACAATTCTTGTGATGTTCACCCATGAGCATCAGAGTTCTTTTGTGACCCTGTTCGAGAATGGCAAGCGCTTCCTCCTTGATTTCGTCCAGGGACAGGACATTGCGCGGAAGGTCTGTGTTGTCCACGCGGAATCCGCAGTAGAGGCAGTTATTGGAACAATAATTGGAAATATAAAGAGGGGCAAACAGTACGAGCCTGTTACCGTAAATCTCTTCCTTAATGCGGAAAGCAGTGTGGAAAAGTTTCTGCATGTCGTCTTCATCTTCCAGGTTTAATAATACGGCTGCTTCCTCGAGTGTCAGTCCCTTCAGTTCCAGAGCCCTGTCAAGAATCTCTTCAATCCTCTTTTTGTCGGCTTTGCTGGTTGCTGCCAATACTGAATCCAATTTTACGCCGTCGATTATCTTACTGTCAGTCATTTGTACACCATTTATCAAAATGTTAAAATCCTCAACTAATTTTCTTTTATTATCGTAAATTTACAACAAAAATATACTTTTTTCTCTTATATTGTCATTTCGAGTTCAATGACGTTTAATATTATCAATTTATTAGGGGTTTATTATGAAAATAAGAATTTTTATTCTTTTTTTATTTATATGCTGTTCTGCCTATTCGCAGGAGCAGCCCGACACCCTTGTAAATACATGGATACCCAAGGGGGTTGCCGGTTTAAACATTAGCCAGATAGCATTCGGCAACTGGACTCAGGGTGGAGACAATTCAATTACCTACTCGGTTTTTGGGATATTCGGCCTGAATTATTATACAAAGACCTGGGGCTTAAAAAATTATCTCAAGCTGACCTATGGCCGTACAAAGATCGGCAACGCTGACTTCAAGACCAATGACAACGAGTTCTACCTCGAAACAATATACTCACTTAAATTTGGCTGGGCTGTCGATCCGTTCTTTAGCAATACCGTCAGGACAGCGATTACGTCAGGCTACAAATACACATCTGACACTACGAAAGAAAAGATTGCCGACTTCTTCGATCCGGGCTATGTCACCCAGAGCCTTGGTTTTACGTTCGATAAGGACAAAATTGTAAAAACCAGGCTCGGCATTGCCATCCAGGAGACATTTACGAATAAACTGAGGCAATACAGCGATGACCCCGCCACAACAGACAAAGTGGAAGCGTTCAAACTTGAAACCGGTGTCGAGTCGGTAACCGACCTGAATCTGCCGCTTGCCGAGAACATACTGTACACTTCCAAGCTGAGGCTGTTTACCCGTTTTGACCATCTCGACGTCTGGGACGTCAGGTGGGACAACCAGATTACGGCGAAGATCAACTCCTGGCTTAACGTGAATTTCAACTATATCCTGGTTTATGAAAAGAGCCAGTCCATTAAACTTCAGACAAAGGAAGCGCTGCAGGTCGGCGTTGCTTTCAACCTGTTCTGATTGTCGGTACTGAAGTGCATATATGTTTACAGCTACATGAATGCAAGGTAATCAAGTTTATCAAGTTTGTAAAGTTCATCAAGTTAGAAGAAAAGCCTCGTAGGGGCGCCATGATAATAGGCGCAAAGCTCGCAAAGGCGCTAAGATAGAGGGAAAAACAAGAAATGTCTCTCGCAAAGGCGCAAAGCTCGCAAAGAAAGAGAGTAAATAAAAATAAGTATTCTCATTCGGTTGAAATAGCCCCAGAGGGGCGCCATGTTAATAGGCGCAAAGCTCGCAAAGGCGCTAAGATAGAGGGAAACACAAGAAATGTCTCTCGCAAAGGCGCAAAGCTCGCAAAGAAAGAGAGTAAATAAAAATAAGTATTCTCATTCGGTTGAAATAGCCCCAGAGGGGCGCCATATTAATAGTAAGAAGAAAATGCCGGCGCTTCTTTCTCCTTCCCCTTTGGGGAATAATTCCCCTTGGTGAAGGCCGGGATGGGGTTTGTTAGTTTTCAAGTTTATAAAATTCATCAAGTTTGTAAAGAAAGAAGGAAAAGCGGGTTCTTCTTACCCCTTCCCCCTGGGGAAGGCCGGGATGGGGTGGTCAAGTTTATAAAGTTTATAAAGTTCGTCAAGTTCAAAGAAAGCCGGAAGGTGCCGCCATGCCTTGCTACTCTACTAAACAAATAGATTATACGAATTTATACCTATCATTATATTTATTATAAATGTTTTGCACTACTGAACAGCGAAAGAACTGAATAGCACTGCTTAGAGCACATAATTGCCGGTTTATTAATGCAGTTTTTCAATACCAATTTTTACGGATAGCCGCTCCGTGATTTCACGGAGAGAATTTCACCTATAAGCAATACCATGGGCTTGGTATTTTGTCAGAATGCCGATTTCACGGGATTTACAAGGCCTTTTTTTTGTTGTAATTTTGTACCGTGCTTTTAAAACAAATTGTTTCGAAAGTGAAATTGTTTAAAAAGAAAAGAAATTGAAAAATACAGGATTGAAAAAAGAAGAAATGAAAAATAATCCACTACATATAGTTTTAAAAACAAATTACTGGAGTAATTCTATGAAGAAGTTTTTTGCACTTTTTGCAGCTCTCATTCTTTCCGCATCATTTGTTTTCGCAGCAGAACCCGCTGCCGAGTCAACCGGCCCCTGGAACGCCGACAACAACGTAACCAACGGTTACACAGAAACTAATGACTATTCATTCGACTATGCAACAGGCGAATATAAAGTATTCGTTATTTGCGAGATCGACATCAACAATGTTACCGGCAACATTTACCTTGGCTGGTTGAACCCCGACGGTGCCAAAGACCTTGGCTCAGCCTACAATATGCAGTTCAAAGTTAAAGGCGGCAACGGCTGGCCCTTCGAAGCTACCGCAAAATTCGGCTCGACAGGCAGCGACGGTTCCGTTGCCTATGCAAACTATGAAGGTACAACAGACGAAGCCACAAACAACGTATTCATCACAGGCAGCACCTGGAAATATGAAGCAAATGGCCACTCCGCAATTAATATTAATGCACAGACATTCAACAGCGAGCACTTTGTTCTCAGCGGTACAATGGGCCAGTTCATTGCCAACACAAACAACCCCCAGATCGGCGACCGTTACGGTGAAGGCCATGGCGTTACACCCGCAACTACTCCTCTGTGGAAAAACAATGCAGCAATCAAGAATTTCTGGTTAAAATGCGATGGTAACGGCAGCAACGCTTGTGCAGGCGAAGGCGTATTCACACTTACACCCGGCACAGTTTGGGCTTCCCCCGACGCAATCGAAGGTTTCTATACTTTCCCGGTCTATGTTGAAGTTGACTATCTGACATTCAAAGATGCTGCTAACATTTACTACACAGGTACACCTGATCCCAGCAGCTTCACATTAACAACAAATCCGTAATATTGAACAAAAAACAATAAGCTTCAATACATACAACACTGAAGAAAAAAGGCGCTCCGGTTCTCCGGGGCGCTTTTTTTTCTTGCGGCACCCAATCAACCTTACTAAGAATTGAGGCATTAGGGAGGTTTTCGGCTTTTTTGTATTATTTTATACGGCCCACCACGTCAGGGTTTACTATCCTTATCGATGATGAAAGTAATTTTATGGCGGTAGTGCCAGTATGATTCGAGGATGACACCACTCATACTGTCAGGATGGCATATGTCCATTTTGGTAAAGTATTCTGATAGTCTCGATCCGATCCACAATCCCCAATTATTTCTCATCCACATTCCAAGGCCAAAGTGAAACTCAATCATATCTGAAGCTGATTTCATCTCATCGATTTCCTTTAATGTCTTTGGAGGTAATATCAAATCAAGCTGCCTGTTACAGTCGTTAAGGTCAGTCGGTATGTAAATACCTGCAATTGAATCGGCTGCCAGGTTTCGTTTATATACGATTCTCTCCAAGGAATCCGCTGTCAGTTTTTCGGCTTTAGCAATAGCGCTGTCTTTGTTCCGAAAATAGAAAGACTGCGAAAAGAGCCATTTGTCAACAACCGGCGGCATAGCGAGTTCCTCAAATCGCAAGCTTTCAATGAACTTAATTACTTCTTCCCTTTTTAATACGGAATCACACTCCAGTTCTGCCACCTCAAACCTGCGATTGCGGCCTGCCAGTCCACGGAAACTAATATAGTAATACATCATGGAATCTTCGGGAAGAAGGTAATTATCGATGAAAAAAAAGTTGAATTTTGTATTAATAGTATCTATTAGATTTTGACCGTTCGCCAAAAGAGGAAAACGCTTATATTTATAATTGTAGAGCTTATAATCAGTTTTTTTGAATTCTCCGATAGACCGCAGGTACTCTGCAATAGAATAATAATTTACAGAATCGTATTCACCTGTCCGGATGCAGAATCTTAATACCGTTAATTCAGGTGTAATGATGAATAAAGTATCATTGTAGGAAAATATTGGAATTTTATCTGCAAAAACTAAGTTCTGATCAGCATCGGGCCTGTACAGATATACATTTCTGCCTGTGACTGTCGTATCTCTTACACCCTGTAGCTTTTTCTGATTTCTTTTAAGAGTTTTATAGAATTCCATATTTTCAACAATTCTCAAATCCGGATTAGAATAATACAAATCGCAGTCCTCAATCATTTCATCACAATGCAGCAGTTCTGAAATTGAAAATGATTTTGTTGTATTCCCCCGATGAAAACATATTATACTGTCTAAGGAATAATTTATAGTAATCATAGAAAAGCCGTCATTACCCAGGTAGGTACGATATGGATCGATAAACCTGTCAACTTTGTAAACCAGGTCTTTATTCTCTGCATTGTACACTTTTGTCTGGCCTTCAATATCATTTAATGATGAAGAATACCTGATTGTCTCAGCATAGAATTTACGGTTATCGGAGAAAAACCTTTCCTCGACAATATATTCTGAAGTAACTTCAACAAGAGAAAATGTGAATAGTGCAAAATAAACCAATACTCTTTTCATATGTACTCCTTATTATCCATCTACAGCATTTGATACGTTTTTCATGTTTAAAATTAATTTCCCTAAAAAAAGCTAACTAATTTAATATTATGACACAGAATAATTGAAAAAAGTTACAATATAAACTAGTATTTGCATCTTAGTAGTTTTACTTCCCGAAAAACGTTACAGGGTATGCGTTTTTGCCGTATTCATAAACCTTCCGGGGACGGCTGCCGGGTAATTGCGCTGTGTGTTTTTGTGCAAATGAGGTTCTTTGCTGTTAGCAGTGAGTAGGAATTAATTGAAAGCCGGGTTTTACGATACCGATGACAGCACATTCCGGCATTCCCCGGCAAGGCAGCCTTCCGGCGGAGCTGAAACCTTCGGACGGTTCAGGATCGGCTTACTGTAAGACGGATTCCACCTTGGAGAAAGAGTCCGTCATCAGAAAGCGCAGGCATTCTTCCTGCTGTTAATATATCTCCCCCGGCGGGGTTGTTACTAAGCTTCACCAGGGGACGTTTATTAATAATTTTCAAATATCTTCCTTTGCGAGCTTAGCGCCTTTGCGTGAGAATCTTCTTTACTTGTCAGAACTGTGGTTTATATAATTATCGTAAACACTTTAATCTCTTTCTTATCGGGCTTAGCGCCTTTGCGTGAGAATCTTCTTCCCCAGTATGAACTGTGATTTATATGATTAATATGATTATCATGAACACTTTAATCTCTTTCTTTGCGAGCTTAGCGCCTTTGCGTGAAATATTTCATGTCTTCCCTCTTCCTTATCGGGCATATCGCCTTTGCAAACAATGTTTCTTGCATCTTCCCTGACCAGGAGCCGTACTCCTGCGTATCCATAAGTAAAAACCGGGTACCGGGTACATACCGGTTTCCACTGATAGACACATCCGTGAAGACGCTCCGAAATTCCACTAATAGTCATTACCATGGGTTTGGTATTTTCTCAGAATGCCGATTTCACGGGATTTACAAAGGCTTTTTTAAACTGTAAATTTGTA
>CAZWLN010000087.1:0-13273 GCA_964634885.1 uncultured Hyphomicrobiales bacterium | reverse complement strand
TATCAAAAGCTGGTATCAGTAACACTGCTAAAAAATTCAAATTCACTTCCGACGATAGGTATTTGGTGACAGCCACATATGTAGGAAGCGATTTATTAAGTGTTTGGGATGTGCAAACCGGAAAATTATTGAATCAGGAGCATGGGACTTCATGGGAGACTCTCGATGTATCCGATAATATTCAATACATTGCCGGATCTGTATCAGAGTATTTATTGCTTAAGAAATTCATTACTACAGGTGTTATTGAAAATAGCAATGATATAGAAACACTCTATCCCAATCCCACAAGTGGCAACGTTACTCTTAGTTTTATCTTACCGCAAAGTTCCGTTCTCACGGCAACCATCACGGATATTAACGGAACTGAAATCGGCGAATTTTTTAACGGTTACCTTGTCGAAGGTGAAAATACCCTGCAGTTGGACATAAGCACGTTTGCATCGGGAACCTATTACCTAACTCTAAATGCTTCAAGTTATAGTAAAATGTTTAAAGTAATAATAACCAAATAAAGCGGGGCATCTTCCCTTCGAATCGGGCAGCCTGACACATGCTTCCGGCTTCGGGGTGAATAACTCGAAATATTTGAAACTGTGAATAAATAATAGTAAGTTAATTTTAATTTTTGATTAGAATTGAAATAAAAAATAATAAACATTAATCGAGGGCTATGCCATGAAAAGATTTGCCGTATTGCTCGTATTCTTTAGTTTGCTTCTGTCCGCCGCCGCTTACGCTCAGTTCGAAACCGTGTGGTTAAAGGTTCTGGAGAATGATATTTCTTCGGTTACATTTTCACACGATTCTAAATGGATAATGGCGTGGTTGTCGCCTAACATTCAAATTTTCGATGTTGTTAGCGGTGAACTGGTAAACGACAAAATCCCGTCAACTGTTCAGCAGCCGTTTTTCTCTCTCGATGACACTCACGTTTACGGCGTCGAGAACAACCGCATTGTCTTTTACAACCTTGAAACCGGACTCGACGAATCTACAGCCCTGCCTTTTGCGAAAAACATTACACTCTTTTCCGTCTCCAAAGACCAGAAGTACCTTCTGGGAGCAACAAAAGACAGTATAAGTGTCGGATTAGGGATTTGGAATTTGGAAACAGGAGCATTAATCAAATATATCACAATTCCAAAAGATACCACAATTCCATCCGATCCTTACCAGTACAGATTGGATAAACAGGAAAACCTGGACATTAAAATTAATTGCGATATTAGTGAAATTTACCTTAGAACATATTATCAATATAAAAGAAAAGGCAGTAATGATAAAATAGAATATACAGGATACTGTACAAATCGCATATTTAATTTCAATACACTTGATAGCATAGGAGTTTTAGAGGAAGCAACCTGGAGGTTCTGGCTCTCTAATAATTGTCAAATATTAGCTACAGAAAAAAATACAACCAATAGTACAGGTATTAATATTTATAATTTTAATACTTCACAATTATTATCATATATACAAATTGGCGATGCAAGTACTGCTATTAAGGAGGTCAAGTTCACTTCCGACGACAGGTATTTGGTGACGGCTACATCAGTTGGAAGTGATTTGTTAAGTGTTTGGGATGTGCAAACCGGGAAATTACTCAATCAAGAATGGGGTACGTCATGGGAGACTTTGGATGTTTCTGATAATATGGGGTATATTGTCGGAAGCGTATCAGAAAAGCTTATTATGAAAAAATTCCAGACAACCGGAGTAACAGAAAACCCTGACAGTATTGAAACGCTTTACCCCAATCCAACAAGTAGTTTTGTAACGCTGAGTTTCTCATTGCCACAGAGTTCTATGCTTGTTGCCAAGCTATCCGATAATACCGGTACAAATTTAGCCGAACTTTTTAACAGTTTTTTAAATGAAGGTTTAAATACGTTGCAGTTGGACATCAGTCCCTATGCTTCGGGGACATATTACCTTAGACTCAGCGCTGGCAATTATAGTAAAATGTTTAAAGTAATAATAACCAAATAAGGCGGGGTAAAACTATGAAGAAAGCAACAATCATCCTGTGTTTTGCCTTTGCCGTTTCGGCAGCCATGTCCCAGGACATCGTCGATCCGCCTAAGCTTTTCAACAAAGACACGCTGTCGATATACGACAAGCGGCCCGAAACCTTCACAATCGGTTGGAACTGGGCAGGCCCCGTGAGTAAATTCGACCGTACGATGAACGTAACAACTTACCACGAAATCCCTAAGTACTATAAAGATGGAAAATGGCCCATACCTTACGCAATTCACAACCAGATACTTGACAGCCTCAAGGCCATTCCATGCCTGTGGGATGTAACGGACGGAAGAGAACTGTGCAACAGGGTACATAACTCCGCCATGAACGGTATGTCCCTGTTCCTCGAGCCTTCACTGCCTGTCGATACGTCCGACAACCGGCCCGCCAGGTGGAACGACGCCTCCGGCGGTGTGTATGGCTTCCGTTACCACAACTGGAGTGTCGGCGACACGGCAGCCTCCGGCAATGACTACAGCCGTTTCCGCCTTCACGCCGCCAATGTCTCGACTGAACCTGTTGTTGTGCTCGACAGCATTTTTGACGACTCGATACTCAGGTATTTGGACTATGACGGTACAAATGATATATACTATGATACAAATAAAGTTAAACACATAGAATTAATAAATGAAAACAATGATATTGCTTTATATCACCCCTTCAACGGGAAACAGTGGTACCTGTCTGTGAACCTCAGGGCGCTTAACGCCGACAGCCTGGAACGCCACCTGAACGACACAATCCTTTCAGTCGAACTGCCTTATATCATGGAGAACATTACTGATAGAGAGCGCCCGCTGTACAGCAACGGTTTCGTCTGTTTCGACTCCCTTTCCTCTACGGATACGTCGTTGAACAGGAGGATTGCAGGTAATTACAACAATGACTTCAGGGGGCTTTACCGCGCCCTGACGAAGACGGCCGGCAAACCCACAGTCTTTTACATTACCGGTAATATGCTGCACGTTGCTGCTGCCAATCCCGACAGCAACAGCGTTACACTTTCGGCCTTTTTCAAAGCTACAGGAAAAGTCACTTTAGGTGTTTTTGATGATAACCCCCACTTCAAGTACGACTGGTGGGCGAACCCACTGAACGTCAGGAAGTACATATCGTCCATCGACGTGCGGGTGAAGTATTACGGCAAGGTTGACGTAGGGATAGACTGGCTGCGGTTCGAGACCCCCAGAACCCGTAAGATTTTCCACGGCGGCAGCGATATGTTCTTACGCCGCTGCCTCGACACCCTGTTCGATTACATGGCCCGCAACCCCAGGCACCCGCGCCTGTACAGGATATACGGGGCTGACGAGTTGCTGCCGTACCAGTGGGGCGTCGGCAGGTATTACAACATGCTGATGGACACGCTCGTTTCGACTGAGATATACATCGAAGGAAACGGCTTTCCGAACAACCCGCCTGAAAGATACCTGAAAGCGACCGCCTCGAAGGAAATGTGGAGCGGCTCGACCTTTTTCCATGATGTTAACTGGTGCGCCGCCCCATATATCAGGAAGGCAAACGTTGACTGGCTGCTGGGACAACAGGCAAACAGCTTCGATGCCAATTTCGGTTACGCCGGCAATAATTTTGTCTCAGACAGTTCCACCGGTTTGACGCCTTACAGTTTCAGCGATACGTTGAACTCCGCCTACGAAACGTTCGTTGTCAAGGCCGTCGGCTCCAGCCCGCAGAACTTTCCGGCCCACACTGTAGCTTTACCGCTGTCGGGAGAAGACCTGTCGGTTTACGACAAAATAACCTATTCCGAAACCAGTGTATATTATCCCACATTATCAACACAGTCAGCCATTGAGAAAATACTCTACCAGAATTACTATAAATATCCTAAGGCTTTATTCAACGACAAACCCTGGTGGGCAAACCTGTGGCCGCTTGGCCATCTTAGCTACGACAGCAAAGACTCAACATTTGTTTTTTCGAACAGGCCCAAGACCGGCGAAGAAGTAAGAGTTCAACTGTTCTCACCGATTATTCTCGGCGCCAAAGGTGTGATGTACTACCTGAAAACGCGTCCCAGAACCAGCTACCTTCCCAAGGAAACAGATATTTGTTTTCTTGAAGATGATGTTGAAGGAGATTATGATAAAGAGTTTGAAGGAGAGGGCTTTGCCTATAGCAACGCAAACGGAGGCGATTTTATAGATTTTAATGTAAGTTCCGGCTATCATTTCGGCATCTGCTTCGATTCTACTGCTTATGACTGGAATATGCTGGGTATTGATAAAAAGAGGATTTATATCGGCATTAAAAGCGCCACTGTCGAGCTATATAAAACCGACTACTGGATTAGGGCCGTCGAATCCACCCTTCTCAACCTGCGGCTCAAGGCCTGGTACGGCAAAGGATTCCTTAAGCTCTACTCACAGTCGGATGAATTTGCGGCCGACACTGTCCTTGCAGACTATATCGATTATACAAACACGCGTACCCGTAAGCTGTTCCAGCCAGTTGAGGGTATTGGCAATATTGTAAATGAAGTTTACGAAAACTATGATTCTTCTTTCTTCGATATTACACTGCTGCAGAACAACGGCCGTCCTTTGGACACCGGCTTTACCGTCGGCCTCCAGAACCGCCGCACCGACTGCCTTATTTATTATTACGACAGCCTAAACATGATGTGGGAACTCCGGTTCTTTACCACTGCGCAGATGGACAGCCTTTGTCGTTTCGGCGGAGCAGACCCGCAGGGGTCTTCACGGATTGTGTACGGAGCGGCTCATTGGCGGCAGTACTGGTGGAAGAGGCTGGGCTGCAGGACGATTGACCTGAAGTTCAATTATTCCAATCCCATCGACACCAGCGAGTATTGTATGCTCCACGTAACCGAACTGGGTAAGGGTACAACTCTGGATAATTGCTGGTGGCGCCAGGAACCCTATATGCAGCCTATCGATACAATCATTGGGCAGGACGACGTGTTGCCTGTACAGATGATGCCGGGTGACGGAAAGCTGCTCGATGTCCGTATCCTTCGTGTCGGTAAAACGGAAGAAGGCTGCAGTTTCTGCAATTCGGTTGTTGACGGCTCAATCGGCATTTCTATCGAGCAGGCGGAAGAGGATTGCTGCTGGGACTTGAAGTATAGCAATACCGGATCATGCACTTTTACCAATGTACCCGTAAGTTTTACATACCCTTACAGTGTAGGCAACAACGACATAAGTTTTGAATCTGCCGACAGTACCGCAGTAATCAGGAGCCATCATAATATCGGAAAGAAGGTATATACTCAAACGATAGATACCCTTCCCGGAGGCGCTGAAGGTACAATAGCCAGGATTTGCCTCAGCCCCGATACATTTTTTGATTACAGTTATTCTTTCGGTGGCCTTGTTAACAAGAATTCCTGCAGGATGCAGGGAAACGGCCATCTGTCCTGTCCGGTGTCAGATTCGCTTTGTTGTACTGATTCCCACCTCGGTATAACTGCTGTTGACGACTCATGCGGGCTTGTTCCTGTTCCCGGCGGCAGCTATAATTTCTATCCATGCACCTATGATTTTTCATTCGACAGTCCCTACGATTCATGCTACTATGATATTGCCGTACGTCAGGAGCACAGCTACGGCAGCGACGTTGAACTCGACAGCCTGAACGAAGTTAACGTCCTCCTGTCGGACTACGAAAAAGAAATGTGCGATCCCTTCGACGTGAAATCATCATTTAAATACAGCAGGCGGAATATCACAGATACCGTATGCCTGAAATTCTACATCATCAGCGGGAGCGATACGGTCTGCGTGAAGGATTCATGCAGGATAAACTACTCTCAGATAGATATATACAGGCCTGATGAGCTATACAACGAAAACATTTACAGTTGCGATTCTATATGCATAGGAGTGCCGTATGCCGGTAAAAAGGAAAATAGCGCCGGTGAAAGCATGAGCAGACAGTTGTCGATGACAGCGGTACCCAATCCTTTCAGCAGCGAAACCAACATCGAATACTATCTCCCTGAAGCCTCGCCTGTTACGTTTGAGTTGTACAATTCATTGGGAGAGAAACTTTTTGATATGAATGAAGGTATTCAGGAAAAAGGCGCTCACAACATTCACCTCGACTGCAGCATGCTGCCCGACGGCGTCTATTATCTGAGGCTTGCAACATGCAGAGGAAGCCGGTCGATTGTTTTGAGTATGATTAAGTGATTTCTAATCACAGGTAATAAATCAAAATAAAAATAGATCAGAGACGCAAGTCTCCCTGCGCCTCTGCCATACAATAGCTACAATTCAATCTTCAGTCCGCCCTGAGCCGTCTTCTCGTAATTGGCGAGCCTGATGCGCCTTACAAGGCTGTCGGCAATGGCGGTGATTACTGAAGCTTGCATGTCCGACCCGTGGTCGAAGACGACAGGAGTGCCTCCGTCGTTGCCTTCCCTCATCCTGATGTCGAAGGGAATCTCGCCGAGGAAGGCAATCAGGTTTTCCTGAGCTACGGTTTTGCCGCCGCCTTCACCGAAGATATGATACTTTTTGTCGGGCATGTCCGGGGGAACGAAGTAACTCATGTTCTCCACCACTCCGAGGATATCCACGTTAACTTTTTTAAACATGGATATTGCCCTGCGTGCGTCCGAGACTGCGATTTCCTGGGGTGTAGTAACAATTACCGCACCGGTCAGGGGTATTCTCTGTGTGAGAGTCAATTGTACGTCGCCGGTGCCGGGAGGCAGGTCGAAAATGAGGTAATCGAGAGGCCCCCACTCGATCTGCTCGAAAAGCATAGAGAAATAGCCTGCAAGCATCGGGCCGCGAATGATGGCCGCGTCGTCCCTGTTGAGGATGAACCCCATCGAAGCCACTTTGATGCCCCATCTCTCATTGGGATAGGCCACTTGGTTGCCGTGAGCGTCGATCTCACTCCTGAACTCCTCGCCTGCAAGGCCGAACATCAGCTGCTGGCTGGGTCCATAGACGTCGCCGTCGAGGATGCCGACTTTGGCACCGCTGAGGGAGAGGGCTGCCGCCAGATTGGAAGCGACGGCGGATTTGCCGACACCGCCTTTGCCCGATGCGACGGCAATGATGTTCTTGACGCCGGGCAGCAACTCGCGTTCGTATGTATTGACGAACACTTCGTCAATCTTAATTTCGTAGTCCATGCCGGGAAATTCGGCTTCAAGAACCGTCGTGCACGCCTCGCGTACAGGTTCGCTGACCCACTGGACAGGCTGTATCAGTTCCAGATCGACAGTAATTTTATTGTCCGACAGTTGGATATCTTTGATGGCATTGAGTTCTCCCAGGCTTTTGTTAAGGTCGGGATCGATTACCTTGCACAATGTCTTGTGTACGTCTTTTCTGTTTATATCGCTCATTCAATAACCTCAATTCGTTATTCCTTAAAAAATCATTTGATGGAAAAGAAGGATAATTATTGTTAAAATATTATCAGCGCAGTATTATTTTTGTATTAAAGGTATTTCTAATAATATGTTTGCGGTTACTGATGAAGAATATTAAGTATGCGATTATCTGCCTGTTGTCATTAACACTGATCTCCAATGAAATCATCTGGACGAGGATATTCTCTGCCGAGTTTTTCCACCCGTTTGCGTTCCTGATCCTCTCCCTGGCAATCCTCGGCCTGGGCCTCGGCGGTCTTTACCTTCGCCTGTTCGACAGGGACAAAAAGCAGCAGCCCGGTTTGTGGCTGTCGTTGTCAGGGCTGGCAACATTAGTAACACCTCTGCTGGTGTTTGCCCTCGACATGGATTTCTCGAAGCTTCTGTCGGAACCGTCGATGATATTGAAGCTGGCAGCGTCGATGCTGCTGCTTGGCTCTCCCTATTTTGCCGGCGGTGTGGCGCTTACCGCCATCTTCAGGACAAACAGCAGCGACATGCCCCGCGTCTATATGTTCGACCTGCTCGGTGCCGGCGTTGGAGTTGCCGCCTCGATACTCTGCATGAATATTGCCGGAACGCAGGCAGCAGCTTTCTTCTGTGCCATACCTGTAATCATCGCCGCCTTCCTCGCCAACAGGAAGAAAGGCTTCATCATCCCATCGATTGCTGTTGCCGTCGCTCTCTTCCTCATTTTCTACCCCGGTGACCTGCTCGAAAACAAGCGCGAGGAAAAGAATCCGGTCATCCACAAGCACTGGGACGCTTTTGCAAAGATTAAAGTACTCGATTACCATCCCCTGCTCAAAGGCGTCATCATCGACAATGCCGCGAGCACAACTGCAATCAGGTACATCCCCGGAAGCGCTGAGAACGAAACCATGGACATATTTGAGATCGATCCGTCATACCTGATAGGGCAGTTCCCTTCCTGTAACTTCCTTTCCTTAGGGGCCGGCGCCGGCAAGGACGTCCTGTTCGCCCTTCAGCACGGGGCTTCCGAAGTGCACGCAGTCGAGGTTAACCCCTATATAAACTATATGATGACCGACGGCTTCCTCGCCGACTTTACCGGAAATATTTACAAAGACAGCAAAGTGAAAGTCGTTACCGAAGACGCACGAACATACATCAGGGGCTTCAGGAACAAATTCGACATCATCTTTTCATTCAGTTCCACTTCCTATGCAGCCCTGGCCTCAGGTGCATTTTCCTTCGCCGAGAATTATATTTACACAACCGAAGCCTTTGTCGATTACCTGAATGCATTGACCGACGGCGGCTATTTAGTGATGGAGCACCATTTCTACATTCCAAGGCTTGTCAGTTCATGCATCGAAGCAATGAAACGCTTAGGCATCACTGACTACAAGAGCCACATCGCTGTCTATGACCTGCCCGAATTTAAACGGAACATACTCCTGGTCTCGAAGAAACCCCTTACCCCTGAAGTAATACAGAATGCCATCGGCGGACTGGGGCCTGACCATCATGGAAACACCATTGCCTATCCTCTGCAGGCGGGTGCATTTCCCGGACTCATCAACGACATCATCGATAATGGCTGGGAGAACGTCCAAAATGCAGACATAGACCTTACGCCCCCAGGCGACGACCAGCCTTTCATTGCACAAATGGGACTGTGGAGGAACTTCAGCCTTACAGCAATCACCAAACTGGAGCCTTTTGAATTTTTCGGTTTCCCCCTCGCCAAGTCGATAATCTGGGTGATAATCCTTGTAATTGTCGTATTGATCATACCTCTGAATTTTCTGCCATACCGGCAAAAGGGGCTTAAGCTCAAAGCTATTCCATTCCTGTACTTCTTTGCCATCGGCTTTGGATTCATGTCCATCGAGGTAATACTGATTTCAAAATATAATCTTCTCTTGGGAACATCGCTCTACAGCCTGATTGCTGTCCTCTTTGTAATACTTATCGCTTCGGGCTTCGGTAGCCGCTTCTCAGGCAAGGTTGGCGACAAGTTGTGTTTCCTGCTGATTGTCGCATTCATCCTTCTGGACGCATACCTGTACAAAGAAATTATCTATGCAGCGGCAGCCTTAAGCCTGTGGCTGCGCCTCCTGATTACTGTCGTCCTGATTGCCCCCCTGTCGTTCTTCCTTGGAATGGCCTTCCCCAAAGGGACAGCCCGCGTGGGAGAACTGGTGGACTGGGGCTTTTCTGTTAACGGAGCCGCTTCTGTCCTTGGTTCCACATTCATCATGCTGATTGCTTTTTCGTACGGATTCACTGTGTCGCTGACGATTGGCGCTGTCGTTTACGCCGCCGCCTACTTCCTGCTTGCCGCCAAAGGGAAGTGGTGAGTGGGAGTTGGTAACTGGTGACTGGTGGCTGGTGACTGGTGGCTGGTGGTCGGTGGTTGGTGGTCGGTGATTGGTGGTCGGTGATTGGTGGCTGGTGGTCGGTGATTGGTGATTGGTGGTCGGTGATTGGTGGTTGGTGGTTGGTGGCTGGTGGCTGGTGGTCGGTGATTGGTGATTGGTGGTTGGTTGTTGGTGGTTGGTGGCTGGTGATTGGTTGATGGTGGCTGGTGATTGGTGGTCGGTGATTGGTTGATGGTGGCTGGTGATTGGTTGATGGTGGCTGGTGGTCGGTGATTGGTGATTGGTGGTCGGTGATTGGTGGCTGGTGATTGGTTGATGGTGGCTGGTGGTTGGTGGCTGGTAAATAGTATTTTTTTTATAGATTCTGAGGTAATTATGAGTTCAATAAAAAGCTATCAGGATTTGGAAGCTTGGAAAGAGGCAATGAACCTTGCAGAACTTGTTTATCAAATAACCTCCGGTTTTCCCATTGAAGAAAGATTTTCCATAACAGACCAATTACGAAGGGCAGTTGTATCAATACCGTCGAATATAGCGGAAGGCCAGGCAAGAGCGCATAAAAAGGAATTCTTATACCATTTATCTGTTGCGCGTGGTTCCCTGGCTGAGTTGGAAACACAGATAGTATTAGCCCATAGAATTAATTACCTTGAAATAGATCAGAATAGAATCCTAATTGACCAAATCACTAAAGTCGGAAAAATTCTGAATGGCCTGATACGATCACTCCGTCAATCTCCATCAAGCCACTAACAACAGACCCCCAGCCACTATCCACTCCCCACCAGCCACGAGTCACTATCCCCCAGCCACTATCCACTCCCCACCAGCAACCAGCAACAATACACCAGCAACCAGCAACAATCCACCAGCAACCAGCAACAATCCACCAGCAACCAGCAACTGACAACCAGCCACTGACAACTAGCCACTCCCCACCAGCAACCAGCAACTGACAACCAGCCACTGACAACCAGCCACTCCCCACTCCCCACGAGCCACTCCCCACCAGCAACCAGCAACTATCCATCAGCCACGAGCCACTCCCCACCAGCAACCAGCCACTAACAACCAGCCACCAAAATATTTCCCGCCCACAGAAATAGTTCTTGGATTAAACCAATAAATATCTTATTTTTATATGTCTTTGACCGATCGGGGGGGAATACTGATCGGCAAAACAAATAATAAATATTAATTGATGTTGCATCGTGCAATGTTTTGTTTACTTTCTATAGAAGCAGCATGGAGAGTTTAGAAATTTTTGCTTATCAACCCAAGAAGGGGCACAAGATACCTCTGTTCCAGATGTCCGTTTCGGCAGGCTTTCCTGCTCCCGTTGAGCACGACATCGACAAGATTGTCGATCTCAACGAATTTCTCATAGAGCATCCGGCAGCTACGTTCTTTGCCCGTGTCAACGGCCACAACCTGCGCCGCATGGGCATCAACGACGGCGATGTGCTCATCATCGACACTGCCGTGGACCCTGAGGATTCGAAACTTGTGGTGGCACTGATCAACGGTGAACTGACACTGAAGCATTACCGCGAGATCAACGGTAAAAAGTACCTGCAGGCTGACGACAAGTCTTTTGTGCCGCTGTCAATCGAACCGTATCTTGATTTCAACCTCATCGGGGTGGTTACGAAGATCATCCACTCCCTGTAATGGTAGTTTCGGCATAGTATTTGTATAAAGCATTGTAAAATTGCTTATTTTTTTGCGGGTGGATTGATTGAAAGTAAGAAAAGTAGTAGAAGTTAAATCCCAGTACAGCTTTGAAGCGCCGGTGATACCTGCCGTCATCAAAGCCAACACAATCTTTAAGAACAAGGAACTGTCGCTCCTGGACCTTAACGACTTTCTTGTGCCTAAACCCAACAACATTTACCTCGTCCGTGTGTCGGGCGAAAGCATGATCGACGAGAACATATACGACGGGGACCTGCTCATCGTTGACAGGTTCGAAAAACCGGATGACGGCAAGGTTGTCATTGCTGCGCTGAACGGGGAAATGGCAGTGAAGATTTTCCGTGTAATTAAAGGCATGGTTTACTTAGTCTCAGCCAACAAGAAATTCCTGCCCATCAGGATTGAGCCGTACATGGAGTTCCAGATCCAGGGCATAGTCAAGCACGTAATACATAATATGTAGCCCTAACACATTCTCCTCCCCCTTATTACCTTCAAACACGTTTAATATAATTTTCAGTTAGGGAATCTCATAAATATTTCTTAACTTCTCAAATGATTGGCTTGCGCCGTCATTGTATTATAACGAAACAGTTATTATTATAAAGGTTTCAGTATGCGCCTCGTTGATCGTTTTCTTTGCAGCATTGGAATTGTTGCCGCCGCCATTCTCACGCTTGCCTTATGCGGCTGTGAGAACAATCCCAGGCATAGTCAAAGGATTGAAAACTTCATGATGAATATTCAATTGATGCCTTCTTTTCATCAAAGTTTTAACCTGACAATTACATCCTATGATAATTATTTTACAATGATGATTTCTCCTCTTGAATACCCAAATGAATGCTATTGTGATTTTACTTCTCTTAAAGTCATGATACCCGATGATATATTTATCGATTTCTATAATGAACTGGTTAAGATGAATGTTTTAGACATGGAAAGCGATAAAGGCTGTTCAGTCGATGGAATTGGCGGCAGCATTACTTTAGATCATTTCAAAGGCAGGACAAAATACATCGAATTTGATAGTCCCGAAAAGAGTTCGGATAAATTCAAACTGATTGAATTAGTCCTTAATTTGGCTGGCCGGGTTTTCTTTTCTGAGCCGCACTCTTCATTGATTGAAAACGTTTCCCATTGTTTCGATTTTAATCAGGGGTACAGGATTATTGACGGTTACCCTGTTACTGTAAGATTTTATAAGGAATACGATTTAGGTTATTCTAGTATTCCTGATTCTATTTTTAATCTGGCTGATTCAGGCATCCCAATTGTTCTGGACCTTACAAATATTAAACTTGACAGTTTTATTATCAGATCCGTGCTAAATCATTTTGGGCTTCACAGTAATACTTTTTTTCTTGTTTCCAAAGACTTGGAACTTTACCGGAAATACGATGATTCTACCTATTTACTGAATCATTGCTGCAATTCTCATACTGATGAATTGATTAATGAAATTCTATTATCCGGTTGTGATACAAATAAGCTTTTCTATTCATTAGAAGGTGTAATTAAAAAGCTTAACCCTGAATTATTCAGAAGTCCTTTGATGGATGTTGGACCTGGACCAGAAATGAGGCCAAAGAGGAAATGACAGGCAATTATTCCAAATCTACCGATAATTGGGTACTTTCGTAAGGTTCAAAGAGGCATACTTCTCGTAAGGGGGAGGGAGCAAGAGAGAGAGGTGCAGGCCTGCATCTTGCTATTAATGTGACGCCCATACGGGGCTCTCTTTCAGAACTTAAAAACTTTATGAACTTTACAAACTAAGAGACCCCATCCCGGCCTTCCCCAAGGGGAAGGGGAAAGA
>CAZWLN010000086.1:0-13668 GCA_964634885.1 uncultured Hyphomicrobiales bacterium | reverse complement strand
TTCTTTATGAACTTGATGATCTTTACGAACTTGATAAACTTGACCACCCCATCCCTGCCTTCCCCAGGGGAATTATTCCCAAGGGGAATTATTCCCCTGAGGGAAGGAGAAGCTAAGAAAGCTGGTCGACTCTTCAAGTCCTCCCCTTGGGGAGGATTTAGGCGGGGTAAAGCGCACCGGGCGATTAATTATCTCATACGAAACACCGGAAAGCCGCACCAGTAGAGACGCAAGGCCTTGCGTCTCTACGAAATAATAGAATAATACTGCTTCTTTACAACCATCATGACTAATAAATCCATACTGAACAGCGAAAAACCTAAAAACCACCAGTGGAACCCGGCTTTTCAATCCGGTTCAATCTTTAACCGGTTTCTTCTTTTTCCTCACATCGTTTTCATCCAGGTACCTGAAAAAGTAGTAAATCCTGCGCTCAAAAAACCTAAAGCACTATAACGGTAGATTTGTTTGATGAAAGATTCATCATTACCGAGTACAAAATATTCGAAAATCGGACAGATAACAAGAATACTTATGAAAATTGAGAAGAAGAATTTGATATACTTCTTATTTTTTTGGAAAAACATAGCCTTCCTTTTTCATGATTATACAATTTTTCTAAATATAATTCCTATTACAAATACTTGTTTAATATTTCAATACAGATTGAGGTTAAAGGATGCAATCCTTTTGTCTCTGCCTGTTCAGCTTATCTTTCTCGACGAATATCTCATTGCCGGCAAAGGGATCCCTGCCCGAATAGTACATCAGCGTCGCCCAGGTTGACGGCGTAGGCGTAAAGACCTGCACCTGCTCGGGACTGAGGCGAAGCTCCTTCCTGATGAACCTGTTCAGTTCCTTCATCCTGTCCATGTCGCAGCCGGGATAGGCAGCAATGAAGTAATATGTAAGATACTGCTTCTTGCCGGCTTTGGCGGTCATATTGTCGAACTGCTTCTTAAACTCAGTCAGGCTCCTGTTCGAGGGCTTGCCCATCAGCTTCAGGACTTGATCGTCGGTATGCTCCGGGGCAATCTTCATCTGGCCCGACACGTGGTTTTCGACAATATCGCGCAGGTAGCGCCTGCCGCTCGCGTCGTCGGCAATTACCAGGTCGTACCTGACACCGGAGCCGACGAACACTTTCTTGACTCCTTCGATTTTCCTCAGTTCCCTCAGCAGATCAATCGACGGAAGGTGGTCAATGTTCATGTTGCTGCATTTTTCAGGGAAAGCGCAGCGTTTGTTACGGCAGGCCCCGTTTTTGTCCATTACCGGACAACTGTTGCCGTACATATTTGCTGTCGGGCCGCCGACATCGGAGATAATGCCTTTGAAATGCTTGTGCCCGGCCATCGCTTCAACTTCCCTGACGATGGACCTTCGGCTGCGGCTGACAATGCGCCGGCCCTGGTGTACGGCAATGCTGCAGAAATTGCATTCGCCGTAACAGCCGCGATGGGATGTGACAGAGAACCTGACCGTTTCGATCGCCCTGACTTCGCCCTGTTTTTTGTACCAGGGATGGACGTCGCGTCGGTAGCCCAGTTCATACACTTTGTCAAGTTCTCCGCTTGTAAGGCTGTCCTGCGGGGGATTGACGACGCAGTACCTGTCGCCGTTCTTCTGAACCAGCCCCACTGTGCTCAGGGGATCATTATTCCTGTAGAAAATCTCAAACATCTCAGTGAATTTCCCGGAGTCGCTTTTCACTTCCTCAAACGACGGCAGCACGAGATAGCCTTCGGGAGGAGTTTTGGAAATATAGGCCAGGCCTTTTATTGACTTGTAGTCCTCTCTGTTCCTGAGGGCTCCAGCCAGCTGTACAACGGTCTTCTCCCCCATTCCATAGACGAGCAGGTCGGCTTTGGAATCGAAGAGAATGGGCCGGCGTACCGCATTATCCCAGAAATCATAGTGGGCAATCCTCCTGAGGCTCGCTTCCACCCCACCGATTACTATCGGCGCCGTGTTCTTGAAAAACCTGCGGATGAGGTTAACGTAGGCGGAAACGGCACGGTCGGGCCTCCTGTCGTTCACTCCGCCGGGAGTCAGGTCGTCGTGCATACGTTTCTTTTTCAGGGCTGTGTAATTGGCAACCATCGAATCGACGCATCCGCCCGTTACGCCCCAGAACAGAGCCGGTTCTCCCAGCCGGGTAATATCTTCCGGCGAATTCACATCGGGCTGGGCGATGATTGCAGTGCGGTAACCGGCGTCGGCAAGCGTCCTGCCGATGACAGCGGCGCCGTCGTATGGAGTGTCGATATATGTGTCGCCCGACACGATTATTACATCGGGCCTGTCCCATCCCAGCCTGTTTAACTCCTCCTTTGTCGTCGGAAGAAACTCCATCGCGCCTTTACCGTTCATTGCCAAATTAGTATTAATCGAATCAGCCGGGAAAATAATGTAAATATTAATTGGCTCTTCGCTATTTAGTATGGGTTAAAAGTATATATTATTACGGAAATGGGTATTAGTAGCAAGAGGTGATCTGACAAAAATAGAGGAATAAAGCGCTATTACACACCCCCCAGCCCTCTCTTGCCAGAGGGGGAGCGTAACAACAGGCCTTAACCCCTCTAAAAAGATGGGTGGCTGCGTCAGCAGCCGGGGTGTATCCATTGAGATTTGAAAAATATACATTTGATTTTCTTCATTATTACCCACTACAAATAGCGAAGGTCCTAATAATTACTATTACATAATCAGGACTAAATATTACACGTCTCTCATCAATAAAATAAATTCGAAGTTACAACGAAATAGAATAATTGTCGTATGTAAAGAAGGAAAATGGGGTTTTATGCAGAAAAAGAATAAAGTTATTTTGTTGGTATTATCTATTGCAGGCGCTCTGACGCTCATGTTTTTCACTCAGATTTTCCTGTTTGTGTTTACCGTCATTTCCGGCATTCTTTTTCTTCCGGGCTATTACATCTATCGCAAGGCGATCAAAACCACCGGCAGCGAAAAAGTCAAATATTCTCTTCTGGGCATTCTCATTGCCCTGTCAATGGCCTTTCCCATGGGATTTGCTTTCATGCATTTTGTACCTTCTTTCCCCGACAATTTTTTCTTAATCGCAATACTGGAAACCGGTTTGTTCTGGCTCCCCGCCGGACTCTACCTCTTCCTTACAACGCTCGCCGTCAGCATTATAGCATACTTAGGTGAAAAGATGAAAATAGTAAAAAAAGAAACCGTCGAGAACCCTAAAGTAAGGCTTGCAGCCCTGGCCTTCATCCTGACAGTAACCACAGTTACAATGGTTTTCGCTTACCGGGCGCAGGACAAGACCATATACAGCCGCTACAACGTCGAACTTCCCCAAAAGTCGGGGAGGCCGGACAGCCTCAGGGTAGTAATAATCTCCGACCTTCATCTTACATTCAACACACCGGACAACTGGGTAAAAGATAAGGTTTCAATGATCAATGCAATCAAACCCGACCTGGTACTCGTTGTCGGCGACATTGTGGACAGCCGTCCCGACCTGTTGAAAGGCAAACCCTTCAGTGAAGATTTTCACGCCCTGAAACCACGACTTGGAGTCTGGGCAGTAACCGGTAACCATGAACATTTTGACGACCTGGAGGAGAGCCGCAGGTTCATCAGGAGTTGCGGATTCATCCTGATGGACGATTCCCTGGCTCTTGTGGACAGCGCTTTCTATCTTGCCGGCAGGACGGACAGGATGGATAAGGGCCGCAGGAAGCTTTCGGAGATACTATCGGCGAAAACGGCCGACCTGCCGGTCATCCTGATGGACCATCAGCCGAGAGGGCTCGATGAAGCCGTGGAAAACGATGTTGGGCTTCAGGTGTCCGGGCATACCCACCACGGACAGATGTTCCCGCTTAACATCGCTACACACTTCATGTACAAAGTAAGCTGGGGCTATGATAAAATCGGCAACACGCAATTCATCGTTTCATGCGGCTTAGGGCTCTGGGGGCCTCAGTACCGCGTTTGCAGCCGTTCGGAAATTGTGTTTGCCGACATAATAATCAAATAAAAGAATTCAAATTAATATTATACAGGTGAAAATAATGATAAAGAGAAAAACGAAACTACTGCTGATACTACTGACAATGGCGCTGTTACCGGCCGGCTTCCTTTCTTCGGACAACAACGGAGGCGGCTATTACAATCCCTTGTCTTCCATTCAGGCTCCGAAATCGTTCAAGACCAACATAGAACGCTTCCGGTACTACAAAAAGCTCTACGGCAAGGATTGTGCGAGCGAAAAAATTACCGACAACCGCGGCAACGGCAACGAATCGCTGTACGGTACACGTAACATGAGGGTAATACTCCACGGTGTAGCGTACAGGGGCGGAGCCAATAATGTATATAACAAGAATAATAAAAGAGAAAACAACAACCCTCTGCAGAAAGACGGCCTTGTCAACCTCTGTAAAAACGGCTTCGACGCCGCTGTCTATCTTTACGGAACGAATTTCAAGGAGGCCCCGAAGGAAATTCATACAAAGGAGAACGGAAACACCCTGAACTATTACCAGAACTCCCTCGGCAACGAAAAAGACATCAGGAAGATGGTAAAGATGGTTTACGACGCCATTAACGACCCCAACGCCGGGCCGATTTACCTGCACTGCTGGAACGGCTGGCACCAGTCAGGCTACGCCAGCACCATACTGCTGAAGCAGTTCTGTAAAGTATCGGACGACGAAGCCGTAAAATACTGGGAAAAGAACGCCGACGGCGCCGGCAACAAGGGCTATGACCACATCAAGAAAAAAATCAGGAACTTCGAGCCTTTTAAAGAATATGAGATTCCCGACAACATCAGAAAAGAGATATGTCCTTGTATGAAATAGAAATAATTGCCGTTTACGTCAAATTTAAATATATTTGTTGCTGTATCTTTTTATAGAATTTTATATTATAGGGAGATGTGAATATTGGCAGGATATAATGTCAGAACAACGGCAGAAATAAATAGAATAGAGCAGGCAAGGCACAGCCGCATTCTCAGGGAACTGCTCGACAAGGATACTTCAGCCATTTTCGAGGACCCTCTTGAGAACGACCTCGTGTTGAACATGGGCCCCCAGCACCCTGCTACCCACGGTGTGCTGAGGCTGCTGCTCCGCCTCGATGGCGAAACGGTCATCAATGCTGTTCCTGAACTGGGTTACCTGCACCGCGGCTACGAGAAACTTGCCGAGAACATGACCTATCATGAGTTCATGCCTCACACTGACAGGCTCGATTATCTTGCACCCTTTTCCAATAACACTGCCGTAGCTCTTGCAATCGAGAATTCTCTCGGTGTCGAAGCTCCGCCACGCGCCCAATGGATAAGGATGCTGATTTCAGAATTAGCGAGGATATCCTCCCACCTGATGGCCGTGGGTTCAACCTGCATGGACGCCGGCGCCCTGACAATCCTCCTTTGGGCTTTCGTCGAGCGCGAAAAACTCTACGACATCTTCGAACTTATTTGCGGCGCAAGGTTTACAACGAGCTATACGCGCATCGGCGGCGTTGTCAATGACATCGGCGATGAGGTAATTGCAAAAATCAGGAAGTGGGCGGACGAATTTCCTCACTACCTGCAAAACATTGAGAAACTCGTACACAGGAATAAAATTTTCATCAAAAGGCTTGCCGGAATCTGCATCATGCCTCCGGGAAAAGCCATACAACTCGGCCTGACCGGCCCTACACTACGCGGCTCGGGCGTTCCGAGAGACCTGAGGCGCGACAGGCCTTACATGTTTTACGATCAACTCGACTTCAACGTTGTAACCCGCAACGACGGCGATGTCTGGTCAAGGTATATGGTCAGGGTGGACGAGATGAAAGAAAGCCTGAAGATGGTTTACCAGATTCTCGACAAGATGCCCACGGGAGAAGTCAGGCTTAACAGCCCCAGGACTTCCCTTCCTAAGAAGGCAGAAGTATATACGAAAATGGAAGAACTGATCCATGATTTCATGCTCATCAACTACGGAGCAGCGCCTGTACCCGGTGAGACATACACCGCTGTGGAATCGCCCAAAGGCGAACTGGGCTTTTTCATTGTGTCTGACGGTACCGGCCACCCCTGGAAAATGAAAATACGCTCCCCTTCAGCCTCCAATCTGCAGGGACTGGCGTATATGGTAAAAGGCTCGATGGTAGCCGACGTAATATTAGCAATTGGTTCGATAGATCCGATAATGGGAGAAGCAGACAAATAATGGAATCGGCAGTAACGGAACAAAGACTGATTAAATTCAAAAACGTTTTAAGCAAGAGGCAGAAGGACCTTACAGTAGTGGCAGAGAACCTCTTTGATCCCCACAACCTCTCGGCAATGATACGATCATGCGACGCCGTGGGCATCGCCGAAGTACACCTTGTGTACAATCAGGGTGTACCTTTCCCTAAGTTAGGCGAAAAAAGCTCCGCCAGCGCCCGTAAATGGGTGGACATGAAGCGTTACAAAACAATCGGCGACTGTTACGCAACGCTGAAAGAGCGTGGTTTTAAGATATACACCACTCACATGGCGAAAGAGAGTGTGTCGCTCTACGACCTCGACCTGACACAGCCTGTAGCCCTGGTGTTCGGCAACGAACACAGCGGCGTTTCCGAAGAGGCCGTAAAACATTCCGACGGCAACTTCCTCATTCCCCAGTTGGGTATGATTCAGAGCCTGAACATCTCCGTCGCCTGCGCCGTGAGCTTGTACGAAGCCCTGCGCCAGAGGCTTGCCAAGGGCCTGGAACACAGCGCCCTGCTGGACGAAACAGAATTCAAGAAAAAACTTGACGAGTGGATTGTTAAAAGGTAAAAGACTTTTCCTGTTCCGGGAATTTATCCCATCAAACTAATTCATTTGACTGTAGGGAAAGGACTTCACTGCATTCCCTGTCAGTCGCATGAAAAGTAAAGACGGTTACATATCGACAATCAGCCCGAAGCTGATGCTCTGGTTGTACTGGACGGCGGCTCTTTGCTTCTGGTCGTAAACGATGTAGCAGCGCAGGAGGATGCCCAGAGACTTCCAGGCCGCCATTTTCAGGTCGTTTTCCCATACGACGCTCCACACTTCCGGATTGTCAAAGGTTCCGAACAGGTTCAGCGTCGTTTTGTAATTATTATTATTTGCCGAGTCCAATTTAATATTAAAAACCGTTTTCTAGTTAATGCCGGTCTCGGCTTTGTAGCGTTCCACCACTTTAGGCGTTTTGTAATCATCAGTAAGAG
This sequence comes from uncultured Hyphomicrobiales bacterium, assembly GCA_964634885.1. GTDB lineage: Bacteria > Bacteroidota > Ignavibacteria > Kapaibacteriales > UBA2268 > DAINRZ01. The sequence goes on along the minus strand of CAZWLN010000086.1, from coordinate 6,441 downwards.
TATTGTACAAATGTGAGCGTATTTGTTTGAGCGACACGCCGATGTTCGAAACGAGGTTGAATTCCGGTTTCTTCAGGCAGTACTCGAAGCCCCAGGTCTCCTGCGACTCGACAGGATCCCAAAAGTCTGCCGACTTAACGTAATCGTCAACTTTCAGCTTGTATGCAGTTACAATCTGTGTTTTGAACGACGCCGAAAAAAACGGGTCCACCTGCCAGCCGATGGTGTATTTGAGCTTGCCTTCGGTGTAGAAGAGGTTGTTTCTGGGAATGACGAACTCTTTCATCAGCTTCTTGTCGCTGAGCAACACGAATCCGAGGTCGGTTTTAATGTCGAACATTGCCCTGAGATCGCTGTAGCCCATCGTGTCAACCAGTTCGAAGTAGTTGTCGAACTCTATGTTAACGCTCTCCCCTTTCGTCAGGTCGTCTAAGGCGGACTGTGCCACCGACATGGACCAGCGGACGACGGCAGGCTTGCAGACGAAAACCGAGTCCTGGGAATAGGCTGCAGTCGCCAATATGAGGAGAAGGAATATTGGTATCCAAAAAATTCTCATAATTCAAATGAAATTTTTCACTATTTAAAGTAAAAAATATCAAATTCAAATTTTTACATTTTTAATTATTTTTGACACTAAATCAATTACTCTCTTATTGCCTTTACAACGCAAGGTTTCATTCCTTCAGGCACAATTGCCACAAAACAGACTCCAACGGCAGAACGACGCAGTTCCAGATCCACAGAATTGACGCCCTCTGCAAATTCTCCATCAGCAAACGTCCCGAGGCTGTTGCCCAGTATGTCATAGAGCTTTACACTAAGCCTGCACGGTTTTCTCAGGCTGAAGTCCAGCCTCATTGCACCGCTGTTCAAGTCTGCTGTGCTAATATCATAGATGTCTTTATTATTGCTTATTACTTCAGGGCAAGAATTAGTGTTACTGTAAACGGTAATGCCACTATTTCTTGTACCCATCCAGATATTATTCCATGAATCGGTATAGATACTGGTTATATACGTGTCCGGCAAAGGGGAATTGCTGCTGTTGAAATTTACAAATTTTTCGCCGTCATATTTATAAACGCCGCCCGGTTCATCCGAATCACTACTGGCGCTTGTTGCAATCCATATATTGCCGTTCCTGTCGCATGTCAGATCTCTTACACATTCGGTAGATAAACTGGAATTGGATTTTGAAAAAGCTGTCATTGTACCGTTATCAAGATGTATCAATCCACGAGATGTCCCTATCCACATTGTGTTTTTCCGGTCATAGCAGACGCTCCAGACGATACTGCCCGGCAGGATAGCGGTACTGTCAACAATCCACTGCCCGTTTTTCAGGGTAGAAACAATCACTTGTGATCCGATTGTAACATAACCATTGCTGTCAATTGCAATCGACAGAATCATGTTATTTCCAATTTTTGAATTGGAGGTTGAATAGACAGTCCATTGATCATCTTTCAAATTCACAAGACCGCCTTTTGTACCAATCCAAAGACTATTGTCCGGGCCTTTCATCATACAAAATATTCTATTATTTGGAATTATTGAATTATCTGTATTGAATTTAACCGTATCTTTCCCATCAAACCGTATTACGCCGTTACTGTATGTTCCCAGCCAGTAATAACCATTATACTGTGCGATACAGGTCATTTTCTTTTCAGGGAAATTGCCTTTTGTTGGATTATAAGCAGTCCAATCGCCATCTACAAATTTTGCGAATCCATTATTATCAGTAGATATATAAATAATTCCATTAATATCTTCCATTATACATGAAATCATATTATCAGGTAACTGAGAATTCATATTATCATAAACTGTCCATTTTTCATCCTTGGCTAAGAGTGTCAAAGATAAAGTTAATAACATCAAAATGCAAAAAAAGAAGTTAATAAAATTTTTCATATTCCTACTCCTTAATAAATATTACTGATATTCATTTTATAAACACGCCATTTATTATCTTTACACTTAATTAAGAATAATAACTGATTTTGAAATGTTTCAATTAAATCAAAGTATTGAATATCATCCATTTTGTTGAATTGAAATTTTTTTTCTGTTAAAAATCTATCATTAGAATATATTTGGAGTATAAAATCATCAACCGATTTCTTTTTCCGCATCATCTGAATTATTATTCCGTTGTTATACGGTACAATACTGTTGACAGTATAGAGATTCAAGTAACTATTCTTATTTTTTATCTTTGACGTATCCTTTTGAAGTATGCGTAAACTGTCGAATAAAGACTTCAAAGCATATTCTGGTTTAATTAGCTCAATATCGACAATAGTTTTATTAATAATTCTAAAACTAAAAAAGTCCTGGCTTTTTTGACTACAAAAATAGAATTCATTTCCTATGGTATTTGTAAGCCACCCTGAAAAATTAAAGCCTGTTTTATCTGAATAGTCTTTTACTAATGATTTTGAAACAATTGATTCGATTTGACCTTTTGATAAACTAATTAACTGGAAACACAAATCATCATATTTTGTATCTGCCAGGTCCGGAGAGTAAAAATTAGTCAGTAACAGCGAGTCAAAAGGAATCAGGAAATTGCCGACCGGCGCTATTTTTGATATATGAATTGGGTACAATGAATAGGAACCGTCATTATTAATCTCCTTGAGTAATTTTCCTGGAAAAATTTCAAGATTTATCGTATCAATCTCTCCGTTTTCTTTTAACACTTTTGATACCTTGATTTTTTCCAATACTTTCAATAATTGGTATATTTTATCTCCATTTTTAGATAATGCGAAATTAACGGTATTGCTTAATGAATATTTCATTTTTTGTAAATATTCCTTTTCAATGTCGCTAATTTGTTTAACATAGAAATACTTTGTCAGGCTGTCGTCAATAATCTTTGCAGTATTAATGCCGGAATTTAGATCATATTGGAATATACATTTCTTAATATTGTCATAAAGAAATAACCTGTTTTTTATTGTGTCCATTCTCACAATTACCGGATTGACAATTCTATCCTGACTATCATCTAAAACAATAGATTCGTCTGTATTTAATTTGCATTTTTCATTTTTACTACCAGAAAAATCATTAAAGTATCTGTTAATATTTTCATCATGAATTCGGATATTATTTTCAGTAAATACAACATTTCGCTCCTCGTCAAAAACAATCAGATATGGTACCGAATCAAGTTCCAGGCTAAATTCTTCGAGGCCATAACCGACACATATAGTTGTATCAGCATTAAAAATACCCATGAATTCATTAGAATATTCAGGCTCTGAATTGCAGATGATAACGATATGCTTAGTCTTCTGACTACTAGCATTCATTATTGTTGTATTAATAGCAGTTGCATCGCAACCGATACATTTACGATAATCGATTAAATACACAAAACCTATAACATTCTTCTTATCCAATAAATGGTTATCGTTTATTACTTTATTAATAACACTAACTACATCTTTTGCCAATGATATTTCTGATAATATAATTACGTAGGAAAATAATATAACAATAATGCGTAGTACCATCTTTATATCTCTTATTAATTTTATTAAAAATTTATTTTTGGCTGCCCTTACATAAAGGGCAGCCAAAAAGTATTATTCAGGCAGAGCATTTAACCAATCCTGATATGTATTATATGTTTGAGTAGTTTCTGTTTCTTCGAAAACTGCTCCGCCAGGTTCTGTTTGTGTCGGTTCAGTAACAGAGATAACTGTGATATCTGTAAACCCAATACCAATTGACTGATCTAAATGATCCCTAAAAAACATTGCTCCTTTACCAGTTTCAAAAGTACCTGTTCTGTCAATACAAATACCGTCATTACCTTCACAATCAGCTTCTTTACGTCCTTCTGGTAAATCAATTAATCCTATATATGTTCCCCAAACAATAGCATGTAACGTAGTTGAATTTGATTGTTGATACCCTAATAATAGAGATACTAACGCTATGATAAAATATACCTTTTTCATTTTACTATCCTTTTTTATTTTTCAAAAATTATTAATATAATAATATTTCTCCAGCGCAGCCATTACCCCGCGCCCGTTCGAACTGTACCCGCCTCGACAGCCGCTCTTCTCCGTACGAAGCAGAGCTTGTTTCAGCCGGCACACAGAAATTACCTTTCAACTAAACTTTTTTTAGTTTACTTTCTCACTCCTTTTCCGTATATTGAACATGTGTTTAGCGACACGCTTCGTCCCTGCTTTGCTGTCGGCAGGCCGCAAGGTTCACGCAGTAAAAGCAGGGATACTTTGTTTGCCCCGCTCCGTTCGACAACGACAAAGCGCTATTTTTTTACTTCTTTTTAATAACCATCAATAATGTTAATTTCAAAGAAAAATTAAAACACCTTCATTTACCATCTGTCCCAACTTCATGGGCTCCGCTTAAAATTCTTTTCCGTCATCTTACAGTCATATTGTACCAATTCAAGTATCAGAGAATATACAATACAATACTAATAAAACAAAATGAATAATGCAAGGATTTTTTTGGGCAATTGAAATATTTTACAAATCTTTGACAAGAGTATAACCCGGATTTTGCAATAAACCCCAAAACACGGAATATTCAACCACCACTTCCTTCTCCTTCTTTAAAGAGGAAAAACCGTTCATTTGCTATATATCAAGAATTTATGTTATTTTTACATCTTCCGGCGCTTTAACCGGGTTTATAAAAACAATGGCAATCAAATTCTTACATCCGTCTGTTTTTCAAATACTAAAGTAATTATTTAAAAAATGGGATACTAATTCGTATATTTGATTTGAATGGAAGAAACGAATATATCTAATATACGAGGAAAACAAATATGTTCAGGTATGTAATAATATTAGCTCTCAGCCTGCCGGCACTATTTATCAACACTAATAATTACTGCCTGGCAGACGTCAAAGACGAGATCAACGCTTTGATCACTGAGAAAACTGTTGACTTGGCGCTTGCCAAAGCCGACTCCGCCCTGAAAGCTGACCCAAAGAACGTCGAACTGCTGATACTGAAAGGCAATATCATCTTTTCGAGGTTTTCGTTTAAACAGCCGTCGATCATGACAGGGGTCAATTGCGACGAATCTGTTTACGACAATTCCATAGGCTATGTCGGTGAAGCGGAGATTACTCTGCCGGTAGCAGTTGCCGACAGCATCGTTGAGTGTTTCATGATGGCTTCGGGAATAGAGCCTAAAAGAGAAGACATATACTATGGTATATGCTATATATACTCCCTGTCGCTCCAGACCGAAAAGCTGCTGAGTTTCCTGCCGGTTCTGAAAGCCGGTGTTACATCCGACGAGGAAACACCCTACACACTTGGAGATTATGCCAGGAACATCAAAACCAGGGGCAGTTTCGACGACGCGATATTAATTTATAAAAAGATTGCCGCATTGTACCCCGAATGTTCCGGTATCGTCAATGATATTGCTGTCGAGTACTATTTCAACGGCAATTTCGACAAAGCAAAAGAGTATTTCGCAAAAGCCCTGTCTTTCCCCAAATACGATTTCGAGACCCTCAGCAGCGCCTTCACTTTCTACGCAATTTGTGAAGAAAACAGCCTTGCACTTAACACGGCCAAAAAGAAGTCCGAACTGCTCAAGGACAGCGACTATCTACTGTACCAGGCACTGATTAACCTGAACGACGGTTCCGACTGGAAAACGCCGTTGAACGGCTTCCTGAATTCCCCGACGGAAGACAGCAGCGGCGTCGAACTGGCAAAGTTCATGTTAAGCAGTGGTTTCGACGCTTCTTTCCAGGCTTACGGGAAGATTAAGGACATTGAACTGAAAGATGCATACAAAATTCAGCTTTACAAGTATTTCATGAAGGTTCTGAAAAATCCCGTCCCACAGTATGACTATGCCGAAGCCCTGACGTACAACGCCAGATACAGAGACGCGGTAACAGCTTTCAAAGCAATCGACACATCGAAGATGAGCAGCGGCGAAAAAGAATTGTACTGCTTCTATTACGCCTGGGCCTTGTACAAATCCGGCGATCATGAGAAATCGTGCGGTTTGTGGGAGAAGCTCATCAACTCGTCAGAATTTTACTATCAGAGCGCTGCCGCATTCTTCATTGGGGAATACTACCAGGAGAAAGGCGACAAAGCCAAAGCTAAGGAGTACTACTCCAAAGTGTCGGACAAAGCCACAGAGTCGAAATTCGCTACCTACTGCTGGAACAGGCTGAATGATATTGACAAATGAACGATGCAGGCTGAATTTTTTAAAAATTCGAATCAAATATGGCTTCTTTCATCATTTTTTAGTGTGAAAATATGTAAAATGGCTATTCTCTATTCAGTATGGATAGAATTATTTAATTTGTCATGATGATGGTGAAGAGGCTGTACTATCAATGGATTTGGTAGAGACGCAAGGCCTTGCGTCTCTTTTATGTTGAAAAACAAATAAAA
>CAZWLN010000085.1:0-13899 GCA_964634885.1 uncultured Hyphomicrobiales bacterium | reverse complement strand
ATGAATCCTTCACGCAGACCGTATCGCTCCCGCTGATGATGTAGAATTTCAGGCAAACGGTATCTGTGATATTCCGCCTGCTGTATTTAAATTTGGACTTCACATCGAAGGGATCGCACATTTCTTTTTCGTAGTCCGACAGGAGGACGTTTGATTCGTTCAGGCTGTCAATATCGACGTCGCTGTCGTAGCTGTGCTCCTGTCGGACGGCCACATCATAGAAACAAGAATCGTAGGGATTGTCGAAAGAAATGTTGTAACGGCAGGGCTGGTAAAAATAGGTATCCAGCACCTGAATAACTCCGCAATTATTCTGGCTGTCGAATACCAGTGTTGTATTCTCACAACATGCCGAATCTGACACGGGGCAGGACATGGCGCCGGATGATTCTTTTTTGCAGTACGTCTTGTCAACTAAGCCTCCAACCGTATAGGTATAGTTGAAATGAGTGCCGGGAACAAGGCAGACAGTAGCCAGTATTCCCGATTCATTCCTGGAAAGAGTGTCTATCGTTTGTACAAACATTTTCCTGCCTTTATTGTGGTAGCGTTTCAAGCTTCCGTTTCCGTTCGATTCAAAACTAATATTGCTGTCGTCTATGTTGTAAGGAAAAGAAAAACCGATTGGTATATTAGTAAAAGCAATCTTACTGTCGTTCTTATACCTTATATCCCAGCAGCAACTATCATCGGATGCTGCTACCGTAAGGGTTATTTTTTGGATGCTGTCGCAGACGTCGCAACCGCTGCTTGTAGAGCCTACCCTGAGGATTTCGGCAACCATAATCTTTCCCTCGCCCGGAACCGTGCGCAAAACCAAAGTGTCAACCTGGGACAGTACTGTGTCGGTAACATACATGAAAGGCTTCTGCCGCCACCAACTGTTGTCGAGGCTTGTCCCCTTGCCGAGTTCTGTGAAATGGACGTTGCAGTATGCGTTGCTGTCGATGGGACTTAGGTAATTCAGAGGTATGAGAATGTCCCGGCAGCCGCGGCGCAACCAGCCTTGCTCACCCCATCCGGCAGCGTTCCGGTATATGCAAGACTGGCTGCCATCAAAATATTTCATCGACTCGCCGCCATATCTCATCAGGTCGTCAAATTCGGCGTCACTGTAAAAGAACATGGTGTCCTCATCGGAATTGCCTTCGAGCAGCAACGGCGATGTGCGTCTGTTGACGGCTCCGAGGTAGAAAATGCTGTCCATGTCCGTATCTGAATTGTGGTTAAGAATCGTCAGGTCGTAAAACGACGAATCCTGGTAATTGAACTCAGGGGTTCCTTCAAAGGCAGCCGAGCCGGTGTAGCGCGTTCTGACTGCCGCCGTGTCGATGAAACTGTTAATCAGGCAGCTTGTGTAACCGGGATGCTGAAGGTACGATTTCTTGAAGCCCTTGTCTAACCAGCACTGTAACTGAAGGTTCAACAGAGTGTTTTCCTCAGTGCGTATCAGTTCGTGAATTTTCCTCATCTCGAGGCGCATGGTTTTCCTGCCTATGTACAACTTGTTCTTCGGCCTGTCAGTGTATTTGGCTAAAGTGTCTAAGCTCAACAGCCTCCGGTTCAAACCTCCAATTTCATCGGCATCCCTGAGGAAGTCCGGCCCTGCCGTGTCTGAGGCAAGAAAAGCCATGTCGTCGGCAATCGCTTCCAGTTCGCCGCGTGTAGGCTGGCTGATGCAGGTATTATCATATATCCTGCTGTAATAGATGCCTTTGGAAATGCCGATGTCAGAATCCGGGCCGTCGTATATCAGGCCTTTAGCTCCGAGAATCAGCGGCGTCCAGCAGGCAAGGCGATACTCTGGGCCAGTCATGGGCCTTTTATTCTCTAAACACACTTTTCTCCAGGTTACTTCGCTTTCTGGCTGGCCGGGATACTGTAAGACCTTGCATGAGTCCCAGGACAACAGGATGAAATTCTGTGCCCACCAGGGCTGGCCGGAAAACAGGAACCCGCGGCTCTCTCTCTTGAAGTAATTAAGGTAGAGGCTGTTCTCCCAGTATGCCTGGTAGGAAAGGCCTGAGTAATTATCGCCCCAGTTCATCGTGTGGCGGTATAATGAGTCGGTGTCCGGGGTGTTGTAGATGAAACGCGTAATCGGCAGCAAATCGCTTGTATTGGTATCTACGAGGTAGGTCTCGTAAGAAGAACTGTCCGGGCCTGTGGCAGGGTAGCCGATGTAGCCGTTAAGAAGCCCGTAAGTCCTCGGCTTGTAGTATAATTCATTGCCGTAGGAACGGCGGGAGTAAGGGGCCGAGACGAAGTTCTTAGAGATGAATGTACTCATCCAGTGGTCGGTGGTGTTCAGGTAGCGTTCGTAATGGTCGGGATAGACCACGCCGGACTCCGACGTGGAGATGTTGCCGATGAGCTTGTTGAAGTAGTGGTCGGAAATCCAGTTGAAGACGCCGCCTTCGACGATGGTGTGGTAGCGGAAAAGGCGGATGGCCCTGTTCGTGTAGTGGGTGTCGGCGAGCTGGTTGATGGTCCGTTGGGTGTAAATCTCTAAGCTGTCGTCGTAAACCCCGCGCAGGAGCGAGTCCGTGTTCGGCGTAGCCAGCCGCACCCAGTCGATCGACAGTGGACAGGACGCGTTCATTTTGGTTATCCTGATCTTGATGCGGTTGATCTCGTCTTCTTTCGGATTAATGTAATCTGCTTTTAGTTTTCTATTATCATTAAAAATCAATTTATCATCTTTCATTTGAAAGAACGCTGTAATTGTAATGTCAGAGCCGTCGGCGGGAAGCATATTGCGGGTGATGTAGAAAAACCTTGTTTCGGTGGAAACGCTGTCCATCTTTCGAATCTTACCCCTGCCGTTGGCGAGAGTTACGTAATTCGAGGGTACGCCTGAGGGTACGCTGTGGAACTTAATCCTGTAGCTGTCGTCTTCCGATTTGCCGATGGTATAGGGCAGTTCCACCTTCAGCACGGCGCTGTCGTCGAGCGCGGCGTCGAAGCGCCTCAGGTTTATCTCGAAACTCAATGTACGGCAAAGGTATTCATCAATTACATATTGCTCATCATCTTCTTTATTATGCTCAATCCCGTTCATCCCCAGCATATAATCGGGCCAGGGGTCGGCAAGGACTACTTCGCCGTTAAGGGAGTCGTCTATAATTAAGCGGTTAAAATTGGGGTCTCCGAATTCCGGTATGAAACCTCTTCTCGTAAGGAAACCGAAAACGGGTAGTGTAGTGTCTCCCTGCCTTATAATCAGGCTGTCGGGATTGTCCGGATTCAGAAGAAGCGTGGGTTCATATTGTATCCCCCTTGCATTCAGCGGTTCCGGGCCTACGCAGTGCGTATAGCCCCAGGGATGCAGGAACAGTTCGCAGCTATCGACAAAAGTCGTATAGGGTATTGAAGAAAGATTGATTGCATCTATACCTTCGTGGGTATGACACAGCACTCCCTTAGTGAAACGGCGGCTCCCGCCCCATTGCCACCCTCGGATGACGCTCCTGGCCTTGTATTTGGCGGAATCGGCATTGATGAAAAATGTTGAACTGCTGTTTGCGTCCGGGTGAAAAGCGCGCTGCGAAGGCTCGAAGTCCTGAGAATACAGTGTGGCTGTGGCTATGACGAGTATAATCAAATATTTATACATGATTTACCTCGCAATCTCAAATTTAAAATTATAGTTCTTTTCACCTGATTGAATCTTACTTATGTACAGTCCTGATGGTAGTTCCGCATTAACCTGGTAAGTACTTCCAATTGAAAGTTCATTTATCGTTTCCTGATGAACGGTATTTCCGATAAGGTCATAGATAGTAATGTAAATTGGAACAACAACGTTATTAATAAAAGAAACTAATATGTTGTTATCAACTACATTCAAAGTTATGTCATTATCAGGATTTTCAATTACTGTTGAAGTGGTATTTGTTAATAAATAATGATTCGGAGGATTACATATATAGATTTTCCAAACTCCATTTGAATCAAAACACTGAATAATTGCAGTGTTTATCTGGTACTTTTTTATCATTGTTGTAAAATCGTGCAACTCCAAATAGCTGCCTTCTGAATCAGTATAATATTCAATTAATAAATGTTGATTATCAGGCAGGAATTCAAATTCGTAGCAATCTCTTGAAGCATCTGTTTCTTTAAATATTGTTTTCGAAGAAGAATTTAAAAATCTAGATATTCTTATCCCAGATTTGTTTTCCTTTCGAATATAACCTATGTATTCATCATTTGGTGAAAATTTTATTTTAAAATATCCTTCACCTCGTCCTACCACATCTTCCAAGACAGCCACCTGTTTCATGGAATCCGTGCTCCAGAGAACCAGACGGTTGTAGTATTCGTTCATATAATTCTTGTAAGATGAACCCGTAACAAAGTGTTTGCCGTCGTGAGAGAGTTGAATAAGATCAATATGCCCCTGAACATATATTTTTGTTATTTGTACTTCTGTTTCCAAGTCATAGACAGTCACATAATTTGGATGATTGTCGCTACCGTCCTTTATTGCCATACATATTAAGAGATATTTTTCGTCAGGCGTCATAATGACGCAATTTGCAGTCGAGTCTTTACCTCTTTCTCCGAATAGTATTGTCTTATAGGGCCGTTCTGTCTTTGTGTCCCAAATGCATATTTCACCATTACCGTTATTTGCATAAACATAGTTGCCTAAACTGGATACGTTCATATGATAGAGTTTAGCAATTGACGGTAATCCCGTATTATCAAACGTTGAAACGACTTCACCGGTTTCCACGGACATTTTCCTGATTTCCGTACCCACTGCGAGGTACAAGTACTTACCGTCGGCTGAGAACTTAGCCTGGCTGACGTCGAGGCCGGGGATTTCCTTCTGCCAGACGATGTCGAGGCCGAGTGTGCCTGTCTGGGCTGACAGCAAAACAGGAATTAACATTACGAATAAATATAACGCTCTTTTCATAACGACCTCTATTTTTTTTATTTTTTAATAGTTATTTCAATTTTTAATTAGTAAAATCAAAAATGCAATATATAATATTTACAGTGACACTCAAAGAGAAGATAAGTCACAGCTAATAATGATATTTTGCCCGAAGCTGAAAGCTTGTGTCAAGCTGCCCGATTCGGGAAAAACGCCATTCATCCCCAGCATATAATCGGGCCAGGGGTCGGCAAGGATTACTTCACCGTTAAGGGAGTCGTCTATAATTAAGCGGTTAAAATTGGGGTCTCCGAATTCCGGTATGAAACCTCTTCTCGTAAGGAAACCGAAAACGGGTAGTGTAGTGTCTCCCTGCCTTATAATCAGGCTGTCGGGATTGTCCGGATTCAGAAGAAGCGTGGGTTCATATTGTATCCCCCTTGCATTCAGCGGTTCCGGGCCTACGCAGTGCGTATAGCCCCAGGGATGCAGGAACAGTTCGCAGCTATCGACAAAAGTCGTATAGGGTATTGAAGAAAGCTTGATTTCTTCTATTCCGTCATGGGTATGGCACAGCACACCCTTAGTGAAACGGCGGCTCCCGCCCCATTGCCACCCTCTGATGACGCTCCTGGCCTTGAATTTGGCGGAATCGGCATTGATGAAAAATGTGGAACTGCTGTTTGCGTCCGGGTGAAAAGCGCGCTGCGAAGGTTCGAAGTCCTGGCTGTAAGCTGCCATAAAGGCCGTAATAAATAATATGCATATATTTTTACTCATGGCTCACCTCACAACATTTAGTCTGAATGAATACTCTTTACCGTCTGCTTGTGCTTTAGAGATATAAACACCGGAAGGTAAGATGACATTTAATGTGTACCTGCCGGAAGAGGCTGAGTTTTCAACAATTTCAGAATATATGATATTACCAAGTAAATCATAGATTGTAACATTTACTGATGATGATATTATTTCGTTAACTTCCATAATGATATTACCATTTTCTACTGACATGATAATATTCTTATCAGGATTTTGATCATTTACATAATTCGTACTGTTAGTAAGTAAAGTGAAAATGCTATTACCATGGCATAATACTTTCCAAACACCGCTTGAATCATAGGAATCCATTATACCAGCATTCATAACGTATTCCTTTATTTTACTACTAAAGTCATGTAATTCAACTTTATGTCCAATTATGTTTGAATAATAATATAAAAGAAAACTTTCATTATCAGGTAATATCTCAAATTGATAGCAATTAATCAGGGAATCAGATTGGAATATTAATTCATTTGTATTAATACTAAGAATCCTCATTGTTCGTTTTAATGAAGTATAATTTTTTCTATTATACCCTAAATATTTGTCATTATTAGAAAATTTGATATAATAAAAACCGTCAGGATTAGCTTCCACATCTTCCAGGACAGCCACCTGTTTCATTGAATCCGTACTCCAGAGAACCAGACGGTTGTAGTATTCGTTCATATAATTCTTGTACGATGTACCCGTAACAAACTGTTTGCCGTCGTGAGAGAGTTTCAGTTTCTTAAATATGCCTCCGACATATACCCTTGCAACTTCCTTGTCCTCAATGAAATTATAAACAACAGTATAGCAATCATTGTTAACATAGCCTCCAAGATATAGTAATTCCTCGTTATTACTGATGTCGGCAGTATATACAGGATCAATAAGTGTATTTGAGTCCGTCGGTATTTTAAATACCTTTTTTTCAGTCCTCAAGTCAAATACATGAGCTGAACCCGCTCCGGTTACAACGACAAGGTAATTGCCGTTTTTTGAGATATTCATCTCATTAATATCGTAGTCAACATGGTCCGGGAAATTGGAAACTACTTCGCCGTTTTCCACTGACATTTTCCTGATTTCCGTACCCACAGCGAGGTAGAGGTACCTGCCGTCGGCTGAGAACTTAGCCTGGCTTACGTCAAGGCCTGGGATTTCCTTCTGCCAGACTACATCGAGGCCGAGTGTGCCCGTCTGAGCAGACAGTAAAACAGGAATTAACATTACGAATAAATATAACGCTCTTTTCATTATTACTCCTAATTCTTATTAAAATATAGTAAATATCTTTACTAAAACATTTAATAGAAAATGCAAAATACTTAATATTAGTGACACATAAAGAGAAGAAAAGTCACAGATAAAAAATGAAATTTTGCCCGAAGCTGAAAGCGCAGATTACGCTGCCGGATTCGGGAAAAACGCCATTCATCCCCAGCATATAATCGGGCCAGGGGTCGGCAAGGATTACTTCACCGTTAAGGGAGTCGTCTATAATTAAGCGGTTAAAATTGGGGTCTCCGAATTCCGGTATGAAACCTCTTCTCGTAAGGAAACCGAAAACGGGTAGTGTAGTGTCTCCCTGCCTTATAATCAGGCTGTCGGGATTGTCCGGATTCAGAAGAAGCGTGGGTTCATATTGTATCCCCCTTGCATTCAGCGGTTCCGGGCCTACGCAGTGCGTATAGCCCCAGGGATGCAGGAACAGTTCGCAGCTATCGACAAAAGTCGTATAGGATATTGAAGAAAGATTGATTGCATCTATACCTTCGTGGGTATGGCACAGCACACCCTGCGTGAAACGGCGGCTCCCGCCCCATTGCCACCCTCTGATGACGCTCCTGGCCTTGTATTTGGGGGATTCGGCATTGATGAAAAATGTGGAAGTACTGTTTGCGTCCGGGTGAAAAGCGCGCTGCGAAGGTTCGAAGTCCTGTGAATACAGTGTGGCTGTGGCTATGACGAGTATTATCAAATATTTATACATGATTTACCTCACAATCTCAAATTTAAAATTATAGTTCTTTTCACCTGATTGAATCTTACTTATGTACAGTCCTGATGGTAGTTCCGCATTAACCTGGTAAGTACTTCCAATTGAAAGTTCATTTATCGTTTCCTGATGAACGGTATTTCCGATAAGGTCATAGATAGTAATAACAATTGGCACGATAACCGAATTAGTAAATGAAACCAATATGTTGTTATCAACTATATTCAAAGTAACGTCATTATCAGGATTTTCAAAGACAGCAGATGTAGTATTTGTTAACATCATGAAATTTGGAATTCTACAAGCAAAAATTTTCCATACTCCATTTGAATCATATGTTTCAATTATACCGACAGCATATTTATAATTTTTAATCATTTCTGTATAACTATGTAGTTCCAAATCATGATCACCGCCCCATGTAAAATAATTAAATAAGAAGTGTTGGTTATCTGGTAGAAATACAACGTTATTGCATTGCCTTTCAATATCAGAATTTATAATCATTTTATTTGATGATAAATTAAAAATTGCAGCGTAATAGCTACCATTTATTGGTTCTTCTCTATTGCATCCTAAATACTTATCATCAGGAGAAAAACATAATTTCGAATAACCGCTATATGTGGCTTTCACATCTTCCAAGACAGCCACCTGTTTCATTGAATCCGTGCTCCAGAGAACTAAGCGGTTGTAGTATTCGTTCATATAATTCTTGTACGATGTACCCGTAACAAAGTGTTTGCCGTCGTGAGAGAGTTGAATAAGATCAATATGCCCCTGAACATATATTTTTGTTATTTGTACTTCTGTTTCCAAGTCATAGACAGTCACATAATTTGGATGATTGTCGCTACCGTCCTTTATTGCCATACATATTAAGAGATATTTTTCGTCAGGCGTCATAATGACGCAATTTGCAGTCGAGTCTTTACCTCTTTCTCCGAATAGTATTGTCTTATAGGGCCGTTCTGTCTTTGTGTCCCAAATGCATATTTCACCATTACCGTTATTTGCATAAACATAGTTGCCTAAACTGGATACGTTCATATGATAGAGTTCAGCTATAGACGGTAAACCAGTATTATCGAACGTTGAAACGACTTCGCCGGTTTCCACGGACATTTTCCTGATTTCGGTACCCACAGCGAGGTAGAGGTACCTGCCGTCGGCTGAGAACTTCGCCTGGCTGACGTCGAGGCCGGGGATTTCCTTCTGCCAGACTACATCGAGGCCGAGTGTGCCTGCCTGGGCAGACAGTAAAACAGGAATTAACATTACGAATAAATATAACGCTCTTTTCATAACGGCCTCTATTTTTTTTATTTTTAAATAGTTATTTCAATTTTTATAATTAGTAAAATATAAAATGCAATATATAATATTTACAGTGACACACAAAGAGAAGATAAGTCACAGCTAATAATGATATTTTGCCCGAAGCCGACAGCGCCGTCGATGCTGCCCGATTCGGGAAAAACGCCGTTCATCCCCCTGCAAACAATATTACTGCATTCTCAATTTTTTCCCGCGCTGATTAACAGGAAATATTTATATTTGCCTTGATTTGAAATAACTGATATTTCCTGTTATCCTGATATAAGTATTTATCATGATAATCGTTAATATCCCGGAGAAACCGCAGAAGAATGGATAGCGCGAATAAGCCTCCTCCCTGTCGGTTACGCCGGAAATAGAATGTGGTTTATTGAATAATTGAGGAATAATGATATGCATTCAGGCAATTTTGTATTAGTGTTACACACCCACCTGCCCTGGGTACTGCACCACGGTGTGTGGCCCCACGGTGTGGACTGGCTGAACGAAGCAGTGTCGGAATGCTACATTCCACTGATGAACGTCTTCAACGACCTCGACGCCGAAGGCATCAAGGCAAAAGTAACGATGGACATCTCCCCCGTTTTGTGCGAGCAGTTGGAACACGAAGACTTCAAGCGCATCTTCCTCCTCTACTGCGACGAGAAAATCGCTGCGGCGGAAAAAGACGAGAAAGCCTTCCGCAGCCGCGGCTACGACCCTCACCACATCTGGCTGACGCAGTTCTGGCGCCAGTGGTACTTAGACCGGAGGCAGGACTTTACCGACAGGTACCACAGCTCCGTTGTAGGCAGCCTTAAGAACCTTCAGGACCGGGGTGTCATCGAAATTGCCACCTGCGGCGCAACCCACGGTTACTTTCCTCTGCTCGGCACCGACAACAGCATTAACCTGCAAATCAAAGCCGCTGTCGAGAACTATAAAAAGCACTTCGGCAGGCATCCCCGCGGCATCTGGCTCCCCGAATGTGCCTACAGGCCCAGCTATGAATGGAAGTCACTGATTCCGGTTGCTCCTTTCCATTACCCGAAACTCAGGCCCGGCGTCGAGCAATTCCTCGCCGCCCATGACATCGAATACTTCTTTACCGACGAGAACCTGATCAAACGCCTGTCGCCGATCGGCGTTTTCACCGACGGCAGCAAAGATAAATTTGTTCATGTTAAATCTCCGGGCTACAAACCGAAACCTAACTCGTTCGACAAGACGCCCTTGAGCATTTACAACGTAAGTTCAAGCGAGAAAGTACAGTACGGCACTGCTGCCGTCTTCTCGCGCCACCATCACATTGCGATGCAGGTGTGGAGCGGCACCATCGGTTACCCGGCAGAACCTGATTACCTCGATTTCCACAAAAAGCACATGGAGTCGAAACTGAGATACTGGAGGGTAACGGATTCCAAAGCGGACATGATGTACAAAACACTCTATCATCCCGATTGGACCTTAGACAAGCTCGACCACCAGGCCAACCATTTCATACACAATTGTGAGAACACAACCAATTACTATAATAACCGTAAGAACAAATTCGCCACACTATGTGTGCCGTTCGACACAGAACTTTTCGGCCACTGGTGGTTCGAAGGGCCTGAATTCATCAGGCACGTACTCAGGGGCCTCCACAATTCCCCCTATCTTACAACCGCTACCGCGTCCGAACAACTTTACAGGATGGAACCGGATGAGGTCGTGTCCATTCCCGAGGGATCATGGGGCGAAAAGAACAACCACGACGTCTGGAGCGGCTATCAAACCACATGGACCTGGGAGACAATTTACAACGACGAAAACCGATTGCGGGCAATTTATTCCAAATTCCCACCGGACAAAATTACAGGCACACTCAGGCGTATCATTACACAGGCGCTCAGGGAGATGATGCTGATGCATGCTTCCGACTGGCAATTCCTGATATACACCCAATCTGCCAGGGATTACTCCGAGCAAAGGTTTTCGTACCATCACTCCGATTTCAACAAACTGTGTGACCTGGCAGAGAAGTTTTCCGGCACCGGGACACTGGAACCCGACGAAGAGAATTACCTCGAAGAAACGGAACAGAGAAACCCCGTTTTCCCGGAACTGGAACTGGAATGGTGGCGCGAATTGACGTTTAACACCTGAACAGGCCGGTAAAGATTGAAAACTGCCAGAAAAATAATCAGTAACCTCTTCTCCTTAACTTTTGCCGAGATAACGAGCAAGGGCCTTCTGTTCCTTGCCAACGCCTACCTGGCAAGGACCATCATGCCTGAAGGCTTCGGCATCATCGGAGTTGCCAATTCAATTACAGTTTACCTGATGCTGTTTTCCAACCTGGGATTCAATACTCTTGGTTCGAGAGAGATAGCAAAGGACAGGGGCCTGATACCCAAATATGTCAACAATATAAATACTGCCCGGCTCATCCTGTCAGCATTAGTATTTGCGGTTTATGTAGTAATAATCGGCCAGGTCAATCTATCCGCCAACGTGAAAACGGTTTACCTGATTGCAGCCATGTCTGTCTTTGCCAATGCCTTCCTGATCGACTGGGTTTACCTGGGCATCGAAAGGATGGGAGTGCTGGCTGTCAGGCAGGTACTCACGAGCCTTCTGAACCTTGTCGGCATATACCTTTTTGTCCATGGAATTGCCGACACTGTGTTCGCAATATCCGTTTTCACCGGTACCACGTTCGTCAATTCAATCTGGCTGATAATACTTTACATTAAAGAGTTCGGGATGTACAAACCTGAACTGGACCTGCGATTCCTGAAAACCATCCTCAAATCCACAATTCATATTGCATATTACATTTTCTTCGTAACAGTGCTCAATACCATTAGCATTAATATGCTCAAGATAATGGCGCCGACAGAACAAGCCGGAGACTTTGCCACCGGCATTTTCAACGCTGCCACCAAAATATACGTCCTTGCAATTTTACCTTCAAGCATAATACAACAGGCATTTTTCCCTTTGCTGTCCCGTTCCGAAACGGCCGAAGACAGGCACAGGGCCATGGAAAAATATACTTTACTGATCTTCCTTCTCGGCTGCATCATTACTCTTGGAATTCTGACCTTTGCGCCATTTATTATCCATACTGTTTTCGGGGCGGAGTTTGCACCTTCGTCTCCCGTGCTTCAGTACCTGATGGGGGCGTCGTTCTTTGTTTTTGTTAACACGGCGTTTACCGTTCCCCTTCTGTCATGGAAATATGAAAGATATTCGACATATGCAATAATTGTCGGGACCATTGTCAACCTCGCCGGCAATTACATACTAATTCCATTAATGGGCCCGGAAGGCTCAGGCCTTGCGACAATGATGGCAGAATTCTCCATTGCAGCCACACTGGTGATCTTCATTTACAGGATTATGAAAAAGGTCTATGTCATGAGCCTGCTTAAACTGTCCCTCTTTGCAGCCCTGTCCTGCGCCGCAGGCTATTTTCTCTGGCAGGCGGGACTGTACGCCATCGTCGCCGGTTCCTTGTCGATAGTAATTTATGCCGCTTTGAACCTGGCTTTTAAAACAATTACCGTTACTGAAATTATGGGATACTTCAAGAAATGAAATATGATTATATGATAGTGGGAGCAGGCTATGCCGGCGCTGTACTGGCAGAACGCATCGCTTCACAACTCGGGCAGAAGGTAATCGTTGTGGACTCCCGCAATCACATTGCAGGCAATGCCTTCGATTTTTACGACGACAACCACATCCTTTGCCACCGCTACGGGCCTCACATCTTCCACACGAACAACAGGAAGGTGTGGGACTACCTCAGCAACTTCACACAGTGGAGGCGCTATGAACACAAAGTCCTGGCTGTAATCGGTGAAAAGAAAGTACCTGTCCCCTTCAACCTCAATTCGATCCATCTGGCTTTTCCCACGAAACAGGCGGATAAATACGAAAAGCTACTGATTGACACATTCGGCGAGGGGCTGAAGATTCCAATCCTCAAACTGCGCGAGACTCCGGACAATGACCTGAAGACCCTTGCCGATTACATATATGAGAACATTTTCTATGGCTATACCCTTAAACAATGGGAACTGAAACCCGAAGAACTCGACTCTTCGGTTACAGCGCGCATTCCGGTTTTCATCAGCCGCGACGACAGGTATTTCCAGGATGAATACCAGGGCCTGCCGTTGCACGGCTATACCCGTATGTTTGAAGCGATGCTCTCACACAGGAATATACACGTCCTCCTCAATGCCGATTTTGCAGATGTTGTGAATGATGTAAGATTCGACAAACTGATATACACCGGAAATATCGACCGCTATTTCGGCTATATTCACGGCGAGCTGCCTTACCGCAGCCTGGAATTTGAGTTCAGACACGAAAAGTATTCCTGCTTCCAGGAAACAGCTCAGGTCAATTACCCCAACAGTGAAGCTTACACCAGGATTACCGAGTTCAGGCACCTGACCGGACAGGAACATCACGGAACGACAATCGCTTATGAGTATTCGAAAAAACATGTCAAAGAGCTGACAGAACCGTATTACCCCATTCCCAGGAACGAGAATGAGGAACGTTACGGCCTGTACCTTAAGGAAGCCGAAAAGTTAAAGGATACGGTTTCGTTCATCGGCAGGCTTGCCAATTATAAGTATTACAATATGGACCAGATCGTCGGGGTTGCCCTCCAATTCTTCAGGACAGAGATTTGTAAAGAGGGGTGAATGGTGGCTGGTGGCTGGTGATTAGTGATTAGTGGCTGGTGGCTGGTGGTCAGTGGCTGGTGGCTGGTGGTCAGTGGCTGGTGGCTGGTGGTTAGTGGCTGGTGGCTGGTGGTCAGTGGCTGGTGGCTGGTGGTCAGTGGCTGGTGGCTGGTGGTCAGTGGCTGGTGGCTGGT
>CAZWLN010000084.1:0-13911 GCA_964634885.1 uncultured Hyphomicrobiales bacterium | reverse complement strand
AAGCCGAATTGGATTACTTAAACCGTGTTGCCAATGCCAGGCTTGAAGGCCTCCTCCTCGGCAAAGAAGAAGGCCTAAAAGAAGGCCGAAAAGAAGGCATTGAATTGATAGTATTGAAGATGCTGTCAAAGAAGAGGAGCATAGAAGAGATAGCTGAATTTACCGGTCTTTCCAAGGCTGACATTCTTAAGCTTCAGCAATGATCATGAAAGCAATAAAACGGATGCTGAAGGCTGCAGCAGAACCCGAGGTCCGTGCAGTGATGGAATACCGCGAGAAAGCCGAATTGGATTACCTGAACGGCATTGCAAATGCTCGTCTCCTCGGCAAAGAAGAAGGAGTGCTATTGGGAAGTAAAAAAGCTTTGGAGTCAGTAGCGGTAGAGATGCTTGGTAATGGAATCGATGTTGAAACGGTAATGCAATTTACAAAACTCAGTAGAAATGATATTCTCAAACTGCTGGAAGAAACGACCGAAAACTGAGCTGGCCGGCAGCTGATACAATATACACTAATCAGTTCCCGGCTCTGTCCTGACTCAGGCAATAGTCGTCTTAATCGTACTTTTTATCGACAGCGATACTGTTTTAACCATTATCGATTCATTAATTGAAATCAACTGTTCCAGGAATTCTTCGTCAGACAGTACACTGATTTTGTCTTCAGCTATCTCCCGTTCTTCGTATGTGAAAATTTCGTTAACTAAGTCGCAGGCGCCGATGAGGCTGATGAGAACCAGCTCTTTATTGTTAGGCAGTTTGTCGTCGAGTATTACAGCCCTGATCGTATCCCGGAGCATCCTTTCAGGTGCAGGATCCGCCGTTGGATAGACTTCCTGTTTGAGTATCCACAGCAGTTTGTGCATCTCTTTTTTCAGTATTCCCTTCGTTACAAGGGAATCCAGGATTAGGCTGCTGATCTCATCGTAATGGTCAGCCAGCTTGGCCGCTGCAGTGTTAATCTCATGGTTCTTACCTGATTGGATCAGGATGTCCGCAGCGTATTCAATGAATTTGCAGGCGGGCTGTTCTTTCTTCGTTACAATAATTGATTCATCCCTGATGGAGATAATTCCTTTGTAATACAGGTCAAAAAGAATAGCGCCGGATATCGCATAGGGGAACTGGGTTTTAACAGTGAAAATCACTGTTCCCTTTTCATCGTTCAGGCCTAACAACATCAACTGTTCGCTTAATGTCAGCATCGACATACCAATTTCTCTAACAAATTTTATTCTAAAATAGTAAATTCATATTATTAAAAAAAATTAATTATTAATATTATTAAATAAATTTTAAAATTTACATTTTTTGAATTTAAAACTTCAGTTTTTCCTTAAGTTTTTGAACTGCCGACTTGTGTATTGTAATATTAAGCATTTTCAGTTTAATATAGTCTTCGTGATAGAAATAGTACCCTTTGTTTAGTCCGTTGCGTGAACCAGCTCCGGAATCCTTTATCAGGAACCATACGCCGTCTTTTCTTTCCTGCCATCCAACAATATGAATGCCGTGGTCGTCGGTTGTCGTTTTCTCGGCAATACGCAGCTGACGGGCATATTCATCGATATAATCCGAAGGAATGTCGTAGCTGGGAACAATGCCAACCTGTACATGCGATTCATAGCCGCTGGAAGAGACATCGCCGCCAATACAGAAAGAATAGCCTGCTTTTACAGCTTCTTTGGCAACAGAGATGAAGTCATTGATGGGGATGTTGTAAAAATCTTCGCTTCTTGCCCAGTTGTCCGCAACGTCGTGAAGCGCTTTTCCCCAGTATGGGGAACGCATGTCGGATATGATATCCACATAATCATCAGGATTGAGCTTGATTTCGTTGTTAAAATATTCCAGTGGCGTCATCTTCCTGCCGTTAACCATAACCTCCTGAGGCGGTACGCCGATATGGTAATTCAGTATTTGTTTAACTGTTTCCAATATCTCATTTTCATTCCATGCTTTTGTTTTACTGATATTCTCGAGATATGTGCCGATCTCATCAATTAAAGCCCTGTGATCGAGGAATTTTTGTCCTTCTTTCAACCCTGTGTAAGCCGTTTCGGGAACACAGCCGTATTTTTTCCATATCCTCAGTGTAGAACAGCCAAGGCCACCTTCGGCAACATAGGAATTGCCGTGTTCGGAGACAAAACGGCGTACTTTCTCGACATATTCCCAATATACTGTGTACATTTCCGACAACTTCACTTCTTTATTGTAAAGGCGCTTTACTTCAGACTCGTAATAGGAAGTGGAGGAAAAACACCAGCATGTATTAGTATTCCCCTGGGAGACAGGCGGATTGTGCCAGAACTGTTTGAATTCTTCTGCCTTCTTTGGCAAATTCCTGTTCTGAAAATCCATCATGAAGGTTCTATCTTTTTTCTTATCATTCTTTTTGAATTCATTGGTCGATTTTTCAATCTCTTCCCAGAACTCATTTTTTGTCTGTTTGTATGAGGCCGTATCCCTTTGGTTCTTCTGTGCCTGCAATGTACTTACAAGTAACAACGTTGTCGCGATGGTCAGACATATGATCCTGTTCATGTTTCTCCCCGGTAAATATTCTTCAAATATAATTGTCAAAATTTATTATTTTGTAAAATTTTAAATTCTTTATCAATTTGTACTTATGATAAAGTGATAAATTAATATTATTAACAATTAAATAATAGTTAATGTTTACAAAAGTTGCAAATAAATTTATAATAAAACTTATTATTTTAATTATTCCTTTCTTTTCTCTCTTTTCGCAATCTGCCGATACACTGCGGCCTGTTCCCGAAAAAAGTAATCCATTGATCAGCGGAGTTAAACTTTTCGGTTCCTTTACTATCGTTATCAACGACGCCGGCTTCAGGGAACTGCCCGGGCTGCCGAACTGTTGCCCCTTGTTCGGGGGAAATGCAGGAACAGGCGGCGCTGCCGGAATTGGAGTGTTTAAGAAAATTTCAGGCCCCTATTCCGCTGGCCTGAATGTTGCCTATACATACATGAGTACAGATTTTACCGCCGACGAAGAAACCAATGTGATTGTATCGGGTGGATCTGTTCCCGGAGTTTTCAGGCATTACCTGAGGACCGAATTCAGTTCGGTGGACTTCAACCCCTATTTTTCATGGACACCATGGAAAAAACTGGTTCTTTCTCCTGGAATTGCCATGTCCTATGTCATGAAAGGCGATTATCTCCAGTACGAAAAGATTGTTGACCCGCCTGACAGAGGCACTTTCAGCGACGGTACCAGGGTAAGGAATTACTCCAAAGGCTCTCTCAGAGGCTTCAACCGCCTGCTTTTCGGCCCTACATTGAACATTGCCTGGACTTTGAACTTAGACAGGGAAAAAACTTTTTTCCTGTCACCGTACATTAATTACTGCTATTATATCAACAACTATTACAACAGTGTTCCCTGGGATATGCATATATTCAATGCAGGACTGGAACTTTCAATGAAAACAGAAAAACCTGTACCGAGGGTTGTTGTACCGCCTTTACCGCCGCCGCTGCCGCGAATTCCTCTTCCGGGACTGCCTGCACTGCTGCACGGGATTATTGCCGTTCATCCGGTAGATAGGGGAAAAGAAGATACGATTGTGGCAGAGGAATTTGCATCTTTTAATATGAAACCGCTGTTGAATTACATATTCTTCGAAAAGGATTCGTTTTCAATTCCCGGCAGGTACAGAAAATTTACGGAAAGCGAAGCCGGGAGTTTTGCCATTCACTCTGTGGACAGCCTCAACCTGCTCGAAACATACTACCAAGTGCTGAACATCATGGGGTACAGGATGAAGGCGAGGCCGGACTCTAAGATTACAATTACAGGCTATAACTCAGGGAAAGGCAGTGAGAAGAACAATACGGCACTTTCGAGGAAAAGGGCCGAGTCTGTCAGGGACTATTTTATTAAGGTATGGGCTGTTGACAGCAACAGGATTGCCGTAGCCGGGGACAACCTGCCAGACAATCCTTCCAGCAATGAGTTCCCAATCGGTGAGGACGAAAACCGGAGAGTAGAGATTCACAGCAATGATTCGAGTATTACGGAGAGTATATTTAATATCGATACGATCTGCATTGTACGCAATCCCGAAGTTGAAGTCATGACTGAAGTCAGTGCTGAAGCCGGCCTGAAAAGTAAAAATATCCGTATTATGAGCGGGGAGGCTGTGGTTAAGGAGATTGAAGGAAGCTCCCGGGAAAAGGAAAACTTTGTACTGAGGCTCGACAGTCTGGGCATCAATCCGAAGAAATTGGGAAACCTCGATGTGGTCATGATCCTGGCGGACAAGGACAACCAGGTTTGCAGTACACCGAAAGCAACAATCAATGTTAACAGGCTGTCACTCGAAAGGAAAAGAGTAGAACGGAGGGCAGACAAGAAATTCGAGTTCTACAGCCTGATGCTTTTCGATTTTGCAGGCGCGGAACTGTCGGCAGAACACCTTAAAGCCATCGATTACATCAGGGGGAGGATCGACGCCGGGGCGGTTGTGTCAATTACAGGCTACAGCGACGTCATCGGCGACGAAAAACGCAATAAAAAGATTTCGGAAAGCAGGGCAAAGGCCGTTGCAGATAAGCTTGGATTCCGTAATTCGTCCATCGAAGGAGTAGGGGAGGCTGTGCTGCTCTTTGACAATACCTATCCGGAAGGAAGATTCTATTGCAGGACCGTAAATATTAAAATCGAGAATCCGGTACGCTAATTGTTGAAAAAAATTATTGAAAAACGTACATGCTATGTGTTAGTTTTGTTTTTTGAAATTTGTTAAATGATTAATTTATCATTGTAATTCGAAAGAGAGAAATGGGAGAGAAGAAAGGAAAAACCGTACTGTTGTCTGTATTGATTGCACTTGTTGCACTTGCAGCAGTATTTGTATTCGTTTTCAAGGATTTTATCTTTAATAAGACGACCAATCTGCCGGGCGAGCCAGGGACAAAGCAGGCAAAGGACTCGATGTATTCCCAGGCAACCATGCCCGACGCCCTGGATAAGGACACAATGGAGGTCATCAGGGTTAGTTCTCCCGAAGGTGCCGACATTCCCTACGGAGAAGACCATGAAGCAGGAAGTTCCAATGTGAAAAGAGTCTATACCGGCCGGAGAATAAATATTGCAGTTACAGGTATTGACGGCAGGATCGGAGTACCGACAAAACACGCCGACGCCAACCACGTCATTTCGATTCTCCTTGACAGCGGTAAGATAGAAATTACTTCTGTTCCGAGGGATACACCTGCCGACGCGGGGTACCCCGAAGGCCATGCCCAGAACAAACTGACGATTACACGTGCTGCCAAAGGCAGGGAAGCCTATCACAAGGAACTTGCCCGCATTGCCAAGGTTGACAGGATACACCACTGGGTGGAGGTCGGCTTCTCGCAGGTAATGGGCATTCTTGAGTTCCTGGGCTACGAAGATGCCGGTTCAACCTTGCAGGTACTCCGCTCCCGTAAAGCACTGGGCGGCGATGATTACCAGCGCTGCTACAACCAGGGCCAGTTCATCAGGCAGATGATACTTCGCCACTTCAACAAATTCACCGGTTTCGGAGGTGAAGTCGTTCTTCGCGGTGGCCTGTCGATTGTTGATACCGACCTGGACTTCGAGACAGTGAAGATGATTCTCGATGCACTGGAAAAACATAACTTCCCGGGTTCCCGCGAGGATGTGTTCGTGAAAGTAAGGCCTCCTGTCAATATCAAGTACAAACAGTATGATTTTACCGATTATTCGATTATGGAAGCGCTTTCGGGCAAGATTAAGAGAATAAACGAAAAGAAGGGCATGGCTGACGACAAGAAACGGGATGCAGAGGTCATTCTGGAAAAAGCTGTTGACAAAGCCGTTAAAGATTCGTCCAAAAGCCCTGCGTCAGTCATTAAGGGACTCGGCCGCTTCTTTGAGCAAAGAGCCTGGTTCCAGGTTAAAGACCAGGCTGAACGCAACCGGTTACGTGACCAGGTTTGCATCATGCTGATTAATGCATACGGAAAAAAGGGGGAAAAGGACAAAGCAAGGCAGGTACTCCTTGTCTTACAGAATGAAAAGGCTCTGTTTAACTCAGGCGCATCTAAGGAATTTCGGAAAGGGAGATAGATGAAAACCCTCCTGATTGTCAGACATGCCAAATCGAACTGGAATGAGCCGGACGTAAGCGATTTTGACAGGCCCCTGAATAAACGCGGCAACAGGGATGCACCCTTCATGGGCAAGCTGATAATGGAAAAAGCTGGTAAACCTGACCTGATCTATTCCAGCCCTGCCGAAAGAGCCATTACTACTGCCAGGTTCTTTGCCCTTGCTATGGACTACGACAGCAAAGACATCTCCCAGCAGAAAGTGATCTATGAACACGGAGCCAATGCCATTCTCAGGATGATGGGCAAGACTCCCGACAACAACAATCTTGTAATGGTCGTTGGACACAACCCCGATATTACATACCTTGCAAATTACCTCTGTGACGGCTCGCTCGACAGCCTGCCGACCTGCAGTGTGGCGTGCATCGACTTCGATTTCGACAAATGGGATATGATTGCCGAAAAGCCCGGCAAACTGCGTTTCTTCGAGTACCCCAAGAAGTACATGGAATAGGCTGAAGAGTTTATTGATTAAGTGATAATTGAACAGGGTACTGGCTTTAGATGCGGTTCCCTGTTTTCATTATTTTCAATTATTGTTTTTTGTTACTTGTTACCCAAATTACAATATATGTGAATGATTGAAACAATCAGTATCTTTATTTGTTCAGCAGTTCGTCTTCGTCTTTGAGGCCGAGTTTGATCTTCTCGGCTTCATCCCGGTTCTTAAGAGAATTGTATGCGGCAATCAGTACTTCTGATAGCTTGTTGCGCATCTCGATTCTTTTGGGTATGTCAATTACCTGGAACCATATCTTCTGTTCATAGAGCCGGCGCAGTATCTCTACGACTTTGTCGGGCGGAGCGTACTTCAACTGGCGTATCAACTGGTTCAGCTTGTTGTAAACATCTTCGGAATGAGCGGCAGGATCGTTTGGCTTGTCCTTGATGCCGATCTTTGCGGCAAATTCCGTCAGCCTTTTGTAAAGAGAATCCCTGGAAGTCTCGTTTCCAAAATCATAGTTGTTGGTGATGGCGCGGTATTGCGGCTTGATGGTAACCATCACGTCGGCCTTGCTTTTTGGGAAGCCTTTGTCCTGAAGCTTTTCAATAATCAGTTTGACGGTTGCCATGTCCAGGTCTGTCCTGACAAGATAGAGCCCGGCCCTGAGTATTACTTCGCCGGTAGCGCCGGTTACGATGGGGAAGAAGCCCAGTATCATCTGCCGGATGAATTGCCCCTGGTTGTAGCAGCGTTGTACGTCGCCGCCGCTGAAAGACTTCCTGTGCCTGAGCATCCTGAGCATCTGCACTGCATTCGATTTGTACCCCAGCAGTTCCATCAGGCCGATGGCCTGAGAGAACCCGAACTCCACATAGTAATCGATCTTCCTGACACCGGTAATTCTCGATACTTCACTCATATAGATCCTCTGGCCACGGTTTGAGCGCACGTTTGCGAGGTAATTCTCGGAGGTATCCGGGAAGCCGGCATCGGCATAGGTGCCCCTGGGAACGGAAACGATCTGTATGAACCCTGTCTCAAAATAGACAGTAACCAGGTGGTTTGCGTCGGCGTGTGAAGTATTGCTTCCGAACCTTGAGTCCAGTCCGGTGATGAGTATTGTAACTTTCTCTCCCTTAAGCTTACCGGAAAACTTTCTGTTGTAGTTGGCAACCGAGTCCAGCGCCTTCTCCAGGGCCTTGTCTTTATCGCGACGGGCCATGCTGTAGATGAAGTAAACAAGTTCTTTATTGGATCTGTACCATTGACTGAGTCTGGAACCGTCGTTCGGCCCGCCGTTGTCGTTCTCACCGAGCAGAACCGGGTGTTCAGCCTTAACGCTGTTGTTCTCCGGGACAGGATTCTCTACCTTCAATACTGAGGAGTCAATTTCAATGTCAGGTCCGTCGTCATCGACATTAATAAATTCGTTCTTGTCGATCTTTACCGCCTTCACTTTCTCGACAACAGGAGCAACAACGATGTCATATAATACATAAACCGGCATGGCAACGAGGAACAGCGCCACGACAGTATATGTCAATACCTTGTTAATCCTCTCTCCGGGCGTTTTCACGCCTTCTTTATCCCCAACAGTCATATATCCCGCAAATGCTTAATAAATAATTACCAAAAATAAAAAAGTTTAAAGAAATATGAAGAAAAATAAAAGAAAAAAAACATTTTATTTGTCTAAATCTAAAAAAGTCAATATTTTTGTATTCTTTATGAAAATGGATGTTTAAAAATATTAAAATGGGAGTAATTTGTGGAATCAACAGCCAAAATTACCGAATCAGTTAGAAAAGAAGATGTAGAAATGAAATGGTGGGTTGTGGATGCTGAAGGCCAGACCCTCGGCAGGCTCGCCTCCAAGGTAGCTTTCCTGATCAGGGGAAAACACAAGCCATTGTTTACACCTCACGTTGACTGCGGCGACTTCGTCATCGTCATCAACGCGGACAAAGTCAGTATTGAAGGTAAAAGGGCCTCAATGAAAGAGTATTTCACTCACTCGGGCTATCCAGGAAGCCAGAAATTCCGCTCTTTCAAGGACCTGGTTCAGAGTAACCCCGACTATGTCATCAGGCATGCAGTCAAGGGTATGTTACCCAAGAACAGGCTCGGCAGGCAGCTCATCACCAAGCTGAAATGCTACGCCGGAAACGAGCACCCGCACATTGCTCAGAAGCCGGTATCTCTTTCCTTAACTGAAGTGAAATAAATTATTAAAAAATAAATTGGAGTGACTTGATGAAAGTATCCAGAGCAACAGGAAGAAGAAAGAATGCCGTAGCGCAGGTCAGACTTCTTCCGGGCACGGGAAAAGTAATGGTAAACGGAAGGGCCTTCGAGGACTATTTCACTGTGGACTCATACCGCTTACAGGCCTATCAGCCGTTCAAGGTTACAAAGACTGAAGGCAAATTTGATCTGTTCATCACTGCCAAAGGCGGCGGCGTCAGCGGCCAGGTCGGCGCATTACAACTCGGCATTGCACGCGCATTAGTCGAAGTGGACGAAGAGTTCCATTCGATGCTGCGCAACGCAGGTCTTTTGACACGCGACCCCAGGATGGTTGAACGTAAAAAATACGGACAGAAGAAAGCGCGTAAACGCTTCCAGTTCTCTAAACGTTAAAATTATTTTTATATTAACCTGCCCCGGGATTGGTTGTGTGTGGCACCAGCGAGTGTTGAGCAGCCAAGTAGATCGGGACAGATGGCAAACACAAATTTATTAGGAGTAATTCTATGTCTCACGTTGTTTCTATCGAGCAATTGCTTGAAGCAGGTGCTCATTTCGGACATCTGACACGCCGCTGGAACCCTAAGATGAACCAGTTCATCTTCATGGAAAGAAACGGCATCCATATCATCGACCTTCGTAAAACCCAGATACTTCTTGACCTTGCTCGCCAGGCAATACATAATATTGCCCTCTCCGGCAAGATCATCCTTTTCGTGGGTACAAAACAACAGTCTAAAACAATCATCGAAGAACAGGCAAAACGCTGCGAGATGAACTATGTCTCCGAACGCTGGCTCGGCGGCATGTTGACTAACTTCACCACCATCAGGAAGAGTATTAAAAGACTGAACGCCATCGACAAAATGGAACTCGACGGTACATTCGAAAAAATCACTAAGAAGGAAAGACTCCTTCTCAGCCGTGAAAAAGACAGACTGCGCAAAGTTTTCGGCGGCATCGAAGAAATGACACGCCTTCCCGGCGCCCTCTTCGTCGTCGATATTAAAAAAGAACATATTGCCATTAAAGAAGCTAAGATACTCGGCATTCCCGTCATCGCCATTGTCGATACGAACTGCGATCCCGAAGAAGTTGACTTCCCCATTCCGGCAAACGACGACTCCGTAAAAACTGTCGAACTCATCTGCAAAACCATGGCCGACGCCATTCTCGAAGGAGGCGAAGTAGCAAAAGTACGCCGCGCCGAACAATCAGCCGACGCCGAAAGGTCCTCCAAAGAGCAGGAACAGGGAGAAGACGAACCCAGAGTCAGAAGGCAGATGAGAGGAAGAAAATCAAGGAATGACGACAGGCCTTCCCGCAGGACGCCCAAAGACCACAGCAATGGTGAAGAAGCCGTTGTCGAAGGAGTTGAGGAAGCTTCAGTTGAAGATAACGATGAAGAATAATATAGTTTACTAACAATTAAAGAGATAAAGAAAATGGCAAATATTACACCTCAAATGGTTAAAGAGCTCAGGGAGAAAACAGGCGCCGGAATGGGCGACTGCAAGAAAGCCCTCGAAGCATGCGCAGGCGATATGGCTGCTGCTATAGATGAACTCAGGAAAAAAGGCGCCGCTTCGGCTGCAAAAAGATCCGACCGCTCAGCAAACGAAGGCGTCATTATTGCTAAAACTTCCACGGACGGCAAAAACGCTGTCATTGTCGAAGTTAACTGCGAGACGGATTTCGTTGCCATGAACCAGGCTTTTGTCGAATATGGCGAGATCATTGCTGCTTCCGTCCTTAACAATAATGTTAATACTGTTGAAGACCTCATGAAACTGAAGTATAATGACGACACTGTTGAAGGCATTCACAACGAGATACTCGCTAAGTTTGCCGAAAAGATCCAGGTCAGGAGATTTGAAAAGATCACTTCCGCCGGATTCGTTGCCGACTATAACCATACCGGCAGCAAGCTGGCAGTTCTGATTGAACTCAATATTACCGATCCGAGCGAAAAAGTTAAAGCTCTCGTCAGGGACATAGCTATGCAGATCGCAGCAATGAATCCTTCCTTCGTTGACAGGTCGAAAGTCTCTCAGGAAGTAATCAACAAAGAATTGGAGATTTACCGTCAGTTGGCCGTTTCCGAAGGCAAGAACGAACAGATTGCCGACAGGATTGCCCAGGGTAAGCTCGACAAATTCTACCAGGACGCCTGCCTTGTCGAACAGGTCTTCGTAAAAGATTCGAAAAAAACAGTTAAGGACGTTGTCCAGGAAATTTCCGACGATGCCGGAACCGAAGTAAAAATCTTAGGCTTCAGAAGGTACTTCCTCGGCGAAGAAATATAATTCTGCAATTAATTAAACGAAAAAGATATGCCTGAACCTGTTTATAAAAGGATTCTTCTGAAATTGAGCGGCGAAGCTCTGATGGGCCATCACGAGTTCGGAATCGACCCGGAGACCCTGACAAGCTTCGCCTCTGAAATTGCCGGTGTATCTGCCGAAGGCGTGCAGGTAGGCATCGTCATCGGCGGTGGCAACATTTTCAGGGGAATACAGGCTGCGGCCCACGGAATACACAAAGTGTCAGGCGACCACATGGGTATGCTGGCAACGGTAATCAACTCCATCGCTTTCCAGAATGCACTCGAAGCGCTGGGCTGCCAGACACGGCTACAGACTGCCATCAAAATGGAACAGATTGCCGAGCCTTTCATCCGCCGCCGTGCCTTAAGGCATATCGAAAAAGGGCGTATCGTCATCTTCGGCGCCGGTACCGGCAACCCGTATTTCACTACGGATACCGCCGCTGTACTCAGGGCTGTCGAGATCGAAGCCCAGGTCATCATCAAAGGTACAAGGGTTGACGGTGTCTATGATTCGGACCCCGAAAAGAATCCCGGTGCAATTAGATATGACTGCATCACTTACAACGAAATCATCGAAAAGAACCTCAGGGTTATGGACCAGACTGCAATCACTTTGTGCAAAGAGAATAATCTGCCAATACTCGTTTTTGACATTAACAAGCCGGGTAACCTGAAAAGGCTTATTTTTGGTGAGAATTTAGGTACAATAGTCAAAAATGATATTTAATATTCCGGGGTTTCAACAATGTTAGTTAAAGAGATAATAGACAAAACACGCGAACAGATGGCAAAATCTGCCGACCATTGCAAATCACAGATTGCAAAAGTACGGACCGGAAGAGCTACATCTTCGCTTGTCGAAGGTATCAAAGCAGATTTCTACGGTGCACCGACTCCCATCGAGCAGATGGCAAGCATTTCCGTTCCCGACGCCAGGACGATTGTCATTCAGCCCTGGGACAGAACTACGCTGACACCGATCGAGAAAGCCATCATGCAGGCTGACTTAGGCTTTAACCCTCAGAACGACGGCAACATCATAAGGATTCCCGTTCCTCCGTTAACAGAGGAAAGAAGAAAAGAATTTGTCAAGATGTGCAAGAAATTCGCCGAAGAGGGCAGGGTTACCATCCGCAGCATCCGCCGCGACCAGATCGAAGTCCTCAAGAAATCCGAAAAGAACAAAGAGTTCTCGGAGGACGACAGGAAAAAAGGCGAAGACGAAGTCCAAAAACTTACTGACGAATATATCAGGAAAGTGGATGAATTTCTGGCAGCAAAAGAAAAAGAATTGCTTACAGATTAGAATTTATTTGAAAAATTGAATAAGGATTGCTATTTTTGCTTTCCTGAAAATGGGCTCTTAGCTCAGTTTGGTCTAGAGCGCTTCCTTGACACGGAAGAGGTCGCTGGTTCGAATCCCGTAGGGCCCACATGGATACACAACAGTTCCCGCAGTATTTTGCTTTGTTTGGCACGAGTGCCATTTTACTGGATGTGTATTTTACCGTCAGCCTCAGAAGATACCTGAAAGAATTGAAAATGCCGCGCTTAGTGGCGTCTTTGCCATGGCTGCTTTTCACCCTTGCCCTTGTTTGCCTTGCCTACACTCTGTATATCAGGATATACGCCGTCGTTCCTGGTGCCTTTGCCGAATATGTCCTTGGCTTTGCTGTAACCTGGTATGCCCCGAAAGGCATCATCGGCCCCATACTGATTGTTAAGGACATAATACACCTGGTTCAAAAGCGGCTGGTGAAACGAAGTAAAAAAAAGATAAGCAGGTTCAGGCGGTTCAACATCCAACAAAGGAAGCAGTTCCTCAGGGATGCAGGCTGGTTGTTTTCAATCCTGCCCTTTGCCCTGATAGTTCACAGTTTGATTGGCACTACTTACAACTTCGAGGTTAAAGAGATAAACATTCCTCTGAGCGAAGGCCATCCAGCCCTGAAAGGATTCAGGATCGTACATCTTTCCGACATTCACGCCGGGTCTTTTGCGTCGGAAGAAAGATTCGGGGAGGCTGTTGCAGCCGTGAATGCACTCAAGCCTGATATTGTAGTAATTACGGGCGATTTCGTCAGTTTCCATCCGGTAGAGCTTTGCATTATTGAAAAGGGCCTTAAACAGATTAAAACAAAGTACGGTGTCTATGGCTGTCTCGGCAACCACGACCACTATATGTATCCCGAAGACCACAAAATGCTTATTGATAAACTCGCCCGCTGTGGAGTCAGGATGCTGACAAACGAGAACATCAGGATTGGTGTCGGCGCTGATACCTTGCAGCTTGCCGGGATGGACAACGTCAGCTACCGCCATGATTTCGGCGACCTGGACGAAGCCCTGGTAGGGCTTACACCCGGATTTCCGGTTGTACTTCTTCTACACGACCCCTATGCCTGGGCGTCACGCATCAGGGACAACAGGATGGTGGGACTCACTCTCTGCGGCCATACACATGGAGGGCAGATGGTTGTCAATGTTGACGGCATTACTTTGTCACATATGCGGCTTCGCTACTCCCACTGGCGCGGGCTGTACCACGAGAACGGCAGCCGGCTCTACATCACTGCCGGCCTCGGTTCGATGGGCCTTCCTTTCCGCATCGGCGTCTATCCTGAGATTACAGTAGTAAATCTGTAGTTCGTCAAGTTTGTCAAGAATGCCGAATTCTGAATTCTGAATGCTGAATTAAAGAAGTTTTCCCCGCCTTAGATAAAGCTGGGGTAGGGTGC
>CAZWLN010000083.1:0-14462 GCA_964634885.1 uncultured Hyphomicrobiales bacterium | reverse complement strand
GGCCGTTCCCGCGATGACTTTAAACCTTCAGGCCTTAAACCAGCATTCCGTGAGCAGGAAGGCCGTGAAGACTACGACAGGAGGCCGTCTGGCCGTTCCCGCGATGAATATAAACAGTCGGGCAGGACACAAAGAAGCGCGAAATCACCGGGAAGGGCAAAGACCGAACGTAAACCTGCAGAAGTAAGGCTGAACAAGTACATTGCAGACGCCGGGCTGGCTTCGCGTCGCAAAGTAGATGAGATGATCGTCGCCGGAGAAGTCAGGGTCAACGGTAAGGTTGTGACGGAATTGGGCGTAAAAGTTAAGCCTTCGGATATGATTACCGTCAATGGAGACCCAATCAAAACACCGTCCAAAAGGTATGTTTACATTCTACTCAATAAACCCAAGGATTACATCACTACTACCGACGATGAACTGGACCGCAGGACAGTGATGGACCTGATCAAGACCAGGGAAAGGATATATCCCGTCGGAAGGCTCGACCGCAATTCTACAGGTGTACTGCTCCTGACAAACGACGGCGAGATGGCGAACAGGCTGACTCATCCCAAGTATGGCGTGGTACGTTCCTATTACGTAACTTTGGACAAGAAGATAGATCTCGATGACGCTAAGACCATATCCGAGGGGGTTATGCTCGACGACGGCATGACTGCTCCCTGCCAGGTGTTTGTCAATCCCAAGGATTACACGAAAATCACCGTCAGCCTCTCTGAAGGCAGGAACAGGGAAATCCGCAGGATATTCGAAGCCCTGGGCTATGAAGTGCGGAAACTCGACAGGAAATTCTACGCAAACCTTTCAAACAGGGGCATGAAGAGAGGTGAATACAGGAGGCTGGATAAAAGCGAGATACTGGAATTGAAAAAAATTGTTGGTTTGTTCTAAATAATTTTTATTTTCGGGCTTTATTATTAAAAGTAATTTTGGGATGAAACTATGAAATTCAGATTGATGATAATGTTATTGTTCCTGTTGCCGGCCTTCCTGCCTGCACAGCAGGAGAACACCATTCCCAAAGCAAATAACGATTGGAGCACGAAGGAATTTACCGGGGTTCCTTCCGAATTAATTGAGAAATGCAGTACATTCTTTGATATTGCCATTGCCGACGGCTTTGAAAAGGCCTTTAAAACGCTGCTCAAGAACAGCCCGATTAACAAGAAATCCACGGACGTGGAGGGTCTTATCAAAGAGACAAACAGGGCTGTCAATTTGTACGGTAAGATCGTGGGTTACGAGCCGGTAAGCGCCGAAATCGCTTCACCGTCATACATCAGGATTCGCTACATCAGCATTCACGCCGACAATCCCATGCGCTGGGTCTTTACTTTCTATAAATCGCCCGTCCGCGGATGGGTGGTGAACAATGTCCGCTTCGACGACCTGACAGAATTCCTGTTCTCTGATGAATAGCAAGCGTCTTCAGTGCCCTCTCTTGTGTAAAAGTTTTATTGCCTGAGTCCTGACTCTTGGTGTGTGAGTCCGGTCTGTGCAATTATATCCGATGAATAATCAGAATTCCAGCCCTTGTTTTCTTTGCCAAGAATTATTGAATTTAAGAAAATATTATATCCTATATTTGTAAGTTTATATTAGAGTATTATTCATTGATTTTGATTGAAGAATGTTACAGGTAGTGCAATATCAGAAAGACGGGCAGATCAGCATAGAAGAGATGCCTATTCCTCAGTGTCCTGAAAACGGAGTTCTCGTAAGGAACCTCTTCTCGCTGATCAGCGCGGGGACGGAAAGAACCTCAGTGTCGAACACGCAGTCGTCCCTTCTGCAGAGGGCAAAGAAACAACCCGACCAGGTCAGGCTCGTACTCGATTTCCTGAAAAAAGACGGCATCTTGTCAACTATTAACAAAGTCAGGTCAAAGCTCGATTCATACAAGAACCTGGGATACAGTACTGCCGGTGTCGTTGTCGAGAGCCGCTGCGACGAACTGAAACCCGGTGACAGGGTAGCCTGTGCCGGCGCCGGTTTCGCTGTACACGCCGAAGTAGTAGCAATACCGAAAAACCTTGTGGCGAAGATACCCGACGGTGTCGGTTTCGACGAAGCCGCATACACTACTCTCGGTTCCATTGCCATGCAGGGGGTAAGGCAGACGGATATGAGGCTGGGAGAAACTGTGGCTGTGATTGGCCTGGGACTCCTGGGGCAGCTCGCCGTACAGATGCTGAAAGCGTCCGGCTGCTGTGTGATTGGCATGGATATTAACGAGAGCCTCTTCGACAACGCTAAGAAATTTGGCTGTGACTACGTTTGCAGAAGCAGCGCCGACAGCGTGAAAAGCATCATGGCATACACCGGAGGCATCGGCTGCGACGCTGTACTGATTGCTGCCAGTTCTTCGTCGAATGAACCCGCCGAACTGGCGCTGAAAATTGCCAGGAAAAAAGGCAGGGTTGTCGTTCTCGGCGCTGTAAGCATGGATCTGCCGCGTTCACCTTTCTATGAGAAGGAGATAGATTTCAGGATTTCCTGCAGCTATGGGCCGGGCAGGTACGACGACAACTACGAGATCAACGGCAACGACTATCCTCCGGCTTATGTTCGCTGGACCGAAAACCGCAATATGCAGGCTGTGCTCTACCTGATGGAAACGAAGAAACTCGACGTCAGGTCGATGACTACGCACACATTTAACCTGAATGAGGCTCCGAAAGCCTATGACCTGATTACCGGAAAAACACAGGAACCGTACCTGGGAATACTCCTGAACTATCCCGAGCGCAGCGGGGCGATGATCAGGCAACTGCCCATCCCTGCCAATGTACAGCCGGTTAAGGCAGTGTCGCTCGGATTCATCGGCGCGGGTACTTTCGCCCAGGGCTATCTTTTGCCTGTGCTGAAGAGCCAGGATATTACCATGCATTCCGTTTCTACTGCCACTTCGGTCAATGCCCTGACAGCAGGGAAGAAATTCGGTTTTGCCAATTGTACTACGGATTCCGACTCGATCATCAACGATGACAATGTCAACCTGCTATTCTGTGCTACGAAGCATGACTCCCATGCAGACTATGTGGTGAAATCCCTTAACAAAAGCAAGGCTGTCTTTGTTGAAAAGCCTCTGGCCGCAAACCGTCAGCAGCTCGAGGCCATCGACGCCGCTGTACAAAGCGGCAACGACAGGGTAATGGTCGGCTACAACAGGCGTTTTTCGAAGCCGTTTACAGACATTAAGAAATTCTTTGGGGACAGGAAGCAGCCAATGCTCATCAACTACCGGGTGAATGCCGGCAAGCTGCCGCTGTCGCACTGGGTCTATTCCGAAAGCCAGGGTGCAGGCCGCATCATCGGCGAAAGCTGCCATTTCATCGACTGCCTCATGTACCTTACAGGTTCCTCTCCTGTGAGAGTGTTTGCCGAATGTATTTCAGCCCATACGCAGGACCTGTACAGTTCCGACAACACAATTATCACAATTAAATTCTCAGACGGTTCCGTCGGCTCCGTTCACTATTATTCCAACGGCGACAATTCGGTGCCGAAGGAATACTGCGAGGTGTTCTGCGAGGACAGCACTGCAATCATGAGGAATTTCACCGAAGTGGAGTATTCCCGTGGCGGAAAGACGCGCAAGACAAGCTATGACGGCAGGAAGGGCCACAAGGAAGAAG
Organism: uncultured Hyphomicrobiales bacterium; assembly: GCA_964634885.1. GTDB lineage: Bacteria > Bacteroidota > Ignavibacteria > Kapaibacteriales > UBA2268 > DAINRZ01. Next base: position 10,821 of record CAZWLN010000083.1, on the reverse strand, counting down.
TTGAAGCCATGGTCAAAGCGGTGAGCAGGGGAGAGGCAATGCCGATACCTTACAGTCAATTGCGGGATGTGTCGCTCGTTACCTTTGCCGCACTCGATTCACTCGACACCGGGATGCCGGTAGTGTTTTGAGTTTATCAAGTAACGAGAATTCTGTATGCTGAATGCTGAATGCTGAATTATGAATTATGAATTAAGAATAAAGAATGTTTGAAGAAGTAGAACCAAAGCAGCTTTCCCCTCCTTGGATAAGGAGGGGGCAGGGGGTGGTTGGACTCTTCGTTCATCAAGTTCATAAAGTTTATCAAGTATATAAAGTAAGAAGAAGCAGGCGTAGAGCGGCTTTCCCCACCATGGATAAGGAGGGGGCAGGGGGTGGTTGGACTTCTCCAGTTTATCAAGTTCATAAAGTTTATCAAGTTTATAAAGTAAGAAGAAGCAGGCGTAGAGCGGCTTTCCCCACCTTGGATAAGGAGGGGGCAGGGGGTGGTTGGACTTCTCCAGTTCATCAAGTTTGTAAAGTTCATCAAGTTTATTAAGTAAGCAGTAGCAAGACAGGAGAACCTTTCTCCTCTTTTACAGAGTAGAGACAGGTCTCAGACCTGTCTTAATATCAATAAAAGCAGTCCCATCGCGATTTTCACCTTGGGGAAGGCCGGGTTGGGGTTGAGGAGTTCATCAGGTTACCATCATTCATAATTCAGAATTCAGCATTTCTCCGACAGCTCCATCCACCGCAGGGTTTTCGTGTCTATGTCTTCTTCGAGCTGCACCAGCGCATTGCTAATCTGCTCCAGTTCCTTGTAATCGGTAACGGCTCCGGAATTCATCTTTTCCTGCAATGTCGCTTTTTCCTCTTCGAGCCTGGGGATTTCAGCTTCCAGCGAGTCGTATTCCCTCTGTTCGTTGAATGAAAGTTTCTTTTTCTGAGACGGGCTTTTTATTCTTTTTGGCTTGTCGGCAGCAGTGTCGGACGATTGGCTTTTCTGGCGCGCCCGCGCTTCCTTCCGTTCGAGGTATGCCGTGTAATTGCCGGGGTACTCCTTGACGGCGCCGTTGCCTTCGAAGCAGTATATCGTGTTGACCACCCTGTCGAGGAAAGCCCTGTCGTGGGAGACCACGAGCAATGTGCCGTAGAAGTTGTCGAGGTAGTCTTCCAGTGCATTCATCGTTGCGATGTCGAAGTCGTTGGTTGGCTCGTCGAGCAGCAGTACATTGGGATTGCCCATGAGCAGGCGTATGAGCGCCAGCCGCTTTTTCTCGCCGCCGGAGAGGGTGGAAATGAACGAACCGTGCATGGAAGAAGGGAAGAGGAATTTCTCGAGCAGGTCCCTTGTCGTCAGGTATCTGTCTCTGCCGGTGCCGACATCGATGTATTCGGCAATCTCCCGAAGGGCGCCGATTACTGTCTGGTTGTCTTTCAGGTCGGTGATTTCCTGCTTGTAATAGCCGATCTTGATTGTGGCGCCGAATTTCACGTGCCCGATGTCGCAGGGAGCTTCTCCCGACAGGACATTGAGCAGGGTCGTCTTGCCGCAGCCGTTGGGGCCTATGATGCCTATCCTGTCTCCGGGCGCCGCCACATAGGTGAAATCCCGGAACAGGCCCCTGCCGGCAATCCCTTTAGTGATGTAATTTGCTTCGATGACGCGGCTGCCAATGAAGGTCTTGCCTACTTCAATCTTGATGTTCTTTTCTTTGACCTTGTGGCTGTCCTCTTCCATTATCTTAATCCAGTCGATCCTGCTTTTCGCCTTCGTACGCCTTGCTTTTGCGCCTTTCTGCAGCCACGCCAGTTCCATCCTTAATTTTGCGCGGATGTGGTCGATTGCCGCTTCCTGGGCGGCGGCCACAGCTTCTTTTTTCTCTAAGTAAAATTCGTAGTTGCCGTAGAATGTAAATATTCGCTTCCTGTCGATCTCGATGATCTTTGTGGCGACGGCGTCGAGGAAATACCTGTCGTGGGTAACGAAGAGCATTGTGTTGTTGAATTCCATCATCCTGTCCTGGAGCCACTGCACTGTGTCTGCGTCGAGGTGGTTCGTCGGCTCGTCGAGGATTAGAAGTTCGGGGTTGGAGATGAGGGCGCGGGCGAGCGCCGTGCGTTTCTTCAGGCCTCCTGACAGCTCCCGGACGGGCTTCGTAAAGTCTTCCATTCCCAGCATCGACAGTATTTTCTTGGCTTCGCTCTCCAAAGCCCAGCCGTTGTGAAGGTCGAGGAAATGGGATATCCTGTTCAGTTCGTCGTTGTCGGGCTGGCCTCCGGAGTCGTAAAGACGGCACAGCTCAGAGTAACGGATCAGGTTGTCGGCGGTCTCGCGCTGTCCTTTCATTACATGATCGAGGATGATGTCGTAAGAATCGAACCTGGGGTCCTGGTCGAGGTATTCCCTGCGGACGCTGCTGTTGAAGACTACTTCGCCGCTGTCCGGTTCCACAAGCCCCGCAACAATCTTCATCAATGTCGTCTTGCCGGCTCCGTTTTTGCCGATGATTCCTACGCGCTCGCCTTCTTCCATGCCGAATGAGATGTCTTCGAACAGTACCTTGTCGTTATAGGCCTTGGAAAGCCCGCTTCCTGAAAATATCATCATAATCTATTTTATCACGTCAATTACTAAAATCTAAAATAGACGGTGAAGGAAGGGAAATAATGCTTAGGGGTTGAAGAGGGTGTAAGTGCCTGCTCATTTAACGAATCTGTATCTTCTGCCCTCGTCCGACAGGATGTAATAGGTCCCTCGGGGCAGCGCCCGCACTTCGAAAACAAGCCTGTCGCCAGCGGTCGAAGCCGGGCAGTCCTGGCTGATGCCTAACAGGTTGACGACAGTGTATCTGCCGCTTTCTGCGGGTACTTCCAGGATGACAATGTCATCTGAGGGAACGGGATAGGGGAGGGCGGCTGTTGTTTCCTGTACCTCTTCCGCCGCGCCTGTCGTTTTGCACTTGCAGCCGATGCGCGCTGTCGATATTACAATATTATCGAAATATCTTTCCTGTTGCACCGGAGAACCGCTGTTCCAGTAGTTCTCAAAGAATACGGCATTGATCTTATAATTGTCCGGGTTGGAGTTCCAGGCGCCGTGCCAGTTGAGGTTGTAAGAACCAGCCTGCAGTGTGTCGTCGATCCAGAATTCGAAGACACCGTCGCTGTTGCCGGGTGTGTTCAGCCTGACATGGCCTTCGATGCAGTACCACCTGCCGCTGTTCGTTGTACTGTAAATGTCCGTCGTTCCCGCCTTCCAGCCCAGCCAGCGCATGTTGTCGAAGTCGTTGTATTTTGTCGTTACCAGTTCGCCTGCCGTTGAGATGCCGCTGGCGGGATCCATCCCGAGGCAGAGGTTGTCTTTTTCGCCCGACCAGAGATGGGCCATCATGCCTGTTGCCCAGTTGCCGTTAGCAAGCGTCAGGGCGCGGCTCAGTTTTGCCGGTCCGCCTCCGGTCCATCCTTCCTGCGATTTCACGTCCATCCTCCAGAAAATCTCATTGAAGTTGCTGTCGGGATAGACTGCGTATTTGCCGATATACGCCGAAGGAGTCCTGCCGAAGGATTTCTTGAAGCCGCCGGCGCCGACTTCACCCGCCTGCCAGACAATCCTGACGCCGTTGCTGCTGTCCCTGCCCAAGAGAGGCATGACAATGCAGTCCCCGCCATTGTTGTCGTATTCGAAGTATTTCTGGCCGAGGGGGATGCCGTCCTCGAAGTCGTCGCACCAGATGGTTCCGGGAGGGGCCTCGCTGCAGGAGAAACACTGGGAAGGGCTTTCACTGAAGCCGATGAACAGAAGAAGTAGAATCGCTATGGCTGTGCTGGCGGCCTGCCTGGGTATATACATAAATAACACTCCGTCGCAAAATAGTAATACATCCCCTCAAAGGACAAATATAATGATATTTAGAGAAACGGGTAAGACTTTTGGTGAATTTTCCTGTGGGATGGATGGAAAGGCGCACCAAGCCTGCATTATTTTACTTTATGAACTTGATGAACTGATTAACCCCATCCCGGCCTTCCCCAAGGGGAAGGGGCAAGAAGAAACTACTTTTTCTTCTTTCTTTATAAACTTTACAAACCTTATGAACTTGATAAACTTGACCACCCCATCCTGGCCTTCCCCAAGGGGAATTATTCCCCAAGGGGAAGGAGAAAGAAACAGCGGGGTTCTTCAAGTCCTCCCCTTGGGGAGGATTTAGGTGGGGTCTAACGCCTCAAACCTTCCGAAGGATTGGAACCTTCGTTTTGGTTCATATTTCTTTTCTATTTCAATAGGAATAAAAGTATCAAACACATCATTTCTTAAACTAATCCAGTCCCCATGTTCATTAGGCTCAATTTCTTTCAATTCCATATTAGAAAAGCTCTTGAAGTCTTTTACAATCTTAAGCTTTTCTTCGCGGCTCAGGTAATCGCCGATGTCGTAATAAAAAAATTTTAGCTTTGTTCATTTTGTTTCAATGCTTTCAGTTAATAATTTTTTCAAATCTTCTTTGCTGGGCAATACCGTTTGGTAGCGGCTTGCAAATATTTGTTCGGTATTTTCGGGTAATGTAATTTCCACCATAGTTTCGCTTTTGTCCTGGCATAGTATAATGCCAATTGTTTTATTCTCGTCTTCCAAACGGACATAACGGTCGAAATAATTAACATACATCTGCATTTGCCCTAAGTCCTGGTGTTTTAATCTGCCGATTTTCAGGTCGATAAGCACAAACGATTTTAGTATTCTGTTATAGAAAACAAGGTCAACCCTAAAGTGCGATTCATCGAGCGTGATTCTTTTTTGCCGTGCAACAAAGGTGAAGCCTGTCCCAAGTTCCAACAAAAAATGTTCGAGCTTGTCAATCAGTTTGGATTCCAGGTCCGATTCCGAATAAACAGCTTTTTCGGGCAATCCTAAAAATTCCAGAATATATGGGTCTTTTATAGCATCTTTTGGCGTTTCCACAACCAGTCCCTTTTGCGAAAGCTCCGAGACTTTTTCTTTGTCTAAGCTTAGCTCCAGCCTGGTATAGAGCGCCGAATCATATTGGCGTTGCAATTCTCTGAGGCTCCAGTTATTTTTGGCGCTCTCTATTTCGTAGAAATTTCGTTCATCTATATCTTTGATTCTCATTAATTGAATGTAATGCGACCAGGATAGATTCAATTCGTCAGACAGTGTCTGACGAATTGAGTAAGCTAAATAGAATGAACGCATTTGTTTTAGGTTAGTAACCGAAAAGCCTTTTCCAAACTTTTTGGTAAGGCTTTGCGATAATTCGGGAAGGACTGCTTCCCCGTAACCTGCCCGCTCTTTTCCCTTTTGTTCATCTTCAACAATTAATCTTCCAATTTGGAAATAGGTATTTACCATAATATGGTTAATGTTCCTGACAACCTGGGAACGAGCGGCTTCCAACAGCCCGACAATATTCTCTAATAGCTGTTTATTGACAATATTATTTTCTAAAGACAGGTTCTTCATTTTTCATTCCCTTTTTTCACCAATAATGTAATAGCTATGGGCGTTCGGGAACCCGAACCGAATATTTTACCGCCCTCTTTTCTGCTTAACTCACCGCTGGTTCGCTGATTACCTCTTAAATTGAAGACATATATTGAAGAAAATTCCTTTTCTAAACTCTTTCTAAATCCATCCATTCCATTGCCGTCGAGCCAGGCGCCGTTCGAAACGAAACAGATAATGCCCCCGGCGCCGACTTCACCCGCCTGCCAGACAATCCGCACTCCGTTGCTGCTGTCCCTGCCCACGAGAGCCATGACAATGCAGTCGCCGCCGTTGTTGTCGTATTCGAAGTATTTTTGGCTGAGGGGAATGCCGTCCTCGAAGTCGTCGCACCAGATGGTTCCGGGAGGGGCATCGCTGCATGAGAAACACTGCGAAGGGCTTTCACTGAAGCCGATGAACAGAAGAAGTAAAATCGCTGTGGCTGCGCGGGCGGCCTGCTGAGAAATATTCATAAATATCACTCCGTCGCAAAATAGTAATACATCCCCTCAAAGGACAAATATAATGATATTTATTAGAAAAGGGTAAGACTTTTGGTGAATTATCCTGAAGAATGGGTGGGAAGCCGCTGCGGCTCTACTTTTTCTTATTTCATAAGCTTTATGAACTTGACTAACTTTACAAACTTGATAAACTAATGACCCCATCCCGGCCTTCCCCAAGGGGAATTATTCCCCAAGGGGAAGGAGAAAGAAACAGCGGGGTTCTTCAAGTCCTCCCCTTGGGGAGGATTTAGGTGGGGTCTAATGCCTCAAGCCTTCCGATGGTTTGGAACCATCGGAAGGTTCATATTTCTTTTCTGTTTCAAATAAGAATAAAAGAATCAAACACATCATTTCTTAAACTAATCCAGTCCCCATCTTCATTAGGCTCAATTTCTTTCAATTCCATATTAGAAAAGCTTTGGAAGCCTTTTACAATCTTCAGCTTTTCTTCGCGGCTCAGGTAATCTCCGATGTCGTAATTAAAAAATTTTAACTTTATTCATGGTAATAATTCATTTTCGTTATCAAATCTTGCTAACTGTTGTTCCAACTGCTCAATTGTCGGCAACTGGTTTTCCAATTCTTTTGGCAGGGCCTGAGTAAGCAGGTATTCACTAATACCGATTGGTTTATTAATATCACGTAACGAATACTCGGCTTCAATTGTGTCTTTTGTTTTGCACAGTATCAGCCCGATGCTCGGATTGTCGTCAGAGCGTTTTAATTGCGTGTCCACCGCCGAAAGGTAAAAATTGAGTTTACCGGCATATTCGGGTTTGAATTTTCCTGCTTTTAACTCTACAACAATGTATGAACGCAGTTGCAGATGGTAAAAAAGCAAATCGATGAAATATTCGGTGTCGCTTACGTTGACGGAGTATTGTCTTCCTACGAACGCAAATCCTTTTCCCAACTCTACCAGAAAACGGGTAATATGCTCCATCATGGCTTTTTCGATTTCTCTCTCGACAGCATCATTCTCCAAACCCAGGAAATCGAAATTATAGGGATTGCGGATGGTTTCGATTGCAAGTTGCGACTGATGGGCAGGTAGTGTCTTTACAAAATTATTTATTGCCATGCCTTTTGAACTTGAGAAGTTGTTTTTTATTTGTTCCTCGAGCACGTCGCGCGACCAACCGTTTTCCATCGACGCTTGCGAATAGAACAAAGCCTCGTCGATGTTTTTTACTTTAGAGACAATCAGCCGGTTATGCCCCCAGGGTAATTGTGCCACGGGCTGTGGCACAAATTCAAACCGTTGACTGTAAAACAAGAACCACTGTCTGATAGCGTATAGATTGCGTTTGGAAAAACCTTTCATATCGGGGAAACTCAGCTTCAAGTCAACAGAAAGTTGTTCCAGGATAGCATCGCCCCAATTGGATTCTGTTTGCTTTTGAACAATATCTTTTCCCAATTCCCAATAGAGGCCCAGCAACTGATCATTTACTGCCATTGCTGCTTTGATGCGTGCAGAGCCGATTCTTTGTTTGATGCTATTGAACCAGATTGCGTAATCGGTTTTGAGAATTTCCATCCTATTTCACTCCGTCGCATAATAGTAATACATCCCCTCAAAGGACAAATATAATGATATTTATTAGAAAAGGGCAAGACTTTTGGTGAATTATCCTGAAGTCTGGGTGGAAAAGCTGCTTCGGTACTGCATTTTCTTACTTTATGAACATTATGAACTGGAGAAGTCCAACCACCCCCTGCCCCCTCCTTATCCAAGGAGGGGAAAGCCGCTACAGCTCTGCATTTACTCCTTGTTATAGGAGTGGGAAACCGCTGCGGCTCTTGAATTATGCCTCAAACCTTCCTAAGGGATGAAACCGATAGAAATTCATCTTCCGTAGAGACAGGTCTCAGACCTGTCTCTACCTGTGAATCTTAAATTCTCTGTTAAACTCTTGTCTGGCTAACATCTTCTTCTGTTAACCTATTTTAGGACAAGACACTAATTTATTTTCACGATTCTTTTGCAAATAATGTTGTTATCGACATACATCGTCAGGTTATAAACACCCGAAGCCAAATTACCGGTATCGAATGCTAATGAATGAGCGCCCTGGCAATATGTATTATCTGATATTACAGATAACACCTGTCCAATGGAATTTGACAGCGTCAACCGAACCCTCGAGTCTTTTTCCAGGTCGAAACTAACATGCAGGGAACTGCCGCAGGGGTTTGGAAAGGCGGAGAAATCCAGGGATGGAGCCGGTTGTTCCCCGGGTACGCTGCTTTCCAGTAAATTCAGCTTTCCAACTCCGCCGTTAGTCCCGAACAATATATTCCCTCCAGCGTCAATAGCTATTGAGTACACACGATCATCAGGCAATCCGGAATTAGTGCTATTGTAAACAGTCCAATCAGCGCCGTCAAATTCAGCTACTCCACTTTCCGTCCCGAACCAAATATTCCCGCTTTTGTCAATAGCTATCGAGTACACCCGATTATCAGGCAATCCGGAATTGGATTTATTATAAACAGTCCAATCAGCGCCGTCAAATTTCGCTGCTCCGCCGCCCCGGGTTCCGAACCATTTATTCCCGCTTTCGTCAATAGCTATTGAGTACACCCTATTATCACGCAAGCCGGAATTGGAGCTATTATAAATAGTCCAATTAGTACCGTCAAATTTAGCTACTCCGTCGTCAGTCCCGAACCATTTATTCCCGCTTGCGTCAATAGCTATTGAGTACACATCATCATCATGCAATCCGGAATTGGATTTATTATAAACAGTCCAATCAACACCGTCAAATTTAGCTGCTCCGCCGTAATAAGTCCCGAACCATTTATTCCCGCTTGCGTCAATAGCTATCGAGTACACCCGATTACCAGGCAAGCCGGAATTGTCTTCATTATAAACAGTCCAATCAGCTCCGTCAAATTTAGCTACTCCGCCACGGTTCGTCCCGAACCATTTATTCCCGCTTTCGTCAATAGCTATTGAGTTTACCATATTATTAGGCAATCCGGAATTGTAATTATTATAAACAGTCCAATTAGTACCGTCAAATTTAGCTACTCCGTCGTCAGTCCCGAACCATTTATTCCCGCTTGCGTCAAAAGCTGTTGAGATTACCCTATTATAAGGCAATCCGGAATTGGATGTATAATAAACAGTCCAATCAGAGCCATCAAAATTTGCTGCTCCGCCGCCGCCCATCCCAAACCAAATACTCCCACTTTTGTCACGAGCTATTGAGTACACATAATCTTCAGGCAATCCGGAATTGGATTTCTTATAAACAACCCAATCAGTATCATTAAATTTTGCCGCTCCGCCGGCCGTTCCGAACCATTTATTCCCGCTTGCATCAATAGCCATTGAGGTCACCCAATTATCAGGCAAGCCTGAATTGGATCTATAATAATATGTCCAATCGGCGCCGTCAAATTTAGCTACTCCTTCGAATAGTATCACGAACCAAATATTCCCGTTTGCGTCGATAGCTATTGAGAACACATCATTATCACGCAAGCCGGAATTGGAGCTATCATAAACAGTCCAATCGGCACCGTCAAATTTAGCTATTCCGCCGCCCCAAGTCCCGAACCATTTATTTCCGCTTAAGTCAATAGCTATTGAGGTGACCTGATTGTCAGGCAAGCCGGAATTGGAGCTATCATAAACAGTCCAATTGGCGCCGTCAAATTTGGCTACTCCGCCGCCGTATGTCCCGAACCATTTATCCCCGCTTGTGTCAATAGCTATTAAGAGTACATAATTGTCAGGCAAGTCGGAATTGGATTCATTATAAACTGTCCAATCGGCTCCATCAAATTTGGCAACTCCGCCGCCATTTGTCCAGAACCATTTATTACCGATTGAATCAATAGCTATTGACAGCACACAATTATTAGGCAAGCCGGAATTGGCATTGTTATAGAATATTTTCGTACCAGTGCTTTTATTCATTTTTACTAATCCGCCGCTCGTCCCGAACCATATAAAATTACCATCATCCTTAATGTCATTTACATTCCCATAAGTGTACTGAGTCCACCCCGGGTGTTGAGCATAGATTTCCGTTGAAAGTAATACAAATGCTAAAATCGCAAAAAGGCAAAATGAATATAGTTTCTTCATAGCGTCGCAATCAATTTGTTTTCAAAATATTGTTTGCATTTTCATTGAAAATTTCAATGATATTGTTAATCCTAATATAGTATGTATTCAATTAATTATAATATAAATACTTATTATTCAAATCGTTATCTAAATTCCTCCCACCTGCCGACAGTGGTCAAACCGAGGCTGTCCTGGCTGTAACCGCCAATTGGGTTAACGAATGAAGCCAGTAAATTTAAAAATAAGTACAGATTTATTTTCATATTTATTCCATTTGTTCATATTCTTTCCCATATTGACACATTAATCAGAAAAAGGTCACAAGCATCATAAAAATAAATGATAAAAAAAACATCCCGGTCTGCTTTTAGATGGACTCCAGCTCGCAGGTGGGGTACATCTATTGCATTAAGGATTTGAAGACAGGTCTTAGACCTGTCTCTACGGAAGATGTTTTTCAATCGGTTTCAATATTGTAGAGACAGGTCTTAGACCTGTCTCTACGGAAGATGTTTTTCAATCGGTTACCGACAATTCGAACGGTTCACTACAGGCATTAGCAAGATGGACTCCACCTGTGAGGTGGAGTCCATCTAAAGATTAGAAAGCATCATTTAAACAGCGCTCTTTTCCTGAGCCACTTCTTGCCGTTGAAGATACGCATCCCCAGAAGGGCGTAGAAGAAATGGCTGAGTGCGACGCCTGTCCAGAGGCCGCTCTGGTCCAGCCCTGCAATCTTC
>CAZWLN010000082.1:0-14549 GCA_964634885.1 uncultured Hyphomicrobiales bacterium | reverse complement strand
GTGGCTGGTTGTTAGTTGCTGGTGGCTGGTGATTAGTGGCTGGTTGTTAGTTGCTGGTGACTGGTGATTAGTGGCTGGTTGTCAGTGGCTGGTTAAACCAGAAAGATGGCAGGGGGCCTGCACCCGAAGCGCAGGAGCTTGTCGTTTCCCCTGTGTTAAGCCTGGGTAGCGGGGGAGGGAAGGGAATGCCGGAAAAGGGTATTAAAAAACCCGTAACGGCTGTACCGCTACGGGCGCTAACGAACTTGCGGAGATACCTACTTCGAAAAAGATTCTCCGTGAGCTCCAGTGCCAAAATAAGTAATATTTTTTAATTATTTTGGGAGTTTTATAATGAAAAAATTAGGAAAATTCATATCAGTCCTTTTCTTGTTAACGTTTGTTACAATCAACTTGAAGGCTGTGCCATGCGAAGACTTCTGGCCCTGTGAACCTCCGGCCTTACCTAATAATGGATGGGAACAAAAAACAACAAATCCAATAGTTATCGATGGCTGTCCTAATTGTACAATTACGGTAACCTATAGTTACAGGTTCTTACCTTGTACCAATAAACATCAATTACAAATGGAAGAGTTTACTGTTTCTGACGGGTGCAGGATGTGTTTCTCCGATGGAGTTCTTTTCCATAAAGCAATAAGTATTATGCTTTTGGATAAGACAGAGATTCTCCCACAGGTGGAAGGTGAACTTGGTTGTGTACCTGGAATCGAAGTAGTTAATGTTTCGTGCTGGTATTGGACGGGAGGCCTTTCCGCCCCTTGGGTAATGCATTGGTGCAATACTGATAATTGTTGTTTTGTTGAATATGAAATTTGTTTGGAGAATGGACAGTATGTAATTAAATATGTTACCGAATCGGGTCCTACAGTTGCCTGTGGCATTGAGGATGGTAACCAGTGTTTGTTTGTATGCGACTGGCTACCTTCAATCGGTGTATTGGCAAGATCGGTTGAGACTGACAGCCCGAAAGAAACAAATAACGAACAATCTCTTAATAACACTTATGTTACCCCTAATCCAGGGGATAATTCAGTTATTATCGGTATGAACGAAAAAGTTGAAGGGAAGCTCATTATTGAAGTATTCAATTCTACAGGTGTAAGAATTACTTCTTCCGAGATGAATTGTAAGATGAGTGAGCCGAAACTTACCTTAGATGTATCTGACCTGAATAATGGAGTATATCTGTATTATATTATTCAGGACGGTAGAATTATAGGAAACGGTAAATTTGTGATTAAACACTAAGCATTTCGTGAAGGGGCTGGGATTCCCGGCCCCACAATTTTTATAATAATGGGAATTATATGTTATGAAAAAATTAATTTTACTATTAATTCTTGTTTCAATGGGAACTGTCTTTTCCGAAAGGAATGGAACCTGGAATAATATTCTAGATAGAGACAGTACAGGGAATATTTTTGGATTTTGTATGGCTGATTCCCTGAACGGTATGATTCTTGGAAGAAAATCATTAACTATTTATGTTAAAAAAACAAGCGACGGAGGCAATAGCTGGGTAGATTGTTACATCGAAAAAAGGCAATACGATAATTTCTTTGAAGGGTCATATATTTCACCAAGGCATATTGCATACACGGATGAGAACAATTGCTATATTACCCTAGACAGCGGCAATATTTTGAAGACCTCAGACGGCGGATTGAATTGGTCAAAAATCAACATTACTGATAAACAGTTAATGTGTATTACAATGCACGATAACAACACTGGTGGAATTACAACATATAAGTCTTTGTACGTTACAAAAGATGGATGGAAAACATGGCAGAAAGCTGATTTCCCAGATTCACTGGATAGTCTGTATTACATTGCTAAAAATTTCACATTTATAAATGAAATAACACCCGCTCTTTTAATATGTAATAAAGGTCAATACTATACAATGATATCTTATGACTTTGGTATTAGCTGGGAGCTGATACCATATAAAAGACTTATGTATCTAGATATAAGATTCCTTGATGATTCCATCGGATTTAATTGTTTTGATTATCATGGTTATGATACGACTACCCACAAGGACGTATTTGAGGCTTTAATCAACAAGACTACTGACGGTGGCAAGACATGGTTCCCGGTTTTCGATTCACTGGATTATCGTGGTTTTTGGTCATTGGAACTTTATGACGGGATAATATTTGCGACAGGAACCGGTTCAAGGGCTTATATGTCAACGGACACAGGCAGTACTTGGATCAATCTGAGAGATTACAATGATTATATAGGAGAAAACCTTTGTACTTGGACAAGGTGTTCGGCAATTAGTAAAAATGAATTTCTAACATGTGGTCAATCTAGCGGTGTCTGGAAATGGACTAATACACCGAATACGGTGATTGACCTAAACGAGGAAAGTGATTTATTCGTTTTTCCAAACCCCGCTACGGAATTTATCAGGTTAGAAGGCGACGGCGCCGCGGTATCGATTTATAATATCCTTGGTGTTAAAATGATCGACAGCGAATCGAACAGTGCTATTGATGTTTCAGGATTAGCTCCCGGCGTCTATTTCATCCGCTGCGGCGCCAGGTCCTTGAGGTTTGTGAAAGAGTGAGGGATAGTTAATTACGAGCCGAGCGGAGCGAGACCGGCGTAGCCAATTACGAATGTAGAATGCTGAATGCAGAGCCGAGCGCAGCGAGACCGGCGCAGGCAATTCTGAATGCTGAATTATGAATTCTGAATGTAGGAAAAAGCTGAACCCGTGTTTCTTTCTCCTTCCCCTTGGGGAAGGCTGGGATGGGGTTTCTCAGTTTATAAAGTTTATAAAGTTTGTTAAGAAAGAAGAAAAAGCAGGTTCTTCTTTCCCCTTCCCCCTGGGTAATAATTCCCCCTGGGGAAGGCTGGGATGGGGTTTCTCAGTTCGTCAAGCAAGGAGAATGCAGAATTGGCTGCCCCGGTCCCGCTGCGCTCAGCCAAGAATATAAAAGTTGTGTTCTACCTGTTTCAGGACAAGGCAAGATTTGCCGTTTAGTATATATTTACTTCACAAGCGTCAGTTTAAATGTAGTCCAGCCGGGTTGGTCGCTGCAGTATTCGAGGACACCGCCGGCAATCGCTGCAAAGTTCGACGCCAGCGAAAGCCCCATGCCGATGCCGGAAGCCTTGGTGTCGAGAATATTGTCGTGGTTCATCATCTCGTCGATAAGCTGCTCGGAGATTAGGGGGCTTTTGTTCAGAGCCGTTTCAATCCTGCCCTTCAGGTAGTCGTTGAGAGGTGAATTGTTGGCAATCTGTACCCGAAGGCTGCTTTCGGCCAATTCCCAGTCGAGACAGACAACAGTTTCGTCATAGTGGTTTGTGACTGTGTCGTTGATGATCTGAAGGGCATTATCCTCTTTCGACAGAAGGTCCTCGAAGGTGCCGTAGCGGCTGATCAGCTGGTATGAGCCACGGGCTTTCAGTGCATTGTTTGAGACTTCGGAGACGAAAAGGAAAAGCGCCTGACCGGCGTCGTCGCTGTAACCCTGCATATCGGCAGCAGCCTGCATCAGTACGGACATGCCCAGTATTTTCTGTACAATATACCTGCCTGAAACCTGGATGCTGACTTTTTGCCCTTTCTCCAGGAAATCCTCCAGGGTATATACCTTCTCCTCTATTGTTCCATCTATTTCTGCCATAAACTTTCTGTCAGTTACTCAAAACAATACATTCTTCTTAGCAATTATTATGCAAATATATGCTATTTGGGTAAGATAATCAACCTTCCCTTTGACAAAGGCTCATCCCTGCCTTCTAACCGTATCTCCAGATTGTCGCCTATAGCGCTTACCACGCCACGTGCAATCTCCTTAGCGGTGTCGCCGGGTTCATCCGCCATGATACGGACTTCCCTGCCGATGATGGTTGACCTGGTGGTGTAGCTATTCAACAAGTCTTTATAATCGCCCTGGGTAACTTTCTTGTAGTTCCGGTCGAGGGCACGAAGCAGTTCGTCCAGTACGTTTACACGGGTACATTCCCTTTTTGAGATGGCGTAATCGATCAGGCTTCCTACCTCGGGCACGAAAGGAGTCGGTTCGAGTACGGGTTTCTTTTCTACGTTGAGTCCCACACCGATTACCACGTCAGTGATGATGGTGCCTGACGCCTGGGAATAGGCGAGGATGCCGCCGACTTTGGCGCTGCCGACCATTATGTCGTTTACCCATTTGACGGAGGCTGTTTCACTGAAGTTATTGAGGCTGTCGATTGCTTCGAGGGCAGAGACGGCAGGCAGCAGGGTAAAGGCCGCCCCGAAATTCCTGATTTCAATGCTTGGCTTGAAATAGGCCGAGATGTGCAGGTTACCCATTTCCGACACCCATCCGCGATCCTTGAAGCCGTGGAAGTTCTTGCCGGAACCGGCAATGCACATGGTGTTGCGTGGAATGGAAATGCTGGCTTTGCTGAACTCGGTTAGCACATCGAACTGCGATTCGAATGCGTACTCGACAAGGAACATATACTGCCACAGATGCCTTGAACTATATCTTGCTATATATATGGTTTCATTTTTCAGGAGCCTTTCTGCCAGCGGCATTATCTCGTCGCTGATGGCAGTAAGGTAAATGCTCTGCCAGGCAGGCTTTGTCCTGAAGAATTTGTCTGCAAACTTCGGATTGTCGGTAATGAGAATCATCTTTCCTCTTATATAAAAATTACAAATATACTATTCGTTCAAATACTTTACCAAAGAACCCCATTTATTATCGACAGTAAAACCTCTCTTTTGATAGAAATCCTTAAGATAAAAATGCGCCTTGATGATTTTGAAATTATATGTACTCATCCTGTTAACAAAGTCGTCGATCATCATGCTGCCGATGCCTCTGCCCTTCAACTGGGCGCTGATGATGATTCCGTCGAGGTGAACGGTGTCTTCGTCGATTATCCTGTAACACAGCCCGCCGATGACCCTGTCGGCCTGGTCCAGGACAACAAAATGGCGGTCCGTATCAGATATTGTTTTAGGGAAGTTTTCTATCAGGAAGAGCCTGAAGAGCTGTCCTACTTCACCGGCGCCCGAAGGCTCGCGCATGGTGTAGCGGCTGCCGTGCCTGTCTGTGATGAAAGAATGGAGCGCTACTTCTTCGGCTTCGACTTCGTGGACGAGTTCGAATCGTTTCTGGACATGCTGCTGGGGGAAGACCATACGGCTGAACACCTTGCGGTCTTCGGGCGAGCCGACAACCGCCTGCAAGTCGGACAACTCGATGAACTGGAGTGGCGCTCTCTGCCTGTTCCGGTTCATTGCAGCAAGCAGGGTGTCGAAGGCGTTCTGTATTTCAGCTTCCGCCCAGTGGAAGTAGGTATGGCGGAAGAGCTCGTAACGCCCGATCTCCCCATAGCGGGCAATGTCATAGAGCCTGTAGAGCTCCAGTACCATATCTTCCTTGGCGTCGGCGTCGGCGTGCGGGTTGTTTTCGTTCCACTCGTCGTAACGGTCGATTGCATTGCTCAGGGGAAGAGGCATGTAATAGTTATCCCTGTTTTCTTCCATATAGGATAATAAAATATCAAGAAGACTTTCGGAGTCTATGCCGTACAGGGGTTCCTTTTCGAGGTCCGTTTTCAATTGCACGAAAAACCCGAAAGCTTTGTCGTTACCGAATGCTTCGGAGGCGGCGTCGAAAATCCAGCTCAGGTCGAGCTGGTACCTTGCCCAGGGATAATTGGCCTGCGTTTTACTGTAGAAATTATGTATCATAGGTTTAATTATCGAGAAGGTATTTTCGTATTTGATCCATCCGGCAATTGAAACGATGATTGCACCTTCGATGAAATCGAGTTCGGGAACGATTACGTTATTCGGGTCGATGAAACCGGGGATTATCTTTCGGCCGCTGTTTTCCCAGCCCTTGAAGAAGGTGGCCATCGCCGAAATAAACAAACGCCTCAATAAATTGAGCTTAAAGTATTTACTGCCCGATGACTGGTAACTCTCAATCTCCCTGAGCTTTTCCCACAAAGTCAGTTCACCGTGATAGACTACGCTTCGGGCGCTGAGTTCAGGCCTGCAGCAGCCAAGTTTGGGCGCCACTTTCGGGCCGAAGGGATAGCCTTCGATGGCAATCAGCCAGAAGACCGTATCGAGGTTACGCTGCGACTTGTAATCTTCCCGTACTACCATCCGGAGGTCGAAATGCTTCTTCTGGAATGTGGTAATCGACAGCCTGTAGCTCATATTACGGCGGGTGATAGTAATGCGGGATATCCAGATGCCGCCGGGGGGGACGTCCGACAGCTCGAAGTCCGGTTCGTCGAAAGCAAGCATTATCGATTGCTTAAGGAATGTAGTTCCGATGAGCGCTTCTTTGATGCGGTTTATTTCGAAACTGTTCAGGTCGTCGTCGAAGACAATTTTCTCAAGCCATTGCTCCGGTGTATAGGCCGGTGAACTGCTGTTGAGTATCGACTCGTACAGTTCCGACAACTCGTCGAAACGGGACCTGGCAATTTCTGCCAGTTGCGGGTCCTGGTCCATCAGCAGCCAGTTAGTGAGTTCAATCCTCACAGGCTCGTAGTATTCCGGGTTGTATCTTACAAAATTGACGAGCATGGTGAAAACCGAGCTGAACTGATTTCTCATCACTTCCGAGCAGGGCCACTGAAGTTGAACCCTGTAATTGAAAAGTCTCTTCCTCAACAGTTCCAGCCTCATTTTCTCCATCTTGTTACGGGCAATTTCCCTGATGGACTGTTCGTTGAGGAACGAAAGCCCCGACTCGAGGAATGAGGGGAAGGGCTTACTGTAATCGGGTGAAGGTTCGTCCACGAGGAGAATCCTGTACGCCTGGCACCTGATGGTTTCATTGCTGTGGCGGGCAAGGGCTTCCAGCCTTCTCCTGATCAATTCCGTAATCCTGCCCTGAGACTCTTTCAGTACCGGTTCAATGTCCAGCAGTGTCGCCAGGGCAATATCGCCGCCGCCAAAAAGGATGGTGCACAACTGTGAATTGAGGGTAACAAGGCCTGCATCCCTGATCTTCTTCAGGGTGTTGAACGGTCCGGTCGTATAGGCCGGTTTAAGCTTTGACGGCCTTTGTACCTGTGTCGATACCTTTCCGGTGTTTGTGTCCCAACCCTCGATGCAGGGGCAGAAGACAACCATTTCGGGGTTGCCTGCCCACAGTAGGGGCTGCTGGGAGAATTTTCCCAGGTCGAAAGCTTTGTCGTCAAGAAAATAGACCAGGTCGCCAATCTGGTAGCTGTCCCCGCTTTCACCTTTGAGGACTGTCAGTTTCAGCTTCCGTCGCCTGTCGTACAGGCAGTCGTCCCGACCGATGATGTCGTCTTCGAGAATGCCCAGGTCGCGGAAAAACCAGCGCGGCACCTGTATCTTCAGGCCGCTTATATAGAAAGTGATGTAATTGCTTTGGTACAGTTCGGCAATCACGGCAGAGAAGTTCTCGGTTATTGCCTTCCTGTTGAAGGAGCCCTTGGGTGTCAGTTCACCGAGTTCAATCCTGAAGTCCCTGTCGAGCAGTGTAAAGTTGATCACCCGTTCATAGGGCGCCAAGCCGGCGTTTGCTGCATTAATTATCTGGTGGAAATACTCTCTTTGGATGTGTTCCGGTGAAGTCATCAGCAATTCATCGTTGAAATCCGGAACGATGAAAAGTACGTTATAGGGTTTGCCGTCACCGACGAGGAAAGTATTCCGAAAGCCGGCAATGCCTGAGAACTTCATCTCGACGACTCTCGGGGCAATTGTCTGGCCTTTGTTGTTTTTGTATATATCCTTGACCCTGTCCACGATTTCATAGTAGCCGGAGGGCAGTACCTTGAAGACGTCTCCTGTGGAAAGCCAGTAATCCGTCTCGTTGTTCGCAGGGTAGGGCAGTTCATCATCGATGGCGAACTCGTCAAAGTACCGTGCAATGTAGTGGCCGCTGATCTCCATCTCACCCGTCTCCCTGAACCTGGTTGCGACGCCGGGAAGAGGTATGCCCGTGGTTTTTTCGATATACCTGCCGGGAGGAGTCATTGTAATGCCGCCGGTAGCTTCTGTCATGCCGAATCCGCTGCAAAGCTCCACACCATAGTTGTGGAACATCAGGAATACTTTTGGGTCGAGGTAGCCGGCAGCTGAGAGCCCCCACTTGAGATTGTTGCCGGTAACCTGTCGGAACAGTTGATAATAATCGGAACTGTCGGCTCCTTCGAACAGTTCCATACATCTGTCGTAGAGCTGCTGCCACCGAAGTGGTACGCTGATGAAAACCGAAGGTTCCGTCTTAGGGAACAAAGCCATTAATGTATCTGTAGAGGGATTGCCGGTAAAGACATAGGTTCCATGCCAGTATATGCTTCCGATCAATTCGAGGTAGCGTCCGAAAGTGTGAAACAAAGGCAGGAAGCAGAGAAATGTTTCATTGATACCTACCTTCGGTACCGCGGCAGCCCTGGCAAAGCGTTTTGAAACGACGTTGTACAGCGAGAAAGCTACACCCTTGGGTTTACCGGTACTTCCCGAAGTGTACATTACGGTTGCTACCTGGCGTATATTCCTTCTCTTACGCTTGAGGAGAATCCTGTCGATTTCAGCCTTATTAAGTTTCTTGCAGTATTCCCCCAGGAAGAATGTCTGCTTGTCGTCCCCGGCAATAAGCGGATTTGTAGTGATAATAAGATAGGGCTCTTTTGTCGATCCCCTCATTTCCTCGAGCCGTTGCCATCTCTGTTCTGTGTCGGTAACGACGATGTTGATGCCCATCGAATCGAATATGCCTGTAAGAATCTCAGGATCGAAGTGAGTGTTCAAAGGGGTGTCGGGAATGTCGTACATCAGGCAGGCAAGGTCGCAGCAGGCACTTGCAACAGAGTTGTCGCAGAGAATGGCTACACGCGGCTCAACGCCGGGCCGGCCCGCCTGCTCGTGAATGCTGTGAAAAACGGCAGCCATTTCCTCTACTATTCTCGAAACCTGGCGGTAGCTCCATTCCTCGGGTAAGGCGCTGCTCATGTCCCTGAACAGCGCCCTTCCGGGATGGTCGTTTACACGGCTCGTGAACAGGTCGTAGAGGGAGTAATCGGATTTTTGAACCATGATGAGAGCAATCTCAACCCAGCGGCTCAGGCTGTCCTGGTCGAGGCACTGCAGGAATTCGCTGTTGCCGGTAACATTGAGGCTTTCGTGCATCAGCGACTTTATTTCGCTGTTAATATCTGTTTCTTCAGACAATCTGCCGATGAGCTTCATTACATTGGAAGAGATCAGCAATTCCGGAATATTGACCCTGCCGGTTTTGATAATACTGCTTTCTCTCAGCTCATACAGGAAATTCCTCAGGTCGTAATATTCGTTCTTCATACTCCGCTTGTTCTTTATGAACAATAAGACATAATAATTATTAAAATTAAATTAATAAATTTTTCATCAATAATACTCTATATTTTTCTTTAATAATGGAATATTTTTTTACTGTAATAATCAATAGATTATTATGGTATTAATAATTTTTATTAATTTACTTTTTTATATTGTTTTTATTCGGGAATTGGATATGAAAATTCGATTTACATTAATTATTCTTGTTGTTTTGCTGTCGATTGCAGCATGTGGAAGTAACAGCCCAAAGCCTGAGATTACCATGATACCGTGCCAGGTGCAGGACAGTCTCTGGGGTTTTGCCGACATTAACGGCAACATAGTTATTAAACCTGTCTTTGAAACCGAACCCACCTATTTCCGTGAAGGGTTCGCAGTAATCAGGAAAAAGAACGGCAAATTCGACTACATCGACCAGGCCGGGAAGCTGATGAACAAAGACTATCTCTACGCTACCTATTTCTCAGAAGGGCTGGCGCTGGTGGTTGAAGAAAACAAAAGTCCGGTTTTCGTCGATAAAGAGTTCAAAACCGTACTGGAAATGAACAATTACCAGGAAGTTGCTGCTTTCTCGGACGGCATGGCAAGATTCAAGCTATACAACCAGATGTGGGGATTCATCAATGCCTCGGGAGATGTTGTCCTTCCCCCTGTCTATGACCACGCCGAAAGTTTCAGCGAAGGCCTCGCCCTGATCGAAGCTAAAGACTCCGGGCTTGTTCCCTACAAGGCTTTCATCGACACGAAAGGAAAGATAATTGCTAAACTCGATTATGAAAAATACGCGAAGATACGCTACTTCAGCGACGGAATGGCCGCTTTCTTCGACGGCAACGGATGGGGATTCTTCGACAAGACCGGAGCCATTGCCGTCAAACCGGTTCTCGAATGGAGCGCCGTTACAGATTACAAGAACGGCTACGCTTCCGTGTGTGTCAACGGGCAATGGGGCGTCATCGACAAGACCGGCGCTTTCGTAATTAAACCTTCGCTTCTCAACCCCTGTATGTTCTACAACAACCTCGGCGCCATGATGAAAGACAACAAAGTCGGTTTCATCGACCTACAGGGCAACGAACTCATCAAACCTCAGTTCGACGACCTCGTACTGCCTTTCCTGGGTGAGAACGCCATCGTCAAACAGGGCAACGATTTCATTTTCATAAATAAAGAAGGTAAGCCCACAGGTAATGCAAAAATGAAAACCGTAGGCAGGAATTTCTTCTATGTTTACGGCATCGGCGACGTTGTCCGCAACGACTACTTCGACACGGACAGGATACTTGCAACGCTCTTTCCCGCAATGACGCCGAACAGCATCTGCAACCTGTCTGCAAACGCCGATTTTGACCAGGTCGTGAACAAGGCCGGACTGACAGGCCAACTGAAATTCAATGCTTTCGATTCGACCTGGGTCATTACAAAACCCGGTTCTGTCGAAAACTTCCTCGACTATTCCATCAATTACAAATTCAGGGCGGAAGGCACCAAGTACAAGCTCAGGTCAATCGTGTTCACACTCAAGCTTAACCTCGGCTTCCAGGAGAAGATCGTTCCAATCAAGGACGCCGTCCTTGCCAGACTCAGCGCCAACGAATTTAAAGTCGTAAAGGAAGAAAGGACCATCGTTGTAGAGAATCCCAATGCTGTCTGCAGTTTTGACATGCTTGGACAAAGAATGGTCTTCAGGTATGATTTTAAATAGAAATTTAAGTTTTTATCATATATAATTGAAATATTAAAGGTAACTCTGATGAAATCCGGAATAAAATTATTATTTATTATATGCTTTGCACTTTTGTCGTCATGCGGCAAGAAAGACAGCCTTTACGAACTGCTTAAGATAGAATACATACCTTACCAGGAAATAAAAGGCGGTAAATGGGGCTTCTTAGACAACAATGGCAATAAGGTCATCGACCCCGTCTTCGACAACAAGCCGTCCTATTTCAGGGAAGGCTATGCCCGTGTCCTGATGGCCGACGGCTACTACTATTTCATTAATACCAAAGGCGAAAAAGCCGACCTGAAGATGATTGACGCCACCCTGTTCAACGACGGCATGGCTTGCATCGTAAGGGAGAACAGCTGTCCCGAGTATGTCAACACTGAGTTGAAAACCGTTTTCAAGCTGAGCGACGCAGTGTTCGCTGGCTGCTTTTCCGACGGACTGGCGAAATTCCAGGATAAGGCCGGCAAATGGGGCTATGTTGACAAAGAAGGCAATGTCGCCATCAAGCCCCAGTTCGACTTCGCCGGTAGTTTCAAGGAAGGTTTAGCCAGGGTCTATATGACACAGGGCGAAGGTTCGGTAAGCTGGATAATCGACAAACAGGGCAACAAAGCTTTCGACTTGTCGAAAGGCCTGCTTTCCATTGGGTATTACAACGAAGGCGTTTCCGTTTACAGGGATTCGACCGGCTGGGGTGTCTTCGACACAAAGGGCAACAAGGTACTGTCCGGGAAAAAGGAATGGGAAATGCTCGGCGACTTCTTCTTCGGCTATGCTTCTTTCCTCAAAGGTGAAAAATGGGGCGCCATCAACACAAAAGGCGAAATTGTCATCGACGCTGTCTATGAAAACAATTTGATATTCGCCAATGGGCTTGCTGCAATTAGTTCCAACGGCAAGTGGGGCTTTGTCAACATCGACAACGAACAGGTCATCCCGGCAGAATACGACATGATATACATGCCTTTCTTCAACGAAACGGCTCTTGTAAAGAAAGGCAACGACATCTTGTTTATTGACAAAGACGGGAAACAGGTCAACGACGGGAAAACAAAGTATTACGACATCAGCCTCGACTATGATGAGTTGCTCGACATCGATAAATACCTTCAGACTGATGTTTTCGACATTCATCTATATACCGATACACTCATCGGCGCCATTACCCCGAAAACCATCTGCAACCTCGGTTCACACTCCAATTACGCTGCTGTCCTCGACTTCATCAAAGGCAAAGGCCTTAAGTATGTCGTCAGCGCCCAGGGACTGACAGTTCCCCAGGCAAGGGCCGGGCAGCTTACTTACAGCTATATTTTCGATTTTGACAAACCGATTGGAGATACGACTTCGAGGTTCAGGTCACTGGAGATATCAGCCTATTTCCCGAAAAACCTTGTCCGTAAGTTAGGCCTGATGTTCGATGCGTTTAAGGATATGGCACAGAAAGCCGGCTATACTACCGTCAGGCAGGATTCCTCTTCTTATATTGCCAACTCTGAGTACTCATCCATTGCCATCCTCAAAGTCAGTTCACAACTGGTTCTGAGTTTTACAATGAAAGGCAGTGTATCACCTGAATTGGCAACAGAAAAGAATAAAACTTCACAAGGGAAATGAGGCATACTTCGTGTGTGCTGGATATTGCGATAGCGCCGGTTTGAATTTTATTAAAGGCCAGGTTAACAACCGACGGCCATTTTGGGCTGCAACTGCTGCATATTCAGCCATGAGGTTTACATTGAACCGTCCGTTTAATACCCTGGCCGGAAAATTCCTGCTGCTTTGCCTGCTGGCGTTGACAGCACACGGCTGTGAAGAACACTACTCACGCAAACATGAGATTGAGCTGATTCCTTTCCGTAACCAAAAGACGGGCAGATGGGGATTCCTCGACGGCAAAGCTGCAATTGCCCTCGACACGACACTCGTGTCCCAGCCGACATTTTTCCGCGAAGGCTACGCCATTTTCAGGAATGTGGACGGTACCTGGGATTACATCAGCAGCGCGGGCAAAGTAACCCTTGCACGCTTCAGGGAAGCAACCTTGTTTTCCGAGGGCCTGGCCTGTGTCGTTAAGGCCAATCATTCACCATCGTACGTCAACGAGGACTTCGAGACAGTGTACACACTTGACTTTGCAGCCGAAGCCGGTATGTTCTCTGAAGGCATGGCCAAATTCCAGAATTTCGACGGCCGCTGGGGATTCATCGACAAAAGCGGCGCCGTTGCGGTCAAGCCCGCCTGGCACTATGTAACAAGTTTCAGGGAGGGCCTGGCGATGGTGGCTCTTAAGGTCGAAGACGGAGTCTATGCCGGTTTCATCGATAAAGACGGTAAGGTAGTAATGCCCCTGAGTAAAAAATATCTTAACCTGAGGCCTTTCGCCGAAGGGCTGGCAGCTTTCAGGTCGGCAGAAGGCTGGGGGTTTATGGATAATACAGGCTTTACGGCCATTAAGCCACACAGTTCATGGCTCGAAGTTACAGATTTCATGGACGGCTGCGCCTCTTTCAGGGAAGGCAGCCTCTGGGGGCTGATCGACATGGAAGGCAAGGTGGTGATCGAACCGAAATACAGCGCTCCACTGTATTTCTACAACGGCCTGGCAGCAGCAGAGATTAACGGCAGGACCGGCTTCATCGACATAAAAGAAAGATTTGTCATTACTCCCGAATATGACGGAGTAGGCATCCCCTTCATAGCAGAATATGCTTTCATGCTCCTTGACAACCGCTATGTCGTCATCGACAGGAACGGCGCAATTGTTAACAACGACGGTATTTACAGGATTAACACTGACTACAGGGAGCTGTTTGATTATGAATCGACAGTTAAAAGCGACTTCTTTGACCTTAATTATGTTGACAGCCTCATCGCCGGCCGGTTGGACAGCGCTTCAATCAACGGCATCGGTATGTACACCAGCCCGGACAGCATTGCCGCACGGTTGACGGCCGGCAGCGGAGAATACAGGATAGACTCTGCAAAAGGCAGGTTCTCTGCCGGGAAGATATGGAATTACAAGAATGAATTGATTATCAACAGCACCATAAACATCCCGGGTTTTTCCACAGACAGCGCTGTTCTCCGCAATTACCGGGTAGTGACCACTCTCAGGCACAATGCCATCGACAAACAGCGCTACATCGTCGGTTCGCTGTGGTTCAGGCTCATCGGTTCGGGGTTCGGTTTCAGGGCAGATTCCTCCAGGATGATATTCTATACGGATTCTACGGCAGTCCTGCTCTATACATACTATGACGACCTGATACTCGACTATTTCTTCGACCGTAAGCGTTTCCTCGACAGCAATTTCACTGAATTGACGCAGGTAACCCTCAGGAAACCGACAAAACGTCGGGCCAGGCGCTAAACTCTGTGGAAATCATAGTCTTCTCCAAGCCCGTAGAGGCTACAATCTTCCGAAGGATCCAAACCTTCGGAAGGTTAAATCTGAAAGACCCCACCTAAATC
>CAZWLN010000081.1:0-14577 GCA_964634885.1 uncultured Hyphomicrobiales bacterium | reverse complement strand
AGGCATCATGATTGGCGAAGAAAGAGGTGAAAGAAGAGGTAAGGAACTTGTTGCTGTGCAGATGCTATCGCTTAATATTTCAATCGATACTATTATTGCAGCTACCGGATTGTCAAAAGCCGACATCCAAAAATTAGAGCACTAACATTCTTTTAAAATTCATGCTTAGACAGAGTAATAAGTCATGAGCCACCTCCGACGCCCGCCTGAAGTACATCGGCCGGCAGAAGGACACGAAAGCCGCCTCGCCGATAGCAATGGTTTGCGCAAGTACGACAGAGACCTCGGCCTGTTTACTTCGCCCGAGAGAAGAGGTCTGAACTGTGATTTGTGTGATTGCCCTGATGAGGATGAATATTCAAATTCTTTCTTTGCGAGCTTAGCGCCTTTGCGCGAGATAATCTTTCCGTAGTCTGAACTGTGATTTATTTTGATTGAAATGATTATAATGATTCATCAAAATCTTTCTTTGCGAGCTTAGCGCCTTTGCGAGAGATAATTCTTGTTGTCTGCTATTTGTTCGCTGTAAAAAAAAAGCCCTCATAAACTGTTGATTTACAAGGGCTTAAGTCCCATATTAGCGGAGGAAGAGGCTCCGTAACCCCACTATAACTATTTTTTAATATATATATATAACTATATTATTCATTGCCGTTAACACTGGTATAATGGAAAATTCAAAACCATAAACCTTATAGTAAATCCCATATAAATAAAAAAAAACTTGCACGTAATTAGCACGTAACGTATATTTGATAAAACTAATTTCTCATTATAGGAAAGTGTTTTATGTATCGTGGAATAAGCTTTGAACTAAACACAGATGCAAAGCAAAAAGGGGACAAAACAATATACTGCATAGTATGCTACAAAATGGGCCGCCTCAAACTAAGCACGGGCCGTAAAATTTCACCCTGTAATTGGGATAAAAATAAACACCGTGCCACTGGCAGGGATAACAAAAAAGTTAATGAGAAATTAGAATTGATGGAAAGAAAAATTATTGGTATGATAGACCGGATGGAGTTGCATGAAAACATACGTCCCTCGTGGGGGCTGCTAAAACAGCAACTTAAGGATGAGTTCAGAGGCTCAAAAAGAACTAACTTCTTTGATATATACGACGAATTCATTGAGATACGGACGAATAAATTAAATATTGATACAATTACCAAATACAAAACAATCCGGAAGCATTTAGAGGGGTTTAATCCAAATTTAACATTTGATTCTATTGATGAGGCCTTTTATGAAGACCTTGAAAACTATTATATTTCAAAAGAATTCAGCAATAACTATATCAGAAAGAATTTCCAATTCATTAAGGCTTTTCTCCGGTGGGCTATGAAAAGAAGGTATCATAATAATATTAATGGCATAGAAGTAAAGAATATAAAAAAAGAAGACGTTCCCCATATAGCACTGACAAAGGACGATTTAAGAAAACTAATAACCTGTGTCGTAGGCGAGCGCCTTAGACGAGTCCGGGATTTTTGGCTTTTTATGTTTTTCACCGGTCAAAGCTATGAAGAGGCGTCTTCTTTTAAATACGAAGACGTCCATGAGGGTAAATGGCATTTTTTCAGAAAAAAACCGGGTAAATATTATGATTTGGCCCTGAATAACCATGCGTTAGCTGTATTGAAAAAATATGACAACAAATTGCCGATAATATCAAATCAAAAAACAAACAATTATTTAAAAGAACTGGGACAGGCTGCCGGGTTCTTTGATTCAGTTACGACAAAGGGGAAGCGCAAAGAATTAAAATGCGCTAAATGGGAAAAATTCACCTGTCATACAGCGAGGCGTACCTTTGATTCTCGTTTGGCGCTATATGTACCGGATCATGTCCGAAATCGTTACACAAGGCACGAAAATGCAGAAATGAAGAGCTTATATTACAAAGAAGACGACGGTGAAGTTGTCCCTGCCATTGATGCTGGCTTTGATGAAATCTTAAATTTCAATAATTAGATTTGGCATTAACTAAAACCCCGGACTGTTACCAGCAGCGCCGGGGCCGATTATCAATATAATCTAAGGAGTATCGTATGAATACGTCCCTGAAAGCAAAATTACCACACAATTTCCAAACCGACAAGCCAAACGTTACAACGTCGGGAGAACCCTATGTAAAAGTTAATTACGACTTTTACACAGACCCACACCCGGAAGTAATTACTCAGGCTGCCGACTTCCTGAAGGCGACGGGCATTTTAGACGTCAAAGGCCCGCTAACTGAGGATGACGTCCTCGGTTACTTAGACTTGGAACACTTGGAAAATATCGGCGTCGATGTTAGCCTTGTAATGAAGGATTTCTCTATCCTGCAAAATGCCATTACTCATTACATGAGAACCGTCCCGACACGGGGAGTTGTTCACTGGGATTGTTGGCACGCCGGAGAAAGATTTTCCGACTTCCTGAGTCTAATCGAATAGCAGCTCAGGAAAAAACCCTGCCACCCCCTTTGTTACGTCGATTTGGTTAATATTCGACTGTAATACAAGCCCGTGGCGGGGTTTTTCGGGCCTAAGGCATATCTAAACATGACTCTGACTGTGCAAATACTGAGCAATTTGGCCTTTATTGTACGTACAAAACACAGAACAGCAGCGGCTTAGAAAGTTTTCAACAAATTTTTTTTACGTTGGCCGATGTCATTATTTTTCGTATGTTTGAAACATGAGATATAAAAGAAAGAATGTATGAAATTTTCAGGACAAATAAAATTAATTTTTATTCATATTATACTTTTTTCTTTGTTATTTGCATTTTTTTTCGTATATTTGCATAATGGATTTAGTGTAAATACTATAATGTTATAGGTTTTACATAGTTAAGTAAAAGGAAAAATGACAGAACGAAACGGCGAAAGATAAGAAGGCGGGGGAACAATATAAGGATGAAAAGCAATAGGTAAAAGATTTACAAAGCAGCCAACAATCAATATTATAGATTCAATCAATCTTAACGGGGATTCACTCCCCTTTTTCTGTTTATTGCTGGGGGTGTCCATGCCACCATAGCTACTACATAATAAAAAAAAAGCTTTGAATTGCCGTTCAAAGCCTTTTTCACAAACTTTTATGTTTGCGGACACAACGAATCCTCAAATATAGCACACGCCACCGGATAAAACAAGCATTTTTTGCAAAATTTGTTAAAATTTGTAAAAATATTGAAAAAATTTGAAAATTATTAAAAGGAAATTATTATGCATGAAGCACTTAATTTTTCAATATTAGATATAATAAAACAGACAGTTCACGAGGTTTTGACAGAAGTCATGCCCCAAATCAATACACAGGCCCCTCAGCAGTCCCCGGTCAAAGCTCAGGACGAAAAGCAGCTAACAACAAAAGAGATTGCCAAGATACTGAAGGTAACGAAACTGACGATATTCAACTGGAGAAACGCTGGTAAAATTCCTTTTTACAAGGTTGGTGGCAGGTATTATTACAGATTGTCAGAGGTAATGGAGATGCGGCCCGTCGATGAAAAGGGGGCCGACAATGAATAGCAAACAGGCTCGATGGAAACATAAAGCTAAGGTTCGGAAGCACAGGGAACGATTGTCTTTGCTGAGCAATAGCAACACACAAGGCGACGTAACGGACAGGATTGATTACGACCTGCTTAGAAAGAAATTTGGACTTAAGAAATTGAGTCTTGACGAAATCCGGAGTTTACCTTATGGACAGTAACACACAACTTGCAATACAACTAATGCAATATATTTCAGCCCGTCCCGATTATGAAACATGGATAAAAACCATTGCAGCCGTCGGGAATACATTCGACACCGAAACAGCCCTTAGCATACTTCTTTCACGTTTCACCGACGAAACACCAAACGAACACCGCCGTAAATTGTCCACACGGCTTAAAGATGTTAACTTTGGGACTTTGGTATTGTTGGCACGTGAAAACGGTTACAGCGGCCCTGTAAAAGGCTTAAATCATAACTGGACGGCAGCGCCGAAACCCATTGTAAACAATGAAAGAAAGAATGTCTCAATTAGCTATGACACTACTGAAATTCGTTTTAGGTTTTTGGACGACGCCGATGAAGAGCGGGCCGGGATATATGAGTACGATGCAGGCTTAACAAGGTACGAGGCCGAAAAGCGAGTCATTGCCGACAATCCCGGAGCTGGCAAACAGCGCCTTTTCCATGTTTCAGTCAACAGGCACGTAATAAACAAAAACGTCAATCCTCACACCGGCGAACCTTATAAAGACTACTCAGTATTAACGAAGAGGTTTACCCCGGCCTTACTGACTGTTGCTGAGCTAATCGACACCGTCGGGAGAGGTTTCCCCGTTATTTGTGGTACGATTAACGGCAACAGATGCAAAGGAAACTGGACGGGGGGCGACGTGTTAGCCGTCGATGTCGATGATGGGTTGACGATTGAAGCAGCCATTGGACGACCTGAGATAAAATCTGCTATGTTCCTATACACGAGTTACAGCCATACGGCTGAAAACAACAGATTCAGGATTGTTTTCCCACTGCCGGGATATATTCAGGACTCTAAGCAGTATGAAGACATTGCCGGGTATTATATCGGTACTTTCCATGCTGACACGAGCTGCCGGGAATGTAGTCGAGCTTATTATGGCAACACCAACGCCACGGTTTACGATTTCACGACAGGAAGTGTTTTGAACTTCAGAGACGGGGTATTGTATGAGTAACAATGTAAACAACAATAGACCATTGCCACCTCACACCCCTTTGACAACCGAGACATTACAGGCAATACTTAGTAACCATCCGGTTACCGACGAAACATCCGCCTTATGTTTCCCGACACCAAAGACGGCGGGCCAAATGTTAGAAGACATAAGCAACAAGCCCCCGGCGAAAAAGATAATGGGTACTTACATTATCGACGGCGAGCTAACTTTGCTCGTGGGAAAAACTTGCTCAGGGAAAAGCGTCCTCTCATGGCAAATTGCTGAGGGTTTTTCAAAAGGCGAACCAATACTTGGTATGCTGAATGAACACCCCACAGCGCCTGTCATGTTATTTGACTTTGAAAACAAGGATGGCACGCTGGGGGGGCGGTACTGCTACGATGGAGAGTATATTAAGGGAATGAGAGAGAACCACAATTTTTATTATATTAGAGATAATTCCCTTTCCGACAATCCCGATACACTCTTTAGTGCAATAAGGTACTATATCGAAAAGTACGGGCTTAAGATGGTAATAATTGACAATATCGGGTATCTGACAACGAAGGCGTCAACAGAACAGTCCGAGGCCCTGATATTGATGAAAAAACTAAATGCTGTTTGTTCACAATACCACGTTAGCCTGATCTGCATAGCACACACCCCGAAAATCAAAGAAACCCGTCCAATGTCGATTTACGATATTGAAGGTTCTGCTAAAATCTGTAACTATGCCGACAATGTCTTTTTCGTATGCAATAGTAAGGACAGCGGAAGAAAGTACCTGAAACAGGCCAAATTCCGTTCTTCATCTGAAAAGGGCCTCGTGGATGTCTTGGAATTTTCCGACGATACCCATCTGCATTTTGTCTATGCTGGCCCCGGTAACGAAACGGACTTGCTACCAAAAGATGAAGGGGACACGGCAAAAGACACGGCGAACGTTGACATTATCCGGGACGTAATCGGCGCTGGATGCAGGCATACAGATTTTGTTAACCGTTACACCGAAAGAACCGGAAAATCTTCGTTTACGGCAAAAGCAAAGCTAAAGGAATATTCAGACAGGGGTATTATCTACCGGGATGCAGATAAGAAAATGTATTACTTCAATGCAGAGTTTGCGAAAACGGCGCTGCCTGATGACGATGAAGAACCGTTTTAGGTAGAAGGTAGGTAGGTAGAAAACCCTAATAAATCTACCTACCTACCTAAATTATTATTATAGAATTTGAAAGGAAAACAAGATGGAAGTTACTGAAAATACAAAGGATTGTGAAACCCCCGGTAATGTCGTCATTGTCAAGACGCTAAAGGCAGCCCGGCGACTTTATACAAGGCTGCTGAGTCAGATACAAGCCGATGAAATCGACCCGGCAAAAGCTAAGTTGCTAATCTATGCAATATCGAATTACATCCCATTGTACGAGAAATCGGAGTTGGAAGAAAGAATTAACAATCTTGAAAACACAGTTAAGGAAAGGAATGATTAACATGGCAACATTAGAAGAACGAGTTAAGGAACTGGAAGACCGGATTAAACCGCCTGTGCTTGTAGTGTGTATGATTTCAATTGATGGAGTCATAGCAGTCCCCGGCGGGGATGTCTTGACTAAAGAAGAGTATGAACGATTGAAGGCGAAATATGCCAACGACAACAAAGCATATTTCATAACGATAACACGAAAAACATTGTAACCAAACCAAGAAAGGGAATGACTGACATGCCAACACTGGAAGAGCGGGTAAAGGAATTAGAAGAGCGGGTTAAGCCTTTTGTCTGGACTTTTTGCACGATTGATACCGACGGGACAATAACAGGCCCCGATGGGGATGTATTGACGAAAGAAGAGTATGAACAATTGAAGGCAAAACATAGCAACAAAAGGGCATATTTTATTACTATGAATTTCATAGAATTGTAAACCATAATAAACTACATTATCATTAAGGAAAGGAAAAACCTATGCCATGGGTAAAACACAAATACAAAAGCATTAACGGCATTCATAACGTTTTAGGAATAGACTACAAAGGCGTCAAATTCATTGAAGAGGATGAATTGGACAAGTTAAAGCTTAGCAAGGGACAAGGCCTTGCTGCATTTAAAGCGGGGGAGGACGTTGTGAGAGGGCAACCCAGATGTATAATTGATGGGAAAGTCTATCTTGCAACCAACTTAAGCACCGATAAAAGGCCGTGCATGGGGATAGTTGCATTGACGGCGAAAACGGGAGAGCGTACCACCCTGCAAACAATGGGAGAGTTTACATTGGACACCCCTTTAACAGCTAATAAGCAAGTCTTCCTGAGGGCAAATAGTACGCTGTCCAATATCCCAATTGTGGCAGTTACGACAACCGAGGACGGCCACCAGATACTGGGACGGATGCTGACTACTACTTTACTATCCATCAATATTGAGTCATTGCATATATTCAAATGACACCATAGCAGGTAAAGAGACAGTAACACGGGGCTTAACGGCCCCGTTGCTGTTTCTGCTTACAATGAAATTGCAATACGGCGCTGCTTAGCTAAGAATAATATTTTCCTGCCGGGAAAGTGGTTTATGGTTTTGAGATAATTTAGCTAAAATTTGCACGTAACTTACACGTAGTAAAAACAAAACCCCGATGAACACAAGGTTTAACGGGGTTTTTAGCGGAGGAAGAGGGACTCGAACCCCCACAGGCTTGCGCCCGGCGGTTTTCAAGACCGCTGCAATACCATTATGCGATTCCTCCCAATTTTCAAGACTACAAAACTATGAAAATTTTATTTTTTTTCAAATCAATTATTTTCCTGTTCACATTTTATTAAACGAATTTTTTATTGTTGGCCTGAACGGTTAATTTGCATTCGGTATGTACAATTGAATAGAAGTAATGGTATGAATATCAGGCTCGATAATAAGACAGCGTTGGTTTGCGGCGGCTCCCAGGGTATAGGCAGGGCTGTGGCGTTGACGTTTGCAGAGATGGGCGCCTCTGTTACTGTCGTTTCCAGGAACACAGAGAACCTGCAGTCTGTGCTCGTGGAACTGAAAAACGCTTCCGGAGCGGAACACCATATAATAGCTGCCGATTCCTCTGAACCGGAAAGCTTCGTTGAAAAGATTGCCGGGGCACCCCGTGGATTTGCCTATGACATACTGGTTAACAACTCAGGAGGGCCTCCGGGAGGTGCTGTCCTGTCAGCCCATCCCGAAGAAATGATTAAGGCCTATTACCAGCATATAATCGCTGCTCATATGCTGACACAAAAGCTTGTACCGGCGATGAAAAACACAGGCTTCGGACGGATTATCAATATTATATCGATGAGTGTACGTACCCCAATCGAGAACCTGGGCGTCTCCAACACCACAAGAGGTGCAATGGCAAGCTGGGCTAAGACACTGGCGCGGGAACTGGCTCCCTTCGGCATTACGGTGAACAATATCCTTCCGGGCAACCTCAGGACAGGCAGGCTCAATTCACTGATAAAAAATAATGCAGAAAAAAAGAATATCTCAATTGAAGAAATGGAAAAGCAGATGATTGCCACCATCCCTGCCGGCAGGTTCGGACACCCTGAAGAAGCAGGCTGGCTGGCCGGTTTCCTGGCTTCCGACTATGCCGCTTACCTTACCGGCATATCGATTCCTGTTGACGGAGGCAAGATTCCGTGCATATAAGAAATAAAGTTTTTTTGGTGGGTTCCGATTAGTAGAAAGTAATTTGAAAGAAAATAGTTTTTTTATAAATGAAAAATTATTAATTTAATAAGAGTTTAAATTGTATAAATAAAATTGCATTTATTTAATTTAAACTAAATTTATAAATAGGGGATTTGAAATAATTAGATAGGTTAAATGAAGTATTTTTTAAAATAAAATTTTATTGAATTACAAAAAATACTTGCTATTTATTGAGATGTAATGTAACTTTGAAAAAAAGAAATTAACCTTAGCAGCAGAGGGGGGAATTTCTTACCGGTTTTAAAAAATATCAGCAAATATGAGGCTGTTGGACCATAATGGCTCAGGATGAGCAGTTGCGATAGTTTTTTGGCAATGCTGTTGAAACATGGCGCCTTGGACAGAGAGGAGACTTATTGCCTTTCAAGCTGTACGGGCGCTTAACAACAGAAAACCAGGGTCTGGTAAGGAATTTGCCGGTTTATCCATGAATATTGAAGATGGAAACTGAAAAGAAAAAGACAAGGGGAAGAAAAATAACAATAATCCAGTTATTGTTACTGACGGTTGCTATTGTTTCAATCATATTCCTGGCGAACAATCTCAGTGAGAACAGGGAGATAAGTGAAATAATCGTTACCGGTAACAGCGTATTGCCTACGGAGGAAATACTGACGCCCGGCCTCAGGAAGATAGCAGATACTTCCAGGGGCAGCGATATTATTTTCAGGATCAGCAATTACCTCAAGTCCAATCCCTTCATCGCCGACGCATTCGTTTCTTTCCAGGGAAGCGACAAGCTGCTGATTGAACTGAAAGAGAAGCAGGCCGCTGCCATCGCCGTTAATTTTGACGGTGTTCCTTCATTGCTATGCAGCGACGGTACAGTAATGCCGTACAGCCACGTATCCGGTTTCGTGAACCTGCCCATTGTGCGCAATGTCTTGAACTCAACCGACAGTTCAGCTTTGCCCGGCGCCATGGCAATCGTCAACGCACTGGCTAAGCAGTCCAACCAGTTCATACAGCAGAACATTTCAGAGATCATTTACGACAATAATAAATCATTCTATTTAATCAGTTCAGGTTTTGGAATTAAGATATATTTCGGCACAGTTGACGACGTAAGCCGCAAATTAAGAAAATTGTCAGTTTTCTGGGAACACGAGATGCCCCGGATTGCGCCGTCAAAAATAAAATATGTAGATGTTCGCTGGGCAGGCCAGGTTGTCGTTAATATTACATAATTGTCGAAAGTTCTTTATTTATTAACGGAAAGATTCAGCTATGTCAAAATTAAAATTTATGAAAGGTTCTGAGAAAACAGACAAACCAAAAGTTACTGCCGGCCTTGACATCGGAACTTCAAAAGTTTGTTCGATTATAGCTACTGCCGGTGAACTGCCCGGTTCCCTCAATATCCTGGGAATCGGGATAACCGAAAGTGAAGGACTGAACCGGGGTGTTGTCGTTAACATTGAAAAAACCGTCAAGTCCATCCAGAAGGTTATCGAGCAGGCCGAACAACAGGCAGGCATCAAAGTTGACGATGTGGTTGTCGGCATTGCCGGAGACCACGTTGAATCTTTCCAGACAAAAGGCATCATCGGCATTTCCAATCCTAACAAGGAGATTACGAGCCAGGACGTTGAACGCGTACTGGAAGAAAGCCGCAATATCAAGATTCCGTCTGAACGTAAAATTCTTCATGTAATGCCGCAGGAGTTCATCATCGACGGGCAGGACGGCATTACCGACCCTGTGGGCATGAGCGGTGTCAGGCTCGAAGCCAATGTCCATGTCGTTACAGGCCTTGTTACGGCGTTGCAGAACATCGACAGATGCGTCGAAAGGATTAACCTCGAAGTCAGGGACATCGTACTCGAGCCCCTCGCCAGCAGCTATGCCGTACTCGATCCCGAAGAGAAAGAAGTCGGTGTGGCGCTTATCGACATCGGCGGGGGAACCTCCGACATTGCCATCTTCGAAGAGGGCATCATCAGGTTTACATCTGTATTCGGCATTGCCGGCAAACAGCTTACCGACGACATCAGGAAAGGCCTTGGCGTGATTGCTTCACAGGCTGAACGCGTCAAACGCGAATACGGCCACGCTTACATGAATTCCATCCATAAGGATGAAGTGTTCATGATACCCGGCATCGGGGGCAGGAAACCGATGGAAGTAACGAAGAGTTACCTGTGCAGGATAATCCAGCCCAGGATGGAAGAATTGCTGGAGTTTGCATACTCGGAGATAAAGCGTTCGGGCTACGCCGGAAGCCTTGGCTCCGGAGTAGTAATTACGGGCGGTTCTGCACTCATCAGGGGTGTTGAAGAGCTTGCCACGGAGATATTCAATATGCCTGTCAAGATCGGCATGCCAAAAGGACTGAGCTATTCGGGGCTTGTACCCGAGATCGAAAGCCCGGTTTACTCGACGGCTGTGGGACTGGCTCTGTTCGGAATCGATTCGAACGAGAATATGAAGAATTTCCATAAGTTCGGGAAAACGGAAAGTGAAGCTCCCAGAGCTGTTGAGCATCACGAGGAAAAAACCGCGCCCAGGAAGGCATATAAGCCCGAAAAAGAGCCAAAGGTCAAGGACAAGGACAAGGAAGACAGCTTCCTGAAAAAGGCTAAAGATTTCTTTGATAAGCTATAAATGAAAATTATATAAATCTGTACTTAAAATATAGAGGGGTCAACTATGATTGAACTTGAAAACATACCATCTGAGGGAGCAAAAATCCGGGTTGTCGGCGTTGGAGGCGGTGGAGGCAATGCAATTAATAATATGATCAGCAGGGGATTGACAGGAGTGGACTTTATCGCATGCAATACCGATAAGCAGGCTCTCGATCACAATTTAGCAAATATCAAGATACAGATCGGCAAAGACGCTACCAGGGGACTGGGAGCAGGAGCCGAGCCTGAAATCGGCAAAAAAGCCATGGAAGAAAGCGCCGAAGACATCAGAAAAGCCATTCACGGCTCAGATATGATCTTCATCACCGGCGGCATGGGAGGCGGAACAGGTACAGGCGGCGCGCCCATCCTGGCTAAATTGGGCCAGGAACAGGGTTCACTCGTCGTCGGCATCGTTACAAGGCCGTTCATCTGGGAAGGCAAAAAGAGAACCGTTTCTGCCGAATCGGGGATCAGCTCGCTCAGGGAATTTGTCGATGCACTGATCGTCATTCCCAATCAAAGACTGCTTGAGATCATCGACAAAAAAACAAGCTTTGCAGAGGCATTCCAGAAAGTGGACGAAGTGCTGTACAACGCCACCAAAGGCATTTCCGACATTATCTCCAATCATGGTGTGGTCAACGTTGACTTTGCCGATGTGAAAACCATAATGAAGGGCATGGGTGATGCTCTCATGGGTATCGGCATTGCTTCCGGCGACAAAAGGTCAATCGAAGCTACGGAGAAAGCCCTCAACTCTCCTCTCCTCGACGGTATTTCAATCAAAGGCGCCAAGGGTGTGCTCGTTAACATTACCGGCGGTGCGGACCTGGCTATGCAGGAAATTGCAGAAGTGGTTTCCACCGTCGAAGCTGCTACCGGCAGCGATGTCAACCTCATCCACGGCGTAGTATATAATCCCGACCTCAACGACGAAATTATGGTTACTGTTGTAGCTACGGGTTTCAATGCCAACAACAAAGGCGAAGCCGAAAAGAACAACGGAGAGGTAAAAGAAGCACAGATTGAACTGCCCTATAGCCCCAACGACAGGGAAAGGTCCCCTTTCGGGATTACTAAATCCGGAAGGCTGGGCGTCAGCGCCGATTTCAGGATGGAATCGCACGAAGTGGCCGTCGTAAGCCCCAAAGGACCCAACCAGTTGAAGAAGTACGACATCCCCGCTTACGAAAGAAGGCTTGGGAAAGACGCACTTAGCCATCTGGACAAAGGCCTGAGCAAGATTGAGAAACTCAGGGAGAAAGTTGCCAGCAGCAACAGCGAGGAAACAAACACTGGTGAACAGATACATATCAACGAGGAACAATCCGCTTTTCTGAGGAAGATGATGGATTGATGATTACAGTAATGCTATCTCCGAAACGCATCGTTTTGTAGGCCGATGATGTTTCTAAGATATATCCGGGTTTCTTCATGTAAAACAGTAATTATACAAAACACTGAGGGGTGATTGACAACCACCCCTTATTTTATTTCTGCTACCTGATGTTTGAGAATTTCACAATTTCAATCCGGTTACCATAGTCAATCTGCAAATAATAAATACCTGAAGGAAGTGAGTACATATCGATAGGGATACTGTTCGCACCCTGTTGCAGAGAACCCGTGAATATATTGCCCATTGCAAGGCCTAATGAGTTGAAAAGCGTTACTGATGCCGGACATTCAACCGGTGAGTCAATCCTTAAAGTTGCCTGGCTGCCGGTTGCCGGGTTGGGATACAAAAGTAATTCCGGGTTCAAAGCCTCTTCTTCAATTGAATTTGGTCCGACACATTCACATTGCAACTCGAGTACACTGTCGATTTTTACGGCATTGCTCGAAAAGACAATGCTGTCCCTGAAAATACCGGCGGCAGTACATATGACTGTTATATAAAAATCAGTGGACGAATGGCTGATAATTTCGGGATTCATTAAACTAAAACCAGGGAAAAATGGAGTGCTGGGATTAGTGAATCCGGTAACAGCCAGGTCAATTGTTCCCTGATTATAGATCTTGAATATCTTTACGGTCATATTACCTACTTTAACTTTCCCGAAGTCTAAAGCATCAACCCGAATAACCGGTTCATCAACTATTGCTGCCGGTGGATAATTAATATTTTTGGGTAATATCATTTCATCGTGCAATGTATCAGTAACTAATTTAGACTTTTTACATTCTATTTTTACCTCTGCATGACCATCCGGAACAAAGGAGCTTCCGTAAGAGTAAGAAGCAGTTGTCACAATCATTATAGAGATAATCAGAGTAGTAATTATTCTTTTCATCGACATCCCTTAAATTCATGTAAAAAAACATATTGAATTTATCGTTTAAAAAACGCAAATAATCTTAAAATATTATTCAGTTAAACCTGATTAATAAATATGCATTATTTAATAAATGAAAACCGTACCTTCTCTGAGCGGTTTCCGTAATCTATACTTAAATAATAGACTCCTGATGGGAAATTGCTTATGTTAAATGATACATTGTTAGCGTCCTGCAGGATGGAGCCTGAGAAAACGGTACCCAATTCATTGCCGAGGTAATCATACAGTTTGATTGTTGCCATGCCGTCGGCAGGGGATGCAATCCTTAAAGTTGCCTGGCCGCTGATTACCGGGTTGGGTATTACCATCAGCCCGGAAATTGCAAGGCTTTCGTCCTCCACCGGGTTGGCAATGTTACCGGTCCATTCAGCTTCAGCCTCTGTCTCGGCGTCGCTGACGGTTTTGATTGTCGCCCTGTTGACACCTTTGTGCTGCGCCAGGTATTCTGCATCTAATACTACCGAGTCGCCTATCTTAATTTCAATTTGTTGCTTACCTGAAAAAGCGCCTGCTTTGTCGTAGCTGAAGCCTTCGGTACCGTAAGCTCCGATTATTTCAGAGACAGACCCGGCGGGGTCGTATGTTAAGTTGTCAATGAACAGGGAGTCGGCCCAGTCGTAGTATTGATTGTAGATTGTTACTTTCCTGGTTTGCTTTGTCGAAGGGTCGTTGACAGTGGAAGCGCCGAAGTCGGTGTCGACCATTTCAACCCTCGGCAGTACGCCGATGCCTTTGAGAATGGACACTGATGTATCTACATTTGTTACCAAAGCGATTTGTATCTCATATTCACCGACGGCTTTCGGCTGGAACTCAACATCGACAAGGTATGATTCGCCGGGTTTAATAGTCTTGTAAAAATCAATTTCGCCTTTCGGGAACATGAACGCTTTTTGGTCGCCCTTGATTACATCGATTTTTATTGAATTAATTGTTACTATCTTTGTCCCGTTGTTTTTCAGCATTACAGCCTTTTCTTGTCCTGGAACCCAGTCGTTGCCGTATGGCCCTCTGGGATGTGAAGGCCTGTCAATTCGTACCCTGCCCCAGTCGTAGCTGTTGGCAATAAAACCCGGAGTGATTGAATTTGCATTTAGTTCGAGGACGCTGTCAACACTGTTGGCATTGCTGAAGAAAATAATTTCTGAAGTGAAAGTACCGACCGTTTTGGGCTTGA
>CAZWLN010000080.1:0-15741 GCA_964634885.1 uncultured Hyphomicrobiales bacterium | reverse complement strand
CAGGTCTCAGACCTGTCTTAATTAAAATATGTAGAGACAGGTCTCAGACCTGTCTCAAAAAACGAAAAAGATGGAGTCCACTTCCCAAGTGGACTCCATCTAATAAAGTGCAGAGATTTAGTTAATTTATTATAATAAACCTTACTCTTTCGGTACTGTTTCCGGTGTTGACGGTAAGGTAGTACATGCCGGGAGCCAGGGAACTCAGTTGAAGGGGTATTACATTCTCTCCTGCGGTGAGCGGGCCTGAGAAGGGCCTTAACAGTTCCTGTCCAAGCGAATTGTAAATAGTGACTGTGGCAAAGCAGTCCCGCCCGGTGGCAATCTTTGCGACGGCTCCGTCCGTGCCTGCCGGGTTGGGGAATACCTCAATCACTGTGTTCTCTTCCATATTATCCGTAATGCCTGTTGTCCCGACATTCGCTGTAACTGCGGCAAGGTACCTGACGGAGCAGGTATCGCCGACACCTATGGAATCGCTGTAATAGCCCGATGTGCTGTTCATAAATTTGACGGTAAAGCTCTTCGTTTCTCCGATGTTAAGGGTGAAGGGCAAAGTAACGCCCTCCAACCTGAAGCCTGAAGTGTTGCCTTTCAGCAGCAGCTTATCGACGGTCATTGCCGAACCGGTGGAATTGTTGCGGAGAGTAAATGTTTTTGTGCTTTCCTTGCCCTGCTGGAGGGTTCCGAAGGCAATGTTGTCAGGCTCGACAGCAACTTTGAAGGCATAATAATAAATCGTTATTGTCGTATCGTTTCCTCTTCTGTCGGTGAAAGTAATAACAGCTTTCGCATCCTTTGCCGGATCGATTAAAGTCAGTGTCCAGGTAGTGCTGGTGGAAGTTCCGGGAATGAAGTCCTGATAATTAAAATTGTAATTATAGCTTTCCACTTTTTCGTAGATAATCATAGCAAGGTTGGAGCGAAATGCCGCACTGTCAGGTTTGTCGGTTACCTGCCCGTCAACAGAGCCGTCGCAGCGGACTGTCCATGAAGGTACAGGCTTAACTGTGTCAGGATTTTCTTTATCGATCAATGGAGCAGGCGGAAGTTCGTAGCCATAAGATTTAACGTCGTTGTATCCATAAGCATAGGCCGTTATTCGGCTATCAGTCCTGATGATATATGTACCCGGGGCGGGCAGGCGAATGTTTTTAGCTGCGAAAATAGTCCCATACTGGTCCACAGGCATAACATAGCCGTTACCGGGGTATTTGGCCTTTACCTTTTCCCAGTTGAGAACACCGTTTACGGATTGGGCAATCTCGAGATCATCGGGGATATTGCCGCTGCTGTCTGTTTGATACAGAAGGTTGACGAAATGATGTGTAAATATCGGGGATGCAACCGGATCGGGTGTGACTGCTGCGATTTGCATAACAAACTGCTCTCGGGGCTTAATATTCATTACGAAGGGATGAGTGCTGTAATGAGCGCTGTCGTCCTCCTGTTCACCCGTATTGTAAAGCGCCACCCTTATCGGCTTGTCCGCAGTAATAAGCGCCGGGGCAGGAGTATTACCCATCGGCGCCAGCCTCATTTCAAGCCAGCTCTTGTTCTGCTTGCCGGAGTTGTCGGTAAGAGTAGCAATAGGGACTCCGTCCCGGGAAATAACGGTATTGCCTTTTTCACGGGCAAAAACCCTGATGATGGAAGGATATTTCCTGTTGGGTATCGTTGGTACATAATAGTTTAACCCCCAGGTAAATGTTGGCATCTCTGCATCTGATATATAGCTGCTTCCTTCATTGCCTGCCGGAATTTTTGTACTCGAGTTGCCGGAATAGACGGCGAAAGGTTTGTTGCCTATTATATGGCTGCCGCAGAGGTCGCTGGAGTCGCCTTCGCTTGCCACAACAAGGACATCGCCCTTCGCAAATGTGTAAGACCTGCTGCCGCCTGTAGCCAGCCCACTTGTGGTTCTTGTACTGTCATTGCCTCCGACAATAAATTTGATATTGGTATTGTCATAGGCAGCAACAATGGTTGTAAGGCTTGGGAAAGAACGCTTGCCGTTTGACGAAGCATGGTAAGGTGAGACATAGTAATCATTTCCCTGAGAAGAAGAAGGATAGGGGACAAAGCTCTCAGAAGAGTTCTTTGTGTCCACCAGGACGATAACAACAAAGGGATACTCTGAATACAGGCGAATACCTGCACCCTTATACACGGTATCGGCCGGAACTGAGGGCGAATTCCCGTCAACCCAGGCACAGCCAAGCTCCAGAGGAATAGCAAACTCTGTCGGAACATTTGCCTTGCCGGCTTTAACTTCCTTGTGATTCTTACCTGAAATTTCAAGAGTAACATAAGCATTCACACTCGAGAATGCAAATATCCTGATTGAATCATTGTCAGTAATATTCTCCTGGTGGGGCGGAGGGATTGCAATCAAGAATTCTTTGCCTACGTGGTTTGCCTGGATAGCCGGCAGTTTGTCCTTCCCCTGTTCGAAATCATTACTAAAAACAAAATTGAAAGCCATTGCCCACAATAAGGTTAAGATGCTTAATTTTAATATTGTCGTTTGTTTTCTCATAGTCTCACCTGAAAACATATTCATATTCCGTGATAATCTTTAAGGTAATAACAATTGAAACCCGATTTGGTTTCACATTTTTCTAAAATAATGTAATATAAATTGTAGAGACAGGTCTCAGACCTGTCTCAAAAACGAAATTGTAGAGACAGGTCTCAGACCTGTCTCAATTAAAAATATGTAGAGACAGGTCTAAGACCTGTCTCAATTAAAAATATGTAGAGACAGGTCTAAGACCTGTCTCAAAAACGAAAAAGCTGGAGTCCACCTTGGAGGTGGACTCCAGCTAATAAATTCAGGTCTTTTGTTTTGACGTTGGACTCCATCTCAGAAAATATTGAATCCTGTTGTTAAAATCCCGTTGCATTACCGTGAAAAACTAGTCGCGAAGAAGCAATAGTTTTGCGTTGTGTTTGATTTTTGAAATGGCGGAGAGAGATGGAAACGATATTAAAGACAATTACAGACGGCGGGATACTCAACAGTTCCCTGTTCGTGATTCTCTGCCTCTACCTGCTGATCAAAATTGTACGCGACATTGCAGGCTGGATACAGGCCATCGCTGCGAGGCTGAACGCCGGCAACAGGGAACAGTCGGAGCGGCGGGTGAAGAATCTCGAATATTGCCACAACCAGGACATACGAATTACAAAACTGGAACAGGAACTGGGAACAATCAGGTCCCTGCTGGCAAAGATTGAATCGAAGATCGAAACCTTAGAACAAAAGATCGAAAACTTTTTATTGAAACTCTATGAATGACATCCAAAACGCAATTATCGAAACTGCACGCAAATACTTAGGCGTGAAAGAGATTCCCGACAACAGGGGGTGGGTTGACAAGCTTTTCGAAAAGGCAATGAAAACGGCAGGCTGGTACAACAGTGCAAACTGGTGCGCCTTCTTCATGGAAATGGTATGGCGCGAAGCATACCATAATCTATACCCCGGTCGAAAGGATATACAGAAGTTGCTCGGCAGGCTGTGTTCCGGCAACAGCCAGCGAACCTTCAGGAATTTTTCCAAAT
Source organism: uncultured Hyphomicrobiales bacterium (assembly GCA_964634885.1). Taxonomy (GTDB): domain Bacteria; phylum Bacteroidota; class Ignavibacteria; order Kapaibacteriales; family UBA2268; genus DAINRZ01. The sequence continues at coordinate 12,174 of CAZWLN010000080.1, read as the reverse complement.
CGGGGATATTCCGCACCGGAAGCCGGCCTGAACCGGGAGCCGCCGTCGTCTGGCGTTACGAAGGGACAAGGGGCCACACTGCCGCTGCTGTTACGCACGCCGAGGAAAGCTTCTTCTGCTCGGTCGAAGGCAATGTCAGGAATGGGGTTATTTCGAGAATTCACAGGATCGACGAGCCGGGGCGTATGGGGTTCATATACCCGGCCATGTTCTGAAGCAATATTAAATTAATTTTCCGGGAGTAAAAACTATGAATAACGACAGTAAAACAACTTTGTTCGGATTTGTAAAGTCTGCGCTGATTGCCGCTTTGGCTGCACTGGCATATTTCGGGGGAGTGCCGACGGATTCGGTGGTTTCGGAAGTTACATCTTCTACCGACTGGGGGTCGCTCATCCTTGCCGTAATCGCCATTGTCAGCTTCCTCGTCGATTACTACACTAACAAGCAGGACAAGAAGCAAAGCTGAAACAGGCAATAGCGGATGCACACCCATGCCGGGCCTGGTAAGCCGCTGTGTGAAGCAAACCGTATAACCAATTAACAAATACCTCAATTAACAATAAAGGGCGGGCAAAAATCAACCGACCACCGGAATCCGATCTGTGACCTGCACGTAACGACTGCCCGCCTCCTTTTAATAGAGAATTGGAAAATGAGCGAAGCAACATATATCAAGAAATTGTACGTAAGCGACGACGCCGGTACGCAAGGCGCCGAGGACCTGGCCGGCCCCGTACGCTATGAAGAATTGGCGCCGGAACTGCAGGGGATGATTGTCGATGTCAAGGTCAAAGTCAGCGACAGCGACCAGTCCGAAGGCAAACTCATTAACAAGCTGGCAGCAGGCGAGAGCATCGAACTGTCAATCCTCGGCCAGGGAGCCGACGAAAAGCTGGAGATCGGCAGCAAGTGCAATGTTGCCGTCTCCGACAGCGACAGCGCCCCCTCGAAGCTCTCGTCGAAAATGGAAGCAGGAGATAACATAGGCCTGGCTGTCCATAACGCCGGCGCCGACGAGAGCCTTGTCGTTTCAGGCCTCGGCAAATGCCGCGTCAGCTCTGCCGACAGCTCGTCTGCCTATCTTGACGACAAACTGACGGTCGGCCAGTATATGAAAAAGACTATCGACGGGAGCGGCGCCGACGAACAACTGAACGTCGAAGTTGTCTGGACCAGTGTCATCCACCAGGGACTGGGCTGGGCCAATGAATTAATAAACGATCCGCCGCAGCGTATGGATGAGAGAACATTCTCGGTTGCTTCTTCAAAGCTGAAGCCTGTGAGCAGTTCCTTCACCAATATCATATACAGGGAGGATGCGGCTGTCGAAGGTGCAATGGGCAGCCTCATATCCATCGGCACTTCAAGGCCAATGTCCGAAGATGACTGGACAGCAGTCCACGGACTCAATTTCCTCTATGTCTGTAACAAGAATTGCTGGGTCAATCTCAGGAACGATGCCGCGGAAAGCGATGATTACTTCAGGCCTTTGCTCACAGGTAACGGACAGGATATCAATTTTGTTCAAAGAGCCCTCTTTGCCTACGACAACAGTGGGGAAGCCTGGCAGTTGCTATGCTATACGAAACAGTCCTGGGCAAAGTGCTTTACTTTCGGTGAGCTTGCAGCTAACGAATATGTAATAGTTGCGTCAGAGCTGCCTGTTTCCGGTATTTACCATTTCGACATTTTTTGTGCAGTTGAAGAACTCGACGAATATGGTGTTACGGCCAATGTTGACGCTCAGCAGACATTGTATGCCGCGAGTATTTCTGACGGAATGCAGGTGGACAGCAGTGTAAACTATGAAAGAATTGCACAGCTCCAGTCGAAAGTGATAAACTCAAGCCTCCAGGGCTCGGGTATTATTAAAGTAACATATCTGGACCTGGCCCAAAGGTGGATAAAGATTAACGCACAACTGCCCAACGGTACAACACAACGCATAACCGGCGGCTATATTCACTTGTTTTACCTTGGTGAATCATTGAATACCTGAGGGCTTTATTCGATTCATTTATTAGCGGCTTGCTTACAGTGGCCTGTGGCAGTGCAGCCGGAGCAAAGGTTCACGGATAATTTAATCAATATTCTATTTATTAAACAGGAAAACATGGAAAAATCTATAAATATTGCCATCATTGGGCGTTCGCTCTGCCGCCTTGACCAATTCAACGAATTGCAGGGCAATCTCAAAGATTCGACCGAAGACAATTTCAATCACCTGAAGGAAAGCCTTGTCAACAACGGCCTTCTTACTACAATTGCTGCCTGGAAAGACAGCAGGGGAAAAATCTGGACGGCAGACGGCCACCAAAGGCTCAAAGCGCTCACTTCCCTCCGGGACGAAGGATTCGCTATTCCTGAGATACCGACAGATTTCATCGCTGCAAAGGACAAAAGAGAAGCAAAGAAGAAGCTGCTGATCATCAACGGTAAATATGCACGGATGACATACAAGGGACTGTATGAATTTGCCAATGAAAAGGGCTTCGAAGTGGATATGTCCGAGTTGTCGGGTGTTGACTTCGGCGACATCACCATCGAAGGCTATCTGGCTGACTTCATGAGGGTGAAACCCGAAGAGAAGGCACTCTCGCCCGAAGAGCAGGAGAAAATTGCAATCGGCGCCGATGAAATGCAGTTTCTCGACCGGTTCAACTATTTCATCATCGAGTTCAGTGGCGGCAGAGACAGCTCTCTTGCAATGCTGAAGACTCTTCCCTATCTCAGGGGCAAGCAGTTTGAGGCCGTCTATGTGGAAACAGGAGCCGAATTCCCGAGTGTAACATACCATGTCATAAGTTTCTGTAAGAATCACGGTGTCCCGCTCAGGATACTGACTCCTAAGCAGCACATACTGCAGTATTATATGGAAAAAGAGTGCTTCCCCGACAGCATATACCGGGACTGCCAGCATAAGTTCATCGTTGACACCGTTGACAGGTACGTCAACGAACTGAAAGCCAGGGGACTGGAGGTACTCATCATCCGTGGAGGCCGGAAGTCGCAGAAAACGAGGCTTAGCCACAGCGACAAATTCCAGGTGCTCGACGGCAAGCAGATTTACAATCCGATTTTCGACCTGGACAAAGAAACTTACAACAGGGAAATTGCCGGGGTGCCTCTCTGGCCCGGTTACGCTGCGGGATTTGACAGGACTGCCTGCTGGTTCTGTCCCTTCCAGAAGAAAACACAGTGGGAGGCCATGAAAAAAGCCTATCCCTTCCTTTGGGAGGCGCTGAGGGACATGTGTGGCAGGCTCCATTTCCCTAAGCATAAAGGAGACCATTATTTCATCGATATGTTCAAGTATTTCGGGATTAAAACAAGTTGACGACCTCGAAGCCGTTTTCAATCAGCAGCCTGCCGGTAATGCCGTTGCGGTCGCATGAAGGGCTGAATTTGCAGAGTATGCATTTGTCGGCTTTCTCCCTGCGGGCAATTTCCAGGGTCTTCTCGGCACCCAGCCGGAATTGTTCGGTTACTTCCCTGCCTGTTACAAATTTCCTTTGGGCTTTGTCGGGGCAGGTCTCGAACACCCTCCCTCTGCGGGTCTTGACCGGCGGGCGCGGTACCGGCAATCCGCCGAGCATCTCCGGGCATACGGATACGATCCTGTCGCCTGTCGATTGCCGGTTGGAGGCGATGGCCCTGACCATTGCAGGTATGGGAGACGGCCTGCCGTGCCAGCGGCATATCTCGCCAAGTAAACAAGATGAGACCAGGTATATCATAATTGTACCAATTAGTAACTGCAACACTGCTGCTGCTACGGGTTTGCCCTTGTCCCTTACGGCAGCATAACACAATTACAATTATAAACCGATTTTTTTAATTATGCAAGTGATAATTATTTATGGCAGCTAAGAGCAGGCGGGAACCTGAAAAGGAAAACAGTCCGGAACCCTGGACGGCAGAATTCGTTAAAGCAGAGCTTCAGGTGATGCTTGAGAAAGCCGGTTCCGACAAGTCGGTGATATTCATGAAAGAACTCTATCACGACAGGGGCTATTCGGAGGCCTGTTTCCTCAGGAATACGGAGCCTTTCGTCGAAGAGGACTGGTTCCGGGAACTGTCTGCCTTTATCGCTGAAATACTGGAGATCAGGCTGGTGAAATACGGCCTCAGCGGCAAATCGCAGCCCATGTGCATGTTTCTCCTCAAAAAGAATTACGGCTACTCTGATCAGCCCAAAGATGAATTGAATGATGTTAATGTTAGCGTGGTGTTAAAAGAAATTGAAGAGTAAAGATAAAAATATTGAATTGCATCTCAAGCCCAACGCCTATGAAATATTCAAGGCGATGCAGGACCAGCGGTTTGTGGTCATTGTTGCCGGGCGCCGTTACGGTAAAACTTACCTTATTGCTTACGACATAATTTACAACGCACTGAAGAATCCCGATATAAACATCTGTTACGTTGCACCGACCTATAAGATGTCCAAGAAGCTGCTTTGGAACAAGCTGCTCGCGATAATACCCGAAGGCCTGCTCCAATCTGTCAACAAGACCGACCTGGTCATCCGCCTTTGGAACGGGACGACAATCAGTGTTTACGGGGCGAAGAACTATGACGCCATACGCGGGGAAGGATTTCACTTTGTCTATCTCGACGAAGCCGCCTATATACCCGTGGAGGCCTGGACTGAAGTACTGCGCCAGACACTCGCCACCACCCAGGGCAAAGCCCGGTTCATCAGTACCCCCAACGGGAAGTCCAACTGGTTCTATGACCTTTTCCTCGACGGGGATATTGCCTCGTACCAGAGGACATCGCTCGACGGCGGCTGGGTGCCGAAACAGGAGATTGAAAACGCAAAGAAGCACCTCGACGAAAAGACTTTCAGGCAGGAATACCTCGCCAGTTTCGAATCGACGGGCAACACTGTGTATTATGTTTACAGCCCCGACAATTACACTGCCAGGGAGTTCGATCCAGGCCTCAGGACGGTTCTTGCATGGGACTTTAACATCAATCCCCTGAGTACCATCGTATTGCAGGAATTCGAAAAAGACAAATGGGCGGCAGTCAGGGAATTTGTCATACCAAACCAATCGACACAGGCCCAATGCGTGATGATCGATGAATTTCTCGAGAGGAGCCATTTCAGGGGCGAACTGGAGATTACCGGCGACCACACGGGGCACAGCTTCAACACAAAGGCTGCCCGTTCGGACTATAATATTATCGAGTATTATTTCAGGAATTATCGGGGCTACCGGGTGATGACCAAACCCACACGCAGGCAGAAAGACAGAGTCAACGCCACCAACGGCCTGTTCCGCAATTTCAACGGGGAGACCTCTCTCTTTGTCAATTGCAGGCTTTGCCCCAGGCTCGACAAAGACCTGAAGGTAACCGAATGGAAGCCGAACGGCAGCGAGATCAACAAAAGCGAGGGCATCAGCGACCCGTCGGACGCCCTGAGCTATTTCCCTTACAATTACTATCCTGTACAAACAAAGAATGAGGTATTGGTAATATGATGCAAGAATTAATCCACAATTCACCGGGTTCGAGGACTCCGGTCTGTGTTGACGCTTTCAGCTCCGACGTCGTCAGGGTGTGGCAGAATATGGAAGTCTCAGGCCTTAACAGAAATATCTATGACATGTGCTACAATCGAAGCCTCGCAGCTTTCCTGCGCGACGGCCGCGAAGCTGCGGAAGAGCGCCGCAGGCTGCTGTTCAGTTACCTGAAGGCCTCGGGCTTCGCTGCAGGACGCCCTACCGACGGCATCAACCGCCATTACACGAGCCTTCCCACTGACAATCTGTATGTGAAAAGAGTTATTAAAAACCTCTGTACCAATTACCTGAACAGTCCGGACAGGGAGGCGCTCGAGGCTGCGTCGCTCAGGCCGCTCCCCGACGGCAGCAGGAAAGATATGCTCAACAGGCTGCTTGCGTCCTGCAACCTGGACTATGTCCTGAACAAAGCGCACCAGAAAGCGAAATTCACTGGTGAAGCCGCAGTCCATCCCCGCATCAGGAGAGGCTGCGTCCAACTGCAAATCCTGACTCCCGACCAATACCAGGTAGTCCGGGACGATTACGGCGAAGCGCTGGCACTGTACAAACCATTCTACGAGCTTGTGGCCAATCCTGTCAACGGAGAAACCGAAACTGTCCTCAGGTTCGATTACTGGGACCGTAAAGTTTACAGGTTGCTCGACGAAAACGGTACGCCAATACCTTTCGTTCAGGAAACACTGAGTTACGACTCTGTTGCCGGGGGGTACACTGCCCGCGGGCTGGCCGGGATGACGGAACTGGAACATGGCTACGGAACCGTACCTTTCGAGATACTGACTTTCGACGTCAACGACGGGGACGGTACCGAAGGCCGCGAAGACCTGTCCGAACTCCTCAGGGCACAGCTCACTGCAAATATGCTCGATTACCTCGCAAGGGAGAATGTGACCTATTCGGCAATTGCACTGTGGGTGTTCGTCAATTTCGGGCTGGGTAGGGAGAACCTGCCAATCAGTCCGGGGACGGCTCTCATCAGCAATAATGTGCAGCAGGACGGTTCGCTGATGCCTCCGAAGGCCGAGACACTGAGCCAGTCTGTCTATTTTGAAGCAATCCAGAATCTCAAGGAGAAAGTGATGGTCCAGGCAATGAAAAACCTCGGCCTGCCTAACAGCCTGGTACTGGACAATCCCGGCCTGGCGAGCGGCGAAGCCTTGAAAGTCGATTACCGTGAACTGGAGAATGTCAGGAAAGAAGACTGCTCGCTGCTGAAACCTTTCGAGAAAAGGCTCCTGAAACTAATTGTTACAGTGGCTGACAAGGACCCGGCAAGCCCCTGGCGCGGATGTTTCGGGAGCGCCTACGACTTCCGGATCGATTACAGGGAGCTGTTCAACAGGGAAAGTTCAAAAGAAGAGATTGAAATACTGAACAGGAAAAGGGAACTCGGCATCGTCAGCCCACTCGAGTACCTCAGGGCGCTGCGTGCCGACGACAATATCTCATCGGACAAGGAAGCAATTGACGCAATTAACAAAAACCTCGAACTATTCAAACAAATTGGAGATTATAATGACAAAACAGGAACAACTCCGGAATCAGATTGACCTGGAGAACCAGGCCCGGACAAAGGCAATCAGGCTCCGCAAGGAATCGGGGATGCAGTCGGCGGTCGAGGGGCTGAAACGCGAGGTCGAAGCCCTCAGGTCAACACTTGACGATATTGCGCAAAGAGTGCGGATTATCGAAACGACGGCCAACAGCACAAAGAAAGGGAGGCAGAATGGATAGGATTAATGAGGCCGGCGCAGTGATGAAGCAAACCGGCGGTTCGATGGAAATTTCTTCGACAGGATCGAAGATACCCGAAAATGCAAATGAAGGCACGGTGGAAAGCTGGATGGACAGCCTGCCCCCAGAGGCAAAGGAGGAGATCAGGAAAGCAAGGTCGGAAGCTGCACGCTGGAGAGTGCTGGCACGCAAGACTGGGAAAGAGCAGTTGATCGATGAATTGGAAGCCCTGAAGAAGGAAATCAACGAGAGGGACAGCGACGAAGGGAAAACACCGGCGGTTCAGGCAGAACCTGAAACCAGGCAGAAAGAAGGCGCCGATTACAAAACCCTCTACGAAACGGCTGAGAAGGAAATTGCCGGAATGGAGGCAAAGCACAACGAGGAATTGGCGAAACTGAAAGCTGTGGCGGAGGAATATGAAGCAGAGCGTGCGGAGATGGTGCAATTGCTGCCCGGTGAGATGAGGGATGCTTTCAGGGACAGCAGCAGGAAGCAACTGCAAATACTGCTCGGCGTGGTCGGGAGGGCTGCCGGAAGCCCCGGCGCAAAGAACGGCGCCAGGTACGAACAGGACATCGAGGCAATGAGCTTAGACGAACAGCTCAGGCTCAACGCCGAGAATCCGGAGTTGTTCAATCAATTAAAAGCTAAACAATTTCAAAAGAAAAGACAGGGAGGATAAGACATGTCAAAACAAACACCGGTGAACTGGACACCATGGATCCAGGAAGCGCTCGTCAGCAAGGCCAACATCCTGAGCATGGGATTGGTGGAGCAGGACACAACGAGCATCGTGAACCAGGGCGGCAAGTATTTCGTCAGGCCCTACCAGGAGAACCTGCGCGAGATTGCCAATCCTGTAACCTACAACTCGGGTACGACGATTACAGCCACTACTGCCTCCGATTACAAGGAGAACCTCGTTGTGGCTCACATCGGCGACGGCTATTACGAGACAGAGTACGACCGCATTACCCGCGGGGCTGCAGGCCTTGATTCGCTGATGCTGCAACGGGCTGAAATCGTACTCGACACGGTACAGGATTTCCTGATCAGCGCCGTGAAAGGAGCCTTCGCAGGGCCTCTCGCTTCAAGCCATGTTTACAACGCTTACAGTGTCGGTACGGGGTACTTCGACATCGGCGCCGCAACGAAGGCAGTGCAGACGATTTACGGCGAGGATATGGACAAGTTCGACGCTTACATCATGCCAAGCGCAATTTACAGCGACCTAATCATCGAAGGTACTGCGAGCTATGAGAGCGCTTCGGATTTCAGCTCCTCGATTATGGCGACAGGAAGGATTCCTACTTTCCTGGGTAAGAGGGTATTGCTCAACGACAGCCTCTGCCAGCCCGTAACCGTCGGCAGCGACACGGTTTACCCGGTTTACATCGTTAGGGGTAAGCCGCTTTACTTAGCCTGGCAGCGCAATGTACGTGTCTATGAAGACTTCGAGCCTGCCGTTGGCGGCGGTAAATACAGCGTATTCTGGTATGCCGACTTTGTGCCTGCCGTCAAAGGCATATCCTGGACTCACACTGCATACGACCCGACACAGTCTGACCTGGAAACGAGCACTTACTGGAATAAGGTATTCGAGAACAAACACATCACCATCTGCAAGGTGCTGGCTAAACCTCAGCCGGCAAGCTGAAAACCAGGTAAATAATCATTGCCGGGGCTGTCCCTGCGGGGTTCCAATCCTGCGGGGCGCCCCCTGCGGAAAATAACAGGGAGAAACAATGACATTCGACGAATTGGAGATCGATCCTCTGCTGATGAGGGAACTCTATCCCGACCTGTTTGCCGGGGATATTACAGACAGCGAACTGAAGCTGCTGAAGAAACGGATAGCTCTCGACACGCTGAAGAATGACCTGAGGCTGATTTTCAGGCTGCAGCCGGAACAGGAGGCAGCGCTCGGCGACATAGCCGCCAAATATACCTCGGTGTTCAGTACTGCACTGATGTACCTTCAGTGCTACTTCTACTTCGTCGAGATCGACGACGTGGAAAACAAGAACGCCCTGCGTAAGCGTGAATGCCTCCTGGCGTACAATAACCTGAAGGCCGGGTTCGGCGACCTTTACACCGAAACGGCCGACTCGCCGGTAATGGGCAATCTCCAGAGAGGGTAGGCCGATGCAGGCAGTGGATATTGAAAAAGCGATAGTATCGGGTATTCGCAGGATTGCTTCACCGGCAAGGCTGCGATGCGCTGCCGCGGCGGTTGAAGAGGAACTTGCCGCCTGTGCTGAAGCAATTGTTCCTGCCGAAAGTACTGCGAAACAGCGTGTAGAAGAGGGTGGAACCGGATTGTTCGGGAAAGTCGCATCAATAAAGAATAAACCCCGAAAAAATGAGAAGAAGAAGGAGTCCCTGAGTTGTAGCTGCAAAGTAGAAACGGAGGGGGCCGCCGTCAGGTTCATCGTCGCGGTGTCGTCCTGTCCCGGCGCAATGGGAGGAAGCGTGCTGAGGCAACTGGCCGGCAGGATCAAAGAAATAATTATCAAAACTGTTAAAAGGCAGTTATTTTCAGGAACAAACGGAGGCATCTGAGTATGAGCGACAGTAAACCGGGATTGACGGAAGCCCTGGCCGGCATAATCAAAGCGGCTGCCGGCGAGGATTACAGCGTCATCCATGAAACAGGACTGGGGCTGGCACAAGTGCAAAACAGGCACAGCGGAATTAAAAAACAGATATTTGTCGTGCTGACAAGCCACAAGCCGCACGACAGGTACTCCGACAGCGGGATAATAATGGTCAGCAACTATACGATATACATCAAAGCGGACGAGAACACAAGAGGCCTCGTATTCAGGATTACCGAGGCGCTGCAGGAGAACAGGAGCTTCATCGCAGACTGCGGCGGCAGCGATACCCTGTGCTATATCGTGGACGAAGGCGGCAGCTATGAAATGGACAACGAGCTATGGTACGTGTGGAAAGCCGGGGTACTGTCATGAAGAATCTCCTGATTTGCAATATCGGCGCAATGTCCCTGCACCGGAACCTTCAGGACGAAGACAGGAAATATACTCTTGCCTGCATCGGAGGCGAAGGACATAGTGTTTGCGGGCCTGACGGAGGCTTGAATTTTGCAGAAATTCTGAAAGAGATAATATCTGAAGGCCATTTAAGTAAATATGAGCGGTTCTGTTTCGCCGAAGACGGAATAGTCGCAAGGACATCTGAACTCAACAGGCTTTTCGGTATGATGGAAAACCTGGGGATCAGGGTGTTGGTACCGGCTGTTGCCGGTGGCTGCGGCGCAGATGAATTCATGGCTCCGCAACGCGATACGGAACTGCGTTTTACCGACTGGGCAGAAGCTGGATGTATCCTGATGGACCGGGAGTATTTGGAACAGGTGATGGAGCTGTTTGAAGACAGTTACAATTCCGAAGGCCCGGTGCAGCGTATGTACCGGCATACGGGTATCCCGTTCTGCATTGCCGACAGTGTGCCGGTAATCCATTCAGGGAAGAATGGAGCCTCCTCAAAAGAAAGAAGCGCAATTGGTAATGAGAAAGGCGCTGCAACAGGAAAGACAGTCTTCTCTCACAAATTGAAGAATATTATCAGTTTTGTTGCAATCTTCAAAAGCGAGGACAGGAAAAGACTGGCGGAAATGCTTGCGTCTCTTCCTGCAGGTAGTGAGGTTGTCCTGGTTGAAACCATCCGGGACCCGTTTCTCCGGGGGCTGAGCGCCATACAGTCGAACGGGAGCAGGATATACGCAAAGTACTACTACGGCGAATTCAGCTACTGTGAGGCGCGCAACGCAGCAAAAACGCTTGCTACGAAGCCGGTGGTGTTCAGCATCGACGCCGACGAGAGGCTGCTGCCGCACCAGCACGGAGACATTCTCAGTGCGGCGTTGGAACTGGAACGCAGCTCATTTGCGGGCTTGCAGGTAAGAAACGTGTCGGTCATTCCTTCCGTTGAAAACGCAGGTGTATTCGGCAGTTCGATGACACAGCAGGTGCGAATGTTCCGGAACCTGCCCCGGCTCGAATGGAAGGGGACAGTTCATGAGACTATCGATCAGTCGATGATCGAACAGGGATTGGTGTTTGGCGACAGCAACATCATCATCCACCACACAGGATACGAAGGCAGCGCCGGGCAACTGGCCGCAAAGGCTGAAGCCAGGCTGAAGATGCTGATCAGGGGCGGGGAAGCGCTCACAGAGAAACATTATTTTGATTATATAATAAGCGAAGCACATAATTACAGGACTTTTCAATCAATTACAGGAGGGAGCCATGGGGCTTAGAGCGCCGGTAGGAGCCGGAAATAAATTAGAGATATTCCCGATTGGGGCAAACGGGGAATTCAGCGCGACAAGGACTTTTGTTTTCGACAAGAACGTAACTTTCAACATCAGCGGACACCCAAAGAAGAACAGCATGATAATAGAGATGGACAGCAAGATCGACGACGAAGCATACGGGGAATTCCTGAAGTCTTACCTCGGCAGCGCTTCTGTCGAGACCCAGGAGATTGAATACGTGGACAGCGACAAAGACATCCTGATTTCGGGCATCGACAGGAATACGCCGTTCGGCTATGTCTGGTATGGCGCCAAAGATGTAAACAACAGGATAAAAGTAATTGTAGGCAGGGGAATTCTTACCGGCGACAGCGGCAACGCTTCATACCAGGCGAAGAATGTCGGCAATTATCCTGTCCAGATTACCACTGTGCCCGATTCGCCTGTCTATTGCCCTTCTGCCTGCCTCGACAGCAGCAGGATACAAACCCCGACAGATATTTCCATTACCTCAGCGGAGTACGGCTGCATCAGGTTCTTCACGGCGAAAAGCTAGTTTGTTGAGAATTCTGAATGCTGAGCCGAGCGAAGCGAGACCGGCGTAGCCAATTCTGA
>CAZWLN010000079.1:0-18735 GCA_964634885.1 uncultured Hyphomicrobiales bacterium | reverse complement strand
AAAAAAGAAGACGACAAGAAGGAAGACGACAAGAAAGAGGACGACAAGAAGGAAGACGACAAGAAGGAAGAAGAAGAGGAAGAAGATAAAAAGGAAGACGACAAGAAAGACGAAGATAAAGAAGACGAAGACGAAAAAAAGAAGAAGTCAATCAAGCTAAATACTCTTCTCGATATGATTGTCGGCAGCTATCGTACAAATAAAATCCTGAAGACGGTAAAACCAAAGGTCAATTCTAAGGATATTACGAAGAAAGACGAAGAAAAACCCTCGGATGCAACAGACAAAGGGGCTAAAGAAGCTGTAAAAAAATGTCCCTATGAAAAGAAACTCGAGGAAGCAAAAAAGAAAAAGGAAGATGAGCAAAAACCTAAAGTAGTTGATTGCGGCTATTCTGCCCTGAAAGTCACACCTGCCGGCTATACGGGCAGGGGAAAAGCCAGCGCGGCTTCAAAGACCCTGACACTTTCTGCACCGAAGAAAGAAGAGCCCAAAAAAGAAGCCCCCAAGACTGACTCAAAAAACAAGGCCGAATCCGGCTCTCCGACTACGAGCGCTAAAACGGCTCCAGCCGCAGACAGCAAAAAACAATACCAGGTCAGGGAAGAAAGAAACCCGGACCTCATCGAAATAATCGGAACTTACAAAGAGAAAAAGAATAAGGTTGAATGTTCACTTGAAGGCCCCAAGGGTCCCTGTGGGATTCATAAAGGCCATACTTTCAGCCATGCATTGCCTGACGACCTGGTTGCAAACGAGTCTGACACGGCACTTTCTTTCTATGCCCAGGCAGCCTGGACTGAAATTGCCGACGCAGCAGATCCGCCGCCTGCAAAACCCGGTGATCCGCCTGCACCGAAGAAATCGCTGGCTGAAAAAGCTAAAGATAAAGCTAAGACAACCATCAAAGACCTTGGGGAAACCAATTTCTCGAAATTAGTGATAAATAAATCCCTGTTAAATCCCAGGTCAATGCCTGTCGAGGACTATTCCGTCCACGCAGCCGCCTGCGGCATTGCAAGGCTGGCAAGGGTGCGTGTCTATCCTGACCTTCAGTGGAAGCTTGAAGGCGAATTTGGCTATGAATATGTTGAAACAAATACGGATGATGTGGCTGGGGAGTGGAGCTTTGTCCATAAAGCGAAACTGTACAGGACATACGACGGCCAGAAGAAGGACGTAAGGCTCGCCGATTCCGACATGAAGGAAGTAAGCGAGATATTCCCGATTATGCTCCATGTCGACAGGTTCGTTAAGGAAGTATTCGACCTGTTTAACCAACTCCATTTGATTGACAATGAAATTTCCAAGAAGATGGAGCTCCCGAAATATAAGATTACACAGGAATGGGGCTGGGACGACATAAAGAATTCCCGTCTCTGCGGCGAAAGCTATGATTATCAATTAGAAATCGACCCTGTACTTAAGATTTCCGGAGCATTTGCCTGCGAAGGAATTGTCTCCGAAACGATGAAGTCCATCAAGGGCGTAGGCAGCCTGTCTTCGATGATTACAAAATCCGAATCCACATTCTTCAATCCAAAGACGGGCGGAGATAAAAAAGGCAAGTGGAATGCCGGGTTCGAAGCTAAAGTATCGCTGAGCGGCTCTATTGGTTTCACAGTTAAAGCTAAAAGAGACGCCGGAGAAGATAAAAGTAAGATCGAGATTAATGCTCCGACATCTAAGATTACCCTCGAGTTTTCCATCAAGGGCGAAGTCGGCGTACCGATTTTTTCACTGGTCGGAGGTATCTCAGGCAGCCTGAAATCCGAGATTATACTGTGCCAGATGAACAGGGAAGAGATTAGGGAAGTGGAAGCGACGAAGAATAAGAAACCGGAGAAAGAGGAAAAGGATAAAGATAAAGATAAAGATAAGGACACTACCGGCAGCGGTACAGGCAAGGGAAGTACATCGGGAACAGATAAGGGCAGTGCGACAGGCGGTAAAACCGGTAGTTCATCCGGAAGCACAACAGTTTCAACAAAGAAAGAGGACATAACTGCAAAGAAAACCGAAAACACGCAGCCTGCTTCAGGCGGTTCGGGCAGCGGCGGCAAAACCGGTGAAGACAAGTCCAAAACTGCCGAAAAGGGCGACGACGACGACAAATTCATCGTATGCATGTGGAGTGGGCTCGAATTGACCTACGCTGCTTACATCAAGCGCAATTCCAAGATTGTGAAGAAATTCGATCCGTACGATCCGAAAGTCCTGATTGCTAAGAAAATTTTCTATAAGTATCAGGTTGAGGATACGAAAAACGTTCAGGAAGTAGTTACAAAGAAATAACCAGGAAAATTAATGGCAACAGTAAAATCAAAGTATTCACTACAAATATCGACCTCAGCGATCAGCTATGACCTGAGAGTTAACGACTGCCCGGTCTTTGAGTATGAGATCGGTACCCCTCTCAATTGCGAATTTCCTATCAACCAGTGGCTTCTGCCCGGTAAGAATATCATTGCCGTCAACCTGAAGGCTGCACCGATGAAGGAGTTCTTCCTCAGTGGGGATTATTGCAGGATTGCCCTGAACGAGACAAGAACAACGGACAAAGGCCTGGTTGTCAACAGTCTGGCTGCTTTTGGGAAGGAATTCAAAGATTACGAAGAAAAGCAGTATATGAGGAATCTGTCGCTGACTCACCCTTTCGACAGTTCTCTGGCTGTCCCGGAGTGGATGTGGCTAAAGAATCCGCAGATTGTGGACCTGCCCCTGTCGTTGAAGGAACTGACGGAAGAACTGAAGAAACTCCATTCGCTCCTTGCCGAACGTAACACTGAGAAGCTGATCAGGGCGCTTGATTGGCGAATCAGGGACTTCGCCGACGCTTACGGTTCCGATCCTGAAAAGGAAAAACAGGACACAATAGATGAATTCGAAGAATTCTTCAATGATCCGGGCCTGCAGCTCCGGGAATTTTCAACGGAAGGCCTTTCCCTTAAACTGTTCGGTAACAGGAAGCTGGCCAGGGTGGACAACCCGATAAAGGAATCGCCGATTTATTATTCTAATCCCGAGGAGGGCATCGACATCTACATCCCGTTTATTTTTTGCCTTAACGACGAAAAAAAATGGGTTATTATCAGATAAATTATTTATCTTTTATTTCTTTAATTATGAAATTGGAGAATATGGAATTAACAATATTAAATAATACTTTTTCAGACAGGAATGAACAATGCGTCCACAATTAGCGCCATGGAATTTCAATAATAAGAATGTCATCATCATTGCAGGTAAATGGGTTGAGGAATTCGCCCTGAAATACGGCATATGCCTGTTGCCCAATGAGATCAACCTCATACCCTGCAAATATTTAGCTGTTTACAGCGAAGACACTATTAAGTACCTGTTTGAGATAATCAAAACACCGATGGACAATATTAACCAGGATAATACCAACGAGTTAAGGGATATATTGTCGATCGAGCCGAAAAAAGGGCCTGAATGGATTAAGGGCAAAGAATCCGAATGCCGGATGTTTACCGTGAAAAAGATTGCTGATGTCGGCCCGATTATTAATGACTATATCTCGCCATGGACTAATAAACTTACACCTTTGACCAGGGGGACGGTAAGGTACACCACCCAGGAAAGAGTGATGAAGGCGAAACTGACCACCGAACTGCAATGCCAGATCGACGAAGAAGAACCCTATGAGGAGGAAATCATCGAGGTGAAGCCTGTTGAAGTGCCCCTGCCGCCGAAGAAAAGCAGGGTACCGATGATCATCGGGATTTCATTCGCGGCGCTGGCCCTGGTAACAATTGTGTTCCTGCTCACAAGGCCGAAAGAAGAGCCTAAGGTCGAAACCAAAGTAGAAACCAAAGTCGTTTACAAAGAAGCTCCCATCGAAGATATTGTCTTTGCCGGCAACATGTTCGATTCGGGTAAAAGCACACTAAAACCTGAGTTCGCACCATCCCTCAATAAAGTACTTGAGATCATGAATAAATACCCTGAACTGAAGTTCCAGGTCGTCGGCCATACTGACAACCAGGGCAGGGAAGAAGACAACGTCAGGCTTTCCGGCGAAAGAGCCAAGTCGATTGTGGACTGGCTGGTCGGCAAGGGCATCGACAGCACCCGTTTGTCATGGGCCGGTAAAGGTTCCGCCGAACCTGTAGGCGACAACAGCACCGAAGAGGGAAGGCTCGCAAACAGAAGAACAGAAATAAAAGTAGTGAAATAGCGCTATGGAAATAATAGAAAAGAAAGCAAAATATTGTTTATTAGACGCAGCAAGGATTGGCCCCGAACTGCTGGACCACCTCGCGGAAGACGTGTCCCACGACAGCCTCTACAGAGGCAGAAGCGAAGAACTGCTGAAGGATGTAGCTCCATATATTGCAGAGTTGAAGCCGGGTTCGGACTTCGACGAATGGGTGTTTACCAAGGGCTGGGGGGACTGCTGGGGAGTATTCATCAAATCGCGCGATTCGATGGAGGCATTGTGGAAACACTTCCGCAAATTCCTGCTTGTCAGGGACGAAAAAGGTACCGAGATGTATTTCCGGTTCTATGACCCCAGGGTACTGAGGATATTCCTGCCGTCCTGTTCCGAAAGCCAGTTGGCTGAGTTTTTCGGGCCGGTGGATTGTTTCATAGCAGAAGATAAAAATCCCGATTATCTGCTGGAATTCTCACTGCAAAATGGTAAATTACATACTGAAAGGATTGCATTGAAGGAGGATATGGATTATTCTGTGCCCCATGAGTCTGCGGATGAAGAAAATGGCATGGAAAGTGTTAACTTTGATACGATTGTTTGATGTTAAATTGTTTGATAATAGATAGTTAATTATGAATATCGACACTACGGCCTTATATTTTATCATTGCCGGAGGCGCCTTTGCCGTCTTTGTCGCACTGCTATATATTATTTACAGGTTCAGGTCGCGTACGGTTGTAACGCTTAACGACGATGAGAAAATACTGATAAAGAACGTAAAATTCGGCAGATATGAGATAAAATCTTTCCTTTCAAGAGGACATTTTTCGACGGCCTACGAAGCATTCGACACTGAACACGGCAAAGCGGTAGCCCTGAGAGTCTTCAAAAAAGACCTGATGGAGGATGAGGATGCAATCAAGCAGTTCAGGCTGAAGACAAAAGCCTTGAAATACCTATCCGATAATTTCCCGTCGAGATTCCTCGTCGGTAACATTGAAACAGGCGAAGAAATATTCGAAAATGAGCTGAGGCCTTATTGCTCTACTGACCTCCTCGAAGGTGTCACTCTCGAAACACTGCTGAAAACCCAGAAACAACTTTCTCCCCGCGATGCCTATTCTGTCGTGCAGCAGATCTGGCAGGTCATCTCCCTGGCTCATACCCAGAGGATAATGGTACACGAGATCACCCCCGCCAATATCCTGCTTACACTCGACGAGGAGAAGAACCTTACTGCTACTCTGACCGATCTGGGAATTCCATATAAAGACATTCCTTTCGAAGAACTGAGAATCGCCAAGGAAAGCTACTATTCCCAAGAGGAGAGGGAAGGCAGCGACCTGACGGAACGCTCCGACGTCTATGCCCTCTCTGCTCTGCTGTTTCGCATGATCTACGGTGTGGACCCCACGACGGAGAACATCGGGGACGCAGAATTCCTTAACAAGGCTTTGATTGCCGGTTTGTCCCCCGATCCGGCTGCACGTCCCGCAACAGTTGTCGAGCTTATCCTCGGCCTGAATGAGATTGAAAAGACAAAGACATCTGTGAAGGATGTGAACTGGGAAATTGTCCTTCCGCGAATGGCAGCAAGGAAGATCAAATACAAAGACCTGAAACTGAGCGCCGATTCGAAAAAATACATGCGCGGTAAAAAGCGCGGGTTCTTCTATTTTATAAAGTATATATTCTCCATCTTTGCCCTGGGCCTGGCTAAGCTCTGGGAGTGGTGGTTCCAGCCCAAAAAAGTTGTAATTACCCTGCTGCTGATCATCGTAGCCTTAGGCATCTGGGCCTATTTTGCCTTCACCAAGACTACAGGTGTCATCGTCGTCGATGTGAGGGAGCTTTCTGCCATTTTCCCGCCAAAGGAAATACCGGAGATACTGATACATGTGGAAGCTCACGACAGGGTCAGCGGTGCGCTTCTTCCTGTTGAATATGAAACACCCGACGGGTCGGTCGAGCCGCAGGACAGTAAGATATTGCTCAGGACAAACGGCGACGGACTGGCTGTAGTCAACTACAGCGGCAGGATTGCACCTGAGAATGTAGTGCTGCAATACAAAGTGATAATCAACAACACGAAATATGTAAACCAGTACATCGAAACATCAGTCTCGGACACAGGGCTTACAAAAGACCTGCATATCAGCCACATTAAGCTCAGGCCGATTGTACGCGGAATCATCCCGGTACTTGCCAGCATTAAGAGCCTGCCTCTTGCCCGTGGCGACAAACCGCCCGAGACCTTCAAGATCGATGTTTACTTAGTTGACGCCGAAGGTAACCCCGCTACCAATTCCAAACTGTACCTCAAAACTTCGGAAGACGCTGCCGACAGCAGCCAGTTGGAATTCAGGGGAGGCAGCTTTGTCCTGAAGGAGAATCCCTTCAGGGACGATCCCTATTTCCTCAGCTATGTCGTTAACGACAGTACAAAGATCTCTATCAAACTGATAATTGAACCGGAAGGCCAGTCTAAGTTCAAGTTTGACAACGGCGGCGGCAAACCTGCCATGATCAGCAAAGGCGGAGTTGACATCCAACCGGTCGAACCAACGGCAATACTCGACGAAGCCAGCGCCATCCAGTATAAATTCATGGTCTTCGACGAAGCAGGCAATCCCCTGAAAGGTGTGAAGTTCTACCTGCAGGCAAGCGATGTCGTGGATGAAGAGGACAAGGAGATACTGATTACCAACGAAAGTGGTGAAGTACTCTTCCCCGAAAAGCCAATCCAGGACATCGAACGCTTCTGGACGATAATGGAAAAAGACGGTAAGACGCCCGACGAAGAAGCGACCAACGACTTCAACTACAAGATATGGGTGAAGATACCCGGTGAGCCTTACCCGCGGGACGAATCGAGAAACAGCCTGATGTGGAAGAAACCGGCGAAACCCGAAGACATGATATTTAAGATTGAACTCAATTTACAGACGATGCATATAGAATTTTTAGAATAAATTGTAAAAATTGAATTATTTTGAAGGATGAAAAAGAATAAAAGAAAAAAAGGCAGCAGCCTGTTCGGTTTGATATTCCTGCTGGTGATCATCGCCGGCGGTGGATATTACCTGTTCCGGACCCTGACGAAGGACAACCTGACAGTCATGGTATATACATACCACAACCGCCAGGTGTTGCCCAAAGCCACGGTTACGCTCGACGGCTCGAAGTATGAGACCCAGCTCGACGGTATGGCTATTGTGAAAATGAGGGCCGGCCTGGGCGACACACTCCTGGTCAAAGCCCAGTACGGCGACATGACAAAATATGTCTCACTGATTGTGACACAGGAACGGCTGAACGCAGGCTACACAAAAGCAGACATCCTGCTGGCGTCAAAACACGCGGACTACTTTTTCGAAAAGATGTTCGGCATTGTAAACAAAGGCAATAAAGATTTTATAATAAAAAAGTAAAGAGGCATTATGGCTAGTTTCCCCCTATACAGAGTCATGTGGCGAGACGGGGACATTATTACCGAGAGTCATTTGAAATCGCTGGAATCCTGGGTTGAAAACCTTACAGGCGCAGCGAGCCAGAAAACCAGGACATTCGGCTTCCTCAGGAATCCTGCCCTTCAGGAAGCTTACAACAAATCAACCAACATCCATTTCCATGTTATAGATGAATCTCAGTACAAAGAGTCGCAGTACAGGATCGACATCGAGCGTATGGAAGTGATCAATCCTTTCGGACAGGTGCTGAAAATCGACGAAAGGCGCTCTTTCAATCTCAGGATACAATTTGCCAAACAGACGGAAGAAGGCTATATAATGGCCTATCTGGTACCCGCCGCGGTTAACGAAAACAACATGGAAAAGATCGAAGCCCTCGACGACACCATTTCCGAGGGGCTTGTTCTCTATCACACTCCCTGTGAACTGACAACCTCGAACGACAAACGCAACGGTGTGCCGGTACTGCGCTTCGTCGTACAAAGCGGCCTCGTTTCCATCGACGAAAGCTATATTCCTTTCGGCATCCACCTCGACAGTTCTTCGCTCAGCATCGACGCTCACAAATTGTTCATGGAGAAATATGAGCGTTTTTCGGCGCTGCTTACCGATTACCTTAACTCACTGAGGCCGTTGCCCCAGCTGGTGCTTGTGTGGCAGGCCACGAGCGAACTGTACAGGATAGTCGAAGGCTTCAAGCCTTCCCTTAACGACAGTTCGATGCCTACCTTCAATTTCTTCAAATTGTTGCAGGAATTTGTAAACAGGCTTAAGGCAGAACTGAAGATACTGTCCATCGGCTTCGAACAGGACTACCTGAGCCAGCAGTCGGCAGATACGATTGAAGTACTCGAAAAACCCCTCATCAATATCGTTGAACAGCAGATCGACATGAAACAGGCCTTTGACCAGTCCTACGTTGTGCTCGACACGATGATGAAATACCTGGAATTCCTCCCGGCAGGCCCTGTTTCAGAGAAACAACTGCCTGTGGACAGGGTTGAATTCTCGAAGGTAGCCGGCAGCAACAAACTTAAAGTCTATCTGAAGGATGAGGTCGAATTCCGCAAGGGCGAGACACAGATGACCATATACCTGCGGAGCTATTCAAACGCGGAACCCATCCACAAGAATGTCCGCGTCAGCCTCGGCGACGTTTCCCAGGCAATGCTCAAGGACCTGCTGAACGCTCTCAAGCCCATACCCGGAGAGAATCTCAGTTACAGGATCGAATGCCCGAAAGAAATAATTAACAGGGACAAGGCGTCGATCATCACAATATATGTACCCACACCCGTGGGCGAAGGCGTCCCCGATTTGAAACGCTATCTTACAATAAACGTCAGGGAGTAGCTCAATGTTTAAGCCAATAACGGATATAGGAAAATATTTTTCGGAAGAAACCCACAAACTTAGTGGCTATTTTGTAGATACGGGCCGTAAACAAACCCATGAACAGCAGGAAGAAGCTTCTCATGCGGTACACAATTATTTCCAGGCGGTCGAAACCCTTCCCGACCAGATCGAGAAACAGGAATACAGCCTTTCGGTGCTGTTTGAAATTGACCAGGCAATCAGCGGAGTGTACGGCGCTAAAGTATTCTCCGAGACCAATGTTACCCCCATGCGCAAGCTCCTTCGCGACATCATTGCCCTGTGGTACAGGTACCACCTGCTGGCAAAACTTGAACGCAAGAACAGCATCTATCTGGAGATCAGGGGCATCAGGAGTTTCTATGAAGACTGGATCGAAACGGAACATGTTGGCATCGACGAATCCGAGTACGACAGGATCGTCGGCAATGTTGCCATGCTTTTGGAAAACAATGAGAACCTGGAAGAAAAAACCAGGGTACTGCTTTTCAAGATGCTGGGGACAATACTTGTAACGCTTGGCATCAGCGCTAACGACGCCGAGAACAGCCTCATCAAATACATCCAGGAGATCAGGGAACGTGGAGAGATTACCCAGTATGCTTACGCTGAGATCCTCATCAACCTGCACGTGCTGCACGACCTGAACAAATCGTTCCAGAACCTTAAGAACCTCGATTACTATGAGCTTCACAAAGCCATCAGGTATTGGTGCAGTATCGACCCGTTCTTTGAAAAGCTCTTCAAGTCATGGGATGAATTCTGGGAGAACGACTACCAGACACCAATTGCCAAAGGCGACGAACTTCAGTTGAGCAATGTCAAGAATTCACTGTTCAACCAGCAATATACTTCTACGATGAAACTCGGCATCGGCCAGTCCTTCCTCGAGTTCATGGTCCACAAGAACCAGAACCAGGGATTGACGAGCATTTTTAACCCCGTGCCGATCTTCATGTTCGGATTCTCCGGTTCGGGTAAAACAGCATACCTGACATCATTCTGCTACGATGCACAGATGAGGATGGCAAAAACAAAGGGCTTCGGCTCCGGCGCCATTACCCTCGGCAGGGAATTCCAGTCCTATTACCAGGGCAACGTCAATTCGTGGTATAATAATGCCATACCGCCCACATCGGGTTACAGTTCCTATACTTTCTGGGAGGACCTGAACATCGGCAGTTTCATCATCCATGACTACGAAGCACGCAAGGACACGACCAGCCAGGACGAACGCGACCAGCGCATGAATATGGAAGTAATGGAGCTTTACAAGAATGCCCGCGGCCTGATGTTCTTCCTGTCGGAGTCCGATTACACCAACCCTGTGGAACTGCGAAGGAAAGCGGCCCAGTTCGACTCCTTCCTTCAGTACTGGATGCAAAGCAATCCGCATATCAGGCATATTCCGGTTGCTCTCGTCCTCTCTAAGGCCGACATGGTATTCGGCGAGTCGCTGTCGATGATACCGAGGCCCGGCCTGCTGCCGGATGAATTCCAGCCTGCGCTCATCGAGAACTATATACAGCACAGGATTGCGTCACCCAATGCCGCCCAGTTGGCAACACCCTATTCCAGGCTGCGCGACGCCATACTGAACGACAAATCAAATAATAAACTACCTGTTTTCCAGGATATTATCCAGATGCTGCTTGATAACTTCGAACAGTTCTTCAGCCGCGTACTTGAGATGACCTATAATTACCAGATATTCTTTACTTCTTCCGTACCTCCTCCGACACCCAACGACAAGACCTATCCGTTCGGTGCGAGGGAGCCTCTGTCGTGGATTGCCACGGTTCTCGAGAAGTATTATATCAAAGAGACAATTGAGAAATACGACTCGGAAGAAGAGCAGATCAACACAAGCATCAGGACAATTCTCGAAGACGTCAAGAGGCTCAATGAACTGAAAGAAGAACACGCCAAGTGGCAGGAAGAGATTGACCATCTCCAGGAAAGCCAGAACCTGCTTGTCGTAATGACGAGGAAGATGAAGATCGACGGATTCCTGAAGAGCCGCGAGTCAGCCGAAAAGAAACTGACAGGCATACTCGAGAAGTACGGCAGGAAATTTGATGTTAATATTGCCCGTACAATACAGGAGATCGAGGAGCAGGCAATTGAGCAGAAGAATACGGTAACTGCCCTTAACGACAAGAAAAGGAACTTTGAAAACCGGAAAGCGGCGCTCAGTTATTAACAGGGGCAATAAAGGTAAATTAGAAAAATAATGCCGCTTTTACAGGCGGCGTCAATACAGCGGGCAACAGCCCGCTGTATAAATAAATGATTATGTTGAATTATTATTTATGTTTATATGGTTCAGAGAAAATCAGTTGTTCTCACGGCGCTTACAATTGCACTCCAATTCACAGTGCTTTGTTTGCCGTCAGCGCTTAACGCTAAAGTTTACAAGTCCATGGCGGAAGCTATTTCCCATGCTGCCACAGCCACGGCTCTGGACCTCAGCGGCCAAAACCTGATTGAGATACCGCAATCGATCACCAGCCTCAGTAACCTTGATACCTTAATACTCGACAGGAACTGGCTGGTTGAATTGCCGGAGCAACTGTGCAAATTGAAGAGTCTCAGGTACCTGTCAGTCAACTCCAATCCATTGGAGAAAATTCCCGAAGAGTTCGGCAATCTGGAAAAACTCAGTTACCTGTACCTCAACGAATGTGCCCTTCCGGAACTGCCTTTGTCTTTGGGCAGGCTTACCAACCTTG
Source organism: uncultured Hyphomicrobiales bacterium (assembly GCA_964634885.1). Taxonomy (GTDB): domain Bacteria; phylum Bacteroidota; class Ignavibacteria; order Kapaibacteriales; family UBA2268; genus DAINRZ01. The sequence continues at coordinate 6,979 of CAZWLN010000079.1, read as the reverse complement.
AGATTGTGGAACTGAAATCAAACCAGATTAAACGCTTGCCTCCGGGCTTTGGTAACCTGGCAAAACTTAAGGTGCTGTCTCTCAAAGGCAACCTGATCGATTCCCTGCCGGAGAACATCGGGAACATCGGCAGTTTACAGGAACTTGACCTTCGCAGTGTGCCGTTTCTCGACATTAACAATGCCCTGGGCCTTCTGACGGCCAACAGGAACCTCAAAGTACTGAAGCTCGGCGAGAACAATCTTAAGGAAATACCCCAAAACGCTTTCAATTTTTACCAATTAAAAACACTTGACGTCAGCATCAATAATTTAACATCGATCCCACAGGCCATCGCAAAAATGTTTCAGCTCCAAACGCTGATTTTCAATCATAACCAGATAGCTGAGTTGCCTGACTGCCTTTGGACACTTGCAAATCTTGAAAACATCGACTTCGATAATAATCAGGTTGTTACAATTCCCGAAGCGATTGGTAAACTGAAGAACCTGAAAAAGATCGGTTTTGCCTCGAACAGAATTGCAACTCTGCCGGCAGGTTTCGGCGGACTTCATTCCCTGGTGAAGCTCGACCTGAAACGCAACGCCCTTACTGCATTGCCTGCCTGCTTCAACGGCTTAAACAAGCTTGAAGACCTCGATCTGAGGGATAACAAAAAACTTAACCTCGACAAGACATTGAAGCTGCTTTCGGGTGTACCGTCCCTTACAGAACTCTGGCTCAACTGGAACGAAATAACAACAATCCCGAAGTCGATTGGCCTGATGAAGAACCTGAAAAAGCTTTACCTGGGTTCGAACTACATCAGAGCGCTGCCTCCCGAACTCTATTCATTAGAGAATCTCGAAGAATTATGGCTTGACAATAACCGGATCGATACGGTCAGTACTGAATTGATGAAGTTGAAAAACCTCAGGGTACTGAACCTGACAGGTAACAGGCTTATGTCTTTTTCCGGGCTGATACCTCCTTCGTTGAAGATGCTGTTCCTGGAAGATAACCTGTTTGATGAAAAAATCAAAAAAAACCTGAAAGAATTGTTTAACATCATAAAGCTGTTTATATAGTCTGAGAATTATTGAAAAAATGAATATAATTATTAATATAATAATGAGATTGCCATGAAGAAATTTAATGTAATGCTGTTGTTTGTAGTAATGATGATCGGTACAGGTACCCTGACGGCACAGGACAAGCTGCTCGATTCGGCAGCTTTGGCAGGCCAGAAGGTTTACACTGATCTGAAGGAAGCTGCAAAGAATCCAAACAGTGTTTATAAAATTGAGCTTTCGAACCTTGGATTGACAGCTTTCCCTGTTGAAGTGCTGAAATATAAAAACCTTCAATACCTTAATCTGCATAATAATAGGATAACGGAGTTGCCGAATGACATCGTACAGTTGACAAACCTCCAGTTCCTGGTTGTGACGAAGAATGAGCTTTACAACCTGCCCGAATCCATCAAGGACATGAAGAATCTCCTGTTTTTGAGTGTCCACATGAATAAAATATCCTATCTTCCGGCGACGATCGGCTCTATTGCCAGTCTCGAAGCCCTCGACGCTGCCGCCAATTCACTTGAAACCGTTCCTCCCGAGATCGGCAAGCTGGCTAAGCTTAAGAGGCTGGACCTTAGTGAAAACAACATCAAGTCTCTTCCTGCCGAGTTCTGTAACCTCACAAACCTGGAAGACCTGACACTTCAAAAAAACAAGATCATTGAACTACCTGCCGATTTTGGCAACCTGAAGAAATTGAGGAAATTGATAATATCGCAGAATAAGTTTTCCTTATTGCCTGAAAGTTTCAAGAACCTGTCCAATCTCTATATGTTCAGCGCCAGGGAGAACGAGATTCTGATGCTTCCCGAAGGCTTCGGCGAATTGAAAAGCCTCAGGAACCTCGACCTCAATCAAAACAGGCTGGACCAGTTCCCACTGTCGTTCTTCAATCTCGAAGGCCTCGTCGAGTTGTATGCCGAAGGCAATATGTTCATGGAAATACAGCCTGAGATAGGGCAGCTCACAAACCTTCGCAAGCTCATTCTAATGAAAAACAAACTGACCTTTTTGCCGGAGACAATCGGTGACCTGAAAAACCTCGTTGTCCTGGGCGTTCAGGAGAACAACATCCAAAGCCTGCCTGAGAGCATCTCGGGCTTGATCAACCTGAAAACATTCGGTGTCCAATACAACAGGCTCCAGAAATTGCCGGAGAAAATTGGTAAATTGGTTAATCTCGAACTGTTCTTTTTTAATAATAACGGAATTGCACGTTTGCCGGAAAGCATCGGCAATTTGAAAGAACTACGTGAGATAAAAGGCAATGACAACAGTATTGATTCTCTTCCCGAATCGATGAGCAATATGACAGAGTTAAAAAAACTTGACCTGAGCGCCAACAAGATCAGGAACATACCCAAAGCCATCGGTAACCTAAAGAAACTCGAATACATGGACCTTCGGGAGAACCAGATCGAAATCATACCCGAAAGCTTTTCCGGTTGTTCTTCTCTTTCGTTCGTCAATCTGGAAAAGAATAAGATCCAAAACCTGCCCGACAGCATCGGTAATCTCGACAAGCTGTATTTCCTCGGACTGAAAAACAATGCCATCGAAGTAATACCGGAAAGCATCGGCAAAATCAAATTCTTAAAATCACTCGATCTGAACAATAATAAAATTAAAGTTATACCCGACTCAATAGTAAAAATCAGTTACCTGACTGAGATACATCTCGACGACAACCAGATTACGCGATTGCCCGATAATATCGGCGAGTTAACCGGCCTGGTCCAATTGTGGCTTAGCAATAACAAGATTGCGAAGATCCCCGAAAGCATTGGTAAACTGAAAAACCTGAAGCACCTTGTGCTTTTGAACAATGAGATCGCAGAACTTCCTGCGTCGGTTGCCAATCTACAAAGCCTTGAACTCCTGGGCCTTTCGATGAATAAGATTCAAAAGCTGCCTGACGGTTTTGAGAAGCTTGTTAACCTGAAGGAGCTTGAGATGTCCGGCAATTTAATGGATGATGCATCCCTGGAAGCGCTCCAGGCAAAAATGCCTAATACAGCTATATCTTATTAACGCTAAGGTTGACAGACAATCTGACAACATGTCTGTTGACATTGAATAATGTCCACAGTCAATCGTTTTGGCCGTAAATACGAAAACAGGAAACATGCATTGTCGGAAGAACTTTGAGGCTGGGACTGCTCCGGCTGACAAGCCCTCGACGGTGTTTTGCTCCTACTGATAGGGCTCCTGTGTCTTATGATTGGGAAATTCAGAATAAACTGTTTTTGCATTTACATTTTTTGTAATTTTCTTTTTTTAATTGGGATAGCTAATAATAAGTTAGAACAGGAATGTTGATAAATACGGATGCAATTACCCTGCACAGCCGGAAGTACGGAGACAGCAGCAAAATTGTTACCTATTTCACCCGGGAGGAAGGCCGGGTGTCGGTAATAGCAAAAGGGGCCAGAAGCCTGAAAAGTAAGTACGGCAGCTCTCTTGAACCGATGAGCATCTGCCGCATTGCGTTTTACAAGAAGCCGAACAGGGACCTCCACCTGCTCTCCGGTTCAGAATCCACCACCAGCCTGAAGAAACTTTACGAGTCGCCGGAACACATCATCTACGGCCTGGCCATCATCGAATCGGCCAGTCAAACAATAAATTCTGATGAAAAAAATGAAGAATTATTTTCTTTGTTGATAAAATCTATTATATTACTAAATGAAAAAATTGAAAATCCGTTTTCACTGTTTGCATATTCACAATTGCAACTGGCGGAAATATTGGGTTTCGGACTTGAATTAGCAAGGGATGAACAGTACATGGACACAGACGGAGACAGTAAAGGCAAGGTCTTATTGTCCCTTCACAACGGAGGCATCGATAGGCGGCAGTTGACGCCGCACAAGGACTATTTCATGATGGAACCGGAGATCGTCAACAGGTTGATTGCCATTGGCAGAAGCCCTTTCGAGAGTTGCTTCAGCTATTGTTTTACCGACGCCATGCGGCCTGTAATTACAAGCTTTTTCAGCCGATATTTCAGTTTTCACCTGGACAAGGTATTCAAGTATCGCTCACTAAGCCTGATGGAAGGCTGAGATGATAGTTGGAATAATATTGACGCTGCTTCTCGTCTTTCTCAACGCATTTTTTGTCGCTGCCGAGTTCTCTATTGTTAAAGTACGGGCTTCGCAGATAGAACTGCAGATCAGGAACGGCAGCAAGCTGGCTCCCATCGTAAAAAACCTGATTAACAACCTTGACGCTTACCTGTCAGCGACACAGCTTGGCATTACTCTTGCCAGTCTCGGATTGGGCTGGATCGGCGAGCCGATCGTAGCTAAAATCATTCTCGACATAGCCGGATTTTTCAATATCCCCATCGCTCCTGAACTGGCGCACGACATAGCGTTGCCCCTGGCTTTTGTTGCAATTACATTCCTGCACATCGTGTTCGGGGAGTTGGCTCCCAAGTCCCTGGCAATCCAGAAGCCTGAACAGGTTTCAATGGTTGTGTCTGTACCCCTGAGATTGTTCTATTTCGTTTTCAGGCCTTTCATCTGGACTTTAAACTCCATTGCCAACCTGTTCATTAAGCAGATTGGCTTCGAGAGGGTGACGGAAGACATCGAACAGCACAGCGAAGAGGAACTGCGCCTGCTGCTCGAGGAAGGCACCAAAACAGGCGTAATCGACAAGACAGAACATAAACTCTTAGAGAATGTTTTCGATTTTTCAGACACTCCCGTCAAGCAGGTGATGGTTCCCCGTAACAGGATTGAGGCGGTTGAAATCTCTGTGACAACACAGTCCATAATGGAAAGGTTCATTGACGAAGGCTATTCCCGGATGCCCGTCTATGAAGGCAACATTGATAACATCAAAGGTATCATCTACGCAAAAGACCTTATCAGCATGATCTGGCATCCCGAACTGATTTTGATACAAGACCTGATCAGGCCTGTCTATTTCGTTGGCGAGGAAGAAAAGATCAGTTCGCTGCTCAACACTATGCAAAAGATGAAAATCCATATGTCTCTTGTCCTCGACGAGTTTGGCGGCCTTGCCGGCCTGGTTACTCTCGAAGATATTATGGAGGAGATATTCGGGGAAATACAGGACGAATACGACGAAGAGGCTCCCATCGTTGAGAAACTCAGCGACACGGACTTTCTCGTTGCAACGGCTGCTACAATCGACGATGCCAACGAATATCTGCCGATCCCGCTTGCGGAGAGCGACGACTACGAGACTGTCGGCGGCCTGATAATCAACGCGACAGGCAGAATTCCTGAACTTAACGAGCAGATAGAAATCGAAGGATATATCTGTACAATTATTAAACGCTCTGAGAGGCTCATCGAGTCAGTAAAACTCAGCGTAATGCCCAAACAGGCAGATTAGTCTCTTCCTGCTTTCCATAAACAATCAAATATTAATTTGCGAATTAAGTCTAAAGGATAATTTTAATTTGCAATTTTTGAAAAAGTATAAATTATAATGGAAATGACCAGGAATAAATACCCGAGAAAGCTGACGACAAGCGGCAAAACTCAGGTGATATATAAGAAAACGGAACTGCCGAACGGACTGAGGGTCATCACAGAGGAGTTGGCTTCCGTCGATTCATTCGCATTAGGTGTCAACATCGACATTGGATCACGGGACGACCTTCGCAATAAAGAGGGCATAGCGCATTTCCTGGAACACGCTGTCTTTCTCAGGACACAGAACAGGTCTTCGAGGCAGATATCTGCCCAGTTCGAGTCGCTCGGCGCCTATGCCAATGCATTTACCACCAAAGAGCAAACCTGTTTCTATGTACGTGCCCTTGGCAGTCATTTCCGTAAGTCGTTTGAGATACTTGCAGACGTCGCCCTCAACCCGCGAATGGTTGAAAAAGAATTTGAGAAAGAGCGCCAGGTCATCATCGAGGAAATTAAGTCCTATGAAGACGATCCGGAGGAACTGATCTGCGATTATATAGAAAAGCAGCTGTTTGAGGGCAATCCTTTAAGCCACCCCATTGCCGGCTACGAAGACAGTGTGGGCAGAATTACAATCGACGATGTTGCCCGTTTCCATCATGATGCCTATAATCCACGGAACATCATTGTCTCTGCTGCCGGCTGCATACCGCACGAAACTGTTGTCCAGGAAGCTGCCCGCTATTTTGGCAGCCTTCCCAAAGGCAAATCGAATATTATATTGCGGGAGCCGGTATTGACTGAGACTGTCACCCGCTTCGAAGCGGACAAGCCATTTTCTCAGTGCCACATCACACTTGGTAAGATAATACCCGGTGTCGATTCTATTGATAGATACCCATTGGCCCTTCTTAACGTAATACTCGGCGACGGCATGAGTTCCAGGCTGTACCACCAGCTGCGGGAGCGCCACGGCTATGCCTACGCAGTTTATTCATCGATACAGCATATGTCCGACACGGGTACTTTCAGTGTCTATTCCACAGCAGAAAGAAAGAACGTCAATAAAATACTCAGGATTGTCAGGGAAGAATTCTGCAGGCTGATTGAGTCAAAAATACCCGGGACAGAGGTCAGACGGGCTAAAGAACAAGTCAAATCCAGTACCATTATGGCCCTGGAGAGCCTGTACACCCGTATGACAAACCTGGCAAAGAGCGAATTTTCAATCGGTACCTATGAAGACATTGACTCGACGATTGAGGCAGTCGAGACTGTTACAGCCGGCCAGATCAAGGACTGTGCCGCCCGTTACCTTGACTTCGACAAATGGAGTACCGTAATATTCTATGACGAAGAGGACTGAGCCGTAAACTTTTTCGGGGTACAATCCGATAGTATTTGTTACTTTTACTGTTAATTACTATATTTGGTAATAATTTAAATTCTTGACGGTGAGGTATATGAGTACAATCGACTTATCGAAGATCAACCTGCGAAACGACATCATTTTCAAATATGTATTTG
>CAZWLN010000078.1:0-18896 GCA_964634885.1 uncultured Hyphomicrobiales bacterium | reverse complement strand
GGTCGGAAATACAGCCGGTACTGTTGTCTTCAGCTTCGAGGTAGAAGCAGGTGTCCACGAGAGTGAATATCTTCAGTTTGTTTCCGGTGGCGACGAGGTTTCCCGCGGTGGGGGTGTCGTACCACCTGAAGGTACAGTCGTACGGATAGATCGCTGTCAGTACTGAAATGTCCCCCTTGTTGACAAGAGTATCGGCAGCGTTCGGAAGAGGCAGCGGGTTAACAGTCACCCTGATTGTGTCTGTCTGAGTTCTTCCCCCGTTGTCTGTTACAGTGAGATAGTACACTATGCTCTCTGTCGGCGAGACTGTAACGACTGAGTCCACAGCCGAACTGATGCCAGTGTCGGGAGTCCATTCGTAGGTGAAGGGCCGGGAGCCGTAATTGACGGATTTGACGCCGATCTCCACGCTGTCGCCGTAGCAAAGCTGCCTGTCGCCGAGAGTTGTTACCATTGGAATAACGGTAACCGTTACTTTTTTACGTTCGCTCCTGCATTTTGTGATGCTGTCTTCGGTTTCGATATAGTAGTATGTAGTCTTGTAGAGCATAGGTGTAGTATAAGAAAGCCCCCTGTTTATTGTGCTCTCTCCGGTTTCACTGCCATACCAGTAGAAGGAAGCTCCATCAGGCCCTGTAATTGCCAGGTCCGCAACACCGCCGATGCTGACAGTATCGTCATTAATGACGGGCTGGGCCGGAAGTGGTAAAACTGTTACCCTGATGATCAGTGTATCTGCCCTGCCTTTACTGTCGTTTACAATCAATTGGTAGTCCGTAGTCTTTTCAGGGAAAGCAGTAACGACGGAGTCTGACGCAGAGCTCAGGCTTTCTGACGGCGACCATTTGTACGTATATGGCGGGACACCTCTTTCTATGGATTCCACGCCGATTGAGACCGGGTTGCCCGCACATACTTTCATGTTGCCGAGTGAAGTTACCGTCAAATTCTTTTTCTTAATCGACACAGTAACTTTCTTCAGTTCGCTCCTGCATTTTGTGTCGCTGTTACCGGATTCGACATAATAATGGGTCGTTTCCCAAAGTACCGGCGTTTCAAATATCCTGCCTTTGAATAGCAGAATATCTTTAGTATCCGAATCATACCAATAATAGGAATGGTTTTCGGGTGCAGTAACAACGAGTGTTGCCGATTCACCTTCAGAAATTGTCGTATCATTTACTGTCGGTATTTCAGGTTTAGGAAAAACCCATATTGGGAATACAGCGGAGTCGCATTGGCCGTAATAGTCGGAAACAATTATCTTATACTTGGTGTCTTCCACAGGAGAGGCGAAGACAAGGGGATCTGATGTTGAACTGAGGCCTGTCGGGGGAGACCATTTGTATTTGTATGGTTCATAGCCGTTGTCGATGGATGTTACTCCGATTTCGATTGAATCGCCCTCGCATATTAATGTATCAGCTTTGACATTTATTTTGAAAAGAAAGTCATCTATGCCGGTTTTATATATTCCTTTGTACATCACAGCATATATCGTATCGCCGTTAATTTCGAAGTCATTGATTCTGTAGTAAGAACTGATTGGGATGCCCCTATTAACTGCCCGCCAGGACCTGCCGTAATTGGATGAGTAGAAGATGCCTCCGCCCTTGTTTGTACCCGCAAAAATACTGCTTTTGTGGGTTGCCAGGCAATGAACATCGCGGTAGGTAAGCCCATTGTTCATTGCTTTCCAGTGTTCTCCGTTGTCAACAGACTGGCAAACGCCGCCGTCATGAAGGCCGGCGTAAATGATAATCCCGCTGACAGCCAAACAGGAAACCCCCAGGCTTGTCAATCCGTCATTTGCCGGAACCCAGTTGGCTCCTTTGTCTGAAGTAACGAAAATGCCCCCTCCTTTTGTTCCGGCAAAGACGATACCGTCTTTAACAATAATCGAAGAAATCTCGGTAAATGTAAGCCCATTGTTGATGGGCTTCCAGTTCAGCCCGTTGTCTGTGCTGAGGAAAACCCCGTCGAGTGTGCCTGCGTAAATATTATCCCGGTCTATTGTAATAGCGCATACATATAAGTTTTTAAGGCCGCTGTTCATTGCTTTCCATTTTTCGCCGTTGTCTTCGGACAGAAAGATGCCGTAGCCGGTAACGATTTCATAGATGCTGTCTCCTTTGAAAGCAAGGTCATAGATGTTCAGAGATGTGCATGATTGATTGGTTATTGAATTCCAACTGGAACAATGGTTTTTTGACAAATAAAGGCCTTTTGCCTGCGAACCGGCAATGAATGTATTCTTATTATTCGACGCTATACGGTATATTTCAGTCGATACCGGGAATTTACAGGCAGTCCACTGGCCCGAGCCTGCACTCAGCGGTATAACAGTCATTAATAATAATATTGAAGCTACTGCTGTTACCCGATTCCTCATAGAGACCTCTCCATGAAAATAATTATTAGAAAATTCGATGTATTAAATTAAGAAATTTAGGTAGTTAAAGCAATAAATTTCTTTAATTCCAATATTTTCTATTTAATTTTCTGATAATTCGATTTTCCGGAGTGTGTGTTTGACTTTTGCCTCATCCCAACAAATCGGGCCTCAGCCTCTTTGTCTTTTCATTGGACTGCCTGTCACGCCACTGCCGTATCTCTTTGTGATTGCCGCCCAGGAGTACTTCCGGCACCTGCATGCCCCTGAAGTCGGCAGGGCGCGTGTAGTATGGCGGCTCGAGCATGCCGTCCTGATAGGAATCCTCGAGCGCCGATTCGGCGTCTCCCAGGACGCCGGGGAGCAGCCTGACGACGGCGTCGGTCAGGACGAGGGCCGGCAGTTCTCCGCCGCTGAGTACATAGTCGCCTATGGAGATTTCTTTTGTTATGAGGGTGTCCCTGATCCGCTGGTCCACACCTTTGTAATGGCCGGCAAGGATGATGATGTTCCTGCAAAGGGAGAGCCTGTTGGCTTCCTGTTGCTTCAACGGCTCGCCGTCGGCAGCCATGAATATCACCTCGTCATAGCTGCGTTCGGACATGAGTTGCTCTATGCAGGCGAATACCGGTTCGCATTTGATTATCATTCCGGCGCCACCACCGAAGGGTGTGTCGTCGATGTGCCTGTACTTGTCTTCTGCGTAGTCGTGCAGGTTGTGTACAACAATCTCTACCAGGCCCTTGTCCCTGGCAATTTTGATTATACTGGTATTGAGTACCGATTCCAACTGGTCGGGCAGAGCCGTAACCAGGTCAATTCTTAAAAGCGGCCCTTCACTATTCATCTTTGTCTTCTTCCTTTTCGAGCAGGTCCATCAACCCGGGTATCAATACGACTTCCACGGTTTTCTTCTTTTTATTTATCTTTTTAACGACATCGTCGATGACAGGGATGGGGAGTGTTCCTTCCGCCATTTTCACCACCCAGACGTCGTTGGCAGGGAGAATCCACACATCGGTGATTAGTCCGAGCTCTTTGCCGGTTTCTTTGTCCACGGCTTTGTATCCCTCGACACCATTGCCGCCGATCAGGTCGCCGACGAGTATTTCGCTGTCTTTAACCTTGAAGATTTCCTCGTCGATGAATAGTCCTTTTTCTTTAAAAATCGAAGCCGCCTCGGGGGAGTTGATACCTTCGAGCCTGATCTCAAGGGTCTTGCCCGGGACTTTACACTCGGCGATTGTGTAAACATCGGAAAAGGCTTCGGAGAAACCAATCCTGACTTTAACACCCTTCTCAAGCTTCGATGTCGTTCCTGCGGTGTTAGCCACGACGACGCTGCCCCTGACACCGAGCGGCCCTTTTATTAATCCGATAAACTGATAGCCCATTTACTTTTCCCGCATATTTTCAAATTTTTGTAAAATCTTATTCAACAATATAAATCTTTTAGTGTTTTAACTAAATAATTGTTAAATTTACTAAATTTTATGATATGTAAGGTAAAAAGAAAAATTTGGGAGAAATCCAATGTACTTATCCGGAACACTAACAATAGACCCAAGCCAGATTACGATGATCAAAAAGGTCAGGCCAACCAAAATGTTTGGAAAGATAATGAACGCCATTACTTTTGGAGTCAGTTCCGAGAAACTGGAACATGAAACTTTTACGGCGGTGTCCATCTTGCAGCAACTGAATATGGCTCTGCGTTCACTTAAGATTAAGAATGTAATCAGGCTCGCCATCGACGATTACGATTTCTATCTCGACGAACAGGGGCAGGACGACGACCTGAAACAGGCAATGTATGTGATGGAAACGAAAATTGACCCAATCGAAGCGGAATATTTCAATACTATTTACATCGTCGTGGAGCACAACACCGAATCAATCAAGTACGTAATCGAGATCAGTGTCAAAAGGAAGCACAAAGTAGGGGAGTATCCCATCATTGTCAAAATTAACGGTGTGCTTAACGAGTTCCGCCTCAATGAAGGCGAAAACCGCGATGACCTTGAAAACAAGATGAAAGGTATTTTTTCCTCGCAGGATGTGTACAACTCCTTCGTGGGGTCCAAGAAATCCGAGTTCAACGCCTTTGTAGATGAACTGGAACTTGCCATCCGCAAGTTCATTAAAGTTGACGACATATATAAAGACATTTCTACGAAGATAATCAGGCCCAAAGGAAAGGTTGACCTCACCTCCGGCCTGATGCACGAAAGAACTGCCGAGCCGATCTACTACGGCTATTACGGCTTCGACAATTTCGTTTTTTATTCGTTCCTGTGGTCTTCGATGTGCTACGATCATAATATGTATGTCAATGATTTCATCCTCGTCGATGATCTTGGCAATAACGTGATGAATGTTGGCGATGAAGGCTTCAATTCTGCCGATTTCGATACCCTGAACGTAGAAGCTCCCTTCGAGCCACCATCAGACGGTGACCTGAGCTTCTATCCCGAGAATGCTTATGCCGACGAGCTGACTTCGGCCAATGTCTCAATGTTTGACGATACGGCCTTAGACAGCCCCGACCACATGGATTCATTCGACAGCTTCGGCCAGGAATCATCCACGTGCAATTCCTGCAGTTCATGCGGCAGTTGCAGCAGCAACGACTGATGCTATCAAGTTCATCAAGAATTCTGAATTCTGAATTCTGAATGCTGAATGCTGAATTCTGAATGCTGAATGTAAGAAGAAGCAGAGCCGGAGCGGCTTCTCCTTCTCAATAGCCACGTCATTTATGGCGTGGGCAGGATAGAGAAAGAAATATTCTGTTCCGTTCCCGGAGCGTTAAGATGGACTCCACCCTGGCGTGTAATCTTAAGGTTGAGTCAATCTTTCCTAACGTCCAGACTTCTTAGGTGGAGTCCATCTTGTCTGTCGCGATCCGCTTTTCTTGCCCCTCAGGTGAATCAGGAATAAAAAAAAAGGGTCCGAACATCAGACCCTTTATTTTTACAATTATACATTTGGCTTACAGATTCGCGGCACGAACGTCAAACAGAATTGCCTGAGGGCTTCCTGTATGACCTGATGAAAAAGAATAATCCCGTAAGGATGAAAGGAATACTGAGGTACTGTCCCATGTCCAGATACAATCCCGATTCGAAAGCCGACTGGTTTTCCTTGAGGTATTCGATGAAGAAACGGGCAGTGAACAGCATTGCCAGCATCAGTCCCATGATTCGACCCCCGGGAGTGGCGGTTTTGTATTTCCTGTAAACAAACAGGCAGGTGATGAAGGTAATCAGGTATGCCAGGGCTTCATACATCTGTGAAGGATGGCGCGCAACCAACGGCATGTGCTCTTTTGCCGTATCCCTTACGAAAATTACGGCCCAGGGCAGGTCCGAAGGCATACCGACAATCTCCGAATTGAAAAAGTTACCGAGACGGACAAAAATTGCAGCGAGTGGTACAACAACAGACACCCTGTCAAGCAGCCACAGGTAACCCATATCTTTATGCTTACGGACATAGAGCCACAGGGCAAAGAGTATGCCGAAGCCGGCGCCGTGACTTGCCAGGCCGCCTTCCCACACTTTGAGCATCTCGATTGGATTTGCAAGATAATAATCGGGGTCATAGAAAAGGCAGTGGCCTAACCTGGCGCCGATTACAGTAGCAAGTACAAGGTAAATGGTTAAAGACTCGAGGTCTTTCTGTGTTCTGTTCTCTTTACGGAAAACCCAGTATAAAACATAATAGCAGGCTACGAAAGCACAGGCGAAAAGGAGGCCGTACCATCGGATTTTCAGGATGCCGAGGTCCAATATTTCAGGTGATACATCCCAGGTGATTGCTGCAAAAATATCCATTAAAAAATTGCCTTAATATAGTAACCAATTAAAATTTAAAAATAATAAATATTTCAATACGAAAGAACCGGTACTGCCAGGAATATTTTCATCGCAGGTCCTTGTCTTTCTTGCTTTGTTCCCTGATTCTCCCGATGTCTTTCTTGAGGTATAGTTCATAGCATTTGTCTTTAAAAGGCTGATAGGTCTTTTTCTGGTCATCTTCCGAGAGTTTTTTCAATGCTTTGATCTGCTCGCAAGTGAAATTATTGACTATCTCCCTGTAAACGCAGTCGCAATACTCATAGACAAGAGTTGAGTCGAACTCGCTTTTTGCTTTCCTCAGTTCTTCTGTGCATTTCTCGACGTTGAGCTGCAGGTAGTCCTTGCAGTCATTGGCTGCCTGTCCCGGACCAGGGTTTTCTGTGCCGGTGTTCTTCGGCTCGTCTTTGCTGCTGCAGCCGGCGAATAATGCGATGATAAATAATAGAGCAATCCGTTTCATAAAACCGTAATAATTGTTTTTCAAATCCTGCCGAGGCAAAGATCGAGCTTTGCGATGAACTCATCGATGTCGGCATTGTTTATTGTAAGTGGTGGCACAATTCTCAGTACATTGCCCGAACAGGCGTTGGCAATCACGTTATTCTCGACGAGGAGTTGAAGAAGTTTAGCCGATTCGAACGTCAGGACAACGCCGAGCATAAGGCCAAGTCCGCGAATTTCAGTAATCAAAGCAGGATATTTTTCCTTCAGGCCATTCAATTTCGAAATGAAATAATTGCCGCTTTCAGCGACTTGTTTCAACAAACCGCTTTTAAGTTCGTCGAGTACGACTTCACCGGCAGCGCAGGCTACAGCGTTGCCGCCGTAAGTAGTGCCGTGCATGCCCTGTTTCCATACGTCTGCAAGTGACTCTTTGGCGACGATGGCTCCGAGAGGGAGGCCGCCACCAAGAGCTTTGGCGCAGGTAATGATGTCCGGATCCGCCCCGAAATGTTCAAAAGCAAAGAATTTGCCGGTTCTGCCGATTCCGGCCTGTATCTCGTCGGCAATCACAAGGAAGCCGTAATGATCTTTCAAACGGAACAATTCAGCGATAAAATCTTTTGTTACTGTTGCCAGTCCGCCTTCGCCCTGTACAAACTCGAGGACTACGGCGCAGGTTTCCTCATTGAGGTTCTGCCTGAGGGCTTCGAGGTCGTTGTAGGGGAGAATCTGTGTGTTGTCGAGATAGGGCCCCATCCCGTCCTTATACTGAGGCTTATCCATGATTGACAATGCCCCGTATGTCCTGCCGTGGAAACCACCGCTGAAAGCGCAGATGGTCTTCTTGTTTCTTGTGCTTCCCCACCTGCGGGCCAGCTTAATGGCCCCTTCCATTGCTTCGGTGCCGGAATTGCTGAAAAACACCCGGTCGTAGCCGGACATCTTCTTAAGCTTTTCCCCAAGAGTAATCTGTGGCTCCTGGTAAAAGTAATTGGACAGGTGCATATATCTTCCGGCCTGGCGGCAAACGGCTTCCACCACTTTGGGATGGCTGTGTCCCAGTGCGTTTACGGCAATGCCTGCCAGGAAGTCCAGGTAAACGTTGCCTTCGGTGTCATGGATACGGCAGCCTTCAGCATGGTCAACAACGATCTTCAGCCTTTTGTAGGTCTGAAAAAGTGCGTCTTTTTCCCTTTGGATCATCATCTCATTCATTTTTTATACTCTTATTATCCTTCAACAAAACAAAGAAACAAAATTAACAATAAATCAGGTTTTTTGTTTTTTCTTTTTTGCTGCCGGAAATAATACATTGTTTAAAATGAGCCTGTAACCGGGGGAATTTTTATAAAGGTTAATATCTGTCGGGGGGTCGCCGACGATGTGGCGGTAGTCTTCAGGGTCATGGCCGCCGTACCAGGCGAAGAATCCTCTGCCGTAGTTGCCCTGTATATACTTCACTTCTTCGGAGCCGTCTTTTTCACCAAGTACGATGATGTTCTTCTTGATGAGCTTTTTGTTGAAAGCTGTTGTTTGTCCCATAAAACCGTGAATGACGTTGGCGTGGCATTGTGTCAGCATTGTAGGGACGGGATCATACTTTGCGGAGAAGTCGAAAAGAGTGAAATAGTCGGCGTCAGGGTTAGCCAGGCCGGATTGGGTACCGACGTCAATATCGGAAAACTCATATTCGTAAGGATCGAGTATGAGTTTGAAATTCTCGAAGGTAAGAGTCTGGCTGTAATCAAGCATGTTATTGCATCCGGGGGTTGCAGGATCGCCGTCGTACATTGACTCGCATATGTCCGTATTTATCGCCGACAAGGCAATGTCGTATGTATCCGTTGCGCTGCACATGGCAAAAAGGAAACCGCCGTTCGCCAGGTATTCCCTGATTTTCAGGGCTACTGCCTTGTTGAGTTCGGACACTTTGCTGAAACCGAGTTTCTTTGCCACTGCTTCGTTGATGGCTACCTGTTCGATGTACCAGGGCTGATTGCCGAATGAACCCCAGAATTTACCGTACTGGCCCGTGAAATCCTCATGGTGAAGATGGAGCCAGTCGTATTCCTGAAGTTTGCCGTTCATCACCTCCTCATCCCAGATGATGTCGTGGTCAACTTCGGCGTAGTCCAGTACCAGCCTCACGGCGTCGTCCCAGGGCTGGGTGTTGGGAGGGGCATAGACGGCAATTTTCGGTGCTTTTTCAAGTTTGACTACGTCCATGTTCACATTCTCAGATTGTACTTCTGCGTAGATCGAAGAGGCAGCAGAGCCGTCGATCTCTTCGTAGAACACACCGCGAATGCGGCATTCTGCGGCTACCAGTTCGTCATAGTCCATCATGAAAGAGCCGCCACGATAGTTTAGCAGCCATTCCGAAGTAATACCTTTTTTTAAGCCCCAGTAGATGATGCCGTAAGCTTTAAGGTGATTGGTCTGGGCGAGGTCCATGGGAATCAGTAATTTCTGGGACCAGGCGGTCATCGGAAGAAACAAGAGTACTATGATATATTTCAGTGCAATTTTTTTTCTTCTTTCAGCTATATATGTAATTTTCACCTTGTCAAAACCTTTTAAATAATTAATTTTGTTTTTGGACTTAAACGTCATTTGAAATTATATATTTTATTTGGAAAGGCAGGTAGCCGGCGGCAAGATTCGTTAAAAGCCGGTACTCGTGGTAAGAAAATGGGGAAAAATACATACAGATCGTTAGCAAGGCTCTTGGTGATCCTTGTGTTCCTTATTGCTATACCGACAGCCTGCAATAACAGCGACGAAGGCAACTCCGGGCATGGCGACAGCCGCCTGAACGATGAAGTTGACGGCAGTTCGAAGGCCTCTGGTGGTTTAAAAGATGAAGACTTTGAGAATATGCCTGATTTCTCCGGTTCTGATACCCTCGATTTCTACGATCAGGATCCCGGAAGGAAGGACTCTTCTTTTGCCGATAACTATGAACCCGGCCCCAACGATTTCGACAGCTCTTCTGCTTACTGGGAATACGCTGCTCACGCCAACCGGAACAATCAGGAAGTTCAGGACCGGGCGGAAGATAATTACGAATCGGATTCCCTCGACGGTCAAAGGGAAGACATCACAAAGCAGGGGCCCATCGCAAGGGACCTGTTTAACCAGATCGGCAGCGTCAACGACAAGAATTCCCAGAAGCGCCTTTACAGGGACATAATCAGGAAATGTCCCGATACCCAGGAAGCGCAGCTTGCCTATTACAAACTTGCGAATATTATGATGTTTGAGGAAAATGAACCCGATTACATCGGTGTAATACACCTGCTCAAGGATTTCCATATCAGATACCCCCAGTCAAACAGGCTTGGGGTTGTCGTACCGCTTTTGATCAGGGCGTACGAAGAACTGAACCGCTGGGATAAAATAAATGAATTGTACTCATATTTGTTTACCAATAAGCCTGATGTACTGAAGAGCGACATCATCAAACACAGTTACAGGTATGCACAATCCCTCGAGAAGGTCAATAAGATCGACGAGGCCGTCAAATGGTACAGGAAGACAGTGGAGAAAGACGACGGTAAGAAGAATAATTTTATCATCAATCTTGCCAAAACAAGGCTTTCCGAGCTTTCCCGAAAGAAGTAAGACGCCGGCTTACTGAGTGGCAACCCTGCCAAACCCGGCAATGTTCGTTTTGTTTGTGTAATAAAGATATTTATTAAGATCCTGGAAAATCACTCCGGCTTTTGTCGATGCGTGTATCATCCGGTTGTTGCCTGCATAGAGGCCTACGTGGACAATCTTGTCGTCAATTCTGAAGAATATCAGGTCGCCCGGAACGGCTTCTTCTTCGGCAATCATTTGTGAGTAGCTGTACTGATCTGAGGCTGTCCTGGGCAATGACAACCCGAATGTTTTATAGACAGACTGGACGAATCCTGAACAGTCGGTACCGGCGCTGTCCCTGCCGCCCCACTTGTACGGTACTCCGATCCATCTTTCAGCTTCTTTGATGACCGGGTTGTCTGCCGTAGTTGTATTCATCGACTGGCCGGCCTTCGGGGTGTTATTAGTAAGCGGCCTGGGAGTATTCCTGCTGTCGGCCCGGGTGTCCTCTTTCGTTGTACCGGCCTTCTTTTTCTCTGTTAGTTCATTCTTCCCGGAGGAGAACCTGACGGTTGAGGAACAACTGTTCAGGATGAACCCGCCGGTTAACAACAGTACGATATATAAACACTTTACTTTCATAAATAATCCCTATCTTCCGGTATGCCATTAAAAAATACCGGAATAATTATTTATGCAAATATTATGCCACTGGATACTGATGAATTATAAAAATATTATTCCCCGGATGTAAGTTCATCCCATGGGAGGTTCACTTCCTGAACAACTGCTTTTGGTGGGTCGATGCCGAATTTCGGCTTTAACTGCTGGATGAGATAGGCTACAACATTTTTTCTCTTGAACATCGACACGTCGGCCCAGGAGACATAGACGCCGTGAGAAGAGAAGGCTGTGATGGCGATGTCGTTAATACACTTCTGCAGTTCTTTCTGTACGTCGCCATGGCCGATTTTTAGAATGTTCCTGTCATTTTTCCCTGCCCAGATCATATACACACCGCCGGCGTTTTTCAAAAACGGGTGTGAAAGATCAACCCTGAACAGTTCGCACCATACCTGGCCCTGACATACAAACCATTCTAATTCCATATCATCCTTCTCATAATTCCAAAATATTTTTAACGCAAAAAAAATATCAAAAACTATACCAAAGATAAAGCAGACAACGCTGCAATTGCCGCCGTTTCAGCGCGCAATCTCCTGTTGCCAAGATTTATCGGTAATGCGCCTGATTTTTTTAGCATTAATATTTCTTCCTCGGCCAGTCCGCCTTCAGGGCCGACGATGATGAGCAGGTCGCTCCGGCCGGCTCCCTGTGGCGGAGGAGTACCGTTCTCGTCCATCAGGAAAACAGAGGTGTATTTGCCGAATTCGGCGACAAGGCCTTCAATTGAACGTGGTTCTGTTAATTCAGGCAGTACAGATCTTTTCGACTGCTTCAGGGCAGCAATCATTTTGGAGCGCAGTCTTTCGGGTTCAGTTTTTTTCTTTTGTGTGTATTTGGTGATAAGGGGATAGATTGTTGTAACACCGAGTTCCACAGCTTTCTCTATCGCGAATTCCCAGCGGTCGCGGCTGTCGAGGATGGCCAGGGCCAGGGCTAAACGCTTGTTCCTCTCCCCGAAGTTTTCATGGAAGCCTGCAATTTTAATCAGGAATTCTATTCTGGTGCATTGGACAACACGTCCCGTACAGGTAAGTCCCTTGCCGTTACTGATCATGATCTCAGCGCCTTCCCGCAGGTTGAGTACCTTCATGTGCCTGGCTTCGTCACCGGTAACCATCAGCTCAGCGGTGCCGGGGGCGAGAGATTCCACAAATATACATTCCATAAAAATTCTGACTTCCCAGTATTTCAATGATTAATATTATCGGCGTTCAATGATGTTTTTTCCATAATGCCGACAAATATTACCACACATTAATCTTACATTTCTTTTATTTGCTAATATAAATGATTAATTTTGAATTAACTATTTTTTTGTAATATGGAGAATATTAATGCAAATTGGTATTGTAGGACTGTCTTATTCGGGTAAGACAACATTCTTTCAGACACTGACCGAGACACATCTCGACATAAATGCCCTTCAGAAAAGGGAGCCGAACCAGGCCATCGTAAAAGTTACCGATCCGAGGCTCGACTGGTTCACCGAATTGTTCAACCCCAAAAAGAAAGTCAACGCCACAATTGAGATTGTCGATATGATCGGGTTGCAGAAAGGGGAGCACACTTCATCTTCGTTTACCAGCAATTTCCTGGGCAGGGTTAAAACCAACGATGCCCTGATACACGTCGTCAGGGGGTTCGAGGACGAAGCCGTACCCCATCCGGACGGTTCCATCGACCTGTTGCGCGACATCGGTACCATCGAAGCCGAATTCATCTTTTCTGATATGGCATTCGTTGAAAACCGCATAGAGAAATTAGAGAAAGAGCTGAAGAAGCCAAAAGACACCGAGGCCTTTGCCAGGGAAATGGAGTACATGAAAAAATGGAACGAAGCCCTGCAAAACGAAATTCCACTGAGGGAACTGGAAATGAACGAAGAAGAACAGCTCCTGTTGAAGAATTACCAGCCTTTAACGGCAAAACCCATGCTCATCGCTCTTAACCTCGACGAGAACGACATTAAAAAAGCTGACGAAATTACTAAAGCGGTCAGGGAGAATGTTAAAGGCAATGCTGTGCGGGTCGAGCCTTTCTTCGCAAAGATAGAGATGGAACTGTCGCAGTTGCCCGATGATGAGAAAACGATGTTCATGGATGAGTACGGCATTACCGAGTCGGCTCTTTCGCGCCTCATCCGCAGCGCATACGAACTGCTCGGCTTACAGTCATTCTTCACTGTCGGCGAAGACGAATGCCGCGCCTGGACAATTAAGAAGGGAATGACTGCACAGGAGTCCGCAGGTGTGATTCATACTGATTTCTACAAGAAGTTCATCAGGGCCGAGGTGGTGTCTTACGAGGATTTCACCCGACTGGGATCTTTTGCCAAGTGTAAGGAACAGGGTGTTTTCAGGCTTGAAGGCAAAGAATATATCGTTCACGACGGCGACATTCTCCATGTAAGGCATGGTTAATGCCTGCACGGGCCGGCAATAAGAGATGGGCTGAAATGCCGGTTCAACAGAAAAAATTGATTGCCCCAATAATAACAGTTGCCGTTGTTTTACAGATGCAAGCAGCCCTGCCTGCTCCAATTCAGGTAATCCAAACCTTCCGAAGTGATGCAACCTTTGGAAGGTTTTAAAACAAGAGACACTTCACTCTTAAACTCCTGTTCACATGCAGGATTCAGTTGCGCTTGGTACTATCGCTTTTAAGACGTATTCTGCCTCGCCGGCAGAGTCCGTCTCTGCAACCTGTCGTGTCTTTGTTCCGCCATCATTTTTAATAATTAGATACGGCACAGTGAAAAGTAATAAAATATTTCACTATTATTTCTACTTTTGTATTAGCCTGTTTTTTAAGATTATACTTCTCTCCGTTGCCTGGCAGGAAAGCCGGAAAGCCCGGCCGTGCAAGGGTTTACCGTGTCTCAAAGAGTATTAATCGGGTATGTTTCATATAGGGGTTTATACTGATAATTCTCTGCGTTTTTCTGCTACGAATAACCACTCAGGCCCAATCCCGTGGGCTTGGTATTTTGCAAGAATGCCGATTTCACGGGATTTACAAAGGGGTTTTCAGACTGTAAATTTGTACTGTGATTTTTGAACGAAATGAAAAAATTGAAAATTTGAAAGTGAGAAAAGAAATTGAAGGTAAGAAGAAAAAAGACAGGATTTCATAAATGATCTACTTTTTTTTAATTCATTTGTTTTAAATAATAATTATTGGAGTAATTCTATGAAGAAGTTTTTTGCACTGTTTGCAGCTCTCATCCTTTCAGCAACTTTTGCTTTTGCAGTTGAACCCACAGCTAACTCAGTCGGCCCCTGGAACCCCGACAACAACGTAACCAACGGTTACACAGAAACAAACGACTATTCATTCGACTATGCAACTGGCGAATACAAAATTTTCGTTATTTGCGAAATCGACGTAGCAAACATTACCGGTAACATTTACCTTGGCTGGTTAAATCCCGACGGCGCCAAAGACCTCGGCACAGCATATAACATGCAGTTCAAAGTAACAGGCGGCAACGGCTGGCCTTTCGAAGCTTCCGCAAGATTCGGCTCAACAGGCAGCAACGGTACAGTAGCCTATGCAAACTATGAAGGTACAACAGACCAAGCAACAAATAACGTATTCATTACAAACAGCGTATGGCATTATCAGCCCAATGGCGGATCAATAACAGAAATCAACAGCCAGGAATTCGCAGCCAATCATTTCGTTCTCAGCGGCACAATGGGCCAGTTTACAGATGGCACCAATCCTCAGCTCGGCGACCGTTACGGTAAAGGCCACGGTGTTACACCTTCAACTACACCCCTCTGGGCAGACAATGCAACAATTAAAGCTTTCTGGTCAAAATGCGGTACTGCACTCAGCAACGCTTGCGCCGGCGAAGGCGTATTCACACTTACACCCGGCACAGTTTGGGCTTCCCCCGACGCAATCGAAGGTTTCTATACTTTCCCGGTTTATGTAGAAGTTGATTATTTAACATTCAAAGATGCTGCTAACACTTATTACACCGGCACACCGGATCCCAGCAGCTTCACACTTGATTTGGACTAATAACCAGTTGTGAACTTTGCGGTAATTACCGCTTAAAGATAAAAAAAAGGCGCTCCGGTTTCCGGGGCGTTTTTTTTACGTTTTATGGCTTGCGATATTACATATTCAACCGGATTTAGCCATTAGGGGTTAACATTAATTTATTGAATTGTAAACATACTTCAAGAATTCTGAGCCGAGCGTAGCGAGACCGGCGGAGCCAATTCTTAATTCTGAATGCTGAATGAAAGAAAAAGTAGAGCTGGAGCGACTTTTCCCTCATCCTTAGACAAGGAGGGGGCAGGGGGCGGTTCGATTCGCAGTACGTAAAGTTTATAAAGTTCATCAAGTTCGTCAAGAATGCTGAGCCGAGCGGAGCGAGACCGGCGGAGCGAATTACGAATTACGAATGACGAATTACGAATGACGAATTAAAAATGAAAAATGAAGAAGCTGAACCAAAGCGGCTTTTCCCTCTCCCAATAGCCACGTCATTTATGGTGTGGGCAGGATAGAGAAAGAAACATTCTGAGCGTTAAGATGGACTCCACCTTGGCTTGTAATCTTAAGGTTGAGTCGATCTTTCCTGACGTCCTGACTTCTTAGGTGGAGTCCATCTTGCCTGTCGCGATCCGGTGTGCTTTCTCCTTCCCCTCGGGGAATAATTCCCCTTGGGAATAATTCCCCCTGGGGAAGGCCGGTGGGCTAAGAACACAATAAAAAAGCCGTATAAAATTCATCTATACGGCTTTCCAATATTCATTAATGTCTGTTTTTAATCTATGAGGGTTCCGATTCTTGACCACCTGATGGAACCGATTTTCTTGAAAAAGTCTGAAAGAGCGATTTCCGGGTTCCAGGACCAGTAAACCATGATGGGAGTACCGACGACATTTTCTTCGGGGATGAAGCCCCAGGCCCGGCTGTCCTCGCTGTTGTTCCTGTGGTCTCCCATGCCGAAGACATAGTCTCTCTGTACTATGTAATATGTGGATTCTTTACCGTCTATGTATATCTTGCCGTCTTGTTCTTTGACACTGTGGCCTTCCCTGGCGATAAAAATATACCAGCCGAAAAGGGAATTGTGGTCCAGCCTGATGGTGTCGCCTGTTTTAGGTACTACGAGCGGGCCATAGTTATTCATTGTCCATTCCTGGATGTGAGCCGGGAATGTAGTGTTTGTGTCTGCCAGGTCTGGGCCCGGGGCCATATTGATATTCGGCGGGTCCGGGAAAGGAATGCCGTTCACATATAATTTCTTGTCGATGATCCGGATTGTGTCGCCTCCGACAGCAACACACCTTTTGAGGTAGTACTGAAACTCAGCAGGTTCGAGTTCGTTCAAGCCACCGGGATAGATGAACACGATTACGTCATTCTTTTCGGGACGGGCAATACCCGGGAAACGGAAGAAGGGAAGTGGTACATTCAGGAATGGAATGACCTGTGGGGTGGAGGGCCCGTAAATGAACTTGTTAACGAAGAGGAAATCGCCTGTCATTACCGTGTTTTCCATCGATCCGGTAGGTACGACGAAAGACGCAATAAGCAATCCGTTGATGAACATTACAACGATGATGGCGCCGACGAGTGTCTTTGTCCATGACCACAGTACTGCGCCGAAGGTCTGTGGTTTCTTTTTCTTTTCGTTCTGGATGCGTTTCCGTTCTTTGCGCCAGTACCAGTAACGTTTAAAAATGTTTTTACCTTCATATACGACGGCCGTTGCCTGTTTACCTTTTCCGGCGTTCATTGTCGTTTTGCCGGTCTTCGGATTGTTCTGTTTCATAATGCTTTCAGTTTCCCTTTGTCAAATTTATTAAATAGATGACGTAAAAAATGATTATATAACGTATAAAGAAATCATAAGTTGCAAAACTAATCATCATCGATGCTGAGGATAGCCAGGAAGGCTTCCTGTGGTATCTCCACGTTGCCGACCTGTTTCATTCGCTTCTTTCCTTCTTTCTGCTTTTCGAGCAGCTTTCTCTTTCGGGAGATGTCGCCGCCGTAGCATTTAGCTGTAACGTTCTTACCCACGGACTTGACCGTTGTCCTGGAGATTACCCTGCTGCCGATGGCTGCCTGAATGGCAATCTCGAATAACTGTCTCGGGATGAGCTCTTTCAGCTTGCTACATAGTCTTCGGCCCCAGTCAAAGGACTTTGTCCTGTGAACGATGGACGAAAGGGCGTCAACGACATCGCCGTTAAGCATGATGTCGAGCTTGACGAGGTCGCCGGCCCTGAAGCCGATGAACTCATAGTCGAGGGAGGCGTAGCCGCGTGTTACGGACTTAAGCTTGTCGTAGAAGTCGAAGACAACTTCGGCGAGCGGCAGTTCGAACTGGAGGTCAACTCTCTCCGGGGTGATATAGGAAGTGTTCTGCATTGTGCCGCGCCTGTCCATGCACAGTTTCATGATGTTGCCTATGTATTCCGGCGGAGTAATGATCTGTGCTTTGATGTATGGTTCTTCGATCTCCAGTATATGCGTCGGATCGGGCAGGTCGGCAGGATTGTCGATATATAATTCGGTTCCGTCGGATTTGTTGACTTTGTATCTTACGTTGGGAACAGTGTTGACAATGTTCTGGTTAAATTCGCGTTCAAGCCTCTCCTGGACTATTTCCATGTGGAGCAGGCCGAGGAAGCCGCAACGGAAGCCGAACCCGAGCGCGGACGATGTTTCGGGTTCATAGGTAATGGCAGCATCGTTGAGGACCAATTTTGCGAGCGATTCCCTCAGGTCTTCGAAATCGTCTGCGTCGGCAGGATAGATGCCGCTGAAAACCATGGGTTTGACTTCGCGGAAACCGGAGATTGGCGTATCGACACCGTTCCTGAGGTGTGTTACTGTGTCGCCCGGTTTAGTGTCCTGCAGGTTGCGTATGCTTGCAGAGAAATAGCCTACCTCGCCGGCAGTTAGCTGCTTTGTACGGTGCCTGGCCATGTAAAGTATGCCCACTTCTTCGACGTCGTATGCCTTGTCCATCTGCATGAACAATACTTTGTCGCCTTCGCGGATTGTGCCGTCAAAAACCCTGATGTTAACGATGACTCCACGGTAGGAGTCGTAAATCGAATCGTAGATCAGCGCCCTGAGGGGAGCTTCCGGGTCTCCTTTCGGGGGAGGGATTCTTGCAACGATTGCTTCGAGGATTTCTTCGACGCCGGTGCCTTTCTTTGCCGAAGTGTAAAGTATCTCATCTTCATCGCAGCCAAGCAGGTCAACGATTTGGGCACGTACGTTTTCGATGGTGGTTTGTGCGCTGGGCAGATCGATTTTGTTCATTACCGGGATTATTTCGAGGTTCGAATCTATCGCCAGGTAGAGGTTGCTGATGGTCTGGGCTTCGACACCCTGTGTAGCGTCCACGACGAGGATGGCGCCTTCGCAGGCGGCGAGGGAGCGGGATACTTCATAGGAAAAATCGACATGGCCGGGGGTATCGATCAGGTTGAGCGAATAGACCTGCCCGTCCTTAGCGGTGTAATCCATCTGGATGGCATGGAGCTTAATGGTAATGCCTCTTTCCTGTTCCAGTGGATTGTCGTCGAGTATCTGGTTCATCGTCATTTCTCGTTCCGTTACCCTGCCCGTTTTTTCGAGCAGGCGGTCGGCAAGAGTGGACTTGCCGTGATCTATATGGGCGATGATGCAAAAGTTTCTTATATTGTTCATTAATAATATTTTCTATTTTTTACAAATTATACAGATTACAAAATTAAGAAAAGTTTAGCAAACTTTAGAGATGAATTATAAATTCTGAATTCTGAATGCTGAATTCTGAGCCGAGCGTAGCGAGACCGGCGTAGCCAATGCTGAATTCTGAGTTGGGAGTGGCGACTGGTAGGTAGTGAATGGTGGCTGGTGGCTGGTGGCTGGTGGCTGGTGGCCGGTGGCTGGTGGCTGGTGGC
>CAZWLN010000077.1:0-19077 GCA_964634885.1 uncultured Hyphomicrobiales bacterium | reverse complement strand
ACCAGCCACCGACCACCAGCCACTGACCACCAGCAACCAGCCACCGACAACCAGCCACTAACCACTACTCCCGCCTGATATACCTCTCGACGCTGATTTCTTTCGAAACAAACTTCCGGACAATCGACTCTATGTGAGGAATCATCGTGTCGTCAGCCTGGAGGCAGCTGCGGCAGTCCCCCGTCAGTTCGACAACAAGTTCATTGTCCTTAAAACTTACAATCCCGATGTCTCCCCCATCCCTGCACACTTCAGGCCTGACAGCGCCAATCAGCTTTTCGAGCAGTTCCAGGGTATCACAGCCGGGAGCGGCTTTCATTCCCGCAAGCTCCTCAAACCCGCCTTCGCCGCCTGTCGGCTCCACATAGTCGAGGATTCGCTGTACAGGCGAGGGATCGTTGGGATCTATCTCAAGGTAATCGAAAAATTCCTTTATATCAGCCCCATCGGCATTTGTCAGTTGTTCCCTGATTGCTTCCGTCCTTTGCTGGAACTCCCCGTGGCCGATTTTACCGTCCCTGAGAAGCGCCGAAGCCATCAGGATAGAAGAGGACACGCCGTTGTTCATGTATTTATAATGGCTGATGACAGGATGGAACAGGCAATCGATCTTTGTATCGCCGTGATGGGATTCGCTCCAACCCAGCTCACTCTTTAGCAGCCTCAGGACTTCGCGGTAATCATAATCGACATAATTGAACATGGTAATAAACTCGGCTTCGTTGTCCCTTCTCAAAGGCTTATTAAGGTACGGAGCGATGTCGAAACCCGTCTCCTGGCCCAGAATCTTCTTAAACACTTCTTCCATGCAGTATCTCTTGTTGCCGTAAATCGGCGCCAATTCCAGCTTGCCGACACCACCGACAAGTATCAGTGAAATGTTCTCGTTGACCGCCGTTTGCAATACTGTCGT
This sequence comes from uncultured Hyphomicrobiales bacterium, assembly GCA_964634885.1. GTDB lineage: Bacteria > Bacteroidota > Ignavibacteria > Kapaibacteriales > UBA2268 > DAINRZ01. Next base: position 18,164 of record CAZWLN010000077.1, on the reverse strand, counting down.
GTTTATTATATGATTGCACACCAGGCACATATTCCGGGTTTTCCTGAAACAAATGCTGTACATCGCCTGCAGTTCCCGGGGGTCGGGGGCAACGGTAACATGATCGACAGCAAGGACGCCGACGGCGTTATTAATATTATTTCTTGCAAGCTGCGTCTGCAGGCCATTGTTAAATGTTACGGCAAGCGGCCTCATACCGAATTTCTTTACGGCAAGGTAAAGTACCCAGGTACTGTCTTTGCCACCGCTCAGGGGCACAAGGACATCATACCTGTCGTTCCGGTGTTTCTCCCTGTAATACTCAAGTATTCCACGCAATTCTTCTTCTTTTTTCTTATAATCCCGCCGGGACCACTTGTTACGGTAGCTTTCGCAAAAGATACATTCATCGCCGACAAGGTGCTCTTTGGGCAATTCCATGAAGCAGGTACCGCATTTGCCCATGTTCTCATGTATTTCCATCACCAATCCTATTCGTTGAAAATTTCCAAAATCGTCTGTTCCTGGCTTTCATAGCTCAGGCTTTTTGATGCTTCTTTGCATCTGCCTTCGTAAGCGGCATAGACTTCAGGCGTCAGCACTTCCCTGATTGCGTCTGCAATTTCCTCGGGCCGGGAATCTGCGGGTATGGTTTTCCCGATGGCGTATTTGTCGTTGAACTGTTTCATTGCCGGCAGTCCGCTGATGATCGACGGTATTCCCGCCATACAGTACTCGAACATCTTGTTCGGCAAGGCCAGTTCATTGCAGAAAGCGATAGGTTCGATGAAACAATTGCCTATGTCAGCCGAACAGGTCCAGCGGTGCAGTTCCGAATAATCTACATTGCCGCAGATGTACACTCTGTCTTCAACCCCCAGTTCCTTAGCCCTGGCGGTGATTGCCCCGGTAAGGTCCCCGGTACCCAAAAGGCAGAATACCAGGTTGTCGAGGTACGGCAGCGCCTCTACTACCGGCAGGATTCCCCTCCCTTTCATCAGCATCCCCTGGTAGAGAATTATCTTCTGCCCGGTGCCGATCGGGTAGTTCTCCCTGAACAGGTCGGCGCTGACCGCTTCACGATATGGCGGCAGGTTCAGGATTACATCGTACGGCACATCCATTCGGAAATGCTTCTTCAGGTATTCTGCATCCAGTTCACCGGAGACAATAATCCGGCTCACCTTTTTCACCCAGCGCTTTTCGAGGGCTGTCTGGACAAGCTGTTTAAGGGGGCTTTTACTCAAAGACCCCACACGTGAATATATCTCGCGCGAATCATAGATGAAGGGAACCCTGTACCTGCGGGAGAACCTGTTTGCCGCAGCCAGCGCGAAGAAATCGCAAGCCTGGTAAATCCCGGCCTGCACACCATTGTACTTTTTAATTTCTTTATTAAAATACCTCCAACGACTGTTGGCGCTTGAAAAACCGGTGTCTTCTACGGGATAGAGGTCGATATGCTCCGATTGAAGCATATCGCAGTCTTTTTCCTTTCCGAAAGCGATTATTGCAACTGTCTTCCCGTGTTTTGCAAGCGTGCGGGCAATATTCAAAGTCCGGGCATCCGAGCTGACAGCCGATATACTTATCAGGCACACGTCATAGCGCGTTTCATTTACAGATCTGTTATTCATCAAGATTACATTCTCTCAATTTCACCAATTGAACCCTTTGAACCAATTATAATATTCAAAAGTGCAAAATTAATGACGGTTTTTCAAATGTATATTTTATTTTGATGATAATATCCTCATTAGAATACCCACCTGTCGGTGTCAAGGATTGCAGATTGATTTATAAACAATCAGCATTGGATACACCGCTCCCGCTGTGCCCGGCTTAGCATTCTTTTGTCTTAATTAATTTGATGAACTTGACGAACTGAAGAAGTCCAACCACCCCCTGCCTCCGCCTTATCCAAGGCGGGGAAAACTTTATTGTTTAAGTACTCTTAATTCAGCATTCAGAATTGGCTGCGCCGGTCTCGCTGCGTTCGGAATAGTGTGAGACAGGTCTGAGACCTGTCTCTACTTCTGACATCTCACTTGACGAACTGAAGAAGTCCAACCACCCCCTGCCCCCGCCTTATCCAAGGCGGGGAAAACTTTATTATTCAAGCACTCTTAATTCAGCATTCAGCATTGGCTACGCCGGTCTCGCTGCGCTCGGCTCAGAATTCAGCATTCTCAAAAGCCGATTTAGCATAAACTAAAAAATTATATTTTAATAATTTGCATATAATCAATGGGTAACCGAAAGGCAATTTCCCATAAATTTTGTAATTTTGCGTTTTTGTGATTGTGATTATTTATTAAAGATATAGGGATATAAATGCAAAAGTCATTACTTTTAGGCGATGAAGCTATAGCACAGGGAGCAATCGACGCCGGCCTGTCATGCATCTATGCATACCCGGGCACACCGTCAACGGAAATTACAGAGTACGTCCACAGCTCCAGGGAACACAAAGAAGGCAAAGTCAAGGCTTTCTGGGCTGCAAACGAGAAAACGGCAATGGAAGCGTCCATTGGCGTGTCATACACCGGCCAAAGGACGATGGTCTGCATGAAACATGTCGGCCTGAACGTTGCTGCCGATCCGTTCATTAATTCCTCGATCACAGGCGCCAACGGCGGCATGATCGTCGTCTCCGCCGACGACCCGTCGATGCACTCCTCACAGAACGAGCAGGATTCGAGATTCTTCGGTAAATTCGCAATGATACCTGTTCTCGAGCCCGCCAACCAGCAGGAAGCATACGACATGGTTCACTACGGCTATGACATGTCTGAGAAATACAATATTCCCGTTCTCCTGAGGATTACAACACGCCTTGCGCACTCGCGGGCAGGCGTTGCCAGGAAAGAGCCCCAAAAGACAAACGGCATCTCTCTCCCCCAGAACCTCAGGCAATTCGTACTGCTTCCGGCCATCGCCCGCAAACAGTACAAGGACCTGCTCGCAAAACAGCAGCCCTTCGAGAATGAATCCGAAAATTCGCCGTTTAACACATACACAGACGGCGCCGACAAATCCATCGGCATCATCGCCAGCGGCATTGCATACAATTACCTGCTCGAGAACTTCCCCGGCGGCAAAGTTCCCTACCCCGTCCTCAAGATCGGTCAGTATCCCCTGCCGCGCAAGGCTATAGAGAAGATTACCAAAGAATGCAAAGAGATAATAGTAATGGAAGAAGGTTACCCCATCATCGAAGAAGCGCTCAGGGGCTACCTTAACAATTCACTCATCGTCAAAGGACGCCTCGACGGCACACTCCCCCGCGACGGCGAACTGAACCCGAACCTTGTTGCAAAAGCCTTAGGCATCGACATACCCGAAGGTAAGCCGATACCCGAATTCATGGCCCAAAGGCCTCCACAGCTTTGCACAGGCTGCCCACACGTCGTTTCATACAATGCCCTCAACGAAGCCGTTCATGAATACACAAAAGGCAGGGTGTTCTCAGACATAGGCTGCTACACTCTCGGAGCGCTGAAACCCTTCGAGGCAATCAACTCCTGCGTTGACATGGGCGCATCCATTACAATGGCCAAAGGCGCTGCCGACGCAGGGCTTACACCCGCCGTTGCCGTCATCGGCGATTCGACCTTTACCCATTCGGGCATCACAGGCCTGCTCGACGCTGTCATCAGCAAATCGAACATTACCGTTCTCATTCTCGACAACGCAACGACAGCCATGACCGGCGGACAGCCTTCGGCAGCTTTCGGCAGGCTGGAACAGATCTGCCGCGGCCTCGGCGTCGAAGAAGAACACCTCAGACTTGTTGACCCCAAAGCCAAGAACCACGATGAATTAGTGAAAGTTATGAAGGATGAACTGGAATACCCGGGGGTCTCCGTCATCATACCACGCAGGCCCTGCATCGTACAGCTTGCCAAGGACGCAAAAGCGGCAAAAGCCGAAAAGGCAGAATAAATAAAGAATTTTAAAAACTAAATATACAGAGAAGCTATGAAGAGAGATATAATATTAGCAGGTGTCGGAGGACAGGGTATTCTGTCGATTGCAGCAACGATCGGTATGGCAGCAGTTAAAAAAGGCCTCTTCCTGAAACAGTCGGAAGTACACGGCATGAGCCAGCGCGGCGGCGACGTAAGTTCGCACCTCAGGCTGTCGGACAACGAGATATTCTCCGACCTGATCACCAAAGGTAAAGCAGACATCATCATCTCCGTCGAACCGATGGAATCGCTGCGTTATCTGCCCATGCTGGCACAGGACGGCTGGATTGTCACCAATACCCATCCGTTCATCAACATCGACAACTACCCGGACAAAGCCGTTATCATGAAAGAGATTGAATCGCAGAAGCAATTCGTAGCGCTCGACGCCGACAAGATTGCCGCGGACCTCGGCTCGCCCAAATCCGCAAACATGGTCATCCTGGGAGCGGCTTCCCCATTCCTGATGATGGATTACTCGCTGCTCGAAGACGGCATAAGGACCATCTTCAAAAATAAAGGCGAAAAGATCATCGAACAGAACCTGCTAGCTTTGAAAACAGGCAGGGAATTTGCAGAAAAGAATAATAAAATTTGATTTATACGGAAAAATTTCGTAATTTTGAAATCTGAGACCGCGGGGTGGAGCAATTGGTAGCTCGTCGGGCTCATAACCCGAAGGTTACAGGTTCAAGTCCTGTCCCCGCTACAAAGATTGAAAAAGCCTTGATTCCTCAAGGCTTTTTTTTTGATACCCGGACGAAGAATTGAAGCTCGTAGCTATATCATTGAAATATCATATCCAGGAATTCATTCTGAACCTGCATTTATTCGCAATCTTATACCGGATAGTTTCCCCAATCAGCCAGGTCTGTCTAATCCAAACTCTCCAGCAGCTTCCGGCGCATGTTTTCCTGGCGCAGGTGCTCCAGTTTACCCTGTGGGTAGGCAGCAACCCCGGCGTAAAATTCCTCATCGTCGATCAACCTCCGGCACAGCTCCACTGCTTTGTCAATCTCATACTCATGGTCAAGACAGGTGAAAGGAAACAACTCTTCGCCGTGGCCTGTCGACTTCGTAGTGATGATGGGTATGCCTAAAGCCGCGGCGTCGAGCACATAGCGGCCCCAGGTGTAACGGTCGTCGAGGTTAACCCAGAGGTAAAACCTGTTGTAAGTCTCGTAGAATTGGTTCAGGTGCATATTAGACCTGATTTCCAGATTGCGGTCATTGTAATACCTGCCGGCCAGGCCGATCATTTTACGTGGATTGATCAACTGCCGAAGGGATTTCATGGCCGGATGGCGTTCATTGCCAAGGGCCGCCCTGTATTTCTTATACCCGGGCGCCAGAAGCCTCAGCTTTCGGTTAGAACGGAACTCCCAGCCCGTAACAGGTAAGCCGGTACGCTTTGCCACAAGGTAATCGTTCCATCGGGACAGGAGTGCAGGGCAGATGAACACAGCCCTGTTCCGGTTTGCTGCCGGGAGAGCCAATTTCCCGATGCTGTCCACAGGGTAGGGAAAACCGATATACTCCACCCTGGCGCTGGTAATGCTTCTCAAGAGTGAAAGCGAATGCCTGTTAATGCAGTTAACAAGGTCGGAAGAATCCAGCAGCCTTTTCATACGCTTGTCCGGCACTGTGTAATCGCCGGCAGGGCCTTCGATTGAAGTAACCCACCTGACGCCTGCTTTGCGGTTCTCGCTGATGGCGGCCAACCTGTCGAGCAGCTTCCTGCAATCCTCGCCATAGAGCTTCGAGTTGGCAATAATTATATCATAATTGTTTATTAATTCGGCGGAAGCCTCTTTCATAAAGATGTAATCGCCGCCGAAGGCGTAGGCCCACGATTCGATGGCGTTCAGCCTTGTGTCCTCCAGGTTCTTTCCGGCGGCGCTCCACGCTCCTCGTACAGGGCCGAGAACCAGGACCCGGGGGCAATATGTTTCGTCGAAAGTCACGTTCTTTCGTTCACCTTCATAGTTGTTTCGTTCATTGCAGTCCCTTCTGTGCGTTGCCGTACAGAACAGACAACAGTTTCTGCTTCATGGCTTCCGGCTTGTACTGCTCCATTTTCCCATTGGGGTATTCCGCCGCCTGCCTGTAAAAATCCTCGTCTTCCAACAGCCTCTTCCCAATCGACACCGCTTCGCCGATCATCATCTCATTGTCAACTGTTGTCGTTGGGAACAGGTCTTCGCCGTGTCCTGTGGACCGGGTAGTGATGATTGGTATATTCAATGCGGCGGCGTCGAGCACATACCTGCCCCAGGTGTAACGGTCGTCGAGGTTTACCCAAATGTACGAATCGTTGTTCATCCTGAAGAAGTCAGAGATGGATGTATTCTTCTGTATTGCAAGGCGCTCATCCCCGTACGCTCCGGCAGCCATCTTCAGCCTGCTGTCCGGATCGGCCGAATGGTACTGCTTAAGTGTGCTCCACAGTGTTTTCAGGGTACGGTTAACCCTCTTCTCATAGCCGTAATATGGTAAACCAATCTGACGCGCAACAAAGTAATCGTTCCACCTGTCCAGAAGGAAGGGGCAAATGAATGTCCTGCGGGTTCTTTTCTCAATCGGGACCCTGTATCGGGCAACGACATCGACCGGATAGGGCACTCCGATGTACTCAACCCTTGTCGAAGTAAGCGATGAGAAGAAAGAATCGGTGTGTTTGTTAATATTGATTATCAGGTCGGCAGAGTCAAACAATTCCCTTACGACAGGCTGGGGCCTGATGTAAAAACCAGCCAGCCCCTCGATCAGTATTGCAGCTTTCACTGACGCAGGCCTGGAAGTAACGAGTTTCAGCAGTTTCAGCAGATAGCCGGGCTTCTTGTACTCCGAGTTGAAAATCACCAGGTCATAGTTTGCCAGGTCGCTTTCTTTTGCGGTAAATATGTTAATGTAATCGCAGGCGAAGGCATAGGCCCAGGCTTCGTGAGCGTTAAGCAGCAGTTCCTTTTCCCCGGGGGAATCGGCCCTGAACCTTCCTTTGCGCGATCCCAGCATCAGGACGCGCGGATTGGTGTCAATCATTGCTCCTGCCTTTCGGAGCCAAAGCTCTCCTGTAGCCATCATAAGTACGCAGCGCAGCATTCTCCCACGTCAGTTCAGACGCACGTTTACAGCCTTTTTCAATCAGCGCTGCCCTTAATTCAGGATTAGTAATTAATTGTTCCATTGCATCGGCAATTTCATCTGTTGACGCAGGATTGACAAGCAATGCCGCTTCGCCTGCCACTTCCGGAAGGCAGGACTCTGAGGATGTAATTACCGGGCAGCCGCATTTCATGGCTTCGAGCATCGGCAGGCCGAAGCCTTCCGAGAACGAAGGGAAGAGGAATCCCGTTGCATTGGAATACATCATTACTAATTCTTCCAACGACAAAGCTTCGAAAATCTTTACTCCGCCTGCATTAATACTGCTTCCGCAACTGTCGTAAAAGTCTTTCTTTTCTTTCGCGCTACCATTAATGACCAGGACAAGAGCAATATTGGGGTGCAGTTCTTTCAATTTGGAAAAGGCTTTTACAATGGCAACACTGTTCTTGCGGGGATAGAGCCTCGAAACATGAAGGAAATAGGGCGCTCCTTCCGCCAGCCCGAATTTCTCCCGGAAAGAAGGGGTTGCTTCCTGCGGGGTGAACAAATCGTCCGTACCTTCGTAGGTAGCGACCAACTCCGGAGATTGGCCGGGGAAATACACGGCGAAATCGTTTTTCACAAATTCGGTCGGTACAAACAGCAGCCTTGCATTTTTTACAAGATAACCGATCTTCTTCCTGTAATTCTTCTTTATGGCGCTGCTATTCATCCCGTCGTCATAGAGAGGGATCAGGTCATGCACAGTTGCCGTAAGATTGTCAATCCCTTTGATCGTCCTGAACTGATTGGCCTGGTGCACCAGGTCATAGCCGGGGGCAATCTTCTTCCACCGTGCAGAATTGATGATTTTCACAAGTTCTTTTAGTGGTTTACCGAATTTATGGGGATGGAGCAGTTTGTCTTCAATAATAATATTGTTAATCGATGAGAATTTACTTTTAAGGGCAGGAGCATCCTTGGGATTGGTAACCAAGCAGAACCGGTCTTCAGGGAACAGCAGCGCCAGTGCAGTAACCAGTCCCCTGGCATACACTCCCATTCCGTTATTTTTCAGCACTTCTCCCGCATCGAATGCAATTTTCATCAAAGTATCAGCAATTAATTGAAATATTTATTGCTAAATTAATAAATCCTGCCGACAATCAACAATAGTAATGCAAAATGTTGAATCCCTGTGCAGGAAATACTTTGAATTGCAGGATTATAATGTCAGCATATATAAGATACCGGGATTAACCGACAATTAATGCCAATTTCCCATAATGCTTTTAATAATAATATATTTTACATATTCGTATGCAGATAAATATGCGAATGCGTGAGCGAGCTGGATTGACCGGTATTTTTGTGTATAATGAGTCAATAGGATTACGATGCGTGCACAATTGGGATTGAGTCAGCCAAAAAGCAAGAATTACCCAATCAAGCGTGCTGGTATAAAAAATATAGGGCTGCCCCTTTGCGTCGTGGGCAGCCCTCATGAACTTAACAGCTTTTTCTCATCTTAACTTTAATTATCGCTTCCGGGCAGCTTCTATGTCTTTTTTACATATAGAGGGTTTGTCGTATTCATTGATGTTCATTCTTTTGCCTTGTTCATCAATAACATAGAAGTCGCGATCGTATCCAATGTCCTTAGCCTTTACGTTATGTCCGATAATTTCCGGTTTCGTTTCGTCGTAGCCGTCAAGTTCGTACTCTTTACCGAGTCGGTTGTTTGTATTCTTACCCCAAGTCCAAACATTTCCATAATAGTCCAACACCAGAGTGTTGGAACCTTCTATTACAATTTTCTGTGCGTTCTTAAACAAAGTGGCCAGATCCGGGAATAAGTCTGCCAGGTGCAGGCTGTCCCTGGGAATGAAATAACTTTGATTGCCCCAGGAATAGACTCTTCCCGATGAAGTCTCTGAGACGCTGTACTCACCACCTTCCACTGTCATAAAGGATCCTCAGACTGTTAAACATCAGACGGTAAACAAAAGCTTCAGTGAATGACTGCTTGTTCCACCCTGCCGATCGGCTGTCCATCCGTTCACCTGTCCTTCATCCCTGACAGTAATAGTATAATGGGTACCGGCATCCCTATTCCCCGCATTGTCTTCCAGGCTTTACTTCATCGTTTCTGCTACTGCCTTATTGTTTACCACGCTGTCCAGGCTTCTATTTCTAATCATTCTCCCGCCGGTTGATTCTTTCTGCTACCTTTCCCAGTGTCATTACTCACTCCCGGGCAGCGCCGGTAAATCCTGTTCCTTCATCTGCCGATCCCATTATACTATCGCTTATTTTTGCGATCGGGCCATCGTAACCGATATTACTTTCACCATGGCCGATGCTTCGTTCCATCTCCAGGCTCTTCGTCAATTCAATTTTCAAATTCGTTCACATTCACAATACTAAATAACGGATTTCTAAGGGCTTAATTTATAGCATAAATAATGATTTTTTTGTAATATTAAGTTATATGGACACGTAACGGTAAATGTTACAAAATCGCCGGTGAACTGTTACAATAAATCGGATTATATTAATTATTTTTCATTGTATATTATCACAAAGCGGCGACCAGATGAGTAATCTCAGGTTTTTCAATACCGTTACGGACATCGATGGCAATGACATCAAAACGGCATTCCCTGTCATTGATTTTGTTAACATAGTAATAGCCTTCGGCAGCTTTTCTCAATTTCTGCTGTTTTTTGTAGTCGATTGCGTCTAAGGGGTCTCCATAGCTGTTGCCGGTACGGAGCTTGACCTCGACAAAGACCAGCACGCCTTTGTCTTCGGCAATAATATCAATCTCGCCGTACCTGCCGAAAGTGAAATTCCTCTTGATGATCTTCATGTTTTTATTCTCAAGGTATTCCACAGCGATGTTCTCGCCCAGGCTTCCCTTGGATTTGTTGAGGCTTGTACTGCCGTTGTATGCCATTGTGCCCCCGGTTTAAACATCACAACAAAATTAATTCAATAACCAATCAGATTGCAGGACGGGGACACACAGCCAATTATTGCCCGGCTATTCGAAATTCCCAATTCGCTGCGCCCGGTATGGTGTGAGACAGGTCTGAAACCTGTCACTACAGGATTACATTTCTTAAAAAGTGGGAAAAGAAGCACCAGCGCTGCATTTTCTTACATTCAGAATTCATTATTCAGCATTCAGAATTCGTAATTCTTCTTTCTCCTCACTCTTACAACCGGCAACCAGCCACTAATCACCAGCCACCACTCCTAACTCCCTCCCCCAAATCACTCCTTCACAAACTTCAGAGTTTTGGCGTTGCAGCGTATGAAATAGATGCCGGGAGCTAATCCTGAAACATCAATATCACAATTCGTTTCGCCGTCTATCATTTTAACGCCGAGGATATTATTAATGGATACTGCGGCGCCGTCGTTACCCTTAATTCTGAAATAATCTGTTGCGGGGTTTGGAAAAACAAACAAATCACTTTGCTCATTTGGGTCAATCACCGAATTCGGTGTATTCGTCCATTTCCAAACGCCGGAATACTCATCACCTGCAAGAAACTCGTCTTTGCTTATTGCCGAGCACCAAACCCAGGAATACATATTTTCTTTATTATAATCATTATAATCTCTTAAATCAATCCAGGTCCTGCCTGTGTCCGTCGACATATAAGCCCTTGAAAAAGCGCCCGATGCAAATATTACCCCGTCTTTATAATCCATTGACCAGAAACCAGAATAGTATGAAGAATCGAAAACCGTAAACCAGGACTTACCTCCGTCGGTGGTTTTTTCAATCCTGGCATCTCTTCTGTCTTTTTTTGTAACTGAATCGGTATAATGATTATCTAAGCAATTCAACCCGATTGAATCATTAATGAAAATAATATCAAGAAATGCTCCTGTTTTTCCTTTGGGAAAAAGCTCCCAATCATTCCCAAGGTTAACAGACTTCATTATATAGTATTGTTTTTGATTATACAATAATAACGCTATTGATTCATTATTAATAAATACAAAATTGTAATCAATGAAATAATTACTATCCAAAGAAATCGGGAATATGGATTTCTGCCATGTTTTCCATCCGTCTTTGGTTATGTACAAAGACTTCTTTGTTGTAGCGCCACCGATTTTAGCGTCATACATAGTAACACACTTCAACTTTTCATTTGTAATATTAATTTTTGACCAATTCAAGCCGCCGTCATTGGTTTTTAATATGTTGCCGCTGTCTAAAGCAATAAAGCAATTGTTCTCATCTATATATGCAAGATGCCTTGGACTCTTATAATTAGCTTCCGGGAATAATAAAGAGGATTTTCTTTTTTCTGTGAAGCAAATGTTCCAACTATTCCCCCTGTCAGTTGTCTTTTTCAGAAAGAGTTGCAATGTCCCGTCAATGCCCAAAACCATACCGTTCAGGGAATCTGCCATACAAATGCCATTATAAAAAGAATCTTGGGTCAGAACCTTTGTCCAGGTGCCGATTCTTTCGGAAAAAGCTGAACAGGCTGAAATAAGTAAGATGAATAGTATTATTTTCCTCATATTCTTTTTCTTTCGGGTATTTGAAAAAACTGGGGGCCATTAGTTATGGCCCCTTATCAAATCTTTAATGCTTAACTACAAATTTGCCGTTTCCAATAATTTTACCATCCTGATTAATATTGTATAAATATACACCAGGAACAAAATTGGAAATATCCAAAGTAAGTTTTGGCTCAATCATCTTACAATTCATCTCGGAAGAAGTTATTCTTTCACCTGTAGAATTGAAAATATCAAAATTAAGTTTGCCTTCAATTTTATTTTGTATTCCAATTGTAATAGTTCCATCTGCCGGGTTAGGCGTAGTATAGGAATTGTTTTGGCTTTGAACGGAAACAGTTTCTTTCGAATCTTCGATATTTATCGATCTTGCCAGGATTCCTACTTCAGGCAGCCAATCGCAAATATATAAACATGTTGCTCCATTGTCAGGGCGGCAGATTACATAATTTGAGTTGTCGGATGCATAAGTTATTTCCAATTCTCCATTGTTCATACAAATTGTATATTGTTTCTTACAGCATTCATCGGTACTGCACGGGCTCATCACCCAGGGAGCCGTATTGCCGGCGACCCATTTCCAACAAGATACGTTTACTACTTCAACTCCGGTCACGCATTGTCCATTGGTTAGAGTGCCTGCAACTGTACTGTTTTTAAGCATGAGTGCAACTGCTTTCTGGAATAATGCTCCCGGAGAAAAGCAGTAGTTACATCCTTCGGAAAATGTGAAGCCTTCCAATTGCAATTGATAAGTATTCAAGCATGGTAAATACCTTTCACTAAAAGTCACTGTCATTGTACAGCCATTACAACCGTCGATTACCTGTGTAACAGGTAGTTGTTGCACCCATCCATTATTTTCAGGAATGTTTAAAGGATCGCAGGGCCAGAAGTCTTCGCACGGCACAGCCTTAAGGTTAATAGAAACAAACGCAACCAAGAAAAAGACTGACATGAATTTACTAAAATTATTCATTGTTTAATCTCCCAAAAAATAGTAAAAATATTAATTAATTTTACTTATTTTGGCGCCGGGACTTACGGAGGAAGTGTCTAAACTTATATAAACCTCCGATAGTCTGAACAGCACCCGTAGCGGTACAGCCGTTACGGGTTTTTGTTTACCCTATCACGGCTTTTTGCTACCCCTCCCGCTACCGAGACAACGCTCAGGGGAAACGACAAACTCCTGCGCTTCGGGTACAGGGCCCCTGCTGCTGAATCGAACCCTCCTTATCCAAGACGGGGAAAACCTCTTTAATTCATCAATCTTAATTTTTCATTCAGAATTCAGCATTTAGAATTCAGCATTCAACCGACAATCATAAGCACGCTCCTTTCTACAAAAGAAAACAAATCAAAAACATACTTCCTTTACCGGAGCCGTCATTTCAAACACTCCGGAAAAACCCATGTTCAGATTCGCCCTTTACCCGCCTAGAGGGTTTACCTGCTAATATTAGATTTCTAATTAAGCCTTCTCGATGTCTTGTGAAATAGTACTAATTAATGCAATGAGGCTTAATTAAGTCTTAAATTTGATCGCCCGATTATTACTGATATTTTCTTAACCGGACTTATTTGTTAACATAAACATAATACAATTTTTTGTTAAAGTCAAGGGATATTTTTTATTCGCATTGCAGAGCAATGCGGGGGGGTAACTACTTGGTATTAATAGAGTTACGGCAAGTTTGCAAATTTCAAAAAATTTTTAAATCGCATATTATATACACCGATTACCTATTATCTTACAATAACTGAATGAAACCCAAAAAGCCGGAGCCGTTCTGATTTGGTGTCCTGTGTACAGAAAGAAAAGAAACGTATGGACGTAGTCCCTCCACTACACAAGGCAGTGGGAAGTCGCTTCGGTACAGCTTTTTCTTACATTCAGCATTGGCTACGCCGGTCTCGCTGCGCTCGAGATGGTGTGAGACAGGTCTGAGACCTGTCTCTACATTCTGTTTTATATCATTGAGACGCAAGCCTTGCGTCTCTCCACATTCGTCATTCGTAATTCGTAATTCGTAATTCGTAATCATCTGCACTCCTCCTTATCTAAGGCGGGGAAAACTTCATTGTTCCCACATTCAGCATTCTTAATTGGCTGCGCCGGTCTCGCTGCGCTCGAGATGGTGTGAGACAGGTCTGAGACCTGTCTCTACATTCTGTTTTATATCATTGAGACGCAAGCCTTGCGTCTCTCCACATTCGTAATTGGCTCCGCCGGTCTCGCTGCGCTAGGCTCGTAATTAGAAAACCCCTCACCTGCTGATGATTACCTTTGCAATACGTGAATTGTTGCCGTGGCGAATATGTATGAAGTAAACGCCGTTGTCTTGTTCACTATAGTCCCAAGTCAAAATGGCGGTCTCGTTTCCCGTCCTGATTAGCTGCAATTGGCTTTCAGCGGGGATTATGCTACCGAGCACATCGTAGATGCTTATATCATCGGTATCGAATTCAGTATCCCCTTTATTAATCAAAACACTGACCTGATTGTCTGCGAAATTATCATATACGTTGAATTGGCCGGTTTCTACGTCCGGTTCATCTTTAAAGCCTGTCTTTGATTCATACTTGTAAATATCACCCTCCTGAGTAAAAACAAGCATATTTGTTTCCGAGAGTATTATCCCGGCAAAAACATAGCAATATATCCCCTGGAGGTATTCCTGTCTCCAGGTAAACCCGCCGTCGTCAGTTATCAGTATTTTATTATAAGAGCCATAGTAAATGCCTAGGTTTTTATTATAAAAATAAATATCCATCATGGCTTGAGCCGGTAGTATCAATGAATCAAAAATCTTATCCCATGTCTTTGCACCGTCAGTAGTACGATAAATAATATCTCTTGAACCTTCTGCTGTTAAACCGGCGAACATCGTATAGCCGCAAAGTGAATCGAGAAAAAAAATGGGCGCTGAAGCATAATGGCTCTGTTTATACAACTCCCAGGTCCTGCCCCTGTCCCTTGTTTTGATGAAACAGCTTTTTTTATACGATTGCGAGCCTACAAAAGCAATTAACATGCTGTCAGCACCTGGACAGAATGAAATATCCCAAAAATAACTGCCGCTGCCAATGCCGTTTGTGTCGTACAGGCTCCAGGACAGGCCGCCGTCGGTAGTGATATACATGTTGTTCTTCGTGATAGCCGCGCCGAACCGGCTGTCATACATACGCAGACGTATAATATCCTGTCCGGAGCTATCAATCCTATTTTTTGTCCAGGTCTGTCCCTGGTCAGTCGAGCGTATAATCCATGTGTCGTGTCCCCCACAGATGATCAGCTCTTGTGATGGATAGGCGACTGACGTCAGTTTAATCGGGCCTCCGCAGTTCTCCGGGTCAACAAAAACATCATCGTCTGTGAACATTTGCGTCCAGTTATAGCCACCATCGCTTGTCAGTTCCAGCCTTGATACCACATTCTCAAACATACTGATGGCGGCGCAATTAAGCGAATCGAAGGCTGAAACAGACTTGTAATTCCTTGATATATGGTTGGAAACCTTTACCCAGTGGCCATTGCTCATGGCTGCAGAAGCCGGGAGTATTAAAAACAAAATTAGTATTAATTTTTTCATATCATTTCAAGTAATCGATTATCGATGCCATTATATTAATATACAAGCAATGGAAGATACCAAACAACGCCGTCCGCTTCCAGCCTGATGTAGTAAAAACCGCTGCCTGTCGATGAGCCGAACCCCGTTAATTCGATTGAATTGTCGTAATTCTCCTGAACTATGAACCTGTCGGCAATAACGACACCATTAGTATTATATATAGTAATACGGGATACGCTATTAATAAACCCATCCGGAATAATGAGCTTTAAAGTCTGTAATTCATCCCTTCTTGCCGGGTTTGGAAAGACAAAAGGTTTTCCTTCCGTTTCCTGGATTCCGTCGTCTTTGACAGGAACAGAGCCTGGTAAGTATTTGTATATGACATTTTTATTTCCAAGGATTAATCCGGAATTGTGGGACAAATAGCCGATCTGTTTTAGTGCAGGAGTGTCATTCTCTCCCTGCATGTCAACGGGAATATCCATCAGTTGATCCTTATGCCATGTCTTGCCGCCGTCTTTTGTCCTGATTAAAGTATAGCCAGAACCGATAGATATTCCATTGTTCTCATCGTAAAAACAAATGTCTTCAAGAAAAGGTGTATTTTCATCCGAAGACCTTATGGTTTTCCAGGTCCTGCCCCCATCATCAGTGGCCTCTATATACTGTGTTTGTGAATAATCTTCCGAATACTCGTCAGCCAACATCCACCCGCGAAGAGAGTCGAGAAAAAACAGCTTTTTTGTTTTTACGGTGCATAGGTAGTCGCTCCATGAACTGTCGCGCACCTGGTACCTTACAATACGATATCCATTCTCTTCGTCGAGGCACAGCATCAGGGCAACATCGGGGGCTATAGGCAGAATCTGGTCCAGGCCTATATTATAGTACCTGTATTTTTCAGGTATTGCAACCACGCTCCAAGTGATGCCTCCGTCATTTGTGTAACTGATATTTAAGCTATATTGATTATACTTATCTGCGACTTGAAAGCCATGCAGACGGTCAAACATTTGAAAATGGTATAATGAATTGCTGTCAGTTTCGGGATTATCCCAGCTTTTCAGGCTGTCGCGTGAAATCCGGACTGCGCCGGAGTCACAGCTCAGTACACACAATCCCATCTCGGGATAGCTTATCTGTTTTTTGCATAGAGAATAGACGACACCATGTTTTACCCGTTCCAGGGAGTCGTTGTATATCTCAGACCAGGTTAATCCCCCGTCGCTTGTGTGCCTAAGGATGGTAACACAGAAAGCCGGCAGGCGTGATAGTGAAATGCAGTTGTTCGAATCTGCACAAACAAGTGAGAGAGTGCCGTATTTTGCCGGCAACGAGTCCACTGCCACCCACCTGCCAACCTGTGCATCCAAGGGAAGGCAGCAGGCTGCCGTGAGCGCCGCTGCCAGAAATATTCCCAGAAATGATTTCATACCATGATCGCAATTAATTTGTAATTAATATTTTAGCCCTTTGTGTTTTCAAGTTTTTCGTTGTTTCCATGAAATACATACCCTTTTGTTGTTTATTAAGAAACGATTCCAATTCAATTGCATTATTTGCATCGCATGTTGATTCGAAGATTTTCATGCCTTTCAAGTTGAATACCCTGATATTTACAGTTTCACTGCCTGTTGTCGCAATTCCTGTAGTATTTTTAAACTGTAAAGCTAATTCCAAATCTTTTTTATTTGTGACTTCACCTTTTATTACATGAATATTAACAGCTTTATCGGTATCATTTGTTTTAACCGATGGAATATATGGATCATTACCTGTATAATATATTGGCCCTACATTAACATCATACCATTCATGGCAGCTGAAAAACAGGGCGGGTCACATTGCGTCAGGGCTCTAGAATCAGGTACTCTTATATCTATACCTTCCAAATCAGGGGTACTTCCCGAACTTCCTCCGGAATAAGTTACTGTATATCTTGTTCTACAGCAAACTTCCTGTCCGGTGGGGCAGGGTACAATTCTCGGATAATACTCCGGGCCAGTGTGTTCATAACAAGGTGATGAATATAGATCAAAATCATTATATGTTCCTGCAGAAGTAATTTCAAAGTCTTCTGTATGCCATGTTAAAATGTAATCGAGAATGTAAGATTTAAGGTCGGCCACAAAGCATGAACATAACGTATTGTTATAGGAAAATTCTCCAATGATGATTTCTCTTGATATTATCTGATCATTTGCATCCCTGACTACTCTTAAACAGTATGTTACTGTGATTATACATAGTTCGGTTTGATTAGGGCAGTAATCAAAAATCCAAATTGGGACATCTGTATATTCGGTGCATGGATTTCCAGATAAATCCGGGCACGGAGATTCTTCAGCAAATACATCAGGAATAAAGCTTATAACAAAAGCTATAGCGATTAATAATACCTTCTTCATATTATTATTCTCCAAATTGATAAAAATATTTTAAAATTTATTAATTTGGCATTGAACTTTTGGAGGGACTTTAGAAAGGGTATATCCTCCTTTAGTTCTCATGCACCCGTAGCGGTACAGCCGTTACGGGTTTTTGTTTACCCTATCACGGCTTTTTGCTACCCCTCCCGCTACCGAGACAACGCTCAGGGGAAACGACAAACTCCTGCGCTTCGGGTACAGGGCCCCTGCTGCTGAATCGAACCCTCCTTATCCAAGACGGGGAAAACCTCTTTAATTCATCAATCTTAATTTTTCATTCAGAATTCAGCATTTAGAATTCAGCATTCAACCGACAATCATAAGCACGCTCCTTTCTACAAAAGAAAACAAATCAAAAACATACTTCCTTTACCGGAGCCGTCATTTCAAACACTCCGGAAAAACCCATGTTCAGATTCGCCCTTTACCCGCCTAGAGGGTTTACCTGCTAATATTAGATTTCTAATTAAGCCTTCTCGATGTCTTGTGAAATAGTACTAATTAATGCAATGAGGCTTAATTAAGTCTTAAATTTGATCGCCCGATTATTACTGATATTTTCTTAA
>CAZWLN010000076.1:0-19124 GCA_964634885.1 uncultured Hyphomicrobiales bacterium | reverse complement strand
TATAAAATTGTGAAGGAGGGCTAAGCAAATGAAGAAAATAATCATAACTCTCGCCGTGATATTTTCATGTTTAGCAGTCTATTGCCAGGATTTTGAACCTACTGCCCACCCCCTCAATCAGGCGTTTGATCCTTACCGGACAAACGGTTAATTTAAGGTGTGGGAGAAAAAAGATTGAACCTTCCGAAGGTTTGAAACCTTCGGAAGGTTGTCAAAAATATTCGATTATTTCATCTCATTCTTGTATTTATCATAGAACGCGGCAATCTTCTTGTAAGCTTTCTCAAGAGTCTTTTCCTCGGGAAGGATTACCACTCTGAAGTGCTGTGTGCCGGGCTTTTCGCCGAAGCCGGAGCCGGGAACGACGACAACGCCGGTTTCCCTGAGCATGGCCGAGCAGAATCTGGTGTCGTCGTCCACGTCGATGGACGGGAAAGCGTAGAAGGCGCCTTCAGGCTTGACGAGGGAGATGCCCGGAATGGAACCGAGGGCTTCCATCGTGAAGTCCCTTCTTCTCTCTAACTTGGCAATCATCTCTTTCAGGTGGGCATTGTCGCTGTCGAGAGCCGGAGCAATCGCGTACTGCATCGGATGATTGGCGCAGAGCCTCGAACGGAGTATCTTATTGATTGCTTCGAGGTAATTGCCCATGATCTCGCGCCTGCCGCTGGCAACGCCCCAGCCAATCCTGAAACCGGGAACGATGTAGTTCTTGGACATTCCGGAGAAGGTGATGGCGGAAACGTCTTTGTTGAGCGAGGCAATGGAGATCATCTGCCTGTTGTCGAAGAGCAGCTTGTCGTAGATCTCATCGGCGAGGATGACAAGGTTGTGTTCCAGTGCGATGTCGATTATCTGTTCGAGTGTTTTGCGCTCGCAGATGCAGCCCGTCGGGTTGTTCGGGTTGATGAGGCAGATGGCTTTTGTCTTGTCGTTAATACGGGACTTGATGTCTTCGATGTCGGGCTGCCAGCCGTTGGCTTCGTCCATATAGTATGGATTGGAAACGAGGTCCAGCTTGGCTTCCAGGGCCGTGTACAAAGAGTATCCCGGTGTGGGCATAAGGAAGTTGTCACCCGGGTTTAGCAGGGCCGTAAGGCATATCTCGATTGCTTCGCTGGCGCCGGTGGTAACGAAGATGTCCAGAATATTATCGATGCCTTTGCGGTTGGCGTCTCTTTCGATGGCGTCCACAGCTTCTTTGATGCCGCTGGAAGGCGAATAGCCGTTATAATTCTTCTTCATGGCTTTGTATGTATCTTCGATGACGCTCGAAGGTGTTACATGATCGAAGATGTTGGGGTCCCCAATGTTCAGGTACAACATCTCTTTTCCTGTCTTGGCGACTTCGCTTGCTAACACTGCAATGTCCCTGATGGCATATTTAAGGTTCACAGTTTTCATAGCTGGAACCAATGGCTTTTGTGGCATTATTCTCTCCGCCTGTTAATCCATAATCAATAAAATTCAAAACACAAAATTAAACAATATTGGACATTTAAAACAAATTTCTGATGGAGGTGTTCAATAATAAACATTGTCCAAATTTATCCAATCTCATTAGCCAGGCCGGACAGGTATCATTATGCACCGAATTCATGGAGAAGAACAGGGCAAATAATTGCGTAAATGTTTGAATTGTAATGATATATGTGAATTTTTCGCTGCTTTTTGGGGTAGTCAATATTAGCCCGCTGGTGAAAAGTAGCCGGAAAAATGGATAATATTATAATCAAAATCTCTGGCATATCGCTTGTAGTCTGCATTCTTAAAATATTGAGGAAAGAAAGAAGATGATGAAGAATTATATAATAGTATTGTTAGTATTGTTTTTACAGGCTGAAGCCTGGTCCGCATCGACATTTTCAGGAGAGAGGCTGAGACAGGGATGTCTCGACTACATATACAGCAACCTTGGAGAGGACGTCCAGGTTTCGATTGCGGGTTTGCTCCAGGACCAGTCCTTCGACGAGGATGATGTCGAAGCTGCGTTCGTCGCCGACATGAAATCACTGCGAGGCAATACATTTGTAATAATTGAATTCAGGAAGGACACGAAGCTTCTTCGCAGGGTGCAGATTCCCGTAAGGATCAAGATATACAGGGAAGCCCCGGTAGCTGTTGATAACATCGGCAAGGACAAGGAATTGACGGAAGACGACATTACATACCAGAAACTCAATGTAACGTACTATTCCGACGACGAATTTCCTTCGACAGAGGAGATCGTCGGTTCCAAAGCCGGCAGGAACATCAACAGGGGCAGCATCATCACAAGAAGCCTTCTCAAGGATGAGAGTATGATACACAAGGGAGAGAAAGTGTCGATTGTGTTTGAAACGGGAGCCATTTCGATCCGTGCCACCGGTACGGCTTTGCAGGATGCAGTCATCGGATCGGCAATCCGCATCAGGCGCGACAACAGTAACTCTGTTCTGCAGGGACATGTTACTAAGGAAGGTACAGTCCTGATTTCTTCTCTTTAAATAAGGATATTGGGTAAAAGGGAAGAATGTTAACGGAATAACCAATTATCAAAGGAATGACAATGAACAGAAATTGCGGCATATTATTGATAGGGATATTGCTATTAGCAGGCACGGAAGCCTCATATGCGCAATTCAGCCAGAACAGTTCCCGCTCGCTTTTCTCCGACGTGAAGGCTTTCAAGGAAGGAGACGCCATCATGGTCCTCATCGTTGAGGAAACAGAAGCCAATAACCAGGCTACCACCAGCAGTGGAAGGGATACCCAATTAGGAGGTGGCCTGGGTTACTCGGCAGGCAGCAGCAGCTTTGACGGTGACGCCACGCTGAACACAGGTAACAGCCACAAGGGGACAGGACAAACGACAAGGAAAGAGACAATCAAGTCGCGCCTCAGCGCCCGTGTCCTCGAAGTTGACGAGAACGGAAACCTCAGGATCGAAGGCACAAGGACTTCCACCGTGAACGGTGAAACCCAGACAATATTAATTACAGGATTCGTAAGGCCCGTGGACGTGAAACCCGACAACTCAGTCTATTCTTATAATATTCTCGACCTGACATTGAGCATTACAGGCGACGGTTCCGTTACCACTGTACAGGAACCCGGCCTGATCACCAAATTCCTGAGATGGTTGTTTTAGGATGGCATGATGATGGTTAGTATTAAACATATTGGAAAATTACAGGCGAAAACTCTTGGGTTTTTGCTTCTCATATTTCTTTACAACGGATTGTCGGCGGCAAGGATTAAGGACATTGCCACAATCGAAGGCAACTCCGAAACGCAGGTTATCGGTTACGGGCTTGTTTCAGGCCTCAACAACACAGGTGACAACCAGCGGACTTCCTTTACCGTCCAGTCGGTTTCAAACATGCTGAAAAGGTTCGGGCTGACGGTTCCCCAGACCAACCCCCGCATACGCAATGTCGCTGCCGTAATGGTTACGGCCACCGTTCCGACGTTCTCGTCGAAAGGTTCGAAGATCGACGTGCAGGTTTCGTCCATTGGCGACGCCACGTCTCTCCAGGGCGGCATACTCCTGATGACCCCGCTGTCGCTGCAGGACGGTACGATTGTCGGGCTGGCACAGGGCGCAGTCTCTGTCGGCGGTTACGATTACCGTTCGATGGGCTCCAGGGTCGGCAGGAATTTCGTTACCTCGGGCAGAGTCCCCAATTCGCTCGTTCTCGAAAAGCAAATAACAAACAAATTCCTGAACGGCAATAAACTCAGGATAATACTAAACGATCCGGACTTCACCACCTCTACGCGCATTGCCCAGGCAGTGCAGGGGGCGGGCAACCTTGTAAGCCGTGCCGTGGCGATGGACGCCGGCGCTGTCGAGGTAACACTCTCCGGTGTTACGGACATGCAGCAGGTAATGCAGACCATTGCTGCCATTGAGGCCCTCAATGTCGAATCCGACCCGGTGGCAAGAGTGGTAATCAACGAAAGGACCGGCACCGTTGTCGTTGGCGGCAATGTACAGATACTGCCCTCGGTTGTTGCTCACGGCGGGCTGGAAATATCCATCCAGAAGAGAGTGATTTCTCCGCAGGGAGTTCCGTTCTCGCCCTGGACACCCACACCCTATGAAGTATCGGAAATACAGTCAAACGAGGAAGTCAGCCCCTCCGTCGTTTTGAACCCTGTCGCCGTACCGCCGCAGACAACGGTAGCAGCGATGGCAGACGCACTCAACAGGCTGAATGTATCGCCACGCGACCTGATTGCCATATTCCAGGCTTTGAAGGAATCGGGCGCTTTGCAGGCAGAATTAATAATACAGTAAATAAATTATGAGCATTGACAGCTATTTAAATATTGAAAAACAAACCCAGCCGATCGACTACAGTTCGCTTCTGAATGTGAACACGAAAGTCAGCGGCGGCGCCAACCTCAGCGATGAAGAAAAGGCAGAGATTGCCAAAGCAGCGCGTGGTTTCGAGGCCATGTTCATCAATATGATGTACAAGCAGATGAGGGAGTCGATGCTCGAAGGGCTCGAAGACGAGGAAGACGGCAGCGAATACTTCGGAGCCGATACGCTCCAGGGTTTCAGCGATATTGCCTTTGCCCAGGAACTTGCGGGAAAAGGCGGCATCGGCATTGCAGACATGCTCTATTCCCAGCTTACAGGCGGCGGGAAGCTGCAGCCGCTGACTCAGGTGTACACTGCCGACAACAGTACGGCTACCGAAAACCGGTCTGATAACGGGACTGTCGGCGTACAGAAACAGACAACGGCCAAAAGCAGCGGTTTCGCTTCGGAAAAGCATATTGCAGCAGAACAGGTAAAGGTTAACGGCGGCAATTTCTTCGAGAGGGTCAATTCGAGGCTGTCAGCCTATGACGGCATTATCTCGGCCGCTTCTAAGAGGTATGGTGTCTCTGAAAGCCTCATCAAGTCTATTATTACGGCAGAATCCGCCGGTAAAGCAGATGCGAAGTCCGGAGCAGGGGCAAAAGGCCTGATGCAGTTGATGGACGGTACTGCGAAGAGTCTCGGTGTCGGCAATTCGTTCAATCCCTATGAGAACATCATGGGCGGAACGAAGTATATCAGGAAGATGCTTGACAAGTTTGACGGCAACACGCAGCTTGCTCTGGCAGCTTACAACGCCGGCCCCGGCAATGTCGATAAATATGACGGCATTCCCCCTTTCAAGGAAACACAGAACTACGTAAAAAAAGTTAGCGAATATATGAAAAGATTTAACTATGATGAGTAGAACGTCAAACAGTGAAGGATATCACGAGTACGATGATATTATTGGTAAAAGCAAAGCTTACACGCTGATGGTCAGGGAACTGCATAATAAATTGATCACGGCAAAAGAATTTGTCATTTCAAAACAGCTTCTGGAGAATGCGCGCAATCTCGATAATATCATCGAAGACTCAAGCGCTCTCGACAATAAAGATGAAATAATCAAGAACCTCTTCTTTGCCTCACAGGAAGCCCTCGAGGGGAGATACTTCTTAAGGCTTTTAAATAAGAGCAGGATAATAAATATTGAATACACAAAATACCTAAATAAAATCGATGAAATAATCGATATATTATATAATAAGACAAAATGCTATAAATCGGCATTTAATTTTGATGGAGTTTATGAAAAGTAGAATGGATTCTAAAATGCTGACGAAACTCTTTACATATTTGAAGCATGAGCAGCAGCTCCTGCAGGAACTTGTCAGCCTGGCAGAAAAGCAACAGAAAGCGCTTGTCCGAATCAATGCTGCCGAACTGGAGAAAATCGCTGCAGTTCAGGAAGAGATTACCCAGACAATGAGGAACGCCGAAGAGTACAGGTTAAAACTGATAATGACCACTTTCGACATCTCTCGACGTGAGGCCATTAAGATGAACCTGTCGTCCATCGGCTCCTGCCTCGAATCTGAGGAAAGAAAAGCACTGTTCGTTCTCCGCGATTCCATCAGGCTGTTGGTTTCCAGGCTGCAATTGCTCAACAAATCCAACAGGGCGCTGGCTCTCAGGGCTAAGAATTATGTCAGGGAAGCCCTCGGGATGCTGACAAACGGTACAAACCAGGTTTGTAACGTAAAAGTATGATTTGATTGTTTGTTTTTATACAAGGATGTGCAAAATGGATACGGATTCCTTACTGAAGAGGATCATCAGGGAGACTGCCGAAGACCTTGCCGAATCGGTCTATAATCTCACGGGCATAATACCCGACGAGACGATCTATGAGCTAAAGTCAAGATTGTTAAGGTCTATGGATGAATTCCCCGATAAGCTGGAAAGCACCTTAGCCGACGAGAAAAATCTCAGGAGCATAATCAAAGCCAATGTCCTGCTCGGGGAGATCAAAGACTACCTTAAGCTTGCCGATGAGCTCCATTATACCAATGCAGACGACCTGATTGAAAAGGTCAGCAGTGTGTCGAGGCTTATTACTACAGGCTATCCGTTCCTTGCCGTATGATTTGTTTGGATGTGGCCTGCCTAAGGAAAGGCAGCCCCGATTGAAAAAGGATTTTCAATAAATTAAAGGTATCACTGAAATGGCTAATATTATTGCAGCGGATGCATCTGACGGCAACAGCAACGGAGGCGCCGTCTATTTCATGCCTCTCAGGGGTTCTAAGGCTGCCGGCGAGCCGAGGACGGCAGAGCCCGAAGCGGCAAAAGTACGCAGCGATGGCCTGAGCCTTTCTGCCGAAGCAATGAAATTATACTATGCCACAGCAGCAAAACCGAAACATGCTGCTGTAACAGCTAAAGAACCTGAAGGAGCGGGCGTTTACGCCGTTTCGGAAAAAGAAAGAAAATCAACAGGTGAAGATTCTTAGGAGTATATCTGTGCAGCTATTTGGGATTAAATATCAATCACCGGTTATTTGCCCTGAGGACAGGTCAAAGATCTGCCGGCAGTGTAGTAATACTGTTTGCAGCCTGTTAGCTGCACAGATGATTTTATTAATTTGCAGGGTGTAACATGTCATCAAATTTCGGTTCACTCGAAATAGCCAAAAAGGCGCTGCTTGCGAACAGGTTCGGGATTGACGTAACAAGCAACAACATTGCCAATGTCAACACTGAGGGCTATTCACGCAGGCAGGCCTCATTCTCCGAAACTGGCCCGATGTACACCAGTTCCGGATTCATCGGTACAGGTGTCGTTGCTAACAATCTGCGGACTTTCAGGGAAGAGTATATCGACAAAGAGGTCAGGTCTTCAATCTCCAGGCAGTCTGCCTACGAAGCAGACCAGACTATGTACCGTCAGGTTGAAGCAATACTGGCAGAGCCGTCCGACAGCGGCCTCAACGAACTGACTGCCAATCTTTTCACTGCCTTCGAAGAGTTGTCGAACGAACCGGAAAGTACAAGCCTGCGTTCCAATGTGCTGACAGTGGCAGAAACTCTGACTGAAAGGTTCCACACCATCGCTGAAAACCTGCAAAGCATGAGAAGGGAAGTTTCCAATTCGGTTGTTGCTAACGTCGGCGAGGCAAATACTATTATTTCGCAAATTGCAGGGCTCAATTCTGAGATTGCAAGCTCCAAAGCAATGGCTGACGGCACCGAATCGCAGACTCTGGTTGACCAGAGGGAAAAACTCATCGAAGACCTCGGTAATATCGTCGGAGTGTATATATCTAATGCCGACAACGGACAGGTTAACGTTTATGTCAACGGCAACTGCGTCGTTACAGGCAGTACGGCTTCTACTCTGCAGGCTAACGAAACTGTCGATTCGGCTACGGGTGAAAGAACGATGCAGATCGTTAAGCTCGATTCCAAGGGCAATCCCTTATCCGTAATTGTCCCGGACAGCGGCGAACTTTCAAGCCAGCTGAAACATTACAACACCACTCTCGACTGGAACGACTCGAGCGGGGGATTTTCCATTTATACGGAACTGAATTCCTTCGCCAATGCCATCGTCGAAAAGGTTAACGAGATTACGGTTGAAGGCTATGGTTTGGACGATACCGGAACGACCTCTCCCGGCAGGACCTTCTTCGAACCATCGACCGGTGGAGCTAATGCATTCACCATCGAAGTTTCCGACGACGTTAAAGACAGGCCCAGGGATATACCCATATCAGATACGGCCGGTGAGCCGGGCAACAATACGCTTGCACTGCGATTAAGCAGGCTTGCAACAGATACGGATTTCATTAACAGTGAAACTGCTTCGGAGTACTATACCACTTTCCTGGGGAGAGTTGGTACACTCTCTTCCGAAGCCGCATCAGGACTTGAGACTGCATCTCTCGTTACCGATCAGCTCGTCGAGGAAAGGGAATCGGCAATCGGTGTAAACCTCGACGAGGAAGCCGTCAACTTAATTAAATTCCAGAGAGCATTCGAAGCTTCTTCGAGGGTAATTAACACTACCAACGAGATGCTTCAGGTAATTGTCAACCTGGGACAGTAAAACCAAAGGGCTTAAATTATGAGAATATCCAATAACCTGCTGTGGACTACATACGAAAGCAACCTGCAACAGATACAGAACAGGAAACTGTCGATTGAAGAAAAGGTGACTACCGGCAAGGATGTCAACAGCTTGTCCGACAGTCCCAAGAAAGTGGTCAATATCAAGCAGCTTACTAATAAAATCAACAGGAACGAGAGTTACCAGAATACCATCGATGATGCCATCGGTGAAATGACAGTCGTTTCGGAAGACCTGGAATCTCTTTACAACGACATGGAAGAGATCAGGCAAATTGCCATAGAATCCACTCTTACAGGCAACTCATCTAATTTGAAGACACTGGGAACCTATGTCAAAGGCCTGCTCGACGACGTAGTGAGCAAAGCCAATTCAGACTTCAACGGCAGGTTTGTTTTTGCCGGAACCATTACTACCGCCGACGGCATAACGGTTACGCCTCCTGCTACCGACACACAACCCTTCGAACTCGTCCAGGGTACTGTAACGACAGACAATCCTTCCGGACTCGAAGTCGTTTTCAAAGGCAACAACAAAGACAGGGCCATCAACAAGGACGACACTTCGACCGAGGTTGTAAACACCACTGCCGCCGACATCTTCGGAGGCACCGGCAACGAGATATTCTCCACGATCATCAGCCTCTATAATAAACTTTCATATAATGACGACGGGACAGAAAGGACGTCCGCCGACGGTTTTTCCAGGGAAGATATGGAAGAGGTTGACGGGATGCAGACAAAGATACAGGAACAGGTGGAAGCCATTAATAATGCTGCTGCCGTCATCGGCTCTAAGATGAACAGGCTTACAACCGTCAAAGACCAGATTAGTACCGAAAACACCAGGTTGAAAGAATACAGGTCCATGGATGAAGACACCGACTATGCCCAGGCTGCAATCGACCTGGCGCGGGAAAGTAATGCTCTTCAATATACTTTGCAAATAGGAACCGACATCTCAGGTTTAACATTATTTGATTATCTCAGTTAAGACTGCTAAATTTATATTATGAAATTGAGCACGTTAATAGGAATATTAATCGGTCTTGTATCGATCTTTGGTGCCTTCCTCTGGGAAGGAGGCGCCATGGAGACCCTTTTCATGTGGCCTGCGATGCTGATCGTCTTTGGCGGCACCCTTGCCGCAGGCATGGCCGGTACGTCCATGCACCAGATGGCGATGATGCCGAAGCTGATATGGCTCTCGTTTTTCCCTAAGAAATACGACAAAGAACAGATAGTAAACAGGATTGTCATTTTTTCCGGATTGGCACGCCGCGAAGGCATACTGGCAATCGAAAAGAGGCTCGATGAGGTAGAGCACCCGTTTCTCAGGAAACTGTTCCAGATATGTATCGACGGAGCCGACCCGGACACCCTTCAGAGGATTGTCGAGTCGGAGATGGGCTATATTACCGAAAGGCATAACGCCAACATCAACCTGTTTGTTAAAATGGGAGGCTATTCTCCTACAATGGGTATCATCGGTACCGTCATGGGCCTGATCTCGACTCTGGCTGCTGCCGGCGATGAACCGAACGTGCTGATTCACCATATTGCCTCTGCTTTCATCGCTACGATGTGGGGCATCCTGATGGCTAATATCGTATGGCTGCCGATCGGCGACAAGCTGCGCACGCTGCACAACGAGGAACTGCAGTTGATGCAGGTGATGCTCGACGGTGTCTATTCGGTCCAGCTCGGCGAAAGCCCGTCGGTCATCAGGGCAAAACTGACAAGCGCTTTCCCGCTCAGCGAACAGGAGAGGATTACCAGGAACAGCAAGGCACAATTCAAAGCCGTCTTCCCGGACAAAATCATTATACCTCCGACTGAGCCTGAGTTCTTTCAAGACAATCCCGAAGACACCTATGTCTGAAGTGCAATAAAAAAAATACCCTCTCAAAGCCATTGTCTTTGAAAGGGTAGCCTCTTTAATTATTTACCCGGATTTACTTTACCACTTTGGTATCGAGTTGCAGCTCTTGCCGCTGAAGTGCCGCATGAACTGGACACGCTCGTAAGCTGCCGGATTGGCAGTGTTGGAGTAGCTCAACTGCCCCCTGAACTCCTCCACGGTACTGAAGTTGTGGTCGTTCATCCACTTTTCTATTGTGTGATTGATTTCAGCTATGTAATCGGGCCCGAATTTGTACAGGGCCGAGGCAACCTGTACTGCGTTGGCGCCGGCAAGAAGCTGTTTGACGGCAGCCTGTCCGTCGTGTACACCTGTCGAAGAAGCCAGGTCGCATTTGACTTTACCGGACATGATGGCAATCCATCTCAGGGAGTTGTATATGTCGGACGGTACGCTCAGGACATCTGCCGGAACCACCTCAAGTGAGTCGATGTCGATGTCGGGAGAATAGAAGCGGTTGAACAGGACAACGGCGTCGGCGCCGGCGTCGCCCAACCTGACGATCATCCGGGCCAGGCTTGAAAAGTAGCTGCTGATCTTAAGTGAAACAGGTATTTTTACTTCGTTTTTGACTTTTTCCAGAACACTGAAGTAAACATTTTCGTTGTCCTGTGGTGTCCTGTTCATGTCTGAAGGCATGATGAACAGGTTCAGTTCCAGTGCGTCGGCTCCTGCGCTTTCAAGCCTTTTGGCAAAGACGGGCCACTCGTTGCCTGTAATGCAGTTAACACTGGCAATGACTGGTATTTTTATCTTGTTTTTCAACTCACCGATGGTTGAAAGGTACTTACTGACGGAGTCTTCCATGTCGTCATAGCTGAAAAAATCGAAAATTTCAGGGTACAGGGTACCTGGCCGGCTCATCGATTCCTGTGCCTGGTGCATTTCGGAAAGTATCTCTTCCTCGAAGAGGGATTTCATGACAACGGCGCCGGCGCCGCTTTCTTCGATTTTGAGGATGTCATCGACATTGGATGTGAAACCGCAGCTTCCGGCAATGATCGGGCTTTTCAGGGTCAGTCCCATGTACCTGGTTGTTAATTCTGCCATTTTCTTCTCTTCCTATATATGGAACAAAATGTAATAATCCAAGTCATCACAATACAGGCAGGAAAGCCTGTGTTATACCGGCACATCCGGTTTTGAATGCCGGTTTCTAATCTGAGTCGGGGAATTTGAAGTATTTAATATTTTTTCAAATTCCTGCTCAGTAATATACTGATATTCAGTTGAAATATTTTAATGATATTTTTTCCTTTTTTAAAAAATTTCATTGTGGAAATCCAATGATATGCATGGCCGGGACTTGGGAAAACCGGGAAAGACAGCGTGGGCTTGGGACGAAGACAGCCTCGTCGTTCAATTGATGATGGTAGTGGATGAATATGGCACTTTTCATATCAGTGAATTTTCATTAAATTGCTTTTTTAATATTTTGGATAACGATGAAAAAGTTTTTGCTTTATTCAATCCTGACCCTGATGGGTGTGACGGGACTTCGTACGGCTGAATTCGGCACGAGGCAGGAGTTGGGAAAGGTTAACGACGACAGGATGCATGAATTGTCCGGAATGGTTGCAGGCAGGACCAGTCCCGGAATACTTTGGGCCCACAATGATTCAGGGGATGAAGCCCGCGTTTTTGCAATGAATAAAAAAGCTGAGCTTGTCGGGGTCCTGAATATTAAAGGTGCAGTGAACTATGACTGGGAGGACATCGGCATCGGCCCGGGACCGGTTCCCGGTGCAAATTACCTGTATATCGGCGACCACGGGGACAACGACGCCGTTCGTAAGTCAATCAGTGTTGTCAGGGTTCAGGAACCTGACGTCGATACGCTTGGAAGCAAGCCCTTTACGGCCTTGTCTTCACCTTCGGAGACAATCAGACTGAAGTATCCCGACGGAGCCCGCGACGCAGAATCGATGTTCGTTGACCCTGCCTCCGGCGATATATATATTATTTCCAAGAGAGAAACCAAAGTCAGGGTGTACAGGGCCGCCTATCCTCAATCGACAACAGACACCACAACTCTTGAATATC
Organism: uncultured Hyphomicrobiales bacterium; assembly: GCA_964634885.1. Classification (GTDB taxonomy): domain Bacteria; phylum Bacteroidota; class Ignavibacteria; order Kapaibacteriales; family UBA2268; genus DAINRZ01. The sequence goes on along the minus strand of CAZWLN010000076.1, from coordinate 6,735 downwards.
TTCTGGAATTGCCCTACGGTTCATTGGGAATCCCGAACAACGGCGTTACCGCCGCCGACATATCGCCTGACGGCAAAGAAATACTTATCAAGACTTACCTGAATGTATATTATTATACCAGGGCCGAAGGCGAAAGTATTACCGATGCGCTGAAGAAAACCGCCGTCGTCCTCAGCTATACAATGGAACCCCAGGGGGAGGCAATCTGCTGGGACAATGCCGGAGCAGGCTTCTACACCATCAGTGAGCTTGGAAGCGGCAGCGGGGTTGTTCTCTATTTCTACCCCAGGCTCGGTACCTCGGTAAAAAAAAACGATGAAAGCGAAAGTATTGAAATAATTCCCTCCGACGGGTACTTTGTCGTTAACTTCGGCAGGAATTCTGAATTGCCGGAAACTGTGGGACTGTACAATGTTACGGGTAAAGCAGCGGCAGAGATAAATGTGGTCAGCACAACGACTGCCATTCCTGAAAACGGAATTGCCTCAGGGCTGTATTTTCTTGTAATAAAATACCGGAACCGGGTTGTTACAAGAGTGTTGACCCTGTACTGAAGTGATATTTACATTTACATGGATGATTGTGTTTCAAAATAATTACCTGATAACAAGAATATGAAAGTATCAATTATAGGATGCGGTAATGTCGGCAGAGCTGTCTTAAGATGTTTAATCTCTGTTGCCGGGATCGATGAGATAGCCTTGGTCAGCAGGGACTCAAACCGTGCAGACGGGGAAGTTCAGGACCTGAACCACGCCCTGCCTTTTCTTGGCCACAGAAGAGTACTGCTGTCAGGAGGAGGACGGGATTTGCTTGCCGACAGCTCCATCGTTGTTATTACTTCCGGCGTACCTCTTGCCGGGGATATAAATACAGCCGAAAAACTGGCCGTTGCCAACAAGGATATAATAATGGAATGTGCTTCCAATATAATACACTATTGCGGCGACGCCAAAGTTATTGTTGCAACAAATCCTGTAGAAGTGATGGCCCATACATTATTAAAAAGCAGCGGATTCCCGCCTGCCAACGTAATCGGTACCGGCACCCTTAATGATACATCCAGGCTGATTTATTTCCTTGCAACAGCGCTGAATCTTGAATATGATGTGATTGAAGCCAGTGTCCTCGGTGAACATGTAACCTGCAATTTCATCCCTGAAAGTATGTGTAAATTCAAGGAATTGGCACCGGCAACATATTTCGATTCATCAAAAACAGCAGCCATGCTTTTTGCACGTGCACATAAATATATTAACGAATCTGCATTTAAGATACTGGAAGGTAAAGGCAATTCATGCCACAGTGTTGCAGCGGCTGTCAGACGTATTGTACAAGCAATTGTCTCTGATGAGAATTGCATTCTGCCTGTTGCAGCCCTGGCAGAAGGTGAGTACGGGATTGAAGGCCTGACGGTCAGCCTGCCGTGCAGGATTAACAGCTGCGGAATTGCTTCCATCGAGGAGTTTGCCCTGGACGGCCCTGACCTTTTACGTCTTCAGGAAGCGGCCGTGAGTATCTGGAAAAAACTGTCATTGATCTTTTGAGTTTTTTTTGTTACGGATGGACCTGATTGCCTCTTCGGCCTCTGGGATAAACTTAGTGTACTCCGGCTGTTCCTTTGCAAGCCTGATGAACTTTTCGAATTCATCGACGGCATATTGTGCTTTGCCGAGGTCTTCGTAGAGCATTGCCCTGTGGAAGTAGGCAATCAGAAGCATCGGGTCGAGGTCCACAGCCCTGTTAATCTCAATCAGCGCTTTTTCGACAGCCCCCATGTCGGCAAGAATCAACCCCTTATCTAAGTGGTATTCTGCCTTGCTGCTGTCAATCGCCAGGGATCTGTTAAAATCGGTAAGGGCCAGGCTCAGCCGTCCCTGTTCAGCCAGCGCGCAGGCACGCTGATGGAAATAGTCCGGGTTACTGCTGTTTAACACTATTGCTGTGTTGAAGTAATAGACCGAAGAGTCGTAGTTCCCGGAACTGAGGTGCAGTTTGCCGAGGATGTAGTATATCTCCGGGGATTTCGGGCTCATATTCATGGCCCTGTGCATATCAGTATAGGCCTTTGCGTATTCTCCGTATTCCTCGTAAGCGATACCCCTGCCGATCCAGGCTTTGGCAAAAGATGAATTGATATCGACGGCACGTGTGTAGTTGTGTATTGCCAGGGGGTAATTCTTCATGCTGATGTATAGCATACCGCGGTTGTAATAAGCATCTGTGTTACCGGGGTCCAGGTCGAGAGCATGATTCAGGTCCCGGAGAGCGTCATCAAATTTCCCAGCTTCGGCATACATCCTGCCGCGGAAACTGAAGGCGTCAGCATTGTCGGACTTCAGGGAAATGGCTTTGTTGTAGTCCTCCAGCGCCAGTGTCTCGCAGCCCACCATGCTCAGGATCAATCCCCTGGTACAATAGGCTTCGGGGGATGTGGAGTCGAGCATAAGTGACCTGTTTATGTCTCCAAGGGCAAGATCGTAGTTATTCAGTTCGTAGTAGGCTCTTCCTCTGCTTGCATAAAGCTCAGGGTCGAGGCTGTCGCCTTCGGCGGCTTTTGACAGGTTGAAGACTGCCAGGTCGGGCATACTGAGTTGAAGGAATACTTTCGCGACATTCTTCATATATTCCGGTTTGGAGGGCTTCAGGTCGATTGCACTATTGAAGTCGGAGAGAGCGAGGTCATATTTCTTTCTGTCATAATAAATCTCACCCCTGCTATTGTAAGCCTCATCGTAGCCGGAGTTATTCTTTATTGCAAGGTTCAGGTTCCCGATTGCCTTTTCAATATTGCCCAGGTCGTACCAGGCCATACCCATCCTGTAGTATATATCTGAAAACTCAGGCTGGTTAAGCAGCGCTTTTTCGAAGGCTTCAAGGCATTCGTCGTACCTTTTCAGTTCCATAAGAGACAAACCGCAATAGTAGTGTGCCTTTGCGTAATTAGGGTTGATGGCTGTGGCAAGCCGGAATTGTTCGATTGCCTGTTCGTATTTGCCGGACTGGAAGCTGTAAAAGCCCTGCAGGTAGTGATCTTCTGCCTTGTATTGGCCGAAGGAAGTACCGATGCAGGCCATGAAAACCAGAACTATGGCAAACAACTGCTTTCTGACAGGGCATTGCAGGCCATCCTGAGTTTCTATATTTATATTATAAATCAATATCCTCTTTTTAAAAAATTAATTTACCGGCTTTTGCCGGGCATCACAAAGACAATTTACATTAAAACGTAAGACTATCGCAAAAATTAATTATCACTTGAAGTATATAATAATCTTTCTTAGCAAGAGACATTTCTTTTCCTGTCAGAACCATGATTTATTGGATTAAAAGGATTAACATGATTACCCGATTATCTTAAACCTCTTTCTTTGCAGTCTTTGCGCCTATTAATATGTCGCCCCGCCGGGGCTAAAAATATGCTACTCTTAATACAAGTGTATTATTAATTTAAACCTCTTTCTTAGCGGGCTTTGCGCCTATTAATATGCCGCCCCGCCGGGGCTAAAAATATGCAACACTTAATACGAGTGTATTATTAATTTAAATCTCTTCCTTTGCGGGCTTTGCGCCTTTGCGAGAGACTTTTTACCCCGTATTGTAAGCAAATTCTCCTTTGCGAGACACCCACAGATAGAATCAATATATAATTATCTTCGTTGTCCTTCTCTCCCCGTGACTGCACAGGGCGATGAAATACAAGCCGTTGTTCAACGAAGAAATATCAATCGATGTGGCCCCGCCCTGCCATGATTGAACTATCCTTCCAAGGCAGTCAGTAACAATTATCCTCTCCACGCCGTATTCCGACGGGTTCCTGAGAATTGCCAAAACATCGGCTGGCTTGTCGCTGCTTTCTGCTACGTCCGTCGTTACCACGAATTCATCTGATTGCGAGGAACAGGAATCTTCGTTGAACACTTCAACCTTGTATTTTCCTAAATTCGTAACGTAAAACTCACGGTTTACTGCCCCTGCGACAGCTGCGCCGTTCCAGTACCACTGGTAACCGTAGGCTTCGGTCGAGACCAGCGTATTGCCCTGACGTGCGATTGCCGGTTTGGCGGGTACGGGAAGGAACAGAAGGGATACTGTGTCTGAAGATACGACACAGTTACCTTTCGATCTCATTGTAACATAATAATTCCCGGAAGCCTTAGCTTCATATTCCTTGTCCGTGGAGCCATCCTGCCATGTATATTCACTGAAACCCGGAGGGGCGGCAAGAAGAGCAGTATCTCCTTCACACAGCAGGGTGTTTGTTGAGTAGGATAGATGAGTATCTCCGACACTGTCCATATCTATCCGAACGATCTTCGACGCATTGTAACAATCGCCGCCGTTGCCTGCTGCCAGGCTGTACCAGCCGGCTTTTGTAACTTTCAGCGATTTGCCGGTGGAACCGTCGGACCAGCGGTATGACTGGTACTGCTGGTTTGCGGTAAGAGTAATGCTGCTGCCGGAGCATATTACCGTATCTGAGTTTACATTCAGTACCGGTTTTTCTACCTGGCAGGAGGGAAGCTCATATTCCCAGAGGCCGCGTCCGAAGGTGCCTGCAAGAAGTTTATTGGTATGGTAATTAATTTCCAGTTCGTTGACGACGACGGAAGGTAAACCATTTGAAAGCTGTACCCAGCCGTTAGTCAGCATATCCCTGTACCAGACTCCGGCATCGGTGCCGGCGAAAATCCTGTGGGGGCTATCCTTCTGGTAAATAACACAGTTTACGGATATGTTGGGTAAGCCTTCTGAGATATTGACAATCTTCCTGTTTATGATCTCAATCACTTTATTATTCTTGTCATAACCGGAAAGGCTGATCCAGCAATGTTCCGGATTTTCAGGGTCCACTGCCAGGTATGTAATGGTAGCGGGGGCAGTATATATTGTGTCCCAGTCTTTGCCTGAATTGCAGGTCATATATACTTTATTATATCTTGCCGCATAAATTGTATTCGTATCCGACTCAGCTACAGCAAGCGCAACGAGAGCTGAAATTTTGCTACCGAAGTCGGATAGTTTAACCCAGTCTTCACCGTAATTATTGCTTTTCCAGACGTTATAGTATCCGGCAAAGAGGGATTTCGGATTCCTGGGATTGAGAGCAAATGGAGCCACCCAATCGCCATATTCACCGAATTGCTTGGCCGACACTACCTGATTGAATGTTTTACCGCTGTCCTTCGAAATGAACAGGGTACCGCCATAGGTCGTACTGTAAACTACTGAGCGGTCGCTGTAATCGACGATGCACTCCATGCCGTCGGAGCTGTTTGAGTGATACCAGTTCGTGCCGTCGTAGAAGTTGGTCCCGTTGTCCTGGGTGCCGCAGAAAACAGAATAGTCAGTGCCTGCGTAGCTGCCGATCCTGTAAATCTGCATGACAGAAAGGCCATTGCTGATGTCGTTCCATGTCTTACCCGTGTCTGGCGAACAGTATATGCCACCGTCGTTTGCGGAATAGATTTTCATGTCCCCGGTAAAGACGACGTCGTGCTGGTCGGCATGCATATAAGGGATGCCACCGGAGCCGGCCCAGTGATTCATAATACTCCAGGAGAGGCCTCCGTCTGTCGATTTCCACAGGTGGATGCCGGCAGCAATGATGAAATCGGCGTCATGTGGCGATACGGCAACCGCAAGGTCGTAGTATGCCTGTCCTCCGGCTTCATCTCCTTTGACAGAAGCGCCCAGGATATTGGGTTTAAAGGATTTGTGGGACCACTGCCTGCCCTCATTTTCCGACAGGTAGAACCCGCCGTAGCCACCGTCGTTTGCACTGGCGCACAGGGCATAGACACGGGAAGGGTTTGCTTCGCTGACAGCTAATGCAATCCTGATGACGTTGATGAAACTATTCGAATACTGCCAGGTTTCACCTGCGTCAGTGGATCTGAAAACTTGGGAGCCTCCCAGGTCATAAGTCGAAGCGTATATTATATTGAAATCACCGGGTTTGTATTCCATATCCCTGAAGTTAAATGCCTTGATTTTTGTAGTCCATGTCTTGCCGCCGTCGGTTGTCTTAATAATACCTTTGTTTGTAGCTGCAACGACAATGTTCTCATTCTGCGGGTCAACCAGTACCGAGCCTGCGAGCAATCCGTCGCTGAGTTCATAGTCCTCGCCGGCCAGATTCCATGTGTTTCCTCCGTCTGTCGATTTTATTATGCCGATGCTGTAGCCGCCGGTCATCGTTACTCCGTTGACGTCTCCGGTAGCGGCATACATCACATCGGGCCTGGAAGGGGAAATGGCAATGTCAGTAACACCAAGTGAGAGGAACTGTGTTTCTGTAAGTACCTTCCACGACGCTCCGGCATCCGTCGATTTCCATAATCCGCCGGAGGCAGAACCGGCGAAGAAAACACTGCTGTCCACGGGATGTATTCTTATGCAGCTCATGCGGCCCAGGCCTGTGGATTGGAAGTTCATGAGGTTCTGAGGTATGTTGACAGGCCCAAGCTCTTTCCAGGATGGCCCCGCCAGACTCCGGTCCTTTTCCTTCCGTGAGCGGGCCTCCCGCAGGGAGAGGTAAACATCTATCACTTTTGGGTATTCACCGGACCCGGAAAGCCTTTTCTCCCAGAAGCTCTTCCAGCGCATATATGGTTTGTAGCCGCAGCCCTTCTTGATTTCCCTGCCCTTAAAGTATTCGTCGAAAAAACCGTCGATCCGTTTGAATGTAAAACGGGAGCTGTCTGCCTCTGATGTCCCGGCATTGGCTTGTAC
>CAZWLN010000075.1:0-19728 GCA_964634885.1 uncultured Hyphomicrobiales bacterium | reverse complement strand
TGAATTCCACATAATTTTGTTTCGGTGTAATAGTGACGTCTTTTGTGACTTTCGAGCCGGGAGCGACATTAAGTATTGGAGTATCGAAACTGGTAGAGTATTCGAGGTATGGTTTCAATTCCGGGGGTATGGTGTATGACGAAGTGTCGGTACCCTTTACATAAGTATTGTCAACATGGAGAACCAACTCACCGCCGCCGTCGCAGTCGGTTTTGAATGTGAAGATGCAGGGGGCAGGGTCGGCTGTGAACGTCACATCCTTGAGTATGTCTTTGTATGTCTGCCTCAAAGCTGCTTCCGTCCTTTTTCCCCAATAGACTTTGTCCGAGATGTATTCCAGGTCTTCCTGCTGTACAGCCGAAATATCGTCCACTGCGGACATTGTAACCGTATATATCTTAGCGCCAAGGGCATTTGCTTCATCCACAATCTGCTGCCTGAAAACATCGGGCCTTGTGCCGTTGCTGTGGCCGCCGTCGGTTAAGAATATGACATAGGGGGTAAATTTGGCATGTTGTGCTACTCTTAAAGCTCCGGGATTGCCCCAGATGTCATACAACAGGGCAGAGTTAATGTCGGTGTTCTGAGCTGTGGCCTGTATCGTATCGCTGCCGAGCCTTTGTTTCAGCAGGGCCTTGTCGTCGGTAAAGTCCTGTATCAGGTATGATTTTGTATGAAAGCACATGATGGCACATTCGAACCTGCCCATAGGCAGGTCGGTAATCCACTGGTTGGCAGCCAGTTTCGCCAGGTCCATTTTTTTCTTTGAGCCTTCGGCATTCTGGTTCATCGAACCTGTAATGTCGATGACCAGGATGGTGGAGAACTTGGTGATATTCGGATCGGGACATGTTACTGAACCGTTCCTGACGGTGCCGTTTTCAGTAACCCAGACATCGCTTCCGGTGTACAGGGAGCCGTCGAGCTTTGTCCCGTTGTCGCGGATGGCGTCAAAATGAACCTGGATGTTGGGATAGCCCTGCGTTTCGATGGCTTTGATATGAACGTCCTGCTGGGTATGTATTATTGAAGGGTATATTACAGATAGCCCTATTGCCAGTGTTATGAAGAACTTTTTCATGTTATATCCTTGTAATTTCCTTTCTTAATACTATATTTATAGTATTAACACATTAAAACCGATTTTGTTTCAAACATTTATGTATTTTTTTCTTCCAATCAATTTACAATTGACACTGATTATTCATTAATAATTTCGATTGTCGTTTCAACGTTGATGGTCACGTTCCTGTTGTAGAATCTTCCTTCAGGTGTATTGTTGTCGAAGAGCGGATTGTCTTCGCCGATGCCGCGAGCAAATTTCCTGTCGGTTTCGATGCCGTCGGCAGTGTTGAGGGCACGGTTCAGCGACAGTGTCCTGTTCCTGTTTTCCTCGCCGATCCTGTCTGTCCTGCCGGTGATGTCGATGTTATAAGTCCTCTTTTCCATCGGGTTCTCGGTTTTCAGGTAGGATTTGGCCGTCAGTACGATTGGTTTGTGGTCGGTAGTCAGTTCGGATTTGTCGAAACCGAAAGAAATCAGTGTGAACTGGTCAAATTCCACATCGTTTTTAATGGTACCTTCGATCATCTCCATCAGCTTGTTCTGGGTTGTAACTGCCTGAACCTTGATTGCCTGCACATCGGACTTTGTTACTTTGTTGTCGTTGTCGGTAACTTCGAGGCTGTAGAGGAAGTCTTCACTGAGTTTGGGTGCATATATACGTTCTTCTTTGAGGTTCCATTCTATATGTTTTGGCAGGGCGCCGGTTCCTTCAAACACTTTGAGGTCGCCAACACTGGCCTGGGAAGTTGTAATCTTCCAGGACTTAATTCCGACGTTGGAACTGGCGAAAGGTTTGAAACGGAGTTTGGGCGGATTGGTTTTCCTGATGGTGTCGCTTACGTTAAGCGATTCGAATATCTTGTCGAAATCGGCGATTATTTCCACGCGTTTGTTCTCGGCTATACCGTCCGGGTCTTTTTCGTTCGAAGGCAGGGGAGGCAGGTTGTTTGCTGTGGTCTTGATCCTGTCGGGAGATATGCCCCATTCCTTAACAAGGTAGTTCTTAATATTTTCGGCACGGCGTTTCGACAGGTCGGTGTTGCCTTTTTCAGCGCCCTGGTTTGAGTTGTAGCCGTTGATGGAAAGATTGGCAATAGGATAGGCAATCATTCTTCTGCCGATGATATTCAGGATGTTGTAATAGACATCGATTGTTTTCAGGCCGTATAGTGAATTGACGCTGAAGTTGTTCCTTTCTTCTTCGGTCATGCTCTTGTTAAGCACGTATTTGTCCTGGATGTCGGAAGAGTTGTCGTCGAAGAAGATGTAATTGAGGAGGGGATGAACCTTTCTCGATATGAATTCTTCAATATGTATCTTGCTGATTTGTTCTTCTTTCCCGTCGTCGTCAACAGAAACGGCATTGATCGAAACCAGCAGCTTGTCCGGCTGGGGAGGCTGGGGCAGTTTCGGCTCGGGCGGATTCTGTGGTGGAATTTTCGGAGGAATTATTTCTCTCGGCGCCCACTTAAGTCCGACTCCGGCGAGGAAAGTGTTGACAGTCCACTCTTTTGCAATATTGGTAAGGCCGATGTGGAAGGAGGCTTCCGGTACGAGGAAAAGGGTATGGGCTTCGTTCAGGGGAAGGTCATAGCTCGCGCCGATATTCAGCGCCATATCCAAACCTGCGTCAGTAATATCTCCGTCCTGTTCATTCCTTATACGCCTGTTGGTCCCGGGAAACACGCCATAGGCCGGAGACTTGATCTGCTCTTTGTATTCGAAAGTTTTTGTCAGGAAATAGCCGAGCCTCAATCCGGCATTAAGGGTTAACTGGTCTGAGATCCTGTAGCCGACAACAGGGTTGAGTCCTGCGGAGGACAGTTTTGTGTTGAGAATATACTCGAATTCTCCCTGGGTACCGGTGCCTGTAGGGTCCGGCAGCCATACATTCTCAACGATGGAGAAATCGCCGTTGAGGTTGAAGTAATACAACCGCAGCGACAGTTCCAGTTGCTTTGCAATCGGGAAGCTGTAGTACAGGCCGACGTTAGGAATGCCGAATGTGCCGGCTGAACCGAAATCCAGGGAGGCACAATTGAAAAGCCATTCCTGGTCACCGAAACCTGCTTTGTGGAGGTTGTAGCTGAAATCTACGAATGCCCCGTATGACGGCCTCAGGTCGTAAGGCTTGTCTGCATATTGGGTCTCTTGCTGTTGGGACAATGCTGTTAAGGAGGTCAATATAAACAGAATATAAATCTTTTTCATGAAATTACTCATCAATTTCTCCACTAATCTTTAGCCAATATTATTTTTCAGCATATTATTGCTATTTATTATTACAATAATTTATTACAAGCAATTTATCAAAATAACAAAATTTCTTTATTAATCATAGACAAATGAATAATTTTTATTAAAAATGTGTTATTTGTTCAGGAAATAAAACTGAATTCTTATACTTTTTGCCTCCCTGATACCGATTTGTTATCCTTCAGGTAGAAACGGAGCAGAAGCTCTTCGGATTTTGTGATGCCTATACGAGGGCTGCGGACGATGTCGGTTTCACCCGGGGCAAGGTAGGAATGGAGGCTCAGTTCTTCGCTGCAGCATGACATAGTGTTGTGCGAAAGGTTAAAGCCGAAAGCCTTGCAGAAGTTGCCGGGGCCACTGCACAACTTTTCAGGGGCTGTTGCCTTCCTGTTGGCAGCCATCAGGTCCAGTCCCGACACGGGTTGTGCCGCCCTGATCAGTACCGCGCTTCCTTCACCCTGTCTGCCGGTTACAATATTGAAACAATAGTGAACTCCGTATATCTTGTAAATGTAAACTATGCCACCGCTTTCAAACATCGGTGCATTGCGCTTTGTCAGGCCCGGCGCTGAATGGGAAGCAAGGTCCCCGGACGGAAGGTATGCTTCTGTTTCGGTTATTACTGCGGCCATCCTGTTACCGTTGTTGTTGAAAACCAGCAGTTTGCCGGGGAGTTCACCTGCTACTTCTACGGTATCCCTTTCAAAAAATCCCTTCTCAAGCCTGTCATTTGCCATTGTCTGTTGTTTCCGCATTTTTTTTCTATTCCAATTTTTTTCAAACTAATTTACACAATAGATTGCAAATATCAAGGGATATGCGGTTTCTTCCGCCTCTTTCCGGCTGTTGTAGATTGTATCGTTTGTTTTGGATGATAGCGCTGAATTGCAGTCCGAAGCCATATACGGGTTTAAACGGCAAAGGCTGCACCGGATTATACTTACCGGTACAGCCTTTGGAAGTCTGTGTCAGATTGATTTATTCTTTAACTGCTTTCAGTACAAAGAACTTTCCGTTGTATTTCACTTCGAAGAAGTAAATGCCTGAGGCCAGTTCCGAAAGGTCAACTTTGTCGTAAAAGAGTCCGTTCAGGCTGCTGTAGGTTCTTGTGAAAATTTCGCTGCCGAGAGAGTTCCTGACGGTTATTTCCATGGTCGGGTAGCTGCGGTCGAAGTTCATTTCAATATTGAAAACACCGGTACTTGGATTCGGGTGGATTTTTATTGAAGAGTTTTCGGGAGTTTCCTTAACATCTGTTGTAACTTCGAACGGGTCCGATGTGTTTGAACATTCGTTAGAGTCGGTGATTTCAACCTTATAGGTACCGATTTTAGTTATTTTATATGATTGTTCCGTAGCGCCTTTGATTGCTTCTCCGTTGAAATACCACTGATAGGTTTTTGCAGGTGTAGAAGTAAGTATCAGCCATTCTTTTGAAATAACCGGTTTGTCGGGGAGTGGATGGTATTTCACATAGATTGTCTCTGATGTAGCTGAGCATCCGTCGGAAGTAACACCTGTGTAGGAGTATTCACCTGTTTGAGTGACAGTAATCTTTCTCGTCGTGTCGCCGTTGCTCCATTTGTATGAACTGAAGCCAAGAGGCGCTGTGAAAGTGAAATTGACCTGATCGGTGTCTCCCTCGCAAAGTGGGAATTTGCCGCCTGTAACAGTGATCTTGGGATTGGGAACAAAATAGACAGTGACGGAAGTAGATGTCGAGGTAGCGTTACAGCCTTTGTTGTCGTAAACTGTGACTTTATAATCACCGGTTTCCCTGGCGACGATTGTCCTGGTAGTGTCGCCGTTTGACCAGAGGTATGACGGGTATCCTTCCTGTGCCGTGAGGATTACACTGTCGCCCTGGCAGAATGTGGTTTCGCCGCTGACTGTAACTGTTGGCGATGCAAGATTGCAGTCAATGAGGTCTGTTACCCATACGCCCCTGCTGTAGGTTCCAGCGAAGAGTTTTTTGTCATTTTTGTGTATTTCCAGATCTTCGACGATGATGTTCGGCATACCGCTGCCATATTTTGTCCATATGCCCGAGCCCTGTTCGCTGTAATAAACGCCCACATCGGTACCGATATAGAGCCTGTCGTTTGTGCTGTCCTGATATACTATTGAGTTTACAGGAACGTTCGGCAAATCGCCGGTCAGGTTTGTCCAGGCAGATTTCGTGGGTTCATAGACAAAAACTTTCTTTGAGGATTCGTAGGTGCCGACGGTAATGAATAGTCTGTCCGGGTTTTGGGGGTCAACGGCCATTGAACTGATGTTTGAAGCCGGGACGCCTGACATCTTAGCCCAGTCCAGAATATTGGAAGTTTTGTAAATGTTTGACGAGGTAGCGGCATAGATCACTTTCGAGTCCGAAGGCGCTATTGCCATTGTGTTGATAGTACCGTAATTTTCGAAGTCTTTTGAAATGGAATTCCATTTGACGCCGTTATTCGACGTGCGCCAGATATCTTTGTAGCCTGCGTACATTACTGCTGAGTTGTTTGGGTCGATGATGAACGGAGTAACCCAACTGCCTTCTTCTCCTGTAATGCTTGAGTATAGCATTGGCGTGAAAGTGTAACCGCCGTCGGTTGAACGCATGAGTGTGCCGTTATAGACAGAGGCATAGACTTTCTTCGGGTTCTTGGGGTCGATGGCGCAGTCCATGCCGTCGCCGGAATAGACATGTGTCCAGACACCGTCTCTAAAGACTGATGTGCCGTTGTCCTGTGCTCCGCCGATTACTACGTTGGATTCGGACTGGGAAACGCCAATCCTGTAAAACTGGGTAATAGACAGCCCTGACGACAGGTCGATCCATTCGTTGTTTACCAATTTGCTTACTCCGCCGTCGTGGGTAGCGAACAGGATATTGGTACCGGGCTGGTATTCGAGGTCGTGGTGGTCGGCGTGAACATAGGGCAGTTTCGGATCTACCAGCCAGTGTGTGACTCTGCTCCAATTTACACCGTAATTACTTGTTTTCCATATGTTTATGCCGCCTGTATAGACTTCTTCCTGGTTCAGCGGGTTTACTGCAATGCAAAGGTCGTACCAGCCCTGTCCATTGCTGACGTCAGTCGAAGAGCCGTCGTACCTGCCGAGGATATTGCCTGCCGATCCGCGGTCTGCAACCTGTTCGAAAGTTACGCCGGCGTCAGTCGAGACCCAGAATGAATTGAACATATAATCACTGGAGCTTGCAACCAAAGCGTAAACATTATTGTAACCGTTCTGGTTGTCAACCACGTCGATGGCTATCCTTGCAGCTTGTGAAAGTGTAGAGCTGAGTGTACTCTGTTTCCATGTGTCGCCTTTGTCGGTGGACCTCCAAAGTTTTGAGTTGCCTGACCAGTGGCCGTATGTCGATGCATAGATTATATCGGGGTTATCGGGTTTAAACTCGAGGTCTTTGAAATTTCCGCTTTGTTTAATGGTCCATTTTGTACCGCCGTCGGTTGATTTGTATGCTCCGTCCTGTGTGCCCGCAATTACTGTGTTTTCATTGTTGGGATCGACGAGAATCCTGTTGATGAGGTAGCCTGATGCCAGTTCCTTTGTCAGGCCTGTGGTATTCCAGGTAATACCGCCGTCAGTTGTTTTTATTATGCCGATGCTGTAGAAAGAACCGCCGGAAGATGGTGTGCCGTCGGCATCTCCTGTAGCCACGTAAACAACGTTAGGGTTGGATTTGGATATTGCAATGTCTGATATGGTGATTGCCATGAAGTTTGTAAAGGGGAATGTGTTCCATGTAGTGCCGCCGTCTGTTGTTTTCCATACGCCGCCGGAAGCCGAACCGATCCATATTTCATTCGGGTTTGTGGGGTGAAACCTGACGATGTTGACCCTTCCGATGCCCTGTTCCCTGACGTCTCCGTATCCGACCGGTATGGTAATCGGGCCGAGGAGAGACCAGGTGTTACTCTGTATTTTGTCGAGTCTTCCTTTTTGGGAATTCTCAAACTTCATTACTTCGTTGTAGATTGGCATGATGTCGGGAAAAACACCGTCTTTGCCGAGACGTTTCTGCCAGAAATATTCCCACCTTTTGTACTGTTTCCAACCGGACTTCTTGGCAGACGACAGTGAGTTGAAGTATTCATTGTATGCTTTTTGTATCTCAGGTAGTGTAGGTTTATCGATTTTCATCAGGTCCTGTAGAGGGGCTAATGTCTGTGCTTGTACCGAAGTTCCGGGACCCAGGACGAATAATAACATTATAACCGTAGTGGCCATTATTCCCGAGAAAGTAAGTCTTTTATTCATATTACTGCTCATATATATTAATACAACTATCAAATTCTTTTTTCAAAAATCACTTTCTTTAAATATTATCAACTGTTTATCGCAAAAAATATTTTTTTGCAATAAACATTATACCATATAGACACCAAAAATGCCTGTATGTTACATATGTATATATATTATCGTCATTAATTCTTAAATATTTTATATGTATTTGTCCTTCCGTCAATTGTCATTACCAGGTAATAGGAACCCACTGCATAGCCAGACAGGTCAACCTGTTTCAGGTACAATTTTTCGGAAGTCTTTTCCGAGGAAGCGGTCAGAACGCTACCCGTTACATCGACAAGTTTCCAGGAAATGTTGCATGGGTGATCAATAGTAATTCTCATCGTAAAAGAGTTACCTGCCGGGTTGGGTGTAATCGTAACAGGGCAAATTCCGCTTTCGTCTTCGACTGAGACAATGGTGAACGGATCGGACATGGCTGTGCAGGAGGAACCGACGGTAACGAGTACCTGGTAATTGCCTTTGTCGATGGAGTCGAGTACCTGGTTGGTCGCCCCAGGTATCGAATCGCCGTCAACAAACCATTGGTAGAACTGGGATTTGGATGAAATAAGTGTGTTGCCGGATTTTACGATGACCGGTTTGTCGGGCGGAGGATAGACAATTACTTCTACCGTGTCGGAGTAACTGGGGCATCCGTTGTTTTCAGTACCGACAACATAGTACAGTCCGGGTTCGTTTACAGTGATGTCCCTTGTGCTGCTTCCGTTGGACCATTTGTAGCTGTCGAAACCGAAGCTTGCTTTAAGGTTCAGTGATTCCGAACTGCACATCGGGTTTATGCCGCTGACACTGATTCTATTAGCAGGAACATGATCGACAATTATTTCGATGCCCTTGGAACTGATCTTACAATCTCCGTCATCAACCATTACTGAATAGATGCCTTCTTCGCGTACAGTAACGGAACGGGTAGTGTCGCCGTTAGACCAGAGGTAGCTGTTGTAGCCTTCCTCGGCAGAAAGAACAACGCTGTCGCCCTGACAGAACTGTGTTTTACCGTTTACGGCAACTGTCGGAATCCTGGGATTGCACATATTGAGCGGCGCTTCCCAGACGCCACGGCCGTAGGTTGCAGCCCTGATCTTTGATGTTTTATAATTTATTTCAAGTTCGTTGACAACTGTTTTCGGCAGCCCGTCGCTGAAATACTCCCAGTAACCGCTGTTGTTGACAGAACAGAACACTCCGATGTCCGTACCGACATATATCCTGTCCGGCGAGTCTTTCTGGTAAGCAATGCAGTTGACAGGGAAATTGGGAAGGTTGCCGCTGATGTTTGTCCAATTGCTCCCGTCATAGTAACAGACTTTGTATCCTTCATTAAAATTGCTTTCAGTAATCCATATCCTGCGGTCATCTTCAGGATCGACGGCGATATAAGATATGTTGCTCGCCGGCGGTTCAAGCATCTGCCAGTCATCGCCGCCGTTCCGGGTGTACCAGACACCCTGTCCGGAAGTTGTGTACAGGACATTCTTGTCGGTATGGGAGACAGCAATAGCCTTAATGGTACTCGAGCTGATGAAGTCCGATTTCTTCGCAAAGTTGTCGCCGTAGTCCTTTGAAGCCCAGATGTTCTTCATCCCGACGTAAATGCAGGACGGGTCGCTTGGGGCAAGTACATAGGGTGTCAGCCATGGGGCATCTTCTTTGGTAATGCCTTCACTGATTATTGTCTTTGTGAAATTCCTGCCGTGGTTGGTACTTCTGAAGATACTGCCGTAGTATAGTGAGCAATAGCACCTGCTCGTGTCTTTGGAGTCGATGCAGGATTCGAAACCGTCGCCAGCGTAGATGTGGTACCATGATTTATTGGTGATCATGCTGGTACCGTTGTCCTGGGCGCCGGCGATGATGAACGACGGATCGATCTCCGAGCAGCCGAACCTGTAGAACTGCATGATCGAAAGATTGCCGTTCAGGCTCTTCCAGGTTTTTCCGCCGTCGTCCGACCTGTCGATGCCGCCGTCATGGGCAGAAAAGACCTGTTTATAGGATCTCGAATAAACGAGTTCGTGATGGTCGGCATGTACGAAAGCGTATTTATTGCCTTTTTGCCAGTGTGTGGACCTGGTCCAGTTGTAACCGCCGTCGGTAGATTTCCAGATGTTGACGCCGCCGGTGTATATTTCATTTTTGTCGTTATCCGACACTGTAAGCGCCAGGTCATACATGCCCTGGCCTTTTTTGTTGTCGCCGCCGGTGCCTTCGTACCAGCCGAGGATGTTTGGAGTGCTGTCGATGCTCGAGCGTACTTCCCAGGTGAGGCCCTGGTCTTTGGAGGCCAGGAAGGATTGGAAACCACGGGAACTGCTGTTTGAGGAGAGAGCGTAAACATATTTCGGGTCGTCGCGGGTGACAGCCAGTTCAATGCGG
The DNA here is from genome assembly GCA_964634885.1 of uncultured Hyphomicrobiales bacterium. Classification (GTDB taxonomy): domain Bacteria; phylum Bacteroidota; class Ignavibacteria; order Kapaibacteriales; family UBA2268; genus DAINRZ01. Next base: position 9,708 of record CAZWLN010000075.1, on the reverse strand, counting down.
ACGCAGTTCGTGAAGCTATAGACTTTTGTCCATGATTCCCCTTCGTCGTCGGATCTGTAAATGTAAGTACCGCCGCCCCAACTGAATGTCGAAGCATACATAACCGACGGATTGGAAGGATTGTATTCCATGTCCCTGAAATAGAAAGAGACATCTGTCTTCTTCCCCCAAGTGTCGCCGCCGTCGGTAGATTTGAATATGCCTTCACTCGTTGAGGCAATTACTGTATTTGGTTTTGTGGGGTGGACAATCAGTCTTGAGATGATTACCGATTCGTTCATTTCTTTGATGAACCCGGTTGTTGACCAGGTGGCGCCCCCGTCGGTGGTCTTGATGATGCCGATGGAGTAGTATCCTTCACTTCCGTATGAGCCGTCGTCGTCGCCGGTTGCTACATACATTGTGTTGGGTGTGGACAGTGAAAAAGCAATGTCGGAGATGCCAAGCGACAGGAACTGTGTGTAGGGTATTTCAGCCCAGGTTGTGCCTGCGTCTGTTGACTTCCAAAGGCCTCCAAGCGCCGAACCGGTCCAGAGAATATTCTTATTGGTCGGATGAAGCCTGACGATGTTGATCCTGCCGATGCCCTGGGACCTGTCCGAATAGCTTTTCGGCGGAGTGCCGACGGGGCCCAGGAGAGTCCAGGGATATTTGGAAGACTGTATCCTGTCTTTTTTATTCTTTTTGTCGAAATTTTTGTATTCGTTATATAAATTTACCGGTTGAGGAAATTTCCCGTCAGAACCGATTCGTGTACTCCAGAAATATTCCCAGCGCTTGAAATGTTTCCAGCCTTTCAGCCCGCTGTCGATGAGAGGCTGGTATATATGGCTGTAAGTCTTTGATATGTCGTAGAAATTCCTGTTTTTTGTTTGTTCCAGCTCATTGACGGATAGCTGGGATGTGCTGCGGACAGCAGTAGCAAGAATAATTATCAGTACCGTAAAGAGTAACCTCTTCATTATCATACACCCCCGTAAAGCTCAAAATTTTTCCCATATTTCATTCCATAATGCAAAATTACGAAAAAATTCCGGTTTTTCCTTATCAGGCGCTGATACGCGAAACTGTTGCCGGTTCTGCATTTTACTATTCTTTACCAATTAATTTTTTGTAACAATTTTTAATAAATAGTTCGCCTGCAATAATATTACTAAAAAGTGAGGATATGAGAGAGGAACGTGGCTCAGTAAGTTGTTACAGGGAGATAATAATTGAAACGCCGTACCATCTTGCGACGGCACGGCGTTCTTTTCATCGGGATGAGGATGATCGTGAAAAGATTCTATCTCAGGATGATTAGTTTCCGCGTTTGTGTTACGGTACCTGCCCTGAGTGTGTAGAAGTAAACTCCGGCGGGAAGGTTGCCGGGATTGAACAGGGTTTCGTGTATTCCTGCTTCGAGCGCAGTACCGCCGATCAGGGTAGCTACCAGGTTACCTTTTGTGTCGCTGACCGTAAGTGTAACGTGATTCTCCCTTTCAAACAGCTTGAAGCCGATTAGTGTCGATCCGTCCGTCGGGTTGGGCCTGGCGTCGGACAGGGCGATGACCTCAAAGCTGCCCTCAGGGATGAAGCCGTCCACACCGTTTACAGGATCGTTCAATTCTGCTGTGCCGCTTGTAACGACGTCGCCTTCGCCCGTTTGGGTTTCAAACCTCAGAATATTGGGGCCTGTCTCGCTTCCGGCAATGGTAATGTATATCGGGCCGATATTTGTTCCGGGGGGGATCATCGCAGTTCCGGCCTGATCGTTAACGGGTTCGCCGGTCATCAGTGTCAGGCTGCCGTCCTTGTTAAGACTGTAGCCTTTGAGGGCAACTTCTTTGCTGTCGATTGCAGGGCCGACGGCAAGTATTGTGCCTTCATCGACGCTTAGGACCAATTTCCCGATGCTGTCTTTTGCCATATTCGCATTTTGGAACCATAGGGCATAAGTCCTGGCATTTTTGACGAGGTCATTGTTGTTGTTCAGCAACACATCACCTCCGACAACTCCCGGAGTACGTACCTTTATGTTTACCGATGCGGAAAGCGTATCGGGAATGCCGTCAACGGTGTAACTGAAGTCCAGAGTATTGACCCAGGTTTTAAGCGCTTCGTCATTTTCAAACTGAAGTTCGTATGTGACCGATTGGCCGGGCGCCAGGGCTCCGCTGCTTGTCAGGCCTGTCAAGCCGTCTGCACCGCTGCTCATCGATTTGTTATCCGACTTCATTGCGGACAACTTTACTCCGGGCGATGCGGACATTTTAACAGTATTGAGGATAATGCCGGTTGTGTATTCATCCTCTGCAGGATTGCTGATGAGAAGTGAGCCTTTGCCCGAAGAGTTCATCGTAATCTTTGCGAAGTTAGTGCCGGCGGTTTCTGCCTGGATGACAGGGACAGTTCCTTTATCGCCGTGAATTACCGTTCCTTCGAAGTTTTCGTAGAGATCGAAAGGCGTCCATTTCCTGGTAAATTCGTAGCAGATCAATGTGTCGCAGGTGTTGCATTTGCAGTCGGTGAATGTATATCTGACGCAGATCTTAATTCTCTGAATGCATTTCTTAGGAGGTGCCGCAGGAATGTTGATGTACATGTTGAACGGCTGGTTCTGTACCTGCGGGCACTGGAGATTGGTCCATGTAACCTCGCTTGTACCCAGGCCGGTTGTGAGCAATGGATTGAGGCTTGTCCAGGTAATGGTTGCTCCGGGAGTATATGTAGTATTGCCTGTAGGATTGACGCAGGTCTGTGTTACAACAGCGCTGACGATGGTGGCTCTTACCTTCTGGACAGGTGTGCTGACACTTACCTGGTTACTCAGGAATACCAGGTTGCCGGAAGCCTGGACCGGGTCTTTCCTGTCGATTTTTATTTCGAACGGACAGGGGCAGGGATCGGGACAGGGAACGACATCGAGGCAGAACAGCTTCTCACAGAGTATCTGCTGGTTCGGTCCGTTTAGCATTGCCACAAAGCATATCTGGCCGCTCGTGGAAGAGGTTAACACCGTTGCTGTTACCGTTGTTGGAACCCCGTTTGGAATGGTTGCAGGGCTGACATTGCTGACGGTGCCGCTGTTCGAGGTCAACTGTAGGCTTGTACCCTGGCCTGTCTGGTTCGTAATGATGAACGACAGTTGGTAAACCCACTGCCCCTCGGCGTTCTGGCCAACACATTTCAGCTGTGCTTCTGCAAGCTCCAGGCAGGGCTTGGGTTCCTCGACAGCGACGCAGGCGTTGTTAGACTCTGCCGACAGGCAAACAGACGGCATTCCAAGTGGTATTGCCTGTATTGCAAATGAATTGCAGGCAGTGTTCTGTACCTGCACTCCCGACGAAGGTACCTTTGCAGGGACAATGACATCGAGGGTAGCCCCGGGAGCCAGATTGACACTGGAATTGGCCGTAACTTTAAAGGAATAGGTTTGTACCGGCGTCGTTACAAAAGTACCTGCCAAAGCCCCGGGAGGGTCGCTTACTCCACAGAAACCGCCGCATTCGGTCGAACGCCTTGGATTCTGCGACTGGGTAAGTCCCAGAGAGTTCAGATAGGATGTAAAGCCGGTGGGTGTGATGTTTATCGGCCCGTTTGCAGGAGAATAGGGTATGTTGAACATGCTGCCCCTGCTGGTGTATGGCGGCAGGACCTTAATGTCGCCGAGCCAGGGCATTATGTCCAGCAGGCAGAGGTTTGTCAGCGGTGTGTTCCCCGTATTCTTGACAGAGAGCTTGTACTGGATGGAACCTCCGGGTAGTGCTGTAGCGCTGAAAGCCCAGGGGGCGCCTACTCCCTGTTTCCGTACTTCCTTGATGGCCTGTAACTGTGCAGTAGCGTTTACTGTTAGGTAGGCAATATTCGAAGTAACAGGTGTAATGTTGCTTGCTGAAATCGTGAACTTGTTCTGGTACTGGCCCGGAGGAGCCGGTGGAGCGTCGGAAATCTTCACGTCGAAGTCGATGATGAAGTAATCGACAACTCCGTCGCAGCGGCTCGGCAGCGTTGGGAATGTCCAGGTGAGGTTGGTAGCTCCGACGGCAGGGGTTGTGATTGTACCGCCGACCTGCGAAGGCACTGCTACCGTAAGCGAACAGCAAGGCGGGCTGTAAATATTCGCCATCCAGTTGAAAGAGCCGTAGTAATAGGTTTCGTTACCGACATACGTTAGTCCTGACGGGAGTATATCGCTGATGGAACAGGATGTAGCGCTGGTGTTACCTATGTTCGCAACTGCCATCCTGAACCTGACGATGTCCCCGGGCTGGAAGGGCCCGTTTGGCTGCACGTTACAGGTATTATCGCAGTCGCCGATGAACAGCTTGGTGGCAATTACCTTAGGCTGTGTTACGTCCACAGGTTTGGTGTGTGTAGCCGTGATTGGCGCCAGTCCGCTTGCCGATGCAACTACAGTGTTTATTATATTCTGGTTGGGAAGGACCGGGTTCCCTGATATATAGTCCGTAGTCCGGACGCAGACGTCGAGGTAGTTTGCGAGGCTCTGCGAAACGGCGATGGAACCGCTGTATGTCCATTTGACCTTACATACGTTGGCAGGAAGCCCCGTCATTGTCTGCCATCCGGCTGAATTGTACACGACGGTGGTACAGGGCGTTACGCTGCAGGAGGAGCCTGTCCAGCAGTAAACATCGACGGTGACGGGCAGGTTGCCTGCCGGGACATTCGTAGTGATGCTGTTAAGGTCAAGCTCCGAAGGAAGATTGTCCTCGAGTACGAAACTATTCAGACCCAGAGTGCCGGTATTGGTAAAGGCAATGGTATATGTTCCGCAGCATCCCGGAGCAAATGTCGGGTAGTAGTTCGGATTGTTGGGGAAATACAGATTAAGCGAGAAATATTTGCCCAGAGCGCCTTGTTTGACTCCCTGGCAGAGGGTAATTTTAGCAGTATCTGTCCATGTAACAAAGGTTTGGTTACACGGAGTGTTGAATTTCATCTGAGCTGTGTTTATTACTGTCTGCCCCGCAACGAAAGTGGGGGAGGGGAATTTAACTTTCACATAGGCTGTGTACCACATCGTCCAGGGAGAGACCTGGAATGTATTCGGGCCGGGGGTGAGTGTCGTACCTGAAATGCCGGTCCAAGGCCAGCCCGTTACGCTGAGTATCTGTGCTCCGGGAGGTATAATGTCGTCGAGGGTAACGTTGGTCAGGTTTACGCCTCCGATGTCCGAACCGGCGGGGTTGACGGCTTTGATCCTGAAAATGACTTCGTCATCGACGGCACAGCCTGCAACCCACTCTTTTTCGAATTGCCATTTGTTGACCGGTTCTGCAGCAGTGACGCATACTTCGTTGCTGCTCACGGAAGCGCCGGAGTTCGGATCGAGTGTAATCTGTGCCGTGTTGCAGGCTCTTGTTCCTCCACACGTAACGCCCGGCTTGAACCTGGCGTTGATCTGCACAGTTCCTGAGCCGCTTGGCAGCGTCAAACCGGTAAGTGTAAACTTAACCTGGTTCCCCGTGATTGTTGAAACAGGGTTGCCCGGAAGAGCGCTTAAAACGTCGAGGGTAGAAGGAACATTGTCTGTGATATATAGTGTTCCGGGCGCTCCGCCTGACCAACTGTAGGTGATGGTGTATGTGAACGGGGCTCCTGTTTGTATCGGGTTGGGAGCGTTACTCGATTTTGTAATTGTCAGTGTTGGTTGTGCCGAAGCCATTCCTGAAAAGAGGATGAGGAAAGACATTAGTATTGCTGAGAACCAAAAGCTTTGCAGGCTATTGGATCGTAGGCGGCCTGCCGCAGGCTTTGTGCGCCGTGATGGCGCACACCGTAAAGCTGCTTCCGCCGGGTTTGAGTAGATGTATAGTAGTTTCATCCTGACACCTTTCATATTTGGTTAATAAATACCAGCAAGTGTTCCTGAATTTACATGACAGTACCGGGAGCCTGGTTAACACAATGTTGAACCGCCCCTGACCATTTTGCTTGTTACTGATGTTTTCGTATTTTCTCATTTAATTATCTTTTATCTTTATAATTAGTATAAACTAAATAATAAATTAATTGCAACTAATACAACTGTTATATTACACTAATATTTTTGTTAAAACAAATTAATATTTATTCATAATTGATTATTTTTGTTGTAAATATCAACTCTGACTATATGATAATACCGGCGTAAAAACACTGTCTAAGCAGGCATGGCCGGCGCAGGGTGGATAATGAGGAACCGAAAAAAAAAGCGCCTGCCTGTAAGACTGACGCTTTCTGATATTTTACTCTTGTGTTTCTTTTACTAAGACAGGCTGTCGAGGTTCTCCCTGACTTTGGCAATGGACTGCCTGAAACTTTCCAGCTTTTCACGTTCGTAAGCGACAATGTTTTCCGGTGCATTGGCAACGAATTTCTCATTGTTGAGTTTACCTTCAGTCGAAGCAATATTCCTTTCGAGCCTTGCGATCTCTTCTTGCAGCCTGGCTTTTTCTTTGTCTAAGTCGATGACGTCGCCGATAATCAGGTATAGGCCGATGTCCCTGACAACGGACGCGAGTGAATTGGCCGGCTTTTCGCCGTCCATCCGTACTTCGACAGAACTGCACGTTCCGAGAGTCCTGATTGTATTGGACTGTTGAGTGAATAGTTCCAGCCTGTCATTAGATTTGCACGAGATTTCCACAGGCACTTTTTGACCGGGAGGAATATTTGAATTGGCGCGCAGCCTTCTCAATTCCTCGACGACGGACTGCAGCAGGTTGAAATCCTGTTCAATTTCAGTGTCGATAAGCTTGTCGTCGATGTCGGGAATAGACTGGAGGCTGATGCTTTCGCCGTCATTCCTGTCGTCGAGCAGGTGCCATATTTCTTCGGTAATGAAGGGCATTACCGGGTGTAAAACCTTGAGCATATTCTCGAAGAGGCTGATCGCAAAACGCAGCAATCCTTGCTGGTAAGCGGGTTCGGGCCTCTCGTTCAACTGTACTTTGATGATTTCGACATACCAGTCGCAGAAGTCGCGCCAGATGAAGTCGTAGAGTATCTTGGAATAATCGTTGACTTTGTAGTTGTCGAGGGCATTGTGTATGTCGCGGAGTGTGGAGTGGAACCGCGAGATAATCCATTTGTCGGCAATGGTCATGTCTTCGGGATTGAGTTTCGCGTCGTTGCCCGGAGACAGGTCGGCCATGTCGGCTTTCATCAGGAGGAAGCGTCCGGCGTTCCAGATTTTATTTGCGAAGTTGCGGCCCAGTTCCATCGATTTGATGTCCTGTTCCTTGACGTCAACGTCCATCTTGACGTCCTGTCCCAGGGGGGAGAGGAAGAGGACGGTGAACCTGACGGCGTCGCAGCCGTATTTATCGATTATATTCAGGGGATCGGGTGAATTGCCGAGGGACTTGGAGAGCTTGCGCCCCTGTCCGTCCCTGATGGTACTTGTGAAATACACATCCCTGAAAGGTATTTCCTGTTTGAATTTGATTGAAGCCATTATCATTCTTGCCACCCAGAAGAATATGATGTCGGGGGCAGTAACGAGAAGGTCTGTAGGAAGGTATGCCTTCAGGTCAGGTGTCTCTTCGGCCTTGCCGTCGTGGAGCCAGCGCATGGTGGTCATCGGCCAGAGCCAGGACGAGAACCAGGTGTCGAGTACGTCTTCGTCCTGCCTGAGTGCAGTGCCCACGGGTAAGCCGAGTTTTTTGCAAGCTTCTTCGGCAGAGGCTGCTGCTGTGTGCCTGCCGTCGGCAGTGTAATAGACAGGTATGCGGTGTCCCCACCAGAGCTGGCGCGAGATGCACCAATCCCTGACGTTCGACATCCAGTGTTCGTAGGTTTTGATCCAGTGGCTGGGATAGAACTTGACTTTTCCTTCCATTACTACTTTCAGGGCGTCTTCAGCCAGTGGTTTCATGGAGACGAACCACTGGTCCGAGAGGTAAGGCTCGACGGGTTCGCCGCCTCTGTACGAGAAGCCCACGTTGTGGGTGTAGTCTTCTATCTTCTCGACCAGGTCCTTTTCTTTCATTTTTTCGAGTATCATCTTCCTGGCGGCAAAACGCTCCACGCCGTTGTAATCTCCGGTCATTTCGTTGAGCGTACCGTCGGGGTTGATGGTGTTGATCATTTGGAGGTTGTGGCGGAGGCCGACTTCGAAGTCGTTGGGGTCGTGGGCAGGAGTAATTTTTACGCAGCCCGTACCGAAGGTTGGGTCGGCGTAGTCGTCGGCAACAACGGGGACTTCCCTGCCTGCCAGCGGTACGATTACTTTCTTCCCAATCAGTGACTGGTAGCGTTCGTCTTTCGGATTGACGGCTACGGCCACGTCGCCGAAGATGGTTTCAGGCCTGACGGTGGCAACGTTGATGTAATTGCCGCTGCCGTCGGCATGGTAATAGCGGAAAGTAAAGAGGTGTTCCTTCACTTCACGGAACTCCACTTCTTCGTCTGAGAGAGCCGTTTGTGAGAGCGGGGACCAGTTGATGATCCTTTTTCCTTTGTATATCAATCCATCGTCGTAGAGTCTGATGAACACTTCTCTTACTGCGTTGGAAGCGGATTCGTCCATTGTGAAGAGTGTTCTGTCCCAGTCGCAGGAGACACCGAGGTAACGCAGCTGTTTGAGGATGATGCCGCCGTATTTCTCGCGCCATTCCCAGACTTTGTCCAGGAAAGCTTCCCTACCCAGGTCATAGCGGGTGAGGTTGTTCTTCTTCAGTTCCATTTCCACCTTGGTCTGGGTGGCGATGCCTGCATGGTCGGTACCCGGGAACCAGCACGGTTCATAGCCGAGCATACGTTTCCACCTGATGTATATGTCCTGGAGGGCATTGTTAAGTACATGGCCGAAATGAAGTATGCCCGTAACATTGGGCGGGGGCATGAGGATGCTGTATTTCTTCTTGCTGTTGCCGGAGTCGGCGCTGTAGATCCTGTTCTTCTGCCATGTTTCGTACCACTTGTTCTCTGACTTCTGCGGCTCGTATGCCTTTGGATATTCTTTCATATTCTTATATCTGTTTTCTTAATAAATGAATTTACAAAACTTCAAATTTATGATTTTTTTTCTATACTGGGAAACTATTCATAAATATTGGTAATAATTAAAAGGTGATTGCAGGTTGAAAGCAGAATGGAATTACTTACGCTGAAATTAATAAATCGGTATGGTAATTGCTTAATTTCTGTTGATTGAAACCTTTTGTCCGGTTTCGATTGAGAGTAGAAAAAATATGTTGAAAAAATGAAAGAGGAGAAGAAAAAGGGTATTGTGAATTTTTTTGTAATGAGATTCGATGAATTTTAGCAATTTTGCTAATATTGTTGAATATATTAGGAATAAATTTGTTTTTATATTAAGAATTATTCATATTTGTTATTGGATAATTTTACATAATTGAAAATGGGTTATTGAAATATAAACTTTAACGGATAATTATATAGTTTTTAATTATTATTAATTGGGAGGAACTATGCTTCGAAAGGGCTTAGTGAAAATTACAACAGCAGGCGCTGCCGTGTTAGCAGCATCCTTCATTTTTTCAGCCTGTACTCCGAAGGTAACAGAAGAGCAGTTGGCAAAACTCAAGCAACTGCGCACACAGGAAAAAAGTTTGACTTCAGACATTGCGGCAAAGAAGAACGAGAAAGCATCCCTGGAAAAAGAACTCCAGGCACGCATGAACGAATTGAAAGACTGCCAGAAAGAATCCGACTATATCAAGGGTAAGCTGGCAAAATGGCCTGATGTATGGCCCGAAG
>CAZWLN010000074.1:0-20030 GCA_964634885.1 uncultured Hyphomicrobiales bacterium | reverse complement strand
AGACCCTGAGGTACGTGCAGTGATTGAATACCGTGAGAAAGCCGAATTGGATTACCTGAACGGCATGGTAAATGCCAAACATGAAGGAATACTCCTCATTGACATGGAAAAAAAACTGCATATCATGGAAACTGCATTCCATACCTGTTAAAACAGATCAAGTAATTGAATTTAATAAATATTGGCCTACATGATACAATGGTATAGGGAAAGATTGGGTGTAGTATTAAGAAGCTCTCTTCATTCACTGTCGTCTTCAGATTCAATCCCGATCCTGATGTCCCATTCGCCTGCCAGCCAGTCCAGCATGTCTGACTCGATAGGATCGACGGAATCGACAGTTGCAAGGTCAAAAACAATCCTGAAAATCGATTCCCTGGCTTCCTGGCTTACGATCTTTTTCAGGAACTGACGGAAGCTGTCTTCATCAGGACAACAAGTGTCAAACTTATCGAGAAGCTCACGAAACTTTTCAGGGCCGATCTTCTCGATTATTGCATCGAATTTAAGCCTTTCTTCAGGGGTTAATATTCTGTCTGACATGATGACGAATTTGGCTAAGCCAATCAGAGCTGTCAGTTCATCAGGTTTCATTTCAGCTATTGTCATAAACACAGTCTTTCAATTATTATTAAAAAATACCCCATTACGAGCGGTGTTCCTGTGCCTTACAATCCGTCAAAATATATTTTTACATTTCATTTCTACCCGCAAAGTAATATAATACTTTATTGGATTATATCAAATAACTTTATGCATTTCAATGGACTGCATATAATAATTAGAAAAAATAATGCCGTCCGGGCGGCTTAATTCTTCAGCAGGTGCAGGATATATGTTGTCGGCTTGTTCCCGCTTACAAACAGCCTGACGAAATAACTGCCGGGCGCAAGGCCGGAACAGTCGATCGGCACACTGTGTGAACCGGCAGGGAATAATGAGTTTGTTTCGGTACCTGCCATCCTGTTTCCAAATATATTGATCAAATCCAGGCTTACACGGCCATCGTATGGGAGTTCGAATTTAATGTTTGCAATAGCTGTTACCGGGTTGGGAAGACATCTAAGGCTGATATCGGTTGATGAAAGTTGGATAGCTGATTCAGGACCGCCGTTTTTCATGCCTGGTGTCCCGCCCTCAATCACGGATGCCGACCAATTCCGGGGCAATGAATTGTCTTTGGATGGATCGGACAGTTCCAGGGAGTATCCCGTACCGTCTGCTTCCGGGTCCCAGGGTAGTTTGTTCGAGTAATCGACGCTGTCCATAAGGACACCTTCGCTGTTGTAGAGACGGACTACGTCATCCTTACTGAAACCGAAATCAAGATTGCCGGTAAGCAGGCATCCGTCAGTGTAGAGAGTGCGGAAAGCGTCCGTATCCTCACTTATCACCAAAAAGCTGTCGGGCAGCAATGGTATGTTTTTCTTAATTGTAAAAATATGATCGTCGTTGTCGTCTTTAAGTGTCCATGAATCCAGGTCCACAACTTCTTCGGAATTATTAACAATCTCGATCCAGTCTTTGCAATCCCGTTCGTCTGATGATTTGTACATAATTTCATTGATGGCGACTCTGCCTTTTGTTGCGTTGCCATCTTTCACAAGTACAGCCTTCAGTCGGACGGTGTCTGAAGCGCTGTTTACCGTATAATACATTTTACCTGCTTCAGCTCCTTCCCAGCGTACAAACCTGAAACCGGGAGAAGGTTTGCAGAGCACTTTGAATGGTATGTTCTTGAAATACTTACCCTCCCACGATGAGCTGTCGGTATTGATGGTGTTAACCTGGTAGGTGCAGGCGCCGTCGATGCCGGTTTCGAGCTGCAGTGTAAGGGTGCCGTCAAGCCCGTAGTTGCTTACAATATGATCCCAGACGACATGAGGCCTGATTTCGAGGAAGGTCTTCATCTTGCCAATCTCTTCTTCCCAGTTGGGAACAGAGCCGGGCCAGCGTTTCTGCTGCCTGGGGATCTCGCTGCGTATCTCACCGGCCAGGCTGTCCAGCAATGGTACGGTGTATTCAGGCTTAAAAACAGAATTGAGGCAGTCTGCGTATTTATTAAAGTATTGAATACGGAAGTTGCTGTTTTCGAGGAATTTTTTGAAAACTTGGATAAAGTCGCATTTAAAAGAATCCATATGTCCATACATATTGAAATCATAGTTTGCATAATTAAAACCGACCGATATGTCAAGATCATAGAGTATCCATCTCCAGCACTGATCAAAATCAGGAGAATTCCATATTTTGTTATTATTATCCGGCCAGTCATATGCTGCAACAAATGTCCTGAAAATTGTCAGTTCAATAATGTTTTCCGGGTCGAAACAGTTGGACGCCAGGTTATAGGCTGAGTCTGAAACCATATCCAAACATAAAACCGTGTCTAATTTATTGAAAAAATCAATGGAAGAACCCTTTTCAATTGTATAATTTTCAATTATACTTACAGAATCCTTATCAATACCGAATTTTCTGGATAAATAATCATCGTCAAACCTTTCTCGTAGATGGTAAAGCCCCCAGTATTTTCCGTTTATATAGGCCACTACAGGTTTGTAGGCAGAATTCATTACATTTGGGAAAAATCTTCCAAGTACACCACAGAAACCATCTCTTATATATGAAAAATTCCAATCTTGGCCTGCATTTTTCAGTACCAGTTTGTCGCTGACCGGCAGGCCGTTATTTTGCCAGAAAGGATAGTTGAATTCGTCATTTCCGTAAAGTGTTCTTGAATAGAGCCTGAAGGAACGCTGAGGGTAATTGCGTGAACCCTGTCCGTGCAGTTTAAGCCCTGCGTCGGATGAATAGCTCAAACTGTCTTTTGCATCCCAGTATTCGAAATGTACCGGTATCTCCCGTTCCGACCACCTGTTTGTGTCGTTGAGTATTCCCGTGCTTTCAGGCCAGAGGTTGTTGGTGTCGGAAACTATTGATATGACCGGCAGGTTGAAAGGTTCGTTGACGAAATATGTCCTCGTTGTAAAGCTAATCGGCAATTTTTTATCATCGAAAATTCCGGCGCGTAGAATCGTCGTGGCAGGCAATGACAATCCGCTGCCGTTGTAAAGATGAGAACTCGTACACGGGTCAGTGCCGTTCGTTGTGTAGAATACACGGGAAGTATCATTGGGCTTAGTAATTGTTGTTCTCACGGTATCGGAATAGAAACCGCCGACAGGGTCGATCCCGGGCAAGGAGGCAATTTCCATGAATCCGTTGTGGTTGGCTCTTTCAGGAGTCGGGTTTTCTGAGTAAACCTGGCGGTTGGCTCCGTCAGGATACCTGCCGAAGGACACATTTGTTTTCTGCCTGCCGAAAGCCATGGAGTCAACCAACACCCCGTTTTTATCCCAGAGGTAGAGTGTCTCGCCTTTTGTGTCAAGGCTGAAATTCGTGTGCAGGAAGCGCGAATAGCTGCTGCTGCCTGTTACAGATGAAGGTATTGCAATGGATTTCAGTGTGTCGAACCTTGTCGGGGCGTTGTTAATGCAGAGTTCACTTACAGAAAACCTTCCGTTAATACTGTTGTAACAATCTGCCCCTGAGGAAGCGATGCCGACATAGATACTATTGTTAAACTTCATGTAAGAACTGTAAAGTACCTTCCAATGATAGCCGTCCTGTTTGATGGAATAGATAATCGTGTCCCCTTCACGCCGTAGCCTTACCCAATTATAGGGAAATTCACGGCATGCGAACTCCATCCTCTTTGTTGCATTTCCTGCCGTGTCGCGCCGGAAAATTGTATAAAAAGGGTACTGTGGCTGGTAAACAAGAATGCCGGTGAACCTGCTGTCTTCGTTCAGGTTCGCTCTGGCAATCAGTCCTGTTTTCCCGCCATAGTATTTATTGGTAATTGAATTGACTCTCATAGCTATATCAAAATCTCCTGTAACGGCTAAATAATTAAACCGGAAACCGTCTTTCTTTTCGTCGTAATTTATGCCGTATCCCGATGCTTCTATGATATAATTATCTGAAGTGATCCTGTTTTTACCGTCGGCGTGTAACAGTAGAAAACCATAACCTTTAACAGCAGTATCGGGTATTGTCCAGGCTTTGCTGTAGTCGTTGCGGTCACTGATACGGTATCCGCCGATGCTTATCGCTTTGTTGGAACCGTTGTACAGTTCAATCCAGTCCGGAGTTTCATTGTCTTCATCATAGATAGAATTGAAATTATTGGCAACGATTTCATTAATCCTGATGTTGCCGCCATAGATAGGAGAAATGTAAATACTAACAATCAAAAACACAATTACAGGATTTAGTCTCATTATTGAGCCTTTTCCATAAAATATTAAACTTTATTCTATCAATATATCTCAATGACACATTAATCTATAAAAGGTCTCAAAAATAATGAAAATAATTTGGAAATATTCAAAGAAACAGATTGCCATCCCTGAGAAATTCCGGAGCTTCGCAATTTATAGCAGGTAAATAACGAATAAATACAAATAAATATTTTCAATCTAAATGGACACACCCAGGCTGCTGTCGCAGCCAAACCTCTTTTTTGATGGGTTAAGACCCGACACAACGATTCCCCGCCGGCAAGAGTGGTATGGTAGGTGTGTAATGGCCCTTTATTACTGCCTTATTGACAGATCGCCTATCGCTGCTAATACCCATATTCGTAATGACAGGAACATTTGAACCCATACAGAATAGCAAAGAACCAGAATTTCCATTAATTCATTATCCCGGACAGTATTCGGGCCGATTTACAGTTTATTGGATGATCAGGAAAACAAAGCTTTTTTTAAAGCATTGATTTCAATAACTTTGTTGTTTGGGTAATTTGTGATTTGATAAAATATTTATGCTAATAAAGCAGGACAGAAAGAAAAGTATAAATAAAGCGCTCGATGTGCTGTTTGCCGCCATCGGCGTTGCTTCATTAGTTACCTTCATCGTCGTCGTGGGTTTCAGGCTCTCGGAAACGGAGATCGGCTATTTCAGGCGAATAAACACTGTCCTGGTCGCTCTGTTTGCATTTCAGGAGATATTCAGGGTATTTATTGCCCAAAAAAAATTGAAGAACATACGTAACAGGATTTTCCTGAAAATACTATCGTTGTTGTTCATTGCGGGAATTTTCTTCGAAGATAAACTAATAGGCTGGCTCGGTACCATGCTGTTCAATCTGGACTATTACCAGGTTGTTGTGGTGTTCATCGGGCTGGTGCAGTTCATGATTGTCTATTCGGTATTGGTCAGGTCACTGAGGCGCTACTACCTGATTACAAAAATACGTTTGCATCCCGGCGCCATCTTTGCCATTAGCTTTGCCGTCCTCATCCTTTCGGGCGCTGTCCTGCTGCAACTGCCGAAAGCGTCGCCCGAGGGCCAAAGCATCAGTTTCATCGATTCCCTCTTCACATCGACGAGCGCCGTTTGTGTTACGGGCTTAGTTGTGGTTGACACGGCAAAGGACTTCTCTCCGCTCGGCAAATTCATCATTATGTGCCTGATACAGGCCGGGGGACTGGGAGTGATGACACTGACAACATTCCTGGCCGCGTATTTCGCCGGGGGCATCGGCGTTCAGATCCGCATCATGATGAAAGACCTGCTCAGCCAGGAAAGCCTGGTAGAAGTGAGGTCCATCCTGATGAAGATATTGCTCTATACTTTCGTCATCGAATCCATCGGCGCTGTTCTGCTCTATGTTGCACAGACAGGTTCCCTGCTCGTTTTCGACTGGAACAGTGTCTATGTTGCCGTCTTCCACTCGGTGTCGGCGTTCTGCAATGCCGGTTTCTCTCTGTTTTCAGGGAATATGATGGATCCTGTAATTAAAGACAATTACTTTTTTAATACCGTCATCATGCTGCTGATTGTTTTCGGCGGCCTGGGCTTTGTCGTCATCAGCGAATTGTCGGGCCTGAGGCCGTTCCGGTTTACCAAGAAGCGCCTAAAACACCAGCTTTCACTCCATTCGAAGATAGTAATAATCGCTACACTCATACTCATCTTCGGCGGCGGTTTACTAATATACATGGTCGAGCCTTTCAACTTCCCCAATTCTTTCAATGAAGCAGAGAAGTTCTTCCACAGCGTTTTCCTGTCCATATCGTCCAGAACTGCCGGTTTCAACTCGACGCCGACGGAGAGCATTGCAATGACAAGCGCCATGATTGTGATTATCCTGATGTGGATCGGCGCTTCGCCAGGTTCTACCGGCGGCGGTATCAAGACCACTACAGCCGCCATTGCAATTTACTCGTTCTTTCACTATGCCCGTGGTAAAACCCGGGTGGAAGCCTTTGGAAACGAGATCAGCGGGGAAAGCATACAAAAAGCATGGCTTGTGATCTTCGCTTCACTGCTGGCGCTGGGCATCAGTTCCATTTTCCTGATATGGCTCGAGCCGCAGTTCCAGCCGATGGACCTCATTTTCGAAGCTACATCGGCGCTTGGAACAGTCGGCTTGTCCAGGAACATTTCCCCTTTCCTTTCTAATGAAAGCAAAGTGATCGACATCTTATTAATGTATATTGGCAGAATTGGTGTTTTCACTTTCTTTACGGCATTTTTCATGCCCGTAAGGGAACCGCGTTACAAACTGCCTAAGAAATCTGTAATGATTGGTTAAATTATATGGTATTATTAACAAAACTAATAGTGTGATATGGCTCCTAAGAAATTTTGCGTAATAGGGCTTGGGCATTTTGGCTATCATCTGGCCGTCCGTTTGACGGAGAACGGCTCGGAGGTGCTTGCCATCGATGCCAGGGAGGATATTGTCGAATCCATCAGCGAAAAAGTAACCCAGGCCGTATGTATGGATTCGACCGACATGAAAGCAGTCCACAATCTCGGCATTGCCGACATGGACGCAATCATCGTTGCCATCGGTGAGGATTTCGAAAGCTCCATCATGACAACAGCGATACTACAGGAATTGGGTGCAAAGAACATATATAACCGTATAATTTCACCAATTCATGAGAAACTCTTAAAGCTGATGAACATCAGGAACCTGCTGGTGCCGGAAGAAGAAGCTGCCGAGCAGCTGGTCAAAAGGCTCATCATGCCCGGCCTGCTCGAGTCGTTTGAGATCTCGCGTGAATACAGTATCTTCGAGATTGCTGCTCCTGACGATTTCATTGGCAAGTCTCTTGTGGACCTTAACCTGAGGCAGGATCTCAGCCTTAACCTTGTTACAATCAAGCGTGAGAACGTAAGAAAACAATTCCTCAAAACAGGCGAGACCGACAACTATATTGCCGTTGGCGTTCCTGCTCCCGACACTGTAATTCTGAAAGGCGATATACTCGTCCTGTTCGGCAATGAAAAAGATGTTGTTAAAATTATCGGAGAATAGGCTGAACAAGGTTCTCTCATATATTGCCCTCATTGTGATCGTTGCTGCCGGAAGCCACCCCACCTTGTCCCAAACCCCCGTTCAGTGGAAGGAACCTGAAAACCTGACGGCGGTCAATACAAAAGAAGATGAATTTGGTCCTTCATGGAACAGGTTCGAAAACCAGCTCTATTTCAATTCGACAAAAACAGGCTGGTCATGTTTCTACACAATCGACGGCAGTTTCACACCGCCTTCGCAGCTTGTAGCCGGAATGCTGAACAAGAAAAACGACAACCGGTCCTACATCTGTTTCGAATCGGACGAGAGGGCTTACCTGACGATGTTCAGGCAGTATCCCGACCGGTCCTGGCAGAACATCTATGAATCGGGAAAGAAAGGCATTGAATGGACTCAGCCCTATCCTGTGGACAGCCTGACGGCTGAGAGTTTCTGTGCCCATCCTACGCTCTCTCCCGACGGTTCAATAATGGTGTTCTCATCCAATAAAAATTCACAGAAAGGCGATGCCGACCTGTGGATCGCGTACAGGATGGAAAACGGCGGCTGGGGCGGCGCCAGGCCCCTGATGGGCATCAATTCCTCAGGTAACGACATTACTCCTTTCCTCGCTTCTAACGATACGCTCTATTTTGCCAGCGACGGGTTAGGCGGGCCCGGCGGCTTCGACATATTTGTCTCTGTTTTCGCGATGGGGGTGTGGCAGAATGCCTATCCTCTCACTTCGATTAACACCAGGCATAATGAGTCTGACTTTGTGGTACTTCCTGACGGGCGCGCCGTGTTTGCCTCCGACAGGCCAGGCGGAACCGGCAAACTCGACCTCTACGTCACAAAATCCGAAGAACAAAAGAACCAGGTTGTACAAAATGAACCTGAGCTTGAATTGACAATTACTACTCAGGCGACTACAGTCAGGACATTCCTTGGCCTGAAGTTCAGCTACTACCCGCTATGTACAGTAGTCTTCAATGTGCAGGGAGTGAGCAGGCCTGTGTTCCCTGAAACCGTTCCGAGCGTGGAGCAGCAGATTGCTCCCGTTCTCGATTCGCTCTGCTATTATTCTCTTGCTGCCATCGGCATGAGGATGAGGCAGACGCCGGACGCTGTGCTAACAATCAACAGGCTGACAAGCGGAAACGACAATGGTTCGACTGCCGAAAAAACCCTTGCGGAGGAGGCTGCTTCGTTTCTTCAGGCGAAATATTCCATTGATGCCGACAGGATCAGGATCGCCGACATGCCTGTTTTCGGAGGCATAGGGGACGTCAGTGTCTATCCGTCTCTCATGTTCACATCCGACACTCCGGGGCTGTTAAACCCGCTGATGCTTGGCGAGACCGAGATCAGGCTCGAGCCTCCGGTCGTTCAGACGAGTGTTTCTGCAAGGCCTGAGAATATTTTCAGCAGTTATGAGTGCCGCCTGTTGTGTAACGACAAAGTAACAAATTATACCTATTCCGGCAATTCCCTGAACGAACCGTTTTACATCGACCTGTTACCCTTACAGTTTGACATCCTCAAGGCGGATTCCATTGTCCTGGAAGTAACCGCAAAGACAAAAGACAAGAAGAAGTACAGGGAGAGCCTGAACATCAATATATCCTATTCCGAATCCGTGACGAGCCAGGTGAAAAAGACAAAGAACGGCAGCTACGAAGAAATGTACATCATGATGCCCGGTATTACCGGGTATATGAACAGCTCTGCCTTCGACTCTTTCCTCGACCGCGTTGCAGAGGTCTTCGGCAGGAGCAAAAGCCTGAAGATACGCTACTTCGACAATTCGGGCAGTGTTACTCCGGCAATCCTCGGACAGTTGACAAGGGCGCTGGAAAGCAAGCTGGGAACCCATGCCGGTATTACTTCGGAGTTCGCTGAAGGGGCACAGGATCCCTTTGTTGGTGAAAGCCTGCTGAAACCTTATGTTTTCAAACTGATATTTGAAAAATAAATTTCATAGATTTATGTTTACTATGATTTTGGAAAGTAAATTTAATAATATATAAAAGGTAAACCATGAGAAAGAGTGTTGTATTTATTTCGTTTTTACTGATGATTCTCTCATTTTGGTCATGCAGCGAGAATAAACAGCAGGAAGACAAGATCGGGTTGATACCCTGCCAGCTTACTGAAAACGGCAAATGGGGCTATACGGACTTTGAAGGCAACCTGGTCATAGACACACTGTTTACGGAAGCGCCTTCGTACTTCCGCGAGGGCTATGCCCTCATCATGAATGCCGACCGCAGCTATGACTTCATCGACAAGACAGGTAAAAAGATGGGCCGCAAATTCGTAAGCGCCACACTTTTCTCGGAGGGCCTTGCCTGTGTAGTGGAGAAGGACGGAGCGCCGTTTTTCATCAATACCAAATTTGAAAAGGTGTTTGAACTGAAGGATGCGTACTATGTGGGTATGTTTTCCGAAGGCTTAGTCAGGTTCAGCAATAAGGAAGGCAAGTGGGGCTTTGCGGACATGACCGGCAAAATTGCCGTCAAGCCACAGTTCGACAATGTAATGAACTTCTCCGAAGGCTATGCCATCGTCCTGAAGAAAGAAAGCGACTCTGTTTCCAAATACGGTTTCATCAACAATAAAGGCGAGGTCGTACTTCCCTATGCCGACACCATCAAAGCCATCCAGTCCTTCCGCGGGGGACTTGCTGCCTACAACAACGGAAAAGGCTGGGGATTCCTCGATTATACAGGTAAAGCTGCCATCGCTGCCGATCCCGACAGAGAAGAAGTAACGCCGTTCTATGGTGAATATGCTTCCTACAAAGAAGGCGACGTTTGGGGCCTGATGGACAAGAAAGGTGAAAAAACCGGCTATCCTAAGTTTGAAATGCCTGTAAGGTATTTCAACGGCTCTTCCATTATCCTTGAGAATAATAAGTTCGGTTTCATGAACGATAAAGAAGAAGTCGTCATTAAACCCATATTCAAAGAAGTTGCGGTTCCTTTCCTCTCTTCCAACGCCATCGTTAAAGCAGGCAATAATTATATCATCATCGATCCGCAGGGCCGGCAGGTGGGCAAGGCTCATTTCAGGAACATCAATCCGTTGTTCATTACTGTCGATGAGGAATTGCAAACCATCATCAGCAACACTCCCGAAGTGGCGGCAATTGAAAAAGCCCGGACCGATTCGCTCAATGCTTTGAAGCAGGCACAGACAGCGGCGTCGGACTCTTTGCAGCAGCAGCAGATGATGATGCAGCAGCAGGGCATGCTTGAGCAGCAGTTACAACAGCAGCAGATGCAGCAACAGCAGTTCATTCAGCAGTATCTCAACCTCAGCCCGAGAGATTTCGCAATCAAAATGGCAGAAGCCACAGAGAGAGTAATCAAAGAAGGCGGCAACCGCATGGACGTAGTCGCTGACGGGCTTTACCGTGTAACTGTACTGATGAATATGGTTGCCCAGCAAAAACAGAACGACAGGGCTTATATGGAAGAATTTAAGAAGAATATGATCATCTATTATAAACCTGTTGAAGACAAATACAAGGACACTTTCGTCAAAGCCCAGGAATACATTAACCAAAAAATGCAGGAAATACAGGCAAGGCAGAAGAAATAATTATTAAAACAGGGAACGGTGGCATTGCCATGCTGCCGTTCCGCCAATATCCTATGAAAGCATCATTCTATAATATAGGCTGTAAGGTCAATTTTGCTGAATTGTCCGAGATTGAGAGCCTTTTCCGTGAACGTGGTTTCGAAGTCGTGCCTTTCGGCGTCCCTGCCGATGTCGTGATAATCAATACCTGTACCGTTACGGGCAATGCCGACGCCGACAGCAGGAAAATGATACGCCGTGCCAGGGCCTCGTCGCCCGCAGCATTCATCGGTGTAACGGGCTGCTATGCTCAATTGGGCGCTGAAGACATAAAAAAAATAGATGGGGTTGACGCTGTCTTCGGTTCCGGTGAGAAATTTGCAATTCTTGACCTGATCGACGATTTCAGCAAGAAAGAGAACCCTGCAATCTATGTTGCCGGAATTGACGGCGAATTGCCCTTCCATTCTGCCTGTTCTCTCGAGAATGAATCGCGGACACGGGTGGCTCTTAAGCTGCAGGACGGCTGCGATTACAAATGTACTTATTGTACCATTCCACAGGCGCGCGGCTGCTCCCGGTCAATGGCAACGGAAGAACTGGAAAAAGCCGTCCGAAGGCTCGACGATGAAAAAAAACTGGAAGTTGTACTGACCGGTATCAATCTGGGAGAGTATTCATACGAAGGGAAGACATTTTTTGACGTCCTTGCAATGCTGGACAGGATGAAACCGGGCTTCCGCTCCCGCATATCTTCGATTGAACCGAACCTCGTTACCGATGAAATAATCGGCCTCGTTGCAGGTTCGGAATACATCTGCCCCCATTTCCATATACCGCTGCAGAGCGGCTCCGACCATATCCTTCGCCTGATGAAAAGAAGGTACAACACCAGAAGGTTCGCCGAAAAAATTGAGAGTATCAAGGCTGCAATACCCGACTGCTGCATCGGCGTCGATGTAATCACCGGTTTCCCCGGCGAAGAAGACGTTCATTTCAACGAGACATACGAATTGCTTCGCTCTCTGCCCATATCATACCTTCATGTTTTCTCCTATTCCATGAGGAAGAATACTCCGGCAGCGGGATTCGAGGGTAAAGTAGCGGAATCCGTAAAGAAAGAGAGAACAAAAATTCTCAGGGAGTTGTCGGAAAGCAAGAAAAATGAATTCTACCAATCCCAGCTCGGTAAAATGAAAACTATTGTCCCGGAAAGGTATTCGGCAAAGAAGCAGGCGTGGACAGGATGGACCGGTAACTATGTCTTTTGTTCCTTCAGGGGACTGCAAGACAAGGATCGTACACAAATAATACAGTTGGAAGAAATCCGCGGGGATTGTGTTACAGGCAGGCTGCAACCCGATCCAGGAGCTTGAACACAGTATAATAACCACAGCTGTTCCCGGCCAACCACCGGCCCCAATCTTATGATTGCTGCCAGGGCAGTTTTGCCAGGTCTGCGTTGCCACCTGAAAGAATGATGGCGGTGCGCTTCCCGGCGAAAAATTCGGGATTCTGGAGCACAGCGCCCAGAGGTACGGCAGACGACGGCTCGACGATTATTTTCATCCTCTCCCAGATGAGCCGCATAGACTTAATAATATTCTCCTCACTGACGGTGAGAATGGCGTGAACGTTTTGCCTGATGACGGCGAAAGTAAGGTCTCCGAGCGAAGTAAGAAGCCCGTCGGCAATTGTTTTGGGGTTGACGGAAGGATGGATGACGCCGTCCCTGAAAGAACGGAAAGCGTCGTCAGCTCCTTCGGGTTCTGCACCGATTATCAGCGTTGCAGGTGAGAGCGCCCTTACGGCAATCGACGTGCCGCTCATTAAACCCCCACCACCGACAGGCGCCATTACTATGTCCGGAGAGCCTGTCTCTCCGAGCAGTTCGAGCGCTGCTGTACCCTGTCCGGCAATGACGTTCGGGTTGTTGTAGGGATGGATGAAAGCGGCACCTGTCCCGGCAACGACTTCGTTGAGTGTTGTTTCCCTTGCCTGCAGTGTCGGTTCGCAGAAAACAATCTCTGCACCGTAACCGGCGACAGCGTCTTTCTTTACTTTGGGTGAATTGTCCGGCATGACAATGTAAGAGCGAATGCCTCTCAGAGAGGCTGCCAGAGCAAGAGCCTGTGCATGATTGCCCGAAGAATGGGTTGCCACGCCGCGGGCAGCTTCTTCGTCCGTAAGGCAGGCAACTGCATTGCTTGCACCACGGAACTTGAAAGCGCCGACTTTCTGGAAATTCTCGCATTTGAAGAACAGTTCACTCCCGGTGATTTTGTTGATTGCCGTGGAACGCATTACCGGTGTCCAGTGCACTAAGCTCCTGATGGTGCCGTGTGCCTTTCGGATGTCGTCGATTGTGGGTATTCTCATCTTCTATTTAATAATTTCGATTTTTTCTATTACCTGGCTGTTTTCATTGTAAATAGTAATTTTAAACGAATTCTTCGTTACTTCAGCCAGTCCGAAGTTGTACGACTTAGCCGACTTGACTGTGTATGTGTCTTTGGCGGGGTCATAGAGCGGGGCTCCACCTCCGGCGATGATCAGGTGCCTGACGCCGTTAACCAGGTTGTGCTGGTAAAAGTGGGAGTGGCCGTTGAAAACAAAGTCGAAACCGGCCGGCTCGAGTACTTTTGAGGTAAACTCCTTCATTTTGGAATTGGGGCCGTGGCCGCCGGCGCAGTATGCCGGCTTATGCCAGCAGGCTACCTTCCACTTCTTCTTTGTGTTCTTGACGGCATTCCTGGCAAATTCGAACTGTTCGCTGCCGGGGGCAATGTCCTCTTCGCTGTTGAGTACCAGAAAGAATACATCGCCGTATTCGAAAGAATAGTAGAACTGGTTGCCGGAAGGAGACTCGGGAGCCTGGAGAAAAGCCTTCGGGTTTTTCCCGGTGCCTTCGTGATTGCCTACACCGTTGAAAAACGGAACATTCTTGATGAGGTTCAGTTGTTCGTCGATGAAAAATTCTTTCATCCAGTATTCGTATTTGCTGCCGTCGCCACAGATGTCGCCGGTGTAAAGAGAGAACCAGGGATCAAGTTTCTTCAGGGCACTGATGACCTTTGCGTGGACAAGGGGATTGGAACGGCAGTCGCCGAAGAGGCCGAACCTGAAGGGAGTGCCGGGATTGACGGCAGTCCTGAAAGTCTCATTATTTGTCGGTTCGTCCTCTTGTGTCACTTTGTAATTGTAAACTGTGTTGGGTTCCAGGCCTTCAATTTTTATCCTGAAGACGTAACGTTGTTTGCCAGCCGGTTTAAGGTAAGTGCTGCTGACAGCCTGTTTCCCGTAATCTGCCGACTTGCCGTAATCGACCGTGACATCTTCCTTAGAGTCGCACACAGCCATTACGACTATGCTGTTGTTTGTAACAGCCTGAAGATAGGGCTGCATCTTTACTTTTGCTACTGCGGGCAAAGCAAGCAGCACGAAACAGAACACAATTACAATCGAATATCTTTTCATATCGAAAATCATTATTTCTAATACAAATATCTAATAAATCCCAAAGCAAAATTAATAAATATTAATCGTAATTCTAAAGCTTATTATTGTTGTTTGTTTTTCTTTTTTAACTCCAATATTTTCTTTGTCGAATCCCAGGCCACGATTATGCCGAGAACAAAGAGTACAACGGATATTGAAGCCAGCAGCCATTTGCTTCCGGGGATATATACATTTGTAAGATTGTAGATCAGGGCAACCTCGACGATGACGAGCATCAGTATGGCCGGAATGTAGGTGAACAGGGCCGGGGACTTGCGTTCGAGATAGTAAGCCGTAATTACAAAGAGCGCCAGTGAGCCGATCAACTGGTTGGCAGCGCCGAAAGTATGCCACAAAGCGCTGTAACCGCCGGTCTCGATGAGGAGGAAAGCAGCAATTACGCTGGCAGCTGTGGCAAAATGCTTGTTTTTGAATATGCCGCCGACGCGTACACCGAGAGTCTCATGGACTATGTACCTGTTGAGCCTCGTTGAGGTATCGAGGGTTGTCAGGATGAAGGCGTTGAGCATGAGGATGCCGAAAGAAATGCCCTGGCTGAGCGGTATTCCGAGGGTTTCGACCGCATAGCCGAAAGCGTTGCCGAATACAATTGTCGGGCCTTTTTTATACAGTTCCTGGAAATTGATGAGGCCTCCCGCATTGCTGTCCCAGTTGAAAATGCTGGCAACCATTACGATTACAAGAATTGCCATGAAACCTTCTGTAAGCATTCCGCCGAAAGCCACTTTCTGGCCGTCGGACTCCTTGCGCAGCTGCTTTGCCGAAGTACCGCTGGCAACGAGTGAGTGGAATCCTGAGAATGCGCCGCAGGCAATTGTAATGAACAGGATGGGGAACATCGGGCCCATGATGCTGTCAAAAGATACGTAAGCCGGCGCTTTGATTTCCGGATGGAGGAACATCATACCGGTAAAGCCCAGTACCATTCCCGCAATTAAGATATACATAGAAAGGTAGTCCCTCGGTTGCAGAAGGATCCACACCGGCAGAACCGAAGCAATGTAAGCGTAAACGAGGATTGTAATTGTCCAGATCAGCTTAGCGTGCGGTGAATCGATGACAACCGGAATTTGAGTACCGTAGTAGATAAGAAAGAAGATGCCGACGAGGCAGATGATCGTTGCGACTACATTATTGACTTTGAACCTGTTTACCATGAGGCCAAAGATAATGGCAATGCCGATTAATCCGAATGTCGGAATGACGATGCCGGGGCCTTCGATGAAAGTCTGTACCGTCAGGTCTGTGAAAACGGCCTGTACAAGGGCCAGTGACAGCCAAACGAAGACGGAGAAAATATTCCTGGTTCGGGGTGACACAGCTTTCTCTGCCACTTCGACGACAGAGACACCGTCGTTGCGCACACTCACCATTAAGGCTGTGTAATCGTGTACGGCGCCCATGAAAACGGAACCGACTGCAACCCAGATCATTGCCGGCAGCCAGCCGAACAGTGCAAAGGCGATGATTGGGCCGACGATGGGGCCGGCGCCTGCAATTGAAGAAAAATGGTGGCCGAAAAGTATCGACGGTTTTGTCGGAACATAGTCCTTGCCGTCGTTAAGCCTCTGCGAAGGAGTGGGAATGGAGTCGTCTGTGTGGGTGAGTTTTTTCTTAATTACACTGCCCCACCAGTTGTAAGCGAAAACGAACCATGCAAGTCCGAATAGGAGAAAATAAACAGAATTCATAACATACCTAACATCTAATTTTTAACGTCCTTTGTTTTCATGTCTTCCAGTTCTTTTCTAATCAGGTTTTTGGGAATAACATATAAATTGGGAGGATAGGAGAGGTCAATAATATTTTCTTTATATTGAGGGGATTCCTGTTTCCCGGGAATTTCTTTGTTCTGAAGCGGAGTCTTTTTAACCTGGTCCAATCCGGCGATGATGTCAAGTTTGTCGGCGAAACCGGCAGAAGTAAAATTGAATGAGCGGGCAAGGACGGGCGCCGTTGCCTGCGATTCATCAACAGTGTTCTTCAGGCCGTATTTCGGTTCAGGTTTCTTAGTGTCGTGATCAATCTCAGGTTCATCATTCTGGGATTCATGTTGATCGTACCCGGGTTCATGTTCCGGTTCCTGAATTTCGGTTTCTTTAACCGGCTTCTTCTTTTTCGTGAGAACAGGCTGTCGCTCATCGGTTTTCTGGAATTCGCCGCCTGTTACTTCCCCAGTAAGAATATCCTTGCCGTCAGTGTCTGCCATATTGATGACATTGTCCTTGACAGACACGCTGAAACCGGGGAACTGGTTCAGGGAGAGGAAGAACGAACGAAGGGGCACCAGCAGGTCGCCGGAGTACCTGAGCGCCGGCAGGTTCATCTGTGCCGGTGAGGAGTAACCGCCGGCAGTATATAATAGATAGAAAGTCGCCGGAGTAATCCTGATTGTACTGGTACCGGTTTTAATCGTGTTCGTAGCGCTGTTGAAATAGCTGTTTGGGAAAATAGCCTTGTAATACCTGTTCAGGGGCAGATATTCCTTTTGATTGAGTACCAGCGGTTTGATTGTCGTTTTCTTCCCGTAGCGGTCAACCAGGCTGTAGTCGGCGCCTGTTGAAGTACAGGCAGCAATGACTATCAACACTATTACGAACTTATACATATATAAACCCTTGCCGAATATTTTCACCTATATCAAACATACCAATAAATGCTATCATTTTTGAAAATTACTATATTTCCAACTTAAAAAAAAATGTTATAATATAAAATAAGCTATGAATTTATTTTAATTTGACAAGACATACTAATTGTGTTTTATAACATGAAATTTCAAAATTTAGAATATTGGACATATATCCGAATAAAATTGTGTGCTATGATATTTGTAATGGTTCAATATGTCAAGGAAAAAATATTTGTTTCATATCAATATCCCCCTTCCGACTGCTTCTTCAGCCACTGCTATGTAAAGAAGAAAGACCTGACGTACCGTTCTTCCTCTGCCGGGAGTTGACCTGTGGGTGAGTAATGGAGTTGTGTTTCTGTATTATTATCAGACACTTATTACAAATACTTTCCATAACAGCAATATTAAATAGGTTTTTAACAAGTACTGAAGCTAATAGCTACAAATTTTAAGCGTTTTGCAATTTAAAATCTGATAAATCAATAGAAATGAAAAAAAATGTAGAACAGGAGAATAATGAAAAAAAATAAAAATATTTTGAATCATAATTTACATTCATGTGTTATTTATATGAATAAAAATGTATATTTGTAAAATGTAATGCAGTCAAATTGCATTATTTTTGATATAAAATATATACAGATTTAATAGAATGAAAATAAAATACACGTTTTACTTTTGAGGGTTTCAATTATGCAAATGAGATTACGACTAATCGGAAGCATTTTTTTATTTTGCTTCCTGTTTTCTTCCTGGCAGGAGACCAATGCACAAACCATTCCTCCCAATATAGTTACGGCCCAGGTAAAAGCTTCGGCGAAGGCCTATACGCCTCTTACATCCTGGCAATCAAGCTCCGGGCCATATACTTATTCTTCATCATACCTGATATACAGCCTGCCGTTCAATTTCTATATTGACGGGCAGAACTGCAGGTTTGCTACTATGAGCGGCAGTTGTGGTTTGAGGCTGGCACCCTCAACTTCTTATTGGTACGTATCGTTCTATCCGTACTATTCTGTACAGTATGACTATATACCATATTCGTCATATAACAGGTATATGGGCGCATATCTATACCCGTTCTGGGGCAATCATGCTTATTATTTCAATTATAATTATTATATGCGAGTATTTGTTACCGGAGCAGCTCCTAACAGGGTTGCCACTTTCGAATGGTCCGACTTCGGCTGGCTGTACACGCAATACTCCTACTACCAGAGCGACATTACTCATTTTTACGTCCAGGTAAAGCTCTACGAAACATCAAATGAGATAGAATACTGCTACGGCCCCTTGCACAGAGGCGGCTGCGAAGTAGGCTCATCCTGGAACAACTATGGCTATTACTGGCGAACTGCAATCATCGGTTTGTCGGGTTATTATACTTATTCCATGCCTTACAATAATTACATCAACCTCGACCCGAACGGCGACGGTTCTGCCGGCCTGGGCTGGGAAGCAGGAAGGCCCGGCGACCTGTTGAGCAGCGGCCAGTCCTATTACGCAACAGTAAGGGACAATCAGGATGTTGACGGTATTATCGGAGAGTCTGTTCGATTCTATTACGGCCCGAACATTCTTGCCCAGACTCCCACACCGGACGTTAACATCCGCAGGGGCTACGTTTACGGTAACGGAACGACCGATCCACTGGGTTACGGCGACAACCAAAGGCCATCGATGACACTTAACAATATTGCCGGCGGCGCTACTGTCCGCAGGAGTATCGACGGCCCGGTATCCTATCCTGTAAGCCCGAATTTCAGGAGGATATATGACGCTACCAATTCATTTGTAAACGATGTGAAGACATTTTTCACAACCAAGACACCTGCTGCACCGGCAGCAGACAATATTGCCTTCGGCGGCGCCCCCAATCCTGACGGCTGCCTCGACCTGCTGACAAACCAGCCTTATATTTCAGGCGGCTATTACCACATTGTGGATGTCATCACACATAATGCAAAAGCATTTGATAATAATTACTATATAAATATTGCCAACGAATGGAACCTCCAGATCAAACGTATTCTTAATCCAAAATCATATAAAGAATATGTTTATGCAGCCGGAGAACCTATACCGATAAAAATCAAAGTTGCCAACAAAGGCCTGAACAATGTCCTGAATTTCTATATCATTGTAGAATTTTATGATGAGAACGATGTCCAGGTACACAGGGATTCATTATACTGGAATGATCATGCTCTTTCACTTGGCGATGAAACAGACGTAGAGTTTGCTTCATGGAACACGGTACAGGAGGGTAAATACCGCCTGAAAGCCTATGTCCATCT
This sequence comes from uncultured Hyphomicrobiales bacterium, assembly GCA_964634885.1. Classification (GTDB taxonomy): domain Bacteria; phylum Bacteroidota; class Ignavibacteria; order Kapaibacteriales; family UBA2268; genus DAINRZ01. The sequence continues at coordinate 670 of CAZWLN010000074.1, read as the reverse complement.
CGCCGGCGAACAGGAAGAGTGGGACAACTACTGGCCCTGGACAGGCGCTACCGAGCACTATTTCAAGATCACGCCCGAAATCGAAGCTTCTGCTGAAATGGTTCTGGCTCCCAGCGATATTGACGAGAACGACGTACCGATTGAGAACTGCGTCGGCAGGCCGATCAGGCCCCGCGTACGCTATATGAACAACGGTAAGAGCGACATCTCGAATGCACCGACATCGCTTGTAATCAAGAAATTGCCCGAATTGACCGAAGTGTACAAAGTACAGGGTGTCAAAGTAACAGGTATTCCTTCAGGAGTTGAGTATAACACCGTTGACTGGTACTATGACTACTTTACACCAACAGAAGCAGGCCAATACCAGATTACAGCCAATGTATATGCCAACGAAGATTATATCGAAGAAAACAACATAGTTCAGGATACCTTCACGGTCATAGCCCCGATGGCAGGTACATACACAATAGGTCCCTGGCTGACTACCGGTAACCATGTTGTTGACAGCACATACAATGCCCGCAACTTCGAAAGAGTTCAGTCTGCCGTCGATGCCCTTTACTGGAAAGGTATCGAGGCTCCCGTAGTATTCGAGTTCACAACAACATCATACACTGTCGGCATAAGCGAAGGAACAGGCCCTGCTTTAGACCTGAGAACCAAGATC
>CAZWLN010000073.1:0-20492 GCA_964634885.1 uncultured Hyphomicrobiales bacterium | reverse complement strand
AAGAAGGAATCATGATTGGCAAAGAAGAAGGCATCATGGTTGGCAAAGAAGAAGGTATCATGATTGGCGAAAAAAGAGGGAAGGAACTTGTTGCTTTACAGATGCTATCGCTTAATATTTCTATCGATACTATTGCTGTTGCTACTGGCCTCTCAAAAGAAGATATCCTGAAATTGAAACCATGAAAGCCATAGAAAAGATGAAGAGAGCGACATCCGACGAGGATGTACGGGCAATAATTGAATTCCGTGAGAAAGCCGTCAGGGACGAAGCCGACCGTATGTCATTTGCCATGAAGAAAGCTTTGATGCGCGGTAAAGAAGAAGGAATCATGATTGGCAAAGAAGAAGGCATCATGGTTGGCAAAGAAGAAGGTATCATGATTGGCGAAAAAAGAGGTAAAGAAGAAGGTATCATGATTGGCGAAAAAAGACAACATTGCTTTTAAAAATGCTGAATTTGAATTGAAGCATCGATACTACCTCAGCTGCAACAAGCTTTTCCAAAGAAGATATTCCTAAACACATATAGTGATTATGAAAGCTATAGTTAAAAATCGCAGGGCATCGGCGGGCCTGAAGCATACATCATTACGTATTATTATGAAAAAGCCGTACACGGCAGTCTGATGGCTGTTTGCATTTCCGGCCTGAAGGCGTTATTGCGACCGAAATAACAGTACTGATTATATATTCAGGTGCCATAAAAAAGAATGAATTTTTTCCATAATAATTCCCATCTAATAAAAAAATTCTAATAATTCAATTTTTTCGCTAAATTATCAATTATTGATTTTTGATTTTTATTAGGAAAAATTATAGATGGGCGACTTCGTACACCTTCACAACCACACGCACTATTCGCTGCTCGACGCTGCCTGTACCCCGGCCACCCTGTTGGCTGCTGCCGTCGAAGACGGCCATCAGGCGCTGGCCCTGACTGACCACGGCGTCATGTTCGGAGCCTATGAGTTCTACCTCAAAGCAAAAGAGAAGAACATCAAACCTATCATCGGGTTCGAAGCCTATGTTGCAAACGGAAGCCGCTTTGACAAAACTGCCGGCAAATCAGATTCCCGGCGCAGGAACTATTACCACCTGATTCTGCTGGCCAAAGACAGGACAGGATACAAGAACTTGTGTAAGCTTACAACCCTCGCTCATACCGAAGGCTTCTATTACAAACCCCGTATCGACGAAGAACTGCTCAGGCAATACAGCGAGGGAGTTATTGCCATGTCAGGCTGCGTCATAGGTGTCGTCAATGCCCACCTGGTCTCCGGAGACTACGAAACCGCCAAAGAAAAGGCTACGTTCTACCGGGATGTGTTCGGCGATGACTTCTACATCGAGCTTCAGGATCACGGGCTGGATGAAGACCGGGTCATCATGAAGGAGGCACCCAAACTGGCTAAGGAACTTGGGATCAAGCTCGTTGCTACAAACGACGTCCATTATATCCGTAAAGAAGACGCTTACGCCCACAATGTGCACCTGCTGATCAAAGACTCGAGCGCCTCCAACTCCGGCACTCTCGACATCAAACAACTGCGCTACAAGGTCCCTGAAATGTATTTCAAGACAAAGCAGGAGATGGCAGAGCTGTTCGCCGACTACCCGGAGGCAATAAATAACACTGTCGAAGTGGCTGAGAAATGCAATATGGAATTCGACAAGAAGCTGTATATGCCCGAGTTCGAAATACCGAAACATTCAAAAGCAGCCACCCTCGATGAGTTTATGGAAGAACTGACTTACCAGGGCATCGATGAGAGATACCCTGAAATGACCGACGAAGTGAAACAAAGGACAGAATACGAACTGGGCGTAATAACAAAAATGGGCTTTTCAGGCTATTTCCTTATCGTGCAGGATTTCATCAACGCTGCCCGCAGGATGGGATGCCGCGTGGGTCCGGGCAGAGGCTCGGCAGCAGGAAGCATCGTTGCTTACGCCCTCGGCATCACCAACGTCGATCCACTGAAATACGACCTGCTCTTCGAGCGCTTCCTCAATCCCGAACGCGTGTCCATGCCTGACATCGACATCGACTTCAGCGACGACAAACGGGAAATGGTAATCGAATACTGCCGGGAGAAATACGGCTCCGATTCAGTATCACAGATCGTTACTTTCGGTAAACTCTCTACCAAAGCCGTTCTCAAGGACGTTGGCAGGGTTCTGGGCATTCACTACTCTATAATAAATGACATCAACTCTAAAATTCCATCAGAGTTCGGAAAAGTGAAACCATTAGCCGAAGCAATCGAACTGCCCGAACTGAAATGGCTGAAAGACAGCCAAGACACTCAGATCAGGGACCTTATCAATTATTCCAAGACACTCGAAGGATTCATCCGCAACACTTCGCTCCATGCAGCCGGCGTTGTCATTGCTCCCGGGCCTGTAAGCGACTATGTGCCGCTTTACCTCTCCCCCAACAGCAAATCCAACAAGGAAATTGCCACTCAGTACAGCATGAAGGAACTGGAACTGGCAGGCCTTCTTAAGATGGACTTCCTGGGGCTCAGGACCTTGTCCATCATCGAGAACACTCTGACAATGATTGAGAATAATTTCAAAACAAAAATCGATATAGAAAAAATTGATTTTAACGACGAAGAAACCTATGAGCTTCTGTCTAAGGGACTGACACTCGCCGTTTTCCAGTTCGAATCCACAGGCATGCAGGAGTACCTCAAACAATTGAAACCGTCGAGCCTCGAAGAACTGACGGCCATGAACGCCCTGTACCGTCCCGGACCAATGGAAAACATTCCTGATTTTATCGACAGGAAAAACGGTAAGAAGAAAATCGAATACCTGCATCCGGTGATGGAAAACTCGCTTAAGAATACTTACGGCATCATCGTTTACCAGGAACAGGTAATGCAGCTCGGCAGGGACGTCGCCGGATTCTCCCTCGGCCAGTCCGACATCCTCAGGCGTGCCATGGGTAAAAAAGACATGAAAGCAATGGACAAGATGAAAGTCCTGTTCCTGGAAGGCGCTGCTAAGAACAGCATCAGTGAAAAGATTGCCACACAGATTTGGGATTTGATTTTCAAATTCGCTAATTACGGCTTTAACAAATCGCACTCCCTGGCCTATTCTTACCTGGCTTTCCAGACTGCATGGCTCAAGACACATTACCCTGCAGAATTCCTTGCTGCCAACATGACCGCAGAATTGAACGACCAGGACAAAATCGTCCAGTTGATGGATGAAGCCAAATTGTTCAACATCACAATCCTTCCCCCGGACATTAACCTGTCGGCAGGTATGTTTAACGCCGTCAATAATGAAATATATTTCAGCCTTGCTGCCATCAAAAACGTCGGCACTGCCGTTGTCGATTATGTAATGGAAGCACGGAAAGAAAAACCGTTTACTTCATTTTTCGATTGTGCCGCACGCGTAGGCAACAGGCAACTGAACAGAAAAGCGCTCGAATGCCTCATCAGCGCCGGCGCTTTCGATTCTCTCCATCGCAACAGGTCTGCACTGATGCAGTCCATCGACCCGGCTCTCGAATACTCCAAGAGCATTAACGAAAGCAAAGACCTGGGAATGGACAGCCTCTTCGGCGAGGCTTTTGAAGTAGAGAAAACAGAGCCGCAAATACCGAATGTACCGGATTGGCCGGAAAAAACCAGGTTACAACATGAAAAAGAAGTACTGAACTTCTATCTTACAGGCCACCCCCTCAACAGCTATTTTCCATACATGAACCTCCTGTCGGACATCAAATTGGGTGAGAAAGGCAAAGAGAAAGACGGAATGAGCGTTAAGGTATGCGGCATGGTGTCCAGCGTCCGCTCCAAATTAGACAAGAACAACAATAATATTGCCTTCATCATGCTCGAGGACTTCACCGGCAAGGCAGAAGTCATCTTCTGGAGCGAAGCCTGCGGAAAATCGCGCGACCTGCTCGTCGAGGACAAGATCATCGTCGTCTATGGTAAAGTGCAGTCAGACGACCAGACCATGAAGATTGTTGCCGAATATGCACAGGCTGTGGAACCGGCTGCAAAGCAGTTAAGTAAAGGTTATAACATCTGGATTGACCTGGAAAAACGAAACGACGACAGGATCATCGATGATTTCCGGAAGATTTGCAGTGACATTGATTCCGAGAATATGGTGATATTCAATGTCTATGACAAAAAGCTGAATTACAAAGCAGGCTATGCTGCTTACAATGTCAATATCGGTTTAAGCGAAGATAAAGTAGCCCAGTCAATCGAGATATTCGGGAAGAACAACGTGAGGCTCCTGAGAAAATACTGAGAAATGAAAGGCCTGTGGGCATAATCTCTAATGTAAATTTCCTGATACAATGTCCTGGGGTTTCCGTGAGGGGCAGTCATTATGTGTCATCCCATAGCTGAACTTAAACCCGGATAATGCGTTAGGAGTTGTAAATATCACATTAATAATTGATATATAGCAATTTAATAGTTTCCCCCTCCTTGGATAAGGAGGGGCCAGGGGTGGTTGGATATTCCGTGTTTTGGGCCATCTAATGCACAATCCCGGTTAAAGTATAGCCGTACTTTGTACCGGCGCTTCTCCTCCTGTTTTTCAAGGATAAATCCCGACAGATCGTCACTATGATGTGTAATTCCTTTCACACTTTTCATTTCCTCACAATGTAATTCATATTAATTGTTTTTAATTTAACGGCTGTCAGTCAACAGGTATTTCCATAATATGAAACAACTTACAAAACACGAATCCCGTGTTGCTGCTCAAAGGCAGAGTTTTAACCCTGCGGTATATTATTTTCGAATAAGTATAAAACTTGTAAACTATTTATTTTTATTTACGATAATAGATGTTAGTTTTGGCTTTGATTTTTGAGAAATTTTTCAAAAACTTATTTTTGAGGTAATATGTCTAAGGTTGGCGACAAGATAGCAGAACTAAAGAACAAAGATATGGAAGCCCTGATGGGCGGCGGACTGGACAAGATCAACTCCCAGCATAAGACCGGCAAGATGACGGCAAGAGAGCGCCTCCATTACCTCTTCGACGCAGGATTCTACGACGAACTGTACCGTTTCGTTGACCACTGCGGCGAAGGTTTTGGAATGGAAGACATGAAACTGCCCGGCGACGGCGTAGTTATCGGTTTAGGCCCCATCGGCGGCAAACTTGTACACGTTACTTCCCAGGATTTCACAATCATGGGCGGCAGTGTCGGCTGGAAGCATGCATGGAAAATATGCGAAGCAATGGATATGGCGCTGAAAAACGGCACGCCTGTCGTTTCCATTAACGACAGCGGCGGAGCCAGGATTCAGGAAGGCATCCACTCCCTGATGGGATACGGAAGGATATTCTACTACAACACACTCCTTTCCGGCGTTGTCCCGCAGATTGCAATAATTGCAGGCCCCTGCGCAGGCGGTGCGGCCTACTCACCGGCCCTGATGGACTTCATCGTCATGGTCGAAGGTACCGGCAAATTGTTCATTGCCGGCCCACAGGTCATCAAAGAAGCTACCGGCGAAGAAATCTCCGCCGAAGAGCTTGGTGGCGCCATGGCCCAATCGATGCACAGCGGCAACGTGCACTTCATTGCAAGAGATGATGCAGATGCAATAGAAATTACACAGAAACTACTCAGCTACATGCCCTCGAATAACTATGAGATGCCGCCCAATATTGGGACAGGCGAGATTACCGACATCGAGGACGAAGCGCTTAACAATATACTTCCCGACGATCCGCGTGAACCCTATGACATGTTCCAGATAATCAACAGGGTGTTCGACCAGGACTCCATTCTGGAAGTGCAGAGCCATTTCGCAAAGAACATGATTGTCTGCTTTGCAAGGCTTAACGGCAGGGTTGTAGGCGTCATCGCCAACCAACCCATCGAAAAATTCGGAGCCATCGACATCGACGCTTCAGACAAAGCATCGCGCTTCATCAGGTTCTGTAACGCTTTCAACATTCCCCTTGTTTCCTTCGTGGACGTACCCGGTTTCTTACCGGGCGTAGAACAGGAATTCGGCGGCATCATCCGCCACGGAGCCAAAATGCTGTTTTCGTACTCTGCCGCAACCGTACCAAAGATTACCATCGTCATCCGCAAGGCTTACGGCGGTGCCTACCTGGCAATGAGCGCCAAGAGCCTCGGAGCAGACAGGGTTGCTGCATGGCCTACCGCGGAAATCGCAGTAATGGGTGCAGAAGGCGCCATCTCGGTAATCTACAAAGACGAATTGAAGAAAGCCGAGAACACCAAAGAAAAGCGCAAAGAGCTTATTGAAAGGTACCGCGCAGAATTCGCCACACCCTACACAGCAGCTGAAATCGGTGTGGTGGACACGGTGCTCGAACCCAAGAAAACAAGGTACTACCTGTCGATTGCCGTTGAAACACTCAAGAACAAACGCGTTGGCAGGCCACAGAAGAAACACGGTTTAATTCCACTTTAATGAAACGTAAATTATGACAGGTATAATAATATTTGCAGTAGCATTAGTCCTTGTCGGTTTTCTTCTCAGGGTTACCGGCTCCTGGTATTACGACAAAGTGTATGGTAAAGAAGAAACCGTTGCCGTCGTACCCGCCGAAGAAGACACCGATGAACTGATTGCTGTAATTTCGGCCGCTATAGCCGACGACATTCAGGGTCAGGTTGTCGTAAGAAAGATAACCCCGTTCCACGACGAAACCGATTCTGCCTGGGCTCGTACAGGCAAGCTTAATATAATGAGTTCACATACTGTTCAACCAAAACGATAATAGAATTATGAAAAAGTACTCAATCAATGTAAATGGCAAAAAATATGAAGTAGAAGTAGAACTAATGGAAGACGACGGCGCCTCTCCATTTCACAATTTGCCATCGGCGCCCGACATGCCATACCATCCTGCGCCTGAAACACGCGACGCCTTTCGCCCGGCAGAATACAAACCTCCGGTAAAGCATGTCGCTAAAGCAAAAGAACTGACATGCCCCATTAACGGCGTCATGGTGGAGATCTTTGCTAAAGTAGGCTCTACAATCAAAGAGAAGGACATCGTTGCGTCCATCGAAGCAATGAAAATGAAAACCAGCGTTTACTCGAACCAGTTCGGCATCGTCAAAACAATCGACGTTAAAGTCGGAGACACTGTCGAAAACGGCCAGGTAATATTAACTTTTGAATAATAACCGGCGGGAGTAATATGGACAACTCAATTACCGTCGCATTGACGGTCTATGGCATCGGTGCCGTGATTTCCTTCTTTGTTGTTTTGGTCATCAAAGGGATATTCGCTGCACTGAAGGTTTTCTCTGCTAAGAAGAAGTAATAAATTAAGTTTGGAAAAAATATCATGGATTTTAATGTTTTAGATCTTTTCCAGGGGCTTTCGACGCTCTTCGCATCGGATGCCACCCTGGCAATTACGAGAGTCGGGCTGATCCTGCTGGGTTTCCTTCTCGCCTACCTCGGCAAGAAAGAAGTGCTCGAACCCCTGCTGATGATACCGATGGGCCTTGGCATGGCTGCCGTCAACGGTGGGGTACTGTTTCTCGGAGCCGGTGTCCAGGGTACACTCATGGTTGACCCCATAGTCAGCGACACAACGCCATTGATGAATATACTGCAGATTGATTTTCTGCAGCCCATCTATACTTTCACTTTCAGTAACGGCCTGATTGCCTGTCTCGTTTTCATGGGCATCGGCGTACTGCTCGACGTGGGACACCTGCTGGCAAGGCCTTTTTCCAGCATGTTCCTCGCTCTCTGCGGCGAATTCGGCACCATCGCCACTTTCCCCATCGCCGTAGCTATTGGACTGAGTTTCAACGATGCGGCTTCCATCTCGATGGTAGGCGGAGCCGACGGGCCTATGGTGCTTTTCACTTCACTGATGCTGTCGAAAAGCATCTTCGTGCCGATTACCGTCGTTGCATACCTCTACCTGGGATTAACATACGGCGGCTATCCGTACCTGATTAAGCTGATGATACCCAAAAAGCTGAGAGGCATACAGCCACCGCCGCCAAAGAAAGTAATCAAAATCACATCGGGCGAGAAACTTGCTTTCTCAATAGTTGCCTGCGCCGTTCTGTGCCTGCTGTTCCCCGTTGCAGCGCCTCTGTTCCTGTCTCTGTTCCTGGGAGTAGCTGTTAAAGAAGCAGGACTGAAACACTTTTCCGACCTGATTGCCGGACCTATTCTTTACGGTTCGACGCTGTTCCTGGGCCTGTTGCTCGGCGTTCTCTGCGAAGCTAACACGATACTCAATCCCGTGGTACTGAAGCTCCTGATACTGGGAATCCTGTCGCTCCTGCTTTCGGGCATCGGCGGCATCTTCGGCGGCTACATCATGTTCTTCATCAAGAAGGGCAAATACAATCCGACGGTCGGTATCGCTGCAGTAAGCTGCGTTCCGACTACGGCCAAAGTTGCACAGAAATCCGTAAGCGAAGTTAACCCTCATGCATTGATAATGCCTGAAGCTCTCGGCGCAAACATCAGCGGTGTAATTACTACCGCCATATTAGCGGCAATCTATGTTACCCTGATTATGGCAAAGTAGTGAAATGGTAGCTAAAAAGAAGAAATTCTGGCTCATTGGGACAATATTTTCGTTCGTTGGAGTAATACTTGTCCGCGTCGTCGCCCAGAAAGACGAACTGGCGGACTATAAAGATATAATCCTCATTGCCGGCATTTCGATTGCCCTTCTGGGGTTGATGGTTATCACCTTCGCATACAGGTACAAAATTGATAAGAAAAAACCTGACGAAACCTGATCTTTTCAGGTATATGCTTTATGAAAAAAGGGCTGCTCCGATCGTGGGCAGCCTTTTTGCTATTCCCTTACGCTAATGTTCAATAATAATTTACCCGGGAGAGTTACCGTGCCTGTCTTTCCAGTTCCACCACTTAAGTAACTCAGGATCACGTTCAGGCTCGGGTGTTTCTGCGAAATAGACTGCTTCGCGGAAGACATAGAGAAGGCATCGGTCCTGAACGACACCGGCATATTTATTGGACGAATCGTACAATTCATCAGGCTTCCTGCCCGCCAGGTCGGATACCTTCCTGATGCCAATGTTCCACAGGTCCAGGGCAATCGATTTTCCAACTCCGGGTATCGTTCGCAGCTCTTTGAGCGATTGCTCTGTTGTCATCATGCATCCTTCCGGTTATTATCCATGATTTATCACCCTTAAAAAAACTATATGTTTTTCACAGGTACATCAATATAATATTGTGCCTTCCGAAGCGATGATAGCGGGACTATCAGACTTTACTAAAAGTTTACCTTTAATAGTATATTATTTTTTAAATTAGCAGAACGAAGAGGTTGATTTTTGAAATATAAATATTTAGTAGAATAAAGGAGGCACGATGTATCGATTGTCGTTAATACTCGGAATTTGTACAATGCTATTGGTTTCCTGCGGTGAAAAGAAAGAAACAGTGAAAAGTCAGGCAGATTCGTCTGCTGTAAGACCTCTTCCCATCAACTTCGAACTTAAAACTTTCGACAAGGAAAACCTGAAAGGTAAATTCGAAATCAAAGGCTTAATAATCAACGGAAGCCACTGGGTTGACAGGAACGGCGACAATTACGTCGTCCTCAGCGAAAGTTCAAAGGAACGGACTCAGGAAGACCTGTACCTGAAAAGCAAATACCTGTATGCCGTCCATTATGCCGACTTCAACACCGGCACCTACAGTGAAGTAAAGAAGATAGTGGACCAGGTCAGGGACTGCGAATATAACAACATTGCCGCCTTCATCCCCTCGACACTGTCGGCTACCGACCTCGACAAGGACGGATTTGCAGAAATTACTTTCATGTACAAATTAGGCTGCAAGAGCGAGCTTTCGCCGGACGAACTCAAACTCATAATGATGGAGAACGGCGAAAAATACGCCATCCGCGGCGAGTCAATTGTAATGATGGGCGAGCAGGAAATCGGCGGGAAAAAGAACATCGACAAGGCCTTCAACAACGCCCCCCAATCGTTCCTCGACTTTGCCAATGACCTCTGGAAGAGGAACCTGAGACAGCCGGAAGAACAGCAGTAAAACAGCCGACAGGCTCTTTGCAGGTATTTGACAATAAATTCACATTCAAATTCCTATAATTGGAAATTTGGTTTTTACAGATAAATTTTTCGAAATGGAACAGATGAATCCGGTAAGAGCATCGATGCAGTATTTTCGCGAAAGGTTCGCCTGCGCCCCGTCCATCCTGGCAGCCTTCGGCGAGGCAGAAGGGCTTCCGAAAGAGACTGCTTTCAAAATCGCCTGCGGCCTGGCTGCGGGATGTGCCAGGACAGGCCAGACATGCGGAGCAGTTACAGGAGCCTATCTCGTTCTCGGGCTGAAATACGGCAAAGCTGTGGTCGGCGACGATGAGGCCAAGGAACACACTTTTTCCCTTGTCAGGGAGTTCAATGAACGTTTCCTTAAACAATACCCTTCAATCAACTGTACTGAACTGTTAGGTGTGGACATGGGCACTGCCGAAGGACTGCGCAAAGCCCGCGAAGAAAAAATAATCGAGAATATTTGTCCTTACATTGTTAAATTCACAGCAGAAATTCTCTACGACATCATCAAAGAAGAATCCGGAGGGGATGACGATGGAACAAATTAATCTTGAAGCTGCACTTCGTTCGCGACAGGCAGACCATGCTCAACTTGCAGCCGAAGCAGTAACAGACAGCGAGCTGCTCGACGAAGTTTTCCTTGGGCTGAACGCTAAACCGGCAGCAGTTAAATACGGCTGCCTGAAAATAATCAGGATCATCAGCGAGAACAATCCGGAAATAATTGACGACAGGTTCGAATTCCTATCAGGCTTGCTCAGCCATGACAATAACTTCTTCAAATGGGGATCGGTACTGATTGTTGCCAACCTGGCAGCAGCAGCTAAGGACAGGAAGTTTGAGAAGATATTCGACAGATACTTTCAGCCGGTTGCAGGCCCGGTAATGATCACAGCGGCCAATACCATCCAGGGAGCAGGAATAATCGCTGCGGCAAAACCGGAACTTAGCAACAGGATTGCCGCAGAGATACTGAAAACCGAAGATGCCAGCTATGAAACCGACGAATGCCACAATATCGTTTTGGGCCACGCAATACAGTCTTTCAGCCTGTTCTTTGACACTATTGCAGACAAAGCTCCCGTAATTGAATTTGTCCGCCGCAGGTTGGATAATTCACGCAATGCCACCAGGAAGAAAGCAGAAGCATTTATTAAAAAATACAAAATCGCATAGGAATTGTAATGGGAAAAGAACAAGTAAAGAAATACTATCTGATTTATAAACCCTACCAGGTTTTATCCCAGTTTTCACCGAAGGACGGCAAAAAGTGCCTTTCGGACTATTTCAGGTTCGACAGGGATGTCTATTCAGTCGGTAGGCTCGACTACGACAGTGAAGGACTGATGCTTCTTACCAACGACAATTACCTGAAGACCGCTGTCCTGGACCCGGACCAGAAGCAAACCAAGGAATACCTTGTTCAGGTGGAGGGAGACATAGATGAAAGCGCTCTTTACTCTCTCCGGAAAGGAGTGACAATCAAACTGGACGACGGGCCATACACAACAAAGCCCTGCAAAGCCGAGAAACTGAAATCCGAACCCTGGCTGCCCGAAAGAAATCCGCCCATCAGGTTCAGGGAGAACCAGCCAACGTCCTGGATCAGGATTACAATTACCGAAGGGAAAAACAGGCAGATAAGGAAAATGGCCGCAAATGTCGGTTTCCCTGCGCTGAGGATTGTACGTGTCGCCATCGGCGAAATCGGCCTCGGAGGACTTAAACCCGGCGACTCCAAACAGCTCCGTGAGGATTATGTCTATTCACAGCTAAACATCCGTTCACAGCAAAAATACAGGTATTAAACAACAGGCCGGAATTACTTACCGGATCCTTTACGATTAATCTCCTCTGTAAAGTTAAGTACCAATTATTTTTGGCTCTTCGCTATTTGTAGTGGGTAAATATTGAAGAAAATCAAATATTTATTTTCCAAATTTCAATGGGCACACCCCGGCTGCTGACGCAGCCACCACTCTTCTTAGAGGGGTTTAGACCTGACACAGCGCTCCCCCTCTGGCAAGAGGGGGCTGGGGGGTATGTAATGGCGCATTATTACTGTATTATTGTCAGTTCGCCTATTGCTGATAATACCCATTTTTTCAATGATAGACACTTTTAACCCATACTAAATAGCGAAGAACCTATTATTTTTACATTTTGCATATGTTATGAATATTTCTTAATTTTTCTTTTTCTAAATTATTATATTCATAAATTTTATCAGGATAATGAGTAAAATAAGAGTATTAATAGTCGATGATTCCTTTTTCATGAGAAAGGCCATATCCACCATTCTGACCGATGAAGAAATAGAAATTATCGGCTCTGCACAGAACGGACGCGAAGGTGTTGAAAAAGCAAGGGAACTCAAACCGGACGTCATTACAATGGACGTCGAGATGCCCGAAATGAACGGCCTTGAAGCGCTCAAAGTAATAATGGACACTAACCCCACACCTGTAATAATGATTTCAACCCTTACAATGGAAGGAGCCGAGGCAACAATTGAAGCCCTTTCCAGCGGAGCAATCGATTTCATTACAAAAAAACCGGCTTTCAGGGACATGGACTCCATGAGACAGGAAATCCTTGCCAAGGTAAAGGAGATCGGCCGCAATTCCAACCTGCGGAACCGCATCAACCGCAACAAACTGCTGCAAAGGATGACAAGCTCCGAGATTGATGCAAGGATAGAAGAAAACAGCAAGCTTTACAAACTGAGGCCGGGAACCAAACCCAAAAAAGAATCAATCAAGGCAGTAAACATCGGAATATCTACCGGCGGGCCCGAAGCGCTGAAACACGTCATTCCGCTTATCCCCGGCAACTTCCCCGTTCCGATATTCATCGAGCAGCATATGCCTCCCGGCTTCACCAAGAGCCTCGCCGACAGACTGGACCGCAGCTCGGAACTGAAAGTCAAAGAAGCTTCCGACAACGACATCCCCGAACCGGGCAATGTGTACTTTGCTCCCGGCGGCAAACAGATGGTCATGACAAAAAGACAACGAATCATTGTTACGGATAACCCTGCGGACTCACTCTACAAACCCAGTGTCGAAGTAACGATGAACTCGCTTCTCGAGTCCTACAACAACCAGGTGGTGGGTGTCATGATGACCGGCATGGGCAGCGACGGAAGCGTCAGTTACACAAAATTGTCCTCTTCTGGAGGCTACATCATCTCCCAGGACGTGGACACCTGTGTAGTAGCCGGCATGGTTAAAGCCGTCATCAGCGCCAATGCCGCCAATGAAATACAACCATTAGACAATATCGCCAACGCATTATGTTCCCTGTTCGGGCTGAATGCATTAAAACCTGTCTGAATTAATCCGGAGTAATTTATGACTGAAGATGAGAATTTTGATGGTAACGAAGAAGAAAGAGATGACTTCTTTGGCAATGAGACTCCTTTCCCCGAAGAGTTCGATTCGGACGACGTAATTAACAGGCACTCCGACGACGACAGCGAAAATGAAGAAGAATCCGAAGAAGACTTAGATTCGGAAACCGAAGATGAACAGAAGGAAGAACCGCCCGAACTTGACATAGACTCCATCCTGGATTACGACTTTGAACGCCACAAAAGGGAGTATTTCGACGATACGTACCAGTCGGAAGAGGACAACAAAACACAACAGGAGATATACTCTAAAACATTCAAAGACTTCCTGGTCATGAAGAACATCACGGGTAAACTGGAAGGCATCGGTTCCGGCAACAGGATACCCTCGGAAAGAATTGTCGATAAAGGTAAGAGCGTCAAGATTGCCGATGATCCGACCCACATGAGCAAGGGGGACAGGAAAACCACGGTAATAGTTCACCGCAACGACGACGGCGACATTACAAATATTGAAGTACTGTGTGCCTGCGGCGAAAGGACGAACATTGAACTGGGAATCGGCGACCCAGGCGAAACGGAAGGCGACGACAACATCAGTATCGTTGACGGCGAAGAAGCAAAGAATTTCACGATTGATGATGATTATTACAAGGCCGACGGGATGGAACCTTCGGATGAAGAAGGACTGCCTGAGGACTTTCCTGACGATGAGATCATGACCGACGAAAGCTTTTCGGGCCTGGACCCGTTTGACGAGCCACTAAGTGATGACGAAGAAGTCAATTAGTATTCGATCTGTGTGTGAAGAGATATCTCTTCGAGAATGGAGCTGACCCTGAGACATTCATTCATTACGCCGGTATAAACACATGCTTTGCCCTTGTTGTGTACTTCCCAGGTCAGAGCTTCCGCCTTGTCGTGGGGGCATTTGATTGCCTTAATAATCTGGTTAATCACTTCGTCGAAAGTATGCCAGTCATCGTTGTAAAGTATCACCTTGGCAGGGCTTGTCGTCGAATCGGCGGAGTCGATCTCCATGAGTTCGAGTTCCTGTGTCTGCTCCGATCTAATCTGCTCAGTCTTCATTGCTTTCAGTTACCATTTCACTTTTTTCAATAACGTTTTTGTCTTTCATATAATTTTATTCTCTTCTCTTTTGTTTTCCTGTCCTTTTCATAAAATTGATTTATTTTGTTTAATCAATTTATGTTTTGTATTTTGAAAAACTGATTAAAATGCAATATATAAATTGAGACTTAAATAATTAATGATATTATTTAATTTTTTTGAAAAATTTATTATCAGGTATATATGTATAGTCTGATTGTATTAGTTCCACTGCTACCCCTGACCGGTTTCCTTATTACAGGCATCTTTGGCAAATACCTTAAGAAAGAACGGCTGATCGGCTCGATTGCCAGTTTTACCGTCGGCGCTTCTTTTGTCGTTGCCTGTGTGTTGTTCTTCGGATTCATGGGTGAAGCACCAACCCGGCCGGTAATAGTCAATGTTTATGAATGGCTCAGCGCCGGCAATTTTTCAATCTCCGTGTCCTACCAGGTGGACCAGTTGTCCCTGTTGTTCACCCTGATTGTTACGGGCATTGGTTTCCTGATCCATGTGTACTCCATCGGCTATATGCACGGAGACCGCAGCTATTACAGGTTTTTTGCCTACATGAACCTTTTCATCTTCATGATGCTGAACCTGGTCCTTGCTCACAGTTTTCTTCTTACATTCCTCGGCTGGGAAGGTGTGGGGCTTTGTTCCTACCTGCTGATCGGCTTCTGGTACGACAGGAAATTCGAAGGCTACCGCATCACCTGGAACGGTGACGCCGGCAATAAAGCATTCATCGTCAACCGTATCGGCGATTTCGGTTTCCTGCTGGCAATGTTCCTCATCTACACTACATTCGGCAGCCTGGATTATACATCGGTCATGGACAGCGCTTCAGCAGGAACGTCCGGATTGTACAATACGGGATTGATTACCACAATCACTCTGCTGCTGTTTCTCGGATGCACCGGTAAGTCGGCTCAAATACCCCTGTCAGTGTGGCTGCCCGACGCCATGGCCGGCCCCACTCCGGTGTCCGCTCTGATACACGCAGCTACGATGGTTACGGCAGGCATTTTCCTGATTGCCAGGACGTCTGTGCTTTTCGCCCTCGCTCCCGTGAGCATGGCAGTAGTCGCTTCCGTAGGCATTGCTACCGCGTTTTTCGCAGCCACTGTCGGCCTGGTTCAGAATGATATTAAGAAAGTACTTGCATATTCCACCGTCAGCCAGCTTGGTTTCATGTTTGCAGCCCTTGGCGTGGGAGCGTTTTCGTCAGGTGTCTTCCACGTGATGACCCACGCATTCTTCAAAGGCCTCCTGTTCCTCGGCGCCGGTTCAGTCATTCACGGCCTTCATGAACAGCAGAACATCAAATTGATGGGTGGCTTGAAGAAGTATATGCCCGTTACGTATATTACTTTTTTTGTTGCTACCCTTGCCATTTCCGGAATACCTCTTTTCAGCGGCTTTTTCTCAAAGGATGAGATACTCTGGTTTACTTTCGCGAACGGTGGTTTCTTACCATGGTTGATCCTCGTGGTGTCCGCCTTCTTTACCGCATTCTATATGTTCAGGCTGCTGTACCTTACATTCTTCGGCAAGGAACGTTTCGACAGCCACCATGTCCACCCCCATGAATCACCCCGTACGATGACACTGCCGCTCATCGTCCTGGCGGCGCTGTCCGCTGTCGGTGGATTCCTGGGCATTCCGCACCTGTTCGGCCACTTCCATCTCCTCGACAGCTGGCTCGCTCCGGTTTTCAACGATGCCCTGAACATCCTCTCCAGGCACCACAACGGCGGTGAACCTTCAGCAGTCGTAGAAGCCGTTTTCATGTGCCTGTCAGTCATTGTCGCCCTCGGTGCAATCTACCTTGCACGAAAGTATTACCTGCACGATGAAAAATGGTCGGTACCCAGGAAACTGGCAAAGAAGTACAACGGATTCTATAAATTGCTGCTTGACAAATGGAAACTCGACAATTTGTACTTTAAAACTGTTGTTGACCCAGTCCTGAATGGTTCCCGCAATTTCCTGTGGAAGATTTTCGATATGAAATTCATAGACGGTTTTGTTAACGGCACTGCCAGGGTTGTGGTCGTTGCCGGCGAAGCTGTAAAACGTATGCAGACGGGCATCGTCCAGAACTATGCCCTGCTGATGCTCGCCGGTGTCATCGCCATCCTGGGTTGGTTGATCTTTTCACTATAACTAATTTGTTTGACAATAAGTAATAAAGCTATATGACCGAACTGTTGATAACTCTCTTCTTACCTCTGGCAGGCGCTTTACTTCTGCTGTTTATTAACAGGGACAACGAAAAAGCCTTCAAATATATTACTCTCGCGGTGTCTGTGCTGACATTCGCAGCTTCTCTGTTTCTGTTCTTCGGTTTCGACCGCAACAACCCGGGCTTCCAGTTCATGATCGACGAGCAGTGGATTAGCCAGATCGACGCCGGATTCCGGCTCGGCCTGGACGGCATGTCCCTTCTCCTGGTGATGCTTACCACTTTCATCATGCCGGTAGCTGTGCTGGCTTCCTTCGGCTCCATCACCAAAAGGCACAAAGAGTATTATATTATGCTCCTGGTGCTGCAGTTCGCGATGATTGGCGTATTTTCATCCCTGGACCTCTTTTTGTTCTATATCTTTTGGGAACTGATACTAATCCCAATGTATTTCATAATTGGCGTTTGGGGCGGCAAAGACAAGATCTACGCAGCAGTGAAATTCTTCATCTTCACAGTTGTCGGCTCGCTGTTCATGCTCGTGGCCATCGTCTGGCTCGGGCACCATGTAGCCACAGAGATACTCCGGCTCGATTCGGGCTTTACGTCGAATTACCTGGCAATCAGGGAAGCGCTGGCATCGGCGCCTATTGAAATCGGCGTCCAGAAGTGGCTGTTCATCGCTTTTGCGCTGTCCTTCTGCATCAAAGTACCGTTGTTTCCCCTTCACACCTGGCTGCCCGACGCACATACCGAAGCGCCCACCCCCGGTTCGATAATACTGGCGGGTGTGTTACTGAAAATGGGAACTTACGGCCTCGTCAGGTTCAACCTGGAATTGTTCCCCCAGGCATCGATAGATTTTGCTTCCATTATATCCATCTTAGCAGTAATCGGCATAATATACGGCGCTCTGGTGTCGATGGTACAAACCGACGTCAAGAGGCTCGTGGCATACTCCTCCGTCAGCCACCTCGGATTTGTTGTCCTCGGTATTTTTTCGATGACGGCAACAGGCCTCCAGGGAGCCATCATCCAGATGGTCAACCACGGCCTGTCCACCGGGATGCTCTTCCTCGCTGTGGGTATGATCTATGAGAGGAGACATACAAGGGAGATTGCCGAGTTTGGAGGCATTGCCAGGGTAATGCCAGCCTTCACGGTTTTCTTCGCCATTGCCATGCTTGCATCCGTAGGCCTGCCGGGCCTTAACGGATTTGTCGGGGAATACCTGACCCTTCTCGGCGCTTTCGAGTCGCCTGTACTCGCTTCGAAATGGTTCACGATTGTCAGCGCTACCGGAGTAATATTCGCTGCCGTTTACCTGTTGTGGATGTTCCAGAGAGTGATGTTCGGCACCATCGACAATCCTGCGAACAAAGAACTGAAGGACATCAACAAGCGGGAGTGGGCGGCATTCCTGCCGATTGTACTGTTCATCGTCTGGATCGGTGTCTATCCAAAAACTTTCATGGGTGTGTCGGAGAGTTCCACCCGGCAGCTTGTCAATAAACTCTGTGTGACAAAGGGGCTGGATGCTCCTTTCGGCGGGCCGAAAGCCGACAGTCTTCACCAGGAAAAACCACCGACAAAAAAGAAACCTGACGTCGAACTTGAAAGTGTTAAAATTCAATAAACAGAAAATAAGGTAATGTGAATATGGACTTGGGAAATGAATATATATTAGCTTCGCCGCTCATCCTGATCTTCGGGTTCTCGATCGTCAACCTGCTGATCGACGCAATCGGGCGCAGCAGGAAAGCAGTGTACTATTTTTCAATTGCCGGACTGGCTGTTACGGCCCTGTTTGCAGGTTTCACCCTTCCTGCCACACCTGAAGATATTAATTATGCCTATTCGGCAGCCGCCGGCAACCTGGCTTCCCTCAACCTGCTCAATATGATTACGATAGGTGGTTATGCTTCTTTCATGGACATATTGTTCTGCATAGGTGGAATCCTTACCCTGCTTGCCGCCAGGCCATACATACTCAGGGAATACGATGAATACAGCGAGTTCTATTCACTAATAGTTTTCGCCGTCAGCGGCATGATGTTCATCGGCCATGCAGCGAATTTCCTGCTGCTGTTCATCGGCATCGAGATCATGTCCATCTGCTTCTATGCCCTTGCAGGCTATTTCCGTAAGCGCCCCCGCTCTGTTGAAGCCGCCCTCAAATACTTCCTTCTCGGCTGCTTTGCCACCGGTTTCCTTCTTTACGGCATTGCCATGGTTTACGGCGCAACAGGCTCACTCGACCTGTCGATCATCTACAATAAGATCATGACCGGTACGGGAATAAATCCATTCTATCTGAATATCGGCCTGGGCCTGCTGATTGTTGGCCTGGGATTCAAGATTGCAGCCTTCCCCTTCCATCAGTGGGCGCCCGATGTCTATCACGGCTCTCCCACCGTCATCTCCGGATTCATGAGCGCCGCCGGCAAGGCCGCAGCCATCATTGCCTTTGTCATCGTCGGCAGGGCCTTAATTGTCCCCGACGCGGCCTCCACCCAATCCGTCATCAGTTCCGGGACGGGGCAGATGATACTTGCTGTCATCTCGGCAGCAACCATGCTCATCGGCAACCTGACTGCGCTGATACAGAAGAACGTCAAACGGATGCTCTCATACTCTTCCGTTGCACATGCAGGTTACCTGCTGATGGGTGTCGTTGCCGCAAACGCCAGCGGCTGGAACGGCATCCTCTTCTACTCTGCCGCCTATTTATTCATGCAGACAGGATCATTCATTGTTGTTTCCATGATCGAACGCAACGACGAAACCAACCTCGCCATTGCAGACTATGCCGGACTTCGTAAAGCCTATCCCCTGCTCTCGGCGGCAATGGCGGTCTTTATGTTCTCGCTTGCAGGGCTGCCTCCATTTGCAGGCTTCTTCGGGAAATACTACCTGTTCATTGCCACGGTGGAAGCAGGATACACCTGGCTCACGATCATAGCCGTAATTTCCTCCATTATATCGATGTACTTCTACATAGGCTTGGTGATACAGATGTATTTCAGGGAACCCGAAAGTGCAACAACACAGGCCACCGACGGCGAAGAGCCGCAGATAGGGACAGGAAGCGCCAAATTCGCACTTGCCGTCTCCGTCGCTGCAACCCTTCTCTTCGGTGTACTCCCGTCGCTGATAACGAACATTACGGAGAAGTTCTTTTAGCATTTGCGATTCGAATTTTTTTCTGCCTTGTCCTGACCAAAATTATGCCTCTTAAGATGGACTCCACCTTTCTTTGTTTCGTGGTGGACTCTGTCTTCCAATCTCTCTTTCTTATCTTGGAGGTGGAGTCCATCTTCTAACTCTTTTTCCAAATTCCTGAGACGCAAACCTTGCGTCTCTACTTCTCTCACCCTTACTAAAGTTAGCCTTATTTGCATGAAATATTTTCATGGATACTAACTTCTAATGCTCATCTTTCAATATCTTTATCGCCTTTGCTTCTTAAGATGGACTCCACCTTTATTACCTTGGAACTGGTGTCCATCTACTCTTACCCACTCCTCACTCCACACTCTTTTAACCAGCCACCAATCACCAACCACTGACCACCAGCCACTAACCACCAACCACCAGCCACCAGCCACTAACCACCAGCCACCAACCACCAACCACCATCCACCATCCACCAACCACCAACCACCAGCCACCAGCCACCAACCACCAGCCACCAACCACCAACCACCAACCACCAGCCACTGACCACCAGCCACTAACCACCAGCCACCAGCCACTGACCACTAA
>CAZWLN010000072.1:21624-21701 GCA_964634885.1 uncultured Hyphomicrobiales bacterium | reverse complement strand
CGCTCCGGGTCAGCTTATTCTTACATTCGTAATTCGTAATTCGTCATTCGTAATTATCTAAGCTCCTCCTTATCTAA
>CAZWLN010000072.1:0-21524 GCA_964634885.1 uncultured Hyphomicrobiales bacterium | reverse complement strand
TGCTCTTTTGAGACGCAAGCCTTGCGTCTCTCCACATTCGTAATTCGTAATTCGTCATTCGTAATTATCTAAGCTCCTCCTTATCTAAGGCGAGGGAAACTTTTTAATTCATAATTTATAATTCAGCATTTATCATTCATCATTCGGAATTCAGCATTGGCTACGCCGCTCCCGCTACGCCCGGTATCGTGTGAGACAGGTCTGAGACCTGTCTCTACAGCAAATTCTCTTTAGAATGGATTGCTCTTTTGAGACGCAAGCCTTGCGTCTCTCCACATTCGTAATTCGTAATTCGTAATTAGAAACTCCACACTCCTAACTCCACACTCCTAACTCCCAACTCCCGACCTACTTTCCAAGCGGCGTTTCCACTTCGAACTTCACAGTCCTGCTGTAGCAGCGCCCCTGCGGTGTCTCGTTAGGATAGAGCAGCACGTCGCTGCCTACGGGTATGAACTCCAGTTTGCCCGGATTGACATTCAGCAGTTTCTTCGTCTCCTGAATCCTCTTGTCCGCAAGCTGCTTGTTGTATTCAGGAGTGCCGATCCTGTCGGCATAGCCGTAAACCGTAACGCTCGACTGCGGGGTAATCTTCTTGTTAATATCGGCAATAATCTTATTGTGGTCTTTTGACAGGGTGGCCTTGTCGAAATCAAATAGAATCAGTGAGAACCTCTCGATGCGTTTATCTTCCTTCAATTCATAGCGCTTCTTGTTGATAGTAAGCTGGTTGATAGAAGTCTCATGGACGGCCTGCGTCTTGTTGCCTGCTTCGTCAACGGCAGTCAGCTTAATCAGCACCGGCGCCTCCATTTCGGGCATCGGTTGTTCTTCCACGTTCCATTCCACCGACGGAGGCAGCTCTTCTCCGCTGAATTCCCTCAGCACTTTACCACCCTGTTCGATTTCGATTTTCCAGGACTTCATCCCTGCTTCGGACTGCACTGACGGCTTAATCTCCACACGCGGCGGAGTGGAAGTCCTGATCACATCCTTCTGTGTGAGGTACTTCAGCAATTCATAGTCGTCGCTTGAAAGTTCCGCCCTCTGGTTTTCGACCTGGCCGTCCAGCTTGGTATTATTGGCAGGATTGGCAGGAAGGCCCTGTTTCTTCACGGTAATCCTCGAAGGATCGACGTTCCAGGTATTAACAAGGTAATTCCTGACGGCGTCGGCCCTGTCCTGTGACAGCTGCAGGTTGTTTTCTTCCGGCCCGAGGTTATTGTTGCAGCCGGTAATAGTTAATTTTGTTTCCTGCCTGGCTCTCATCCTCGAACCGACGATATTAAGCAGGTCAGAATAGATGGAAAGCGTATTCCACGGTAGTTTCTGCTCATCGAAGCTGCGTGTTTCTTCCCTTGTGATGAGATTCATCCCGGAACCGTCGAAGGTCGCGCTGTTATTCCTGAAGAACACATAGGGCAGCAGAGGGAAGCCTTCTTCAGCTTCGACTTCTTCAATCACTAATGTGGGATTGGCCTGACGGGTACCGTCGGGAGCAATGCCTGCAACTTCGAGTGCAGCGTCGAGCCTTGCCGTTTTCGGAAGGCGCAACTCATAGTTCTCAGTAATAATCTTCTTTCTGATAATAATATCAGCCAGTTCTGTCTCTTCAAAATCTTCCTTCTGCCCGATCAGTTTCACTTCTTCCTTCTTAATGCTTATGTCTGAGACAATCATCGTATCCCTTACATACTCGACCTCCTCTTTGACGGGCTTTTCGACTGAGGGAATCACCGGTATCTTCAGCGCCACGCCGATATAGAGGAAATGAGGCTTCCAGTCGATTGTGTCGCTGCTGATATTTGTGAAATTATAATAGAATTTGGCTTCTGGCGTAAGATAGAGCTCCTTCCCGATTGGCAGGTCATAGCCGATGCCTGCATAGAGGCCCGCCTGGAAACTGTTGAGTTCGGGAATATCCTGTTCTTTATATACATTCCTGACCCTGGTACCGTCGGAAAAAGTAATGTCTGAGGGTTCGGTAATCAGCTCTTGCTGGCTGAAAGTACCTGTGAGTATGTAACCAAGCCTCAGGCCCAATGTACCGTAGAGCCCTTTCAGGAAATAGTAATCCACGCCAAGGTCCAGTCCCAGCGAACCCAGCGCCGATTCAATCTTATGTTCCGTATTGACTTTGATCGTACCGTTGCCGTCGAAACCGTTATCCCTCGTGTTACCAATCCATTCATCGGTAACGAGGTCTGCGCCGAGACTGTTGTAACCCAGCCTGAAGTCCAGTCTCAGATCCTGCCCTTTGATCCTCAGGGGATAGATGAACAGCGCCCCGAAGGAGTAGCCCAGGCCGCTTCCGGAACCATATCCCGGGCTGCAGCACGAAGTGTTGGGCAGGTTTGCAAAATCTGCCGAATGGAGATTGACGTTAAGCGACGCAAAAGGTCCAAACCAGAAAACCGGCTTTTCGGGGCTTCGCTCGTTCTGTTTCTGTGCCGTGGCGGCACCGGCAGAAAGTACAATTATTAATAAACTCAATATTAAATTACTTAATAATACCTTTTTCATAATTTATTTCCGAATTAATTAATAACTTACTTAATTATAAATACCGGCTCGAAAGCGCTTTGTGTCGGAGAAACCACCCTGAGGTAATAGACACCGCTTGCCATTGCCGACAAGTCGAGGTCGAATGTATAATCATTGCCGTTGCTGTTGTCGGCATACCAGCTTCGTGAATAAACCAGTTCGCCCTGCAACCCGGTAATTTCCAGCCTGTGGACTCCTTTCTCCAGGGCGGTAACACTTACGACAGCCCCGTCAGTTACAGGATTGGGCCTGATTGACAGTTTCAGGGGATAGGAAGGCGAAAGCAGCCTGTCGCCGCCGTTCCTGCATATTTTGAATATTATGCTGCCGTCCTCTGTGCTGACCTCTGCTGCCGGCGCTCCTTCCGTGTCGAGCAAAGTGGCGCTCACAAACGTCAGCGGGGTCTGGTCGGTGTTTCCGAGCATCGTATTGCCTGTCAGACTGGAAACAAGAGTACCCGACTTACTAACGGCAAACGGTTGTGTTATCTTTATCGTTACTGTCCTGGTACCT
Source organism: uncultured Hyphomicrobiales bacterium (assembly GCA_964634885.1). Taxonomy (GTDB): domain Bacteria; phylum Bacteroidota; class Ignavibacteria; order Kapaibacteriales; family UBA2268; genus DAINRZ01. The sequence continues at coordinate 18,467 of CAZWLN010000072.1, read as the reverse complement.
GCAACCGGATCCGGAGCACTCATGGTTCCGTTCGATACGGCAAGGGGCATGAAAGTATTGGCATCGAAAGAAACAGCAATCTCGGCTGAGTTGACAGTAAGGGTTGATTCTTTGTAATCCTGGCTTAATACTGCCGTAATGGGAATTCCATAGTTGAGAAGGTTGGGCATTACTTCCGTCAGGTTAGGCATGTACAGTGTGATGGAGCCTGCATTGATGCCGCAGCCGTTCATCGGTACCGGCTTGGTGTCTGAACAGCCTGCAAATGTAAAGCTGATTAATACTGTGTCATAGACACAGCCTTCTGCCACAGGGCTGAAAGTATATACATAGTCTGCATATTCTCCGGGTGCGAGCAGGACTGCAGGGTTGGCAGGCGACAAAGTGTAAACTTCGGTATGCTGGAACTGAATGTCGGTTATCCGGATGGATTGCTGGCCGGAATTGGTTACGCGTACCGACTTCGAAGACTGCTTACCGATGATGATATTGCCGAAGACTATCGGTTCCGGGACGGAAAGTATGCCTGAGCGGCGTTCGCCTGTCAGTACCGTCTTGTACGTATTCTCCTTGCTGTTGTAGTATGCAGTGAAAACAACTTCGGCGGTTTTAACGCCGTCTGAAGTGTTGGACGGATCGAACAGGATGTCGATTGAATAAGTACTGTCAACAGCAATGGTAGTCGGTGTAAAAGGAGTAACGAAACTGAACAGGGCTGCGTCTGTTCCCTGAATGGCCATTGTCCTGAGCTCAATCGGAGTCTCTCCCGTATTGGCAATCGTCAGAGTCATCACCGAATCCCTGCAGGGAGCAACTATCCCGTAATCAATGGATGAATTATATGAAAGGTTGCCGTCGAGAACCACGCCTGAAACTTTCGTTTCCAACGTATCATCGCAGTGGGAGTCGAATATGAACTGCAGGCCTGCTTCAACCGGGCCGGCAACATCCATCGCCATGGTTACGGTAAAGTCGGTACTACCTTTTGCCGGAATCGTCACATCCTGTGAAGGAGTAACAGTTACTTTCGGATTGGAACTGACCACTTTTACCAAGTGAGCGTCAAAGTTTCCGTTGTTAACGGCAGTGATGACCTTTTGCTGTGGAGAGCCGATCGGCCCGCTGTTGAAGATCAGCGATGAAGGAATGGTAACATTGAGGCCTTCATTGCTGCCTTTCAGGGTGACGACATACACTGAGTTGTCGGCAGTGGTAATCTCGAGCGCGGCGGATTTGTCGCCGTCAGCGCTGCTGCCGGGGTCGAATTCGACAATGTAAGTATAGCTGCCGCCGGGCTTCAGCGTATGCGCCAATGTGGGTGATTGTAAAAGTTTAAAATACTTATTGTCTGTACCGGTAACCTGGTGGGCAGTAATATCTATCGATGCCGTACCGACATTCCTGATATGGACTGAGTCTTTCTTTGTGTGGCAATTCTTTATCAATCCGAAGTCGAGAAGGTTGGTGTCCAGTTCTACAAGCGACTTGATGCCCTGGCCCCGTAACGGGAGCAATGTATCGGCAGCACAGGCGCCGCTTGTTACCAGCCCGTTGGCGTAGAGTGTGTCCCTGTGTTCCTGGTCGTTGTTCGGTACATAGCTGATTGTAAGCTGAATCGAGTCGCCGGGATTGAGGAATACAGGTGGCTGCGGGACTGCGCCTGTTACTGTGAACGGCAGGCCCGGTTCGTTCAACTGTTGAATATAGACGACACCGGTACCGATGTTCTTAAGGGTTACAGCCTGGGTAGCGGAATTGCCGACCTTGACCTCGCCGAAGTCAACTTCACGTGGTGTAAATGAAAGTTTGCCGGCTACTCCCTTTCCTTTAACGAATATCGTATCGCGGTAGCCGCCGCAATCTGTAGTATAAATATACCCCTTGTACAGGAACGGGCCTTCTTTGACTGGTGTCGCCGTAACTTTCACCGTACCCCTGTCGTTGCTTTCCAAGGGATTGGTTCCTGCAAAGGCGAGGCTTACGACTGCCTGTCCTGTTTCAGCGCCGACATTGATGTTCACAGGTACGATAGACTTATTATTCACAGTGAACTCAAAGCCTTTTGTGTCGCCTGAACAAATATCCCCCAGGTCAATCGTGTCCGAAGGCAGGCCGCTAATCGTGAGTTCAGCCTTGACACCGGTACCGGTCACATAAATTGAATCGGTTATGTCGGGACAGTCACTGATCCTGACATAGACCATCGTACCAAAAGTACCTTCCTGCGCCGTGAATGCTACCTTGTAATACACTGTGTCGTTCGGATCGGCCTCGGCGCCGGATGTAAGCCAGGAAGTAAATTTATCCTTGTTGGTAATTACATCGGGAGCTGTAAATGTAACCTTGTCCATCGACAGGTTTACTGCTTTGTAATTCATTGTGTCGGTACTGTTAATGCATATTTCCCCGAAATCCAGGGTATCTGTTCCGTTGCCTGTCAGTGCTTCAATGTCTATTTTAATTATCTCAGCCTCGAGGAATATCTTCCAGGGGATCCTGTCCGACTCTGTGTCGTTGTGCTGTATGAGGAGAGTGTCGCGGATTGTGCCTGTCTGGCCGGGCTGATAGCTGAAACGAACAAGTACCGGAATAGAATCCTTTGGAGTTACTGTCGTAAGAATTGGGGCCACAAGTCGGAAGCCGCGGTCACCGCCGGTGAAACTATTGTCGTCGTATGTCAGCAGCAGGGGTGCATTGCCTTTATTCAAAACCCATGCAGTGTCCAGAACGTTCTCACCGGAACAGGATTTTACTTTAATTTTAATTGTAGTGTCGTTCTCGGCAATTATGGGTTTTGGCAGCCGGTGCAGTATATTGCCTGCAGCCTGGCTCATGACATAGGCCGGTTCCAGTTCGTATTTATATATCAGGATGTCTGTTTTCGGATTGGTAACGCTCTGCATCGCAGCAATATAGAACAATGTATCCGTAGTGGGAAGTGTAATGGTTTCACTCCATGCAGCACCTGAGTATGAAGGCTCAGGCAGTTCCTGCCACAGGCCGCTTTCCGGTTTGATGAACAGCCTGACTGTCTGCCCTGAAGCATGGCCGCCGGAAAGGTTGAAGGTCTTGTTTATCCACTTTGTCGTGTCAGTGGCAATGCCGGTGTACATTGAAACCGGGGATGACGGATTTGTCGTATATGAGCCAATTGTTTGATAATCGAAGCGAAGCCTGCCCTGGCCACCGCCCCTGTTACCGCCAAGAGCAATTAAACTCACGCTGTTAAGCGCCAGTTTTGCCTGAATTCCTGCAAAACCGCCGCTGCCGCCGCCGCCGTCTCCGTTGCCGCTGCCGCCGCCGCCGCCGATGCCGTTGGACTCGACAGCAAGATTCGTTATATACATTGCAGAGACCATCACTGCTCCGCCGCCGGCGCCGCCGCTGCCTGAACAACTGCCGTCGATGGGATTGGAGTCCTGTGGATTGCCGCTGGCGCCGCCTGAGCCACCTGCCAACGGAACAACCATTTTGTTGCCCACAACTTTTCCGTCGTTGTTATTGGAACTATTATCACCCTCGGTAGCGTAGCCTCCGGCGCCGCCGTTCTGGTCCTGCTGCCTGCCGCTGCCGGCGCCGTAACCGCCGGCGGGATCGCATCCGTTACCGTCGATACATCCGGAACCCGACATTCCGAAAGGATGGCCTGTACCACCGCCGGCCGCCTCGTATGCTATCGTCGAGTTGCCGCCGGGAGTTCCGTTAAGGGCAGCGCCTCCCTCGACAATCTTCCCGTCACCGTCGGCTGCCGTCGAAGGACTGCCTGATCCCTCACCGGGATTCTGCCGGCTGTTGCTAAAGAGGCCCGATCCGTTAACGCCGCCAGGCCCACCGCCGGTAAAACCGTTCCCGCCACGGGTAGAGCTTCCGCTCAGGTCGCACCAGGTGCCGCCGCCACCGCCGCCGCCCGGCCCGGCGTCGAACCTGTTCGGGTCAGAAGCTGCGCCCTTGGCTAATATTTTTGTATTGGTTCCGCCGGTTAACTTTCCTTTGCTGATAAGTATGAACGGCATATAGCCCTGGTTTCCGGTAGAGACCGGGTCCTGGTCTGCAATGGAAACATGGTAAGTATTGTCATTGGCCATTATCAGCGAGTCCACGATCATTGCTCCGCGCGGAGACCTCTTCCCGAGGTTGCCGGCGCCGAAGGTCCTGTCGGAAAGCGCCGAAACATCGCCGTTAGCCCCCAGGCTCCATGGTTTTACGATATAGAAAGTTACTGTGTTCGAGACTGTACCATTCAATTCGACGACGAGAGGGATTTTAAACTGGTTATTCAAAAGTGTCCAGTCAGGGCTATTGGGATTAACCGCCGGATTGACAAAGACCTGTGTCGAGATCATCTTTCCGTTCCAGCTTACTACAACAGGCCCGATTGCAATTTTCGATTCGTCGGCGCTGTTCTGGCACCTGACTCTCACATTGTCTCCGGGATTGTTCAGGTAAAAACCGTCGGTACCGAAATTCTGCTCAGAATTATACGGCCCGATTATCTCGACATAGATATTCATGTCCGGTGCTCCGATGTCCGGTATAACATAGGACACCTGGGGCTGGGCAGCGGCAATGCCGAATGTGAATAGTACTGCCGCAACAATTTTACAAGCGTAGTTCATCATTTATGACTCCTTCAGTTATTGTTTTCTCATCATTATTAATATCAAATAATAATTACAAAGTTTTAATATAATAACAATTCTCGGAAAATCATTACATTTTTTTAATATATACTGAAAAAAATAGGATTGGATTGTATCCTCAACGCCATCGACAGAGGCCGTGCCACATTATTCCATGCGACATCCAGGCTCCAAAACAGCAAATGCCGCACCGAAGCATATCCTTCAGTGCGGCCTGCCGTCAGAAAAGAAATTCAGGAGAGTTTATCTCTTAAGCTGGTTAATCTCACCGAGTAGTGTGTCGCTTACGGTAATTGTCCTCGAGGCAGCTTCAAATGCCCTTTGAGTCTTGATCATGTTGACAAATTCATCTGTCAGGTCCACGTTTGAGCTTTCAAGTGAACCTCCTGCAATCGTCGTAGAAGCAAACTGCTCACCTGCCGTACCTTTGATGGGTAAACCGCTGTTTGGTGAGATGCTGAAGAAATTATCGCCCTCTTTCGAAAGGCCTTCGTCATTGGTAAACTTTGCCAGGAGTATCTGTCCCAGAGTCTCTGACTGGCCGTTGGAGAAGGAACCGATTATCTGGCCGTCTTCGGCAACGCTCAGGCTCTGCAGCTCGCCGCTTGTGAATCCGTCCTGGCTCGATGCAGTAACGGTGTTGGTACCTGAAAACTGTGTTACGCTTCCCGTTACTTTGTTATTGGTGTCACCTAATTGCAGGGCGAATGTACGTGTTGTGTCGAACCAGTTGGTTGTCGATGTGGTACCCTGGTTTACTGCTTCGTTAAGCATTGTTGTAGTAATTCCCGAGATGGCTACGTCTTCATCGACGATTGTACCGTCGTCGTTGAAGTTTACTTCATAGGTATAGGGCGTCGTCGTTCCTGCCTGGCATACATCCTTGCCGTCAAGGGTAAAGGAAGCCTCCCAGGTATTGTCTGCTGTTTTTTCGAACAGTACGTTCAACGCTCTCGCCTGTCCCTGATTGTCATAGATAGTAATACTTGTTTCCCTTGTTGTGTTCAGATCATCGGACGAGTTCAGGTTACCGAGCAATTCAACGTTTTCAGTCTGCCTCGGAGATGAAATGATATTCGGTGAGATCCTCAGGTCGGCCTGCGAAGTGTTCATAACATTGTTGCCGAAGGAATCTCTCTCGGTAACGCCGTCGGCATCGACCCTGATATTATATCCCTGCAGGTAAGCGCCTGTTGAACTGTCAACAAGGTATCCCTCCTCGTCCCTGGTAATCGTACCAGCCCTCGAATAGACTTCCTGGCCGTTGAAATCATAGATGAAGAAGCCGGAGCCCTGTATTGCAATGTCAAGAGCCCTGTTTGTAGTTTCCAGCGTACCCTGGGACATATTATTGGTTACTGAACCGACCTTCACACCCAACCCGATCTGGTAAGGGTTAATGCCGCCGATGGACTTGCTGGACACAGACAATGTCCTGCCGTTTACCGTGCTTGTCGTCTGGGTGTCTGACGACTTGCCGTACCTGTATGTCTGGCTGAACTGATCCTGGAAAGAAACGCTTGCCGACTTGTAACCGGTAGTGCTGGAGTTGGCAATGTTGTTGGAAATGACATCCATTCTGTACTGATTGGCCTTTAATGCACTGGCACCACTGTTTAAAGAACGCATCATAATGAAACCCTCCTTTGTTTAACTGTTGATATATTTTCAATTTCTTACTTTCATTTTAAACCGAACCGAAAATGCACACTTCACCCGTGTACTCCGGCGTCTGTCTTTTCCCCCGGGAGGAAGGCGCTCTGCGTGCGCCTTTCCTGCCGGGCAATACAACATATCCGGGCATATCAATGCTCATTTTTTCTTTCAGTTCAAAGCCCTTCTGTCGTTCGGGGCTTTATTGGGGGTTTCCTGTCCTGAGTGGGAGCGAGGGCCAACCCCTTTTTTCAATCATGCGAAAACAGCCGAGTCAATGTCCGTAATAATACTCGAGTCGAGGTTATCTTTACTGACAACCGTTACCACTGTCTTATTGGCAACATTGACGATGAAAGCTTTTTCGTCGAGCATAATCAAAGAATCCGATGCGCCTTTCTGTTCGGCAAGAGTTACGGCGCTTGTAAGCCTGTCGAATTCTCCGGCAGAAAGGTCGATGTTCCTGCTGGTCATTCTTGCCTGGGCATGTTTCGAAAACTTTAATTTGTCGAATTCATCCTGGAAAACATCCTTGAACGACACATTAGACGTCGTTTGAGTAACAACCGCAGGCTGCCTGCTCAGCTCTTTAATCCCGCCGGCAGGCAGGAACGGAAGGTTTACACCATTAATTTCCGGCATAAGTAACTCCCTTATTCAAAATGCAACTAACATTTCGCATTTTAATAAAAATTCCCGAGAAAAACAACCTGATTTTGTACATTTCTCTATCCCCGTTATCCTGATGTCGAAATGTCCAGAATATACTCAAGCGGCACCTCCATGCCATCGATAACCATTTTTGTCCCGTCGGACTTAAATCTTACAGCCTGAATTTCGCCGTAGATGAAAGTGTCGGCGGAAGAAGCCTTGCCTGCAGCGTCGGTTACGCTTACCTTGAACGTGTAGTCTCCTGCACCGGCAGCGTTCCCATCGTCGTCCAAACCGTCCCAGGTAATCTTATGATCGCCGCTGAGCAGGTCAAAAGAAGCCAGTTCAATGGTCCTGACCACATTGCCTGAAGCGTCGCAGATTGTCATGGTACCCGAGGCTGCGTTCGACGTCAGCGTATAGCCCAGATTGGCGCTGTCGGTTCCGTCGTAGGTAACGGAGTCCGACAAGGCAGAAGCAGTCTTCCCGATCAGTCCCGGCAAAGCGGTATTCGAGATCGTCTGTGTCAACAAATTATTAGTCGTTATCTGTTCTTCCAGAAGCGAACTAATATTCGTCAACTGCTCCAATTGGGAGAACTGGGCCAGCTGCGATGCAAACTCTTGGTTATCATATGGATCCAGGGGGTTTTGATACTTAAGCTCATAGGTCAACAACTCGAGAAAATCGGTCTTCCCGGTTGAATCGGTGCTCGACGTAGAAGACGTGCCGTATCCCAGAGCGTCGGTTAATGTTGATGAAACTCCCGAAACCATCTGTTAAACCTCCTCCATAAGGTGGATAATTATATTATATATATTGTACAAATGAACTTCCCTGTTCATAGTAATTGAAATTCGTATTTGTTGTCGAAGCTGCGTCCGAGGCGTCGGTGCTTCCACCTTCAGCCAATGCTTCATCGTTCAGGTAGCCGAAGGAACTGATGAATTCCTTCCTGGCATCGTCAAATTCCTTTTGTGCCTGGCCGCCGGCGTTGTCCTGAAGGAAATTGTCAAGGTAATTGCCTTCGTCTTTGTAGCTCAGCTCGATCTTGTCGGTTTGAATTCCCTCCTGGCTGAGTTTTTCTTTCAATACACTGATCTGGCTTTCAACGCTTTTCAGCGCTTCTTTACTGTCGGCGGTAATACTGAGTTTTGCAACATTTTCGGCCATTGTAATATTAACAGTCAGTGTTCCGAGAGATTCGGGCTTCAAGGTGAGTTTAGCCGAACTAATGCTGTTGTCCTGGGTGTTTTTTACTAATTTCAGCGTCGCCGACGGAAATTCTTCGAGCCTGATCCTGTATGACTCCAGGCTTTGTGTTGTTTTTGTTTCTTCTGTACCGGAACTGTCTTTTACACTGGTGTTTGCCGTCTGTTGTTTAACCTGTGCGAGAAATTCCTCCGTGGCATTTTGTACTACCGTTCCCTGGCGGCCTTTTGTACTTTCTGCTGCGGCGCCATTGCCTGAACCTGAATTAAGGTTGCCTGACATGGCTCCTTCGCCGTCTTCAGTATATGATGAAACAGCAGGACTGAAAGCGCTGTCGGCGGCAGCCGGAGCATCTGCCCGTGAACGGCTGCTGTCCTGGTTGTCACTACTGCTCTTTGCCGTCGTTGCGGCCTGGCCGTATCCTGATACATACCTGGCGTTCCCGGTTGAGTCGATGGTTGTTTCCTTAGCGCTGTCCGAACTTCCTGACGTTGTGTTGCCGGGTGTAGCGGTTATTGTATTGTTTTCTGTTTCCTGCCTGTTCTTTCCATTGTCAGCAATTGTGGAAGATTCGTTTTTGCTCAGTGATTGTGTCGATTGTAAAATCTTTGCTCCGGTTTTCTCAGCGCTGTTGTTTGCCGTTTCAATTGCCGACTTTTTCGCAGTTGCCTCAGAAGATGCACTATCGGTACTATCTTCGCTTTCGGGCGTTTCGCCGGCATTTACAACAGCAATTGCGTCGTTATTGCCGTCAGCAGCCTTGTCGTTAATTCCTTTGTTATATGACTGCCTGCCGGTAAGCATATTTGCCAGCAGTTCAAGTGGATTGTCGTCAGAAACGGTCTGTTCCGCAGTGGCCGGGGTTAGAGGTACGCCGCTGAAGTTGCTGCTAATCTGCCTCATTCTCGGTTCAAAAGTATAATAGTCGCCTGCCGTAGCAGATTGTGCCTTAGCTGCAGCTTCCGTCCCGGAAGTATTTTTTACTTCTCCGGAGGCATTTGCCGTTACCTGTTCAGTGTCGGTACCTGCAGCCACTGCTGCCTGCTCCGCTACAGCAGTTTTGCTGCCTGCGGCAGCCGTTGCTTTTGCCGAAACTTCTTTCAAAACGTCTGCCTGTTCCGAAGTGTCGATGCCCTGCAATAATTCTTTTATGCTTTCAGGCAGAGCTTCATTGCCATTGAGATAATCTTCCAATTCAGCTTTTAATTCGCTGTCGTTCCCCAACATGGCTGCAATCGTCTTTACCATATCCGCAACCTGAGCGCTGCTTAGCAAGGTTGAATCACCCGTCGAAGCTGCATCTGCGGTAGAGCCTGAAGTTTCGAGGCCGGCAATGTTCGGGTTAATTGTGCTGAGTACTACAGCCAATTCATCCTGGAGACTCCTTGAATCAGCGTTTTCTTCACCGCTGTCGATCTCCCGGCGGAACAATTTCAGATTATTTGAAAGGGTATTTTTTGCAGTGGAACCGGTATAGTTTTCCGGGACAGAAAGTGAATCCATCAAAAAAGCGAAAAACGGCATGTTAGCATATTCGCCGCTTTGGCTTTTATTATTCAGCGCCTGTCTAATATCATTACCAGGCTCTGCTATTCCTGTTACATTATTGACCATTTTATGCTTCCTGCATATTTAATCATTATTGATCCGGCCTCGTCCTGAGACCGTAAGTCAAACTATTTCAATTGTTTGGCGAACTTTTCCTTTTGCCCGAGAGCAGAATGGCAGCCGCCTGTTCCGGCTTTAAAACTTCAAGAACCTTGCCAGCTTTTTTCTTATCCATAAATTTTATTATCATGGATGCATCGTCGGCTTTCAGATTCTCGAGTATTTTCGCAACACTCTCAGGCCGGGAGTTGTTATAAATCTTAGCATACTCCCTGAACTCCTTTTCTTTCAATGAGTCAGGCAAAGCGCCGCCGTTTTTTTCCTTTTTCAGCTTCTCCTTAGCTGTCTTCAACTCATTGTTTATTTTATTATACATGTCTGTGTATTTTTTCAATGAATCCCTGACTCCGGCGAGCTTGTTGTCCTTCTTCCTGAAGGTATCAATCACTGCCCTAACGGAATCCTTCATCACGAAAATCTTCCTGTTGAGCCTTGTCAGTGAGTCAACAAGGCGGATCTTTGTCTTCAGTAGGGAGTCTTTTTGTATCCTTAATATATCCTTCTTAAGGAATTCCTGTTGAATGCTGTCAAAGCTGGTGTTTGAGAGTGCAATCCTGGGTTCGATGAAAATTGTGTCGAGTTTCTGCTTCTCCCGCTCAATCGAATCCAGCTTAGCCATGTATGCCTGACGGACTAATTCGGCGGAGTCGGGCGGGGTGGTTGGATAGCCGAGTACATCGGGACGAAAAGAATAGATGGCAAAAACCCCAATCACAACAATAGTAAAAGAGGACGTTAAGGCAATAACCAGGAATATCAGTGTCTTCGAATTCATTGCTGTTCCGCTTTATTGGCTTTATAATGTCTTGTCGTTGCAATTTCGTTCAGTTCTTTCATCTCCTCGTCGGCAGTTTCTTTTTTGTAATCGTCGAATTTCTTTTCCTTCAGTTTTTCCATCACACGTTCTTCTTTCATTGCCTCGACAAGCTTCAAACGTTTAATATTCTCCAGTTCGAGTATTTGGTCGATTTCACGGAGGAGTTTCTTGATCTGCTCTTCAACGCTCGTCATGTGGTACCAGTGTGCCTGCAGGTCCGAAGCCTGGGCCGACTTCATCTTTTTCTTCTGCAGTTGCAGCAGGTATTCTTTAAGCTCATTCATCCGGTTTTCTTTTGATACCCTGATATTGACAATTTCCATCAAAGCGTCTTCTGCCACTTTGACTTTGTGGGTATTCAGCCTTAGTACCGAATTTAACCGGAAATTGAATTTTTTAGCCATTTTTCGACAACATTACTATTAATAATCAACAAAAATAATACCGTCAGGGTTTACCTGCAATAGTCTCCAGAATTTTCACCGTTTCCATGTAATAAGTATTTTCGGAAGTTCTTTGTTTCAGGAAACTATTGATCTCGTCAATATATTTGACGGCCCTGTCCAGCTTGGGATTGGTACCCGATTTGTACGCCCCGACACTGATGAGGTCCTCGGCATCTTTGTATATGGCCATCAGTTCTTTTATTTTTATGGAAGCCTCTGCATGGCTGTCGGTAATTACATCATTTTTCACGCGGCTGATGGATTCGAGAATTTCTATGGCAGGGTAATGCCCCTTGTTTGCCAGTTTTCTCGACAGTACTATATGGCCGTCGAGGATGCCCCTGGCAGCGTCGGAGATTGGCTCGTTCATGTCGTCGCCTTCGACTAGTACGGTATATAGTCCGGTAATTGAGCCGACGTCGGACCTGCCGGCCCTTTCCATTGTTTTCTGGAACAGGGAGAAGACCGAAGGCGTATAGCCTTTGGTTGTAGGTGGCTCGCCGATTGTCAGTCCGACTTCGCGTTGGGCCATCGCCAGCCTTGTGGCAGAGTCCATTATCAACATCACGTCCAGACCGCGGTCCCTGAAATACTCAGCAATTGTAGTAGCTGTGAGTGCGGCTTTGACCCGCACAAGTGGAGGATTGTCGCTGGTAGCAACGACAACCACGGAACGCCTCAGGCCTTCGAGGCCCAGGTCATTCTCGATGAACTCCTTTACTTCCCTTCCACGTTCGCCCACCAGGGCGATGATGTTAATGTCGGCTGAAGTATTGCGTGCAATCATGCCGATCAGCGTCGATTTGCCGACGCCGGAGCCGGAGAAAATGCCGACGCGCTGACCCTTACCAAGGGTAATCATGCTGTCGATGGCACGTATGCCGGTGGCGATGGGTTCGCGTATTCTCTGCCTTGTAAGCGGATTGGGAGGTAGTGCGTAGATGGACCGCCTTTCGTCGGTTTCCAGAGGCCCCTTGTCGTCGATTGGAGCGCCGGTTCCGTCCACAACCCTGCCCAGCAGGCCGTCGCCCACATCGATGCTGAGTGATTCGCCTGTAGCCACGATCTCCATGTCTGGGGCAATCTCGTTCAGTTCGCCAAGCGCCATCGAGAGTATCCTGTTGTCTTTGAAGCCGACAATTTCCGACCGGCACACTTCCCTGCCGCTGCGGTCCCTCAGGACACACACTTCGCCGATGGGCGCTTTAGGGCCTTCGCTCTCGAGTACCATTCCCACCACCTTGGTTATTTTGCCGCTCATGCGAACGGTTTTTGCTTCCTTAATGGCAGCATAGAATTTTCGCTCTAATATGTCGGGAGGCAGTATCATGGCATCATATCTTCATCTTCAGGTAAAACATCTTCTTTCATGCCTTCTTCTTTCTCCGAGAGATTGAGAGACAGCTGGTTAAGAGCTTTGTCGAGGCTTTCGAGCTGGGTGCTGATCCTCGAATCAATCGTCCCGGCAGAGGTGTACAACACACAACCGCCTTCGTCAACGGATTCGTCCGGAACAATCTGTATATTCTCCACTTTGGACTTATCGTAATCAAGTGTAATCCTGACTTCTTCGAGCAGTTTCACATTGTTGGGATGGACATTGATCCGGAAAACCAGGTCTTTGTCGAGGCTGCTGACGGCTTTCCGTGCCTGCTCCACAACAATCATCGAATCTGTGCTAACCTCCCTGTTAAGGATGTGGCTTGCAACCATGATGCTTGTCGAGGCAATCGACCGGGCCACTTTATCGAGCTCTTTGTTGAACTGGTCCCTGAGTTCAAGTATTACATAGTCGAAGTTGCTTACCCGTTCCTGCAGCTTCAATATCTGGTTTTCGAAAGTATTGGTTGTAAGCTGTTGGGCGTCGTCGAACCCCCTGTCGTAGGCATGCTGCACTTCTTCGCGTACTTCGCTGATTGGCAGCATCTCCTCGAGCTGTACCCTGTCGAGGCTGATCTTCTGCGGCTTCTCGTCGCGGCATACCGTACGGTATTCCATGAATTGAATATATTGAGGTTCTTGTACTTCGGGTTCTTCCTGAGGCAGGGGTTCCTGCTCCGGGGACAGTTCCTCCTCGAAGTCCCTTTCCCTGAAAAACAACTCTACAGGCTTCTCTGTATTATCTTCGTCAAAATCCTGGAATGTATGCGTAACGATGAAAGGTTTTATCTTAGCAGTCTTGAGTTTCTCGCTGCTCAGGATTTCCACATGATGAAGTTTTCTTGGTATTTTGAGTGTTACCTTAGCCATATCTTACAATTCCCTGCAATGAATAATTAAGGTAAACGATCAGACAAATATATCAGAGCCGCCGTGGCCGCCAATGGCAAGTTCATCCTGCTCTTCGAGCTGTTTGATGAGATCGACGATCCTCATCTGTGCGCCTTCGACTTCTTTCAGCTTGACAGGCCCCATGAATTCGAGTTCTTCTTTCACTACCTGTGCTGCACGTTCAGACATATTCTTAAATATCTTGAGCTTAACTTTCTCGTCGGATACCTTAAGGGCAAGTGCAAGGTCGCGTTTGTCAACATCCCTGAGAAGCCTCTGGATGCCTTTGTCGTCGATGAGGACGATGTCTTCGAAGAGGAACATGAGCCTTTTGATTTCTATGGAAAGGCCGGAGTCTTTTTCTTCTATGCTCTCGAGCATCTGTTTAGCCACAGCATTGTTGCTTTTGTTAAGAATGTTTGCAACAAGCTGAGCGCCGCCCTGTGCCGCCAGATTCTGGGACAGGGTAGCTTCTCCGATCTGATCGACTACATGCTCGATCTGGGACACAAGAGCTGGTGACACCTTGCCGATCCGGGCAATCCTTAAGACAGTGTCGGAACGGAGAGCGTCAGGAAACTCCTGCAGCACTTCAGCCGTTTGGTCAGGGGGCAGGTGTGACAGGATGAGAGCAATGGTCTGAGGATGTTCCTTGCCGAGGAAACTGGCTAACTGCTGAGGGTCAGATTTCTTAAGGATGTTGAAGCCGCGGACGGTTGTCAACACCCTGATCTTTTCGACGATTTCCTTTGCCTTGTCGAGGCCGTAGCTTTTTTCGAGCAGGACCTGGGCGTATTCAATGCCGCCTTCAATCATATAGGAAGAGGCAGTCATCAACTGGTAGAATTCTTCAACTACGTCTTCGACAACATGGGGTGGCAGGTCCCGCAGGTTGGTGATTTCAACGGCGATATGCTCCACTTCCCTCATGTCGAGTTCCTTGAATACTTTTGCCGAGATATCAACATCCAGGGACATCAGGAGTACGGCAGCTTTCTGCTTGCCTGTCAATTGATCCACTCTGGTAAATTTGTCTGCCATAATCCCTGCTATTTATAATATCCAACTACTATTCTAATTTAAATAAATTTAATAAAATTACGTGTATAAAGAACAATTATTTTTCTTATGCTGCCGCATTTCGACCGCAGGCAGCATTTCATTGTATATCAATCGCTTACAATATTCCCTTCTCGTAATCCTGCTGCATGAACATCCTGATGAGTTTGACGGCATCGACAGGCTGTTCATCGACGAATTCCTGTACTTTTTCCTTAATTTCGAGTTTCATCAGGGCGTCTTCACTAAGTTCGACAGGCTCTGCTTCGTCGAGGGCAGCCCTGGCCCTTTCGGCGAGCGATTCTTTGTCTAAGCCGCCGGGAGCCCCTTCTTCCTCTTCCTCTTCCATGTCATATTCACCCCTCAGGCGGTCGCCTTCGAGAAGCAGCTGTTCAGGCAGTTCCGCCGGGAGCATCATCATCTCTTCATCGTCGGCAAAGTCGAGGTCAACAAGAGCTGATTCTTCGCTTTCTTCTTCCTCATCCATTATTTCTTCATCGACGGCAACATGCTCCGGTAACTGGAATGCTATCCTGAATCTTTCCTTAATCTGCTTGGACTGGAGCAGCCTGAATATCAGGAAGATGATGATGACCATAGCTGCGAGGAAGACAAACAGCTTGATTGTGTCGGGCTGTGAATACCAGGGTACCTGCATGTATTCATCCATCTGTTTTTCCATCATCTGCGTGTCGAAGACAATGTTGTAAACGCTGATGGAATCGGCCCTGTCAGGGTTATAGCCTACGGCGTCCTTGATTATTTCCGTCAGGTAAACCATTTCTTCCTGTTTACGCGGCTTGTACAGCATTTCCTTTTTGCCGTCAGCGCCGGTGCCTGGTTCGAGCCTGTGGTTGATGAGGACGGAAACGGTGAGCCTTTTAATATCGCCGACTTCTTTTACGATGTCCCTAATCGATTTATCGATCTCATAATTTCTTACTATATTTTTCTGTCCGGTTTCCGAATTCACAGCCGGCTTCTCGAGGGTTGTGTCTGAGAAATCGTAGCCGTACTGCTCAGTTTCGGACACGAGGTAATTATTGACTGTTTTGTCGGTATTTTCAATTTCCTGTTCACTGCGAACAACCTGGCTTTCAGGGTTGAATTTCGTTTCGGAAGCAGTCTCCTGGTTGAAGTCGAGGTCTGCGTCGATCCTTACTTCGGAGTTTCCGGCGCCGAGTACCCCGTCGAGCATCGACTGTACTTTGCCGGCCAGGTACTCTTCCACCTGCATTTTAATCTGGTATTGTTTCGAGCTCATGCCCGAAACGCTTTTTTCGTCAATCGGAGCTTCAGACAGGACTTTTCCATGCTGGTCAATAATCGACACATTGCCGGGGGGCATTCCTTCGACACTGCTTGCAACCAGGTTCTGCATGCCCTGGACACTGGCGCTGTTAAGGGATTTGCCCGATTTCAACCTTATGCTGACGGAAGCTGTGGGTTCTTTCTGGTCTTTCTGGAACAGGGCTTTTTCCGGTATTACAAGGTGTACCCTGACTTTTTCAACCTCGTCCATCGAACCGATGGTCCTTGCGATTTCACCTTCGAGCGCCCTGCGGTAATTAACTTTCTGGACGAATTCGGACATACCGAGGTTTGTCTTGTCGAAAATTTCATAGCCGACGACACCGGACTGGGGCAGTCCTTCTTTAGCCAGGGCAAGCCTGGTTTCGTACAACTGGCTTTTGTCCACGGCAATTGTTTCGCCGTCGTCCTTCAGTTCATATTCTATTTTATTTTCTTTCAGGTAATCGACAATCTTAGAAGCCTCGGCCTGGTCCAGCTTCGTGTAGAGTATTGCCTTGTCGTTGGTGGCCCCCCCGGAGGAAGCAAAGATATACACTATCCCCGCCAGTACAAGCGCGAGAGCAGAACCTATGAATATCGTCTGGGTCCTTGACAGGCCTTTAATAAAGTTCGTTGCCTGAGTCAGCGTTTCATTCTTTGCCATTTATCAACTTATAATAAATTAAACCTGCAACCTAATTACTTCTTTGTAGAGGTCGGTAAACTTATTGCGAAGTTCCATCAGCAGTTGGAAACCTGTTTTAGCCTTTTCGGATGCAATCATTACATCATGGATGTCAACCGGTTCGCCCTTGATGAAGCTTTCGGTCATCGACGCAGACTGTTTCTGGAGTGAGTTAACATCGCCGATCAATTCGCTGAGCGTATCGGAAAAGCTGCTTTCGGGGGCAGCCTCACCCTGGCTTTTCGTTTTGAGTGTCGTACTGCTCAGGGCTTGCCCGGGACTTTCGATATAAATCCCATTGTTGATCATTGAATTCCCTTTCTAACTATGTTCATCCTGAAAATAAACCTGCAATCAGGCGCGGCCGTCCACGATCCTGCCCAATGAAACATTGCTTGACTGGAGTTTGCCGTTCCTGTTAAAAACCACATGGTTTTCCAGCTGTTCCGAATTCTGTGGGAACATATTAATAAAGAACTCCCTCTCCTGTGAGGTAATGATGCCGCTGCCGTTGTCTCCGGAGTCGGCGTTCGCAGAAGCAGGAGCATTACCGGAATACGAATTGACGCCCCGGACACCGGACTGGCTGCCGACGGCATAGCTTGTGTCTGTATAGGGGCTGTACGTATTGATCTTCATGATTAACCGTTAATTTATTAATTAATAATATTATATGTCAAAAGAATACCGTGCAATGTTTTTTGCGGAATCGACTACCCCCACATTGGCCTGGAAGGCTCTCTGTGCAGAGATCATGTCAACCATCTCGGTAACGATGTTGACATTGGGCATTGCTACATAGCCGTCTTCGTTGGCGTCGGGGTGGCCCGGGTCGTAAACCATTCTCGGGGCCGAGTTGTCCCTGACAGTCTCTGCTTCCAGTGTCAGGTTGTCGTTGCTGCCGCTTCCGGGCACAGCGTTAACTGAGTGGTAATCGTTCGTACGAGCCAATTCCAGCGAACCGTCAAGTGTGTTCTGGAAGTTCCTGCCCGCAGCGGACTGTACCACAACCACTTCACGCTGGTATGGCTGCCCGTCCGGGCCGTTGGTCGTATTTGCGTTGGCAATATTCCTGGCGACTGCGTTGAGTTTCATCCTCTGGACACTCATGCCCTGTCCGCTTATATCGAAAGTCGCAAATATATTCTCACTCATAGCAAACAATCAGTTTATTGCAACAATATTAATAAACAGTACTGCCTCAGGTCAGGCCTTTGATGGCGCGGTCCATCTCGTCGAAATAGCTCTTGGTTACTCTCGAGGCCATCCTGAAACGGATCTGGTTCTGCGCCAGCGCCGACATTTCATTGTCGATGTTCACATCCGACTCACCTGAGAAATACTTCTCTGCAGCCGGGACATTTTCCGCGACCACTTCGCTTTCCATTCCGGTGGAAGTTTGCGAACCAAGCGGAATGTGATTCTCGTCGGTCCTGGCGCCTGCAAGTGAAGCTCTCTCTCCTTCGAACAACTCTTCGAACTTAACTTCCGAAGGCTTGTAACCGGGAGTCGTCGCATTGGCTATGTTCTCGGCAATGGTCTTTTGCCTCAGGGCGTATGCGTCCATTGCTTTGTCATAAAGCGGCAGCTTCTCTTTAAACAAGTAGTCCCGATATATCAAATTCCATCCACAATTCAATTAAACAATACTATTTTTCGGGCTAAATAACAAAATAAGTGCCAAGATTGAAACAGCCAGGCTGAGCACAAACAACAAACAGCATTATACTATGGCATATAAAGAGTTATAAATATTCATAAGTATGTTTTCAATTGTTTTTCCCGTATCGTTCATTTCACGCCGATTTCTTCAGCAGAAGCATCATAACGCATTATAATACAATGTGTTACATTGTATTTATTCCGTTTGGCTAATATTGAACTTGGATAATTTTTCTTCAGAATATTCTGCAATTGAAAAATAATAGACAACAAAAAGGCTTTTCGCTATTCAGGATGGGAATAATTATTATATTAATGAAGATGGTGGTAAGAAGCCGTATTATTGCATTATTTCGTAGATATTATGTTTGAAAAAAGGAAGTCTCCTAATTAAATTGAGATATTTTTTA
>CAZWLN010000071.1:0-22042 GCA_964634885.1 uncultured Hyphomicrobiales bacterium | reverse complement strand
GTCCGTGTTACTTTCCCCTTCCCCTTGGGGAAGGCCGGGATGGGGTCTCTTAGTTTATCAAGTTTGTAAAGCAGGCAGAAGCAAAGCCGGTACGACTTTTTTCACAATAGCATTATAATGTACGCTGCCTGCCGGCGTCCTAAGCGTTCTTTTTCAGAAGAGCTGCCATCTGGAAGATACTGGTCGAAAGGACGGCCCCCAGATCTTTTACGGGTAGGACATGGCACTGTATATTTGCTTTTATTACCGACCTGGGCATCGACGGCGCTACCGCTGAGGCCGGGTCCTGCACGAGTATTTTTCCACCTGCTGCCGAAATGACGGCTGCACCTAAGGTGCCGTCCCTGCCAAGGCCCGTAAGCACAACGCCGATGGAATACTTGCCGAAAGCTCTCGCCACGCTCCTGAAAAGAGGGTCGGCGGCGGGGATGATGAAATTCTCCTTCGGGCCTGTGAAAAGCTCCGTGTTGTAAGTCTCGGGGTTGACAACCATGTGTATCTCGCCGGGGGCAAGATAGATGGTGCCGGGAGTGGTGGGCATATTGTCCCCTCCGATTACTGTCCGGTGGCCCGTTGTCTCGGCAATCCTGTCGGCGAAGGACTGGAGCATCCATGATGGCCCATGCTGTACGACGTAGATGGCTGCACGGAAACTGTCGTTGAGTTCGCTCAGCACCTCGATCAGGGTCGGAGGACCACCGGTGCTCGAAGCGATTGCCACGCCGACGTGGGGCGGCAGCTTCAGCGGTTTGTCCGCGAGCGTCCTGGCTTCCACGCTGATCTCTTCCTCAGTCAGGCCTTCCTTATATTCCCTGTCGATGAGGACTTCAATCCTGTTTATGAGGTCGTCCGGCTTTACGGGCTTGGTAATGAATTCGTCGGCGCCGGAAAACAGAGCTGTTTCCTTCGATTTCTCCGACTGCTTCGAAGTGATCATTATCACTATCGGCGATGGGCTTATCTTATCATGTATGTTGCGTATCAGCTCGATGCCGTCCATCATGGGCATCAGCCAGTCAGTAACGACAAGGTGGTAATTCGTTTTCCTGAGAACTTGCAGGGCATCGGGACCGGATGTAGTATAATCGGTAGAAAAGCCGGCGTTTACAAGTATCTTTGCAAAATACTTTGCCGTATTCTCATGGTCTTCCACTACAAGGATTTTAAAATTACTTCTATTCATTCCCAATCCATCTTGTCAAAACATTAAACGAATAATCGGCAGACTGCTGCCAATCTTAATTACATAATAATACAAAAATAACGGATAATCGAATACGTTAATGGATTTTTGTTTTTGTAAGAAAAGTAAATGATAGCAAAATATATTCTGGTAATAGGCTGTTTCCTGACGCTGTGCTACCATGCCGTCGGCAAAGCCCAGTATTTTCAGGCCGGTGAAGAACTGTGCTATGAAGTGTCCTTCATGGGCCTGTCCATCGGCGAGATAAAAATCAGGTCAATCGGCAACGAGAAACTGAACAAGGCCGACGTCGTACACATCAGGGCTTCAATCAAGACATACGACAATATCCCTTTCATCAAAGCAGACGCTGTCTATGACTCCTGGCTCGACAACTCATTCAATTTCAGCCACAAACTCGAAGCGACAATACACCACGACAAAACAAAAACCGAACAGTTCGTTACCGAGTTCAACTTCAACAACTGGACCATCGGCTTTACGAAATACATCAACAAGAAACTAATCGAAGAAAAAACCGTAAATACTGCAATTAAATATTGCGAAGGTATGGGATTGGTTTTTTTGATAAGGAAATTGTTGAATTTGAATAAGGCCGTTACGGTTCCTACGATAATGGGCTATGACACCTCCTCTACAGTGCTCAACTTCAGGGGTGTCAGGGAAAACATTGCCGTAAGCGCTTTCGACGGAAAAGTCGATTCCTGGTGCATCTCCGGAAAAGGAAGATGGACCGGCGTTTATGGTGTTACAGGCGATTTTAAGGCCTGGTTCAGCAACGACCTTGCACGTGTGCCGCTGAAAGCCCAGTTAAAACTCTACATTGGTATGGTTGACGTAGAACTCAAGCAGTGCCGCAGGAAATCATGGCTGCCGCCGCCGGCTGTCTGACCTCTCTCCCGTTTAATACAATAATAGTATTTTTTTATTTCATTTAAGAATTGATTATTAATATAAGTGGCATTAATATGAAGAAGTTACTTTTTGTAATATATCTCCTTGCAGCCATCTGCACTACCGGCCTTTTCGCGGCCCCACCCGACTTTGCATTGTATCCAGGCGAAGACCTGACTTACAAGGTTTCATTTATGGGCATTAACCTCGGATCGATTAGAATCGTTACGGAAAAGGCCACGGAATGTAACGGCTACAAAGCCTACAAGCTGAAGGCCTATATCAAATCGAGCGAAGGTATTTCATTCGTTTCTCTCAACACGGTCTATGATTCGTGGATGGACCAGTCGGCCTGCTACTCTCACAAATTCGAGGCTAAAACTCAGGAAAAGAAAGGCTGGCGGTTGGATTACCTCAATTTGAATTATACAAAAAAAGAAATTACATACAGGCGGGAACTGGGCAAAGAGACACTGTTCAATAAGTCTTACAGCTCCGACAAGAAATGGTGCGACGGCCTGTCCCTGTTGTTTTTCCCGCGCAAATACCTGACTCTCGACAAATCTGTGCGAATACCGACATTCATCGAAGGGCTGGAGTCCACAGTAATAAATTTCAAGGGGAGCGTTCCGACGAAGGTCAGCATCGACGCCGTGAAGTATCCCGTGAAGGCGCTGTCCTTCACAGGCAAGGCTGACTATTCGGGCGTTTACGGCTTCAACGGCGACTTCCAGGGCTGGTTCTCTGCCGACGAGGCACGCGTCCCCATCTTTGCAAAGATGAAAGTAATGGTCGGAAACATCAACATCGAATTAGTAAGCTGGAAGCGCGGCTCCTGGCAGCCCCCGAAAGCGTAATTATTTGTAGATGGAATCCACCTGTGAGTAATAGCTCATTTCATAAATATATCATCACCCTCTCGGAAGGGTGAAAGTGAAGGCTGTCCCCTTGCCCGGGGTGCTTTCGACCGTAATCTTTCCACCGTTCATCTCGACGAACTCCTTGCAGAGGATCAGGCCGAGGCCCGTGCCTTTCTCTAAGTCCGTACCCAGGGTGGTTACGGTCTTGTCGATGGCGAAGAGGTTCGCCATGTTATCTTCCCTGATGCCCACGCCGAAGTCCCTGACGGTAACGAGGACGGTAAGGCCGTCGGTCTTTGCCTCCACCTTGATCAGGTTTTCCCGGTGCGAGAACTTGATGGCGTTGGAGAGCAGGTTCCTCAGTATCGTTTCGAGCATTCCCGGGTCGCAGATGACTACCGTCGGTGTCTCGATCTCCGTCAGCAGTTCCAGCTTCTTCGACTGCAGGTTGTCCCTGAACAGCAGGTAAACAGAGTTGAACAGATCCAGGAGGCTGATCCTTTCCGGGTTTATCTTGACGGTTCCTCTTTGTATTGAAGACCATTCGAGCAGGTTCTCAAGCAGCTTGTTCAAGCGCAGCGCCGACTGGTTCAGTGCGTCGCCGATTTCCTTCAACTCCTCGGCGCTCAGCTCGTCGAAGTTTTCGTTCAGGTACGACGACAGGCTCATGAAGCCTGAGAAGGGGCTGCGCAGGTCGTGGGCAAGTATCGAGAAAAAGCGGTCTTTGCTGTTGTTCGCAGCGATTAGTTTCTTCTCGTTCTCTGACAGCGCTTCCTCGTATTTCTTCTTCTGGACGGCGACGGCTACGTTTTCGGCTACGAGTTCAAGGAATTCGATGTCCTCCGGGCCGTAAGCCTGAGGGTTGTCGTAGCTCTGGACTCCGATGGCGCCGATGACTTCGTTGTTGACGATCATGGGTACTCCCAGCCATATCCTTGGGAGTGTGCCCCACACTTTCCGCTTCTCATGCCTGAACCAGTAATTGAGCCAGTCTTCCTTCAGCAGCCTGGGTTTGCCGATTCGGATTACCATTGCCGTAAGCGAGGCGGAGTCGGAAGCGTTGACGATGTTGAACTGCTCGTCCTTTTCATCGACAAAGTAGGGGAAGTTGATGATGTTGGACTTGTAATCAAAGAGGGCAATGAAGAAGTTGTCGGCGTTCATTACCTCTGATATATACTGGTGGATGAGGGCGAAGTAATCGAACTGGTTGTCGCAGATGTGATATGATTTGGAGATTTTCAGCATCGTCATCAATATCATCTCGGCCCTTTTCCGCTTTGTAATATCCAGGATGTAGCACCTGGTGCCGATTAGTTCTCCGTCTTTAACGAGTTCCTTCGTGATGACTTCGTGAAAGGAGATTTTCCTGTTTTGATAGACGCTGCGGAATTCATACCTCTCCGGTACTTTCTTTCCGTTCAGCCTGGAATTGTGGTAATTCAGTATCATCCCGATGTCCTGGGGATGGACGAAGGAGATGATGCTGGGTTCAGCGATGTTCCCGATGAGGTGCCCGAACATTTCCCTGAATTTATTATTGTAATACTTGATTTTTCCGCTTTTGTCATCGATGATGATGGCAATGCCGGCCTTCTCGACCAGTTCCCTGAATTTGTTGTCGTCGCCGCCGTTGTATTCCTGATGGTAAGCTTCGAAGCCCGGTTCTTCGGCGTGACTGGTGTGAATTCCCTTCTCAATCAGGGTTTGCAGTGTAATATTCTTTTCTGTGAGCAATAGAAGCTCGCCAAGCAAATCTTCTCTGGATTTGTCCTTATATCTTTCCAGCAATTCTTCCGCATTCATTCAATTACTCCATCTCTACCACAGTAGGATTATAATCGGTAATTTTATTAAATTATTCAATCCATTTTGTTTTTTCTTTGAAAGAATAATGATTTTATTTAAGTTACCAATATGTTTCAAAGCAAGGGATTGTTTATGATTTCGGTAAAAATTGACAAATCTCAGACCATTGCCGCCGTGAAGAAAACATTACTGGAAAGTACCGGCGTTTCAGCAGAGCTGACAGGCGCCGACGGCAGCGCCCTGCCCGGGGATGCCACCCTGGAAGCAGTCTCGGGCCGTTCTTACATCCAGTCGGAGATACTGCTGTTCGAATCGGCGCTGCTCAAAGACCTGGCCTCGAAATTCAGGGACACACTGGGCATCGGGCTCGTCGCTCTGGACGGTGAAGGTAACCCGGCAGACGAAAAGCTTTCCATTAATGACTACCGGAAAATGGTTTCCGTTAGCAGGCCGGCGGCAGCAGAACCGCAGGTTGTACCCCTGTCCGCCTCTTCTCCGGCGGCAAAAGCCCCGGATGAGGGTGAAGCAGCTATCCGGGAGATGATGGACAAAGCGTACAGTTACCGCGATCTGCTTTCCGTTGCAGAAAAGGCTGCCCGAAGCGCCATGTATTCAATTGCCGTGGAAGCATACGGCAAAGCTTTTACGAAGATATTCATCTTCAGCGACTACAGGCCTTTCTTCAATTCGATTGCCTCCTCCATGAAGGACTTTTCGTTTGTCGGCAGCTTGATTGAGGAAGCGGAAAAGAAAGCTTTCCTCAATTCGGACAAAGAGTTGATCGAGGTATATAAGAATAAATTCTGCTCCCCCGGCAAGGGTGCAGGCGAGGCAGTACCTGCAGCGGTTGCTGAAAAGGAGATTGCCGTCAGTGCAGTCATTCCCGACACAAGTGAGATCCCTTCCGTAGAGCCACCTGTGGAAGAGGCTCTGCCTCCGGTAGAAGAGGCTCTGCCTCCTGCTGAAAACCTGTTTGCCGATTCTGTGCCCGTGCCGGCTGAGGAAGCTGTACCCGCGCAGGAAGAAGTTGATGAAGTAGAGGAGTCGGCCATCGAAGAACTGTTCTGTGATGAAGCCCCGGTCGCTGCTGAAACCACAATGGACCGGCCTGAACAACCTGCCGCGGTTGAGCCTGAGCCGGTGAAGGCCTCTCCCCCGCCCCAGGCCGCTGCGCCGGTTACACCGTCGTCATTCGAGGAACTGAGGCACAAAGCCGCCGCTTACCATGAATTCGAAAGCGACGTGGAAAAAGCACGCCTGCTCTACCTCGAAGCTGAAAAAGCCGCCACCGGCTTCCATGAATACCTCAAACTGTCAAAGACCATCCTGTTGTCCCTGGATGATGTGGAAATGGCTTCGAGGCTTCTGAAGAAGGCACAGGGAGCAGCGAAGAACATGGATGAATTAATTGAACTGGCGGGATACATCCTTCTCGATTACTCGGACAAGGAGTGGGCCGGCCAGGTATGCCGCAAGGCTGCTGAGTTCGCATACGGTTCGATGGAACGCAAGAAGCTCGGCGACTTTGTGCTTAAAGAGCTCAATGACGTCCGGTTCGCCGAAAAGCTGTACACGGGGAAATAGCCACTGGTTGCTTTGTAAGGAAAGAATAAACCCGGATAATGCGTTAGGAGTTGTAAATATCATAAGGAGTGCCTACCGTGCTTCTTCCTCCTTCCCCTTGGGGAAGGCCGGGATGGGGTTATCCAGTTCATCAAGTTTGTCAAGTTCGTCAAGTTCATAAAGTTTATCAAGAAAGAAAGACCCGTCGGGGCGTCATGTTAATAGCAAAAAGAAATCCCATGCTTCCTAAAGATGGACTCCACCTCTGAGGTGGAGTCCATCTTGCCGGTCGTGAACCCGTTGTTTCTTTCTCCTTCCCCTTGGAGAATAATTCCCCTTGGGGAAGGCCGGGATGGGGTTCTCTAGTTAGTCAAGAATGTCAAGAATTCTGAATTCTGAATTCTGAATTCTGAATTCTGAACCAAGCGCAGCGAGACCGGCGCAGCCAATTCTGAATTACGAATTAAGGAATGAAGAATAACGAATGACGGATTGGTTTACAATACCTTATCTTTACTTTATAAACTTTATAAACTTGATAAACTAAAATTGACTATCCGAACAATTTATCTTTAAAAATCGATATTACTTCGGGGTTGAACAATATCGTTAATACGACACCGCTGATGGCGCCGTACATGTGGGCGTCGTGGTTGATGTTGTCCTGGGCGTGCCTCGATGCGTAGTGGCAGTATGCCAGGTAAAGAAGGGCAAAGATGGGTGCAGGTATGATCGGTGGCAGTATGAACAGACCCATTTTTACTTCAGGATAGTATAGTATGAAACTGAACACGACGGCGGAAATGGCCCCGGAAGCCCCGAGGGAACGGTAGCCGTAATCGTTGCGGTGTTTGATGAGAGAAGGCACGTCGGCGATTACCATGCTGGCAAAATATAGCAAAAAGAACTTGAAAGAGCCGATAGCCGGATCAGGCGCTGTGCTCCTGAAAGTGTATTCGACGGCGAACGCAAAAAAGTAAAACGTCAGCATGTTGAACAGCAGGTGCATCATGTCGCCGTGAATCAGGCCGCTGGAAAAGATGGTGTAGTATTTCTTTTGTTTAAAGAACGAATAGGGATGGAGTATCATCAGGTCAACCAGGTTGTTCCGGCCGTAAAGCGCCATAAGGCTGATGATGATTGTTACTATGAATATTAATGTTGCTGCCGGGGCAGTACTGAAACCTATTAATTCATTCATTTAATTGCCTGATTTCCAATTTCAAAAATAATTTTTTATTACTAATATAACAATTTTTGATGTAACGGTTCAGCAGGGCGAATAGTATTTTTTTAGACGGTGGGTACTGCCGGGCAGGCAATAAATTAACAGGCAGCAGAATAAATTATGTTTTTAATTGTTGTTAGTATTTAATAATTTATATTGTTAAACAATGATATAATGGAAATAATATGAAAAAGTTATTGTTATTAACCCTCGTTTTGATGTGGGGTTGCACCGAAACACCTGAGCACGCAGCCAAAGAAGCCTGTGACTGCAAGAGGGCCGAACTGGAAATCGGCCTTGCCGGAGACGAAGCCGCCAAAGTCAAGCTTTCCCAGATTGCCTCTAAGAAAGCCGATGATTTCAGGCAGAGCCATCCCGACCTGCAATCGGACAAGGAGTTCTGGGCAGCATACCAGAAGGAACTTTCGAAATGCTATAAGGAATTAGAGAAGGAATTCGAAGTCGTAATAAAGTAGTTTTTATTAATATATTAAGGTATTTATAATGAAAAAAGTACTCTTTTACTTTAGCTCTTTGCTTTTGTTGTTCTCATTCTCGGCCTGCCAGAAAGAAATTACCGGTAAGGATGTATCCAAGGAATTGTACGACAGCCTGAAGGTGATCTATGAAAAAGGCCTTTCCGAAAATGCCGGAATGCCCATCGATCAGGTGATGAAATGCAGGGAAGGAATCGAAAAGAAATACGCCGAACAGTTGAAGAATGAAGCCTTCAGGAAAGAATTTGAAGACCAGAATAAAATCTACATTAAAGAATTGGATAAGCTTGTCCAGAAATATCCTACGCAACAGACAATAATCAAAGCTTCACCTGAGCAAACAATAGAACAGGCCGAGCCTGCTCCCGTTAAGCCCACCGACTATAAGTCTCCTGCCATGGACCCCGGTAAAAGCAATGTAATCAAATCCTCGGACATGAAAGAGGGAA
The DNA here is from genome assembly GCA_964634885.1 of uncultured Hyphomicrobiales bacterium. Taxonomy (GTDB): domain Bacteria; phylum Bacteroidota; class Ignavibacteria; order Kapaibacteriales; family UBA2268; genus DAINRZ01. Next base: position 13,538 of record CAZWLN010000071.1, on the reverse strand, counting down.
AGAAATAGCCTTCTGTTTGCAACAACTGTCTCAGGATAGTAAGATATAAATAGCAACCCCGGTCGAGCGATCGGGGTTTTATTTTGTGTGTCAGGCTGTGCTCACCAAAAAAAAAGGGCTGCAGGATTACCCTGCAGCCCGTTCCCTCAATATTAAATATGATTTAATTTAGCTGCATGTCTTGACTACTTTAACAGTAATTCGTCTGTTCTTCTTCCTGATTTCCTCCAAAGCTTCTTTCGAGGTCTTTTTCAGTTCCTTGCCTGTGGGTTCTTTGATCTTCGGCTGGGTGGAACCGTAGCCGACAGTACCGGAAATCTTCTCGGGTTTAACTCCCTGCTCGATGAGCCACTGCTTAACCTTGGCAGCTCTCAGGTCCGACAGTTCCTGGTTGCGTTTGGGATTGCCCTCCTGCGAGGCGTGGCCTTCGACGACAACACCGAGTCCTTCGCACTGGTTGATGTATTCCAGAACTTTTACAAGGCTTATGGCTGTGGCCGGAACGTCGAAGTTGAACTCGTCCGAATTAACCTTAAAGAGGATGTCCGGGAAATCGGTCTTCGTACCGACCTTCGGCGGCTGGGTACAGCCGTTCTTGCCCGGCTCGGTGCTGGGTACGCCTTTTACGAAGGGGCAGTCGTCCTCTGAGTCAATTACTTTGTCGCCGTCGGTGTCCGGATTGTTCGGGTCAGTCCTGGAAGTGGCCACTTCATAGCCGTCGGTCCAGTTGTCCTTGTCCGAATCGGGATTGAGTGGGTCTGTCTTGGCCTTCATTATCTCTTCGCGGTCATTGAGCTTGTCGCCGTCGGTGTCGGCCTTAAGCGGGCTTGTTGAATACTCCAGTACTTCGCTGCCGTCGAGGAGTCCGTCACCGTCTGTATCTGCCTTGTTAGGATCGGTTTTGTATTCGTTAATCTCCTGTCCGTCCTTAAGTTTGTCTCCGTCGCTGTCGGCGCTTAAGGGGTTGCTTTTTGAAGTGTTTATCTCATAGCCGTCGTTAAGTCCGTCTCCGTCGGAGTCCTGGGCTTTGGGATTGGTATTGTATTTTGTAACTTCATCTCCGTCAGGTACTTCGTCCCCGTCGCTATCCAGCTTCAGTGGATCGGTGGAGAATTTGTTAATTTCGTCTCCGTCGATGATGCCGTCTTTGTCCGTATCGGTTTCGACGGGATTGGTTTTCCTGGCTACTTCGTCGCCGTCGTTAAGGCCGTCTTTGTCGGTGTCGGGAATTATCGGCGAAGTCTTGTGTGTCATAACTTCTTCGTAGTCGGAAAGCATGTCGCCGTCAGTGTCCTGTTTCAGGGGATTGGATTTGTAAGTCTGGTCTTCTTCCCCGTCGTTAAGACCGTCGCCGTCGGTATCGGGATTCTTGGGGTCTGTGCCGATCTGTTTCTCGTAGTCGTTTGTAAGGCCGTCCTTGTCATAGTCGGTTTCACCAAGGATGTAGTATGAGAAGCCGACGCCGAAAGTGAGCAACTGGTCGTCGCCTGTGCCTGCCTTGGCGTAATCGTCGAACCAGTCGGTATTCAATATCCAGTAGGTAGCTTTGCCGTTAAGCACCAGGTTGTCGGTGATGTACGCTTCGAAGCCGAGGCCGAGAGGATAAACCATCTCTTTCGTATCGTACAATCCTTTTACCTTATTGGGCAGGTCGTTGTCGTAGCCGGTATCGCCGGACTTAGGCTCGAAGTTCATCATTGCGACACCACCGAAAAGGTAAGGTACGAAACTCTGCGAAGGAAACAGGTTAACTGAGCCGGTAAGACCGTATGCTATGAACCAGGTCTGATTCTTTTCCTGGATTGTCGGTTTGATGCCCGAGTTGGGGTAAGGGTCCCCGAGCTTGGCGCCGACACCATAGTATTCAGGGTTTTTAGCAATGATCTTTTCGTCGTTCTTGTGCCTCATCCATCCGAGGTCGAACATACCGTTTATTGAGAACCAGGGCAGTATGTTGTACCTGAGGAAAATGTCTCCCCCCAGCCAGAACTGGTTGTCGGTAAATTCACCCCAATACTTAACCATGCCTGCGTTGAAGCCGAACGCCAGCCTGTTGCCTTCGCTCTGGGCGTAAGTCTTGTCAGTGGCGGCAAAAATGACGAACAGCAGCAGGATTGACGAGAGTAAGTACTTTGACATACGTTTCATATTAACGTCCTTTCAATACATATTATTAATATTTACAATTATTAATAAATATTCATTATTTTAAAGGATGCAATATAATAACAAATAATTAAATGCAATTAATATTTTGATAAAAAATTTTGTTATTCGCAATTTGGTGTGAGAAATTTTTGGGTAAGAATTTATAAATGGTCCGTAATCTTCTGAGACAGCCGGCTCGTTGTTCTTCTACCCCACCTCTATCTTTTCCAAGGGGAATTATTCCCCAGGAAGAAGGAGAGAAAGAAGAAGGGGTGTTTCTTCAAGTCCTCCCTATGGGGTGGTTTAAGTGGGCTTGTAGAACAACGAGTGTTATATTCCATCATATGAAACTGTGGAAAGCCGCACCAGTAGAGATGCAAGGCCTTGCGTCTCTATCAAATCTATTGATATTACTGTCTCTTTACTGTCATCATTATCAATAAAATGTTCCCCACACTGAATAGCGTAGAGCCTTATATTAATCCCGGATTGTGCATTAGATAACCCAAAACGCGGAAAATCCAACCACCCCTGGCCCCTCCTTATCTAAGGAGGAGTGGAAAATCGTTAAATTGCTACATATCAATTAATAATGTGATATTTACAACTCCTAACGCATTATCCGGGTTTATCTTTCAACTACTACCTAAGCACTGGAAATAGTGAATAGCCGAAACTTTCAGCTATACAAAACAGAGGAGGAGGAAATCACTATTTATCGTTAACTATGGGAACGGGAGAAAACTACTTTTTCGGTTTAAGCAGCAGTTTCTTTATGGATTCGATGCTGCGTTTCTCGTCTTCCTGGTAATGCTTCAGGAGGTTGTCCTTAGTGGTTTTGATGCCGGACGAAACTTTGGGAGCCCTTGGAATGGAACCGAAGTCCGTAGGGAGAGGAGTTTCCGTAGGCAGGTTTCTTGGTTCAGGCTCGTTGTAGTCAGTGGGGCCGGATTCGCCTAATGTGGACAGTTCGCCGCGCTGCAGTCGCTCAATCTTTTCTTTGCCGAAGACGGCCAAAAGTTTGTCGTACACCGTCGCACGTGTGAACGGTTTTGAAATGAAGCCGGCAGTGCCGCTCTTGACGGCCAGGCCGAGGTTTTCGGTGTCGGAGAGGGCGGAGACCATCAGGACGGGAATACGCGAGGTAACCTTGATGGACTTCAGAATCTTCAGAGTCAGGTGGCCTGAGAGTTCAGGCATAAGAATATCGAGAATAATAAGCGAGGGTTTGTATTCGACAGCCAGAGCAATGCCTTCAAAACCGGTCGAGGCGAGGTAAGTTTTGTTGAACCCGTAACTTTCCAGGGTCTTAGAGAGAATTCTCTGCATCCAGATATCGTCGTCGATAATTAAAACACTGTTCTCATTCATTTTCAAAATCCGTAATAAAATTCTATTCGCTTTCTTTGTTAACAATTTCAGCAGTAATCAATGCATCGATGTCATGGGACGGCGGCTGTTGTGCCGCGCCTTTGACAGGCTTCAGCTTAACCTTCTGGCTGCTGATAATGTTTTTAAGTGCATTGACATCGGTTTTCGATGCCTGTTTGTTTATTTCTATGATTTTATCGTACACTTCCTTTCTGTGGACAGGAATTGTCTTTGGAGCTTCGATGCCCAGCCTTACGACACCTCTGTCGAAGCTTAGCACAGTAATCTTTACCGAGTTTCCTACTGTTATTACTTCTCCTATTTTCCTGGATAAAACCAGCATACTTACCTCTTATAATCCAAATAAATCGTTCAGAAATACAATATATAATAACTGATTAGTACAAAACCATCACTTTGTGTTTGCCTCATGCAACGGTATCACATAATTGGTCAGATACTTGTCTGAGGGCAGTATTACCTGCTTGGCTTTCCGATCGGGCACATCGAAAACGATTGGCGCTTTCATGTTGGCAGTCATCTTGCCCTGTTCGTCCTCGAGCGTGATTATGACCATTATCACTTCGCGGTCCAGGTCGATGTCGGACGATGGTTTGTAAGACAGGTCGATGTGCCAGGGACTCAACAGTGGAAAACCGATCGATGGTTCTTCGAGAGAAATCAACCAGCGGAAAGGCGCTGTTTCAACCTGGTGTATCAGGACAAATTCCCTGAGGTTTTCAAAGCCGAATATTCCTTCGGGGAACTCGAATACATATTGACTGTCAACCTCCAACTGACCGAATTGGTCTGTATTAATCAGTCTCTTTCCCTTATTTGATTCTTCATTCATATTCTTACCGTCGAGTTAATACTATTTTTTTCTACAAATATATAATTTAATTACATTTTTCTTACATATTAATTAATTATCGTCCGTTGAATCCTTAACTGTATATCCTTTTGTTGTCAGGGCATTGTCCGGCAGCTCGGTAATAGTAATTTCCACCCTCCTGTTCTGGGCTTTACCCTGCTCCGATACATTGTCCGAAACAGGCCTCTGTGCGCCGTAGCCGCGAATTACCAGATTCTTTTCGGGTACGCCGTTGCCGACCAGGTGGTAGCCTACGTTGAGAGCACGGGCAATCGACAGGTGCCAGTTCGATTCATACCTGAAGGTACGGATTGGTGTGGCGTCTGTGTGGCCGTCAACCTTGAGTTCGTAATCGATGCCGGTAAGGAAACGGGAGACGGAGTCCAATACGGCGATGCCCTCGGGGCTGATTTCAGCCCTGGCAGATTCGAACAAAAGTTTCTCCGACAAGACAAGTACAAGTTCTTTGTCCGATTTCTTGATTTTTATGTTTCCGTCGTCGATGTATTTCTTCAGCGAGCGTTCAGTCTCGGTAGCGATCTGGTTTATTGACCGCCTTGTGGTGTCTGGGTTAATGGGGTTGGGAAGTATCGATTTGCCTCCCCTGAGAATGCCGGGGCCTCCGTTGCTGAAGTGGCCTGTACCCGGCTGGAAATAGCTGCTGAAGGCTGCGGACATCTCTCTGAACTTGGCTTCATCGACTTGTGCCGATGTGTACAATATCACAAATAAGCCCAATAACAACGTAATCAGGTCTGCATACGTTATCAGGTAGCGGTCAGTCTTGACTTCCTCTCCGCTTTGCTTATTGTGAATCTTCCTAATCAACTATATTTTCCTCCATATTTCTCATTATCGGTTATGATTAGAAAAACTTATGCCATTTTTAGAGAAATTTTACTGATTTCTTATTTTTAATAAAAAAAAAGCTGCCCCCTTTTTCCAGGGAGCAGCTTTTTAAGCTATTCTATTGACCGTAAAGAATTATCTTACGATGTTGAATTTGCCGGTGTTTCTTCCGTTGGCTGTTGTAACTGTGAAGTAGTATGAGCCTGCCGGATAGTTTGCAGCGTCGATGTTAATTACGTGTTTGCCTACTTCCTGGAAGTTGTCGAAGAGCATGCCCATCGATTGTCCAAGTGAGTTGAAAAGTTCGATCTTAACATTGCCGGGGTTTGTTACGGTAAAGAGTAACTCTGTTATGCCTACTGCCGGGTTGGGGTAAGCAAGAGTTTTTATGGTGCTGACCTGATCCTGATCGTAATCAATTACAGCATCTACATTTTTTGTAGCGTCAACATAGCCGAATTCAATGAACTGGGGGCAGTCAAAGATAGCTTCGGCAATCCTGCGGTGCGCAGCTTTCAATGAACCACCTGTAAAGTATGGAGTATGATACCTGAGGATTGGAATTTCTGTAAGGCTCGGTACAACCGGAGGTATCCATGTACATTTATCGTAAGTAGTGTCATTGGTAACGTTGAAAACTTCACCGTATTTTGTCGATGAAACGGGGCGTGAGGTCATAAATACGTCGGTAGTGTACCAATTAGTATCCATTGTCATATAATCTTCTGTGTTTTCACCGGTGGAGTAGGAAACAATATACGGAGGATCGACAAGAACGTTGAAAGAAGGATCGATCCATTTCAGTATGATGTTCTGACCGTCGGCAGTCCTTGCGTACTGGATTTCGCTTCCGGTTGTCAAAAAGTCCCATTTGTAAACGGAGCTGTCAGTGTTATCGGGTATTAAAACATCGGACTCGGTAAACATTGCGGCCCTGCTGATCTCTGCTACCGGGTCGAGGGTCCAGGAGCCGTTCCTGTAATTAAATTCGACAAGATATGTTTTGTGTACACGCCAACCGTCACCATAGGGTTCGCCAAGAATTATCCTCTGTGCATAGCTGTATTCATTGGGGCCGGTTACAATAAAAGCATTTACACCGTAGGGTGCGTCAACGCTGCCATTGGTATAGCCCTGAGTCGTGCGGAAGTCTTCAAGCAAGGAAGCCGGGGCTTTATTGAATTCGGACCATGTGGCGCCTAAGTCGTCAGAAGTAACAACCATTAATGTTCTGAGATAGGATTCTTCGGCTTCGGTAGCAAGAATGTTGTTAACGACTCCGTATAATTTGCCGTTAGCATCAAAATCTGTAAACATAGGCGCGTTATATGACCTGCTGATGTCAGAGGCGGCTTTGAAAGCCGTTGAGGGCATCGACGGGATGAGTTGGTTGGTTGCAACCGTATTATCGGAGACATCGTATGTGAATACACCGTAAGAGCCGTAGGGGATGGAGGTCGATTTGGCAATGGGCATATCTGCACATGCGAAATAAGTACCGAGTGAACCCTCATAGGTCCTCATAGCGGTGCCGTTCCAGTAATAGGAACTTGAAGGGCCGGTCATTTCTACTGGGTCCCATGTACCGCTGCTGTTATTGGAAAGAAGGCCGTTCTGCCAGGCAAAACTCGTCGCGCCTTTGATTAACATACCTGAATTGAGGTACATCTTTAAATCATTGATATTAGTCGATTTTTTCGGGTTGAAAACAGCCATCGAAACTGATACGCACATATAATCGTCTTCGTTGAAAACGACAACCGTATCCCATGTTTGACCTTTATCTAATGTATAAAGGTATGACTGAGATGCTTTTGTATATTTGTTACCTTCGATAGTATATTCATTGATCGGAATGAATATGGCGCCGGTGTATGGTTCCCAGATGATGCCGGAGATAGATGAATTGGCATGTGCTGCGTAGGGATTCATGGCGATACCTGCAATATTCATTTTCTTTGCAAATGCCTGTGTGTTGTTTTTATCCAGCTTAGGATCGACGATCATATTATCAATGTACTTAGGATTCATTAATAACTTGCTGAAATCAGCCGCTTTGGATTGAACCGGTTTGTCGGCAGCATGTGACACCGAGCTGAGGGTTAAACCAAATATCAAGGCTACTGTTAATAGTAGTACTGAACGTTTCATATATACACTCCCACCTTTATTGTGTAAAAAAACAATTTTAAATTTTCAATTTTCCAATATCTAATGACACATAAATGTCAATATTGTTACAATATATTTTCAAAATTATATTCTTCGAACTTGAAATTTATGAAAAATGAATAACTTGTGCAATAATAAAAATTTTTATCGGGGCTGTTTTACAGACTTTCCATTTAAAAGACGTCGAGGGTTGAAATGGCAGCCTATGTGCTTATATTAGCGTGTTTTAGATGATATTCAAGGGTACTGTTTGATATACCACTAATGATAATTGTACTATTTGTAACATTATGATATATAATAGTTTGCCTGGCATTATTGAAATCATGAAAAAAAGTACGGGTATTTTGCAAAGATTTGACATTATTTCATGGAATTCTTTCATTTCCGGGAAATTATATACTAAATTTGAAAAAAATAATAAGGAATAGACTATGAAGAAAATTATTTACTTGTTATTGGCGATGGCCACGGCGCTTCCTCTTTACAGCCAGGACAGCCTGAAGGCCGGCGCCGCTAAAGTCGAAGCCTCATTGCAGCACCGCCTCGACGCAATCGAGAAGAAGGTTGACGACCTGCTCTGGTTTGAGCGGGCAGGCGATATTGCTTTCATTGATAAAGTGTATATCACAGGGCCGCCGAAAGCCAACGTACCCAACCCAAAGCTGATGGGTGCGGCCAACCCTTTGAAGTTCTGGTGCTATGTCTTCCTCCCGAAGAATATAGACCAGTCGAAGGACTATCCCCTGCTCATACTGCCACACGGCGGTGTACACGCCAACTTCGACACTTACTATACTCATATCATCAGGGAGCTTGTTTACCAGGGCTATGTAGTAGCAGCCCCGGAGTTCCGGGGAAGTACCGGATACGGCGAAGCTTTCTACAAAACAATTGATTACGGCGGGCTAGAAGTGGAAGATTGCGACGGCGCCAGGGAGTATATGATCGAAAACTACGACTTTGTTGACGGGAGCAGGGTGGGTATGATCGGCTGGAGCCACGGCGGATTGATTGCGCTGATGGCAGCCTTCAATCATCCTGATGAATACAAGGCAGTTTTCGCCGGTGTACCTGTTTCCGACCTCGTAATGCGGATGGGCTATTATGACGACGAATACCGCGGCGAATTCTCCGCTGCATGGCACATCGGGAAGACTCCACAACAGGACCTGGAAGAATACAAGAAACGCTCGCCCGTGTGGAACGTGTCAAAACTGAAAACACCGCTGCTGATTCATACCAATACTAATGACGACGATGTATATTATATCGAAGTGGAACACCTGATACAGGCTCTCAAGGCTGAGGGCAAGGACTTTGATTACGAGGTTTTCAAGGATGCGCCCGGTGGCCATTCCTTCGACAGGATCGATATTAAGAATGCAAGGCAAATCAGGCTGAAGATTTACAAGTTCCTTGCCGCCCACCTGGGCCCTCCACGGCCGGCCAAAACACCCGAAGATCTTACAAAAGCAGCCTATACGCCTGGCGGCTGATGAGAGGAAAAGGCCGGCGGCGCCTGCTGCCGCCCTTGAAATATTTCAGTTTTAAGAACGTAATTGCTAATGTTGAATGAACGACTTGCTGAGGATAGGGATATTTCATTAATAATTGTACCTTAATTAACAGGAGTATATTATGGGTTACAGATCATTAACAGAAATAGACTTCAAGACTCTTTGCAACAGGGACTATTTCCCTTCTCCGGCAGCCTGGGAAGACCAGGTACTCTATTTCCTCATGGTGGACAGGTTCTCCGACGGGAACGAAAACGGTTACTCCGACAATGACGGCAACCCTGTAAACTCAGGAGGGACGCCGGCTTTCTACAATTCAGCCAAAGGCAACAATCCGCTCTGGCAGAAGAACGGAGGAGGGTGGAAAGGCGGCAACCTGAAAGGATTAGTTACAAAATTGGGCTATCTTAAGAGGCTGGGTATTACGGCCATCTGGGTAAGCCCTGTACTGAAGCAGGCACCGTGGGAACAGTCCTATCATGGTTACGGGATTCAGGACTTCCTGGAAATTGACCCCCATTTCGGTACCCTTGCCGATCTGCAGGCACTTGTGGATACGGCTCATAAAAATGGCATATATGTGATTATGGATATAATTTTCAATCATTGTGCAGATGTCTTCTCCTACCGTGCCGACAGGTATCCCGTTCAAGACGCCGGTGGAAACATCCGTATGGACCCGCGCTGGGACGGCCGTCCTTACGAAGTTGCAGGCTTCAGGGACAAAAACGGAATTGCATCGCTGCCGTTCGGGCCTGTTGACCTTAACCGTTTTCCCGAAGCCCATCCCGACGGCGCTGTCTGGCCACTTGAACTTCAGAACCCCGAGACGTTCTCGCGCAAAGGCTACATCTGCAACTGGGACAATTACCCTGAGTTCCTGGAGGGGGACTTCTTCAGCCTGAAGGACATCGATCACGGGGACATCGACCTTCAGAACATTGACTACTTCAGTCCCAAACCTTCACTGACCGCTCTTTGCGAGATATATAAGTACTGGATTGCTGCTGCCGACATCGACGGCTTCAGGATCGATACCGTCAAACATATGTCCCAGGGCGGTACACGCTACTTTACTACTGCCGTCAAGGAATTTGCACTGAGCCTTGGCAAAGAAAACTTCTATCTGATTGGTGAAATAACCGGGGGTAGGGACAATGCATGCCTTACCGTCGAACGTACGGGCATCGACGCCGCCTTAGGCATCGACGACGTCCCCGACAAGCTCGAGTATATGGTTAAGGGTTACCGTAATCCCGAAGAATATTTCTCGTTGTTTCGGAACTCGCTCCAGGTGCAGAAGAACTCACATGTCTGGTTCCGGAACAAAGTCGTAACCATGCTCGACGACCACGACCAGGTCAGGAAACAGGAGAACAAAGCAAGGTTTTGCGCTGGTGGCGACGGCGACAAGCTGATACTGGCGGCACTTGCACTTAACGCCACAACACTCGGCATTCCCTGCATCTATTACGGCAGCGAGCAGGGATTCGACGGGCAGGGCAACAGCGACAGCTTTCTCAGGGAATGTATGTTCGGCGGCAATTTCGGTTCCTTCCGGACAATGGACATGCATTTCTTCGATGAATCGAATCCGGTTTACACTGAATTGTCGGAAATACTCCGGATCAGAAAAGCGAATATTGCCCTGAGAAGGGGCAGGCAGTACTTACGTCCCATCTCCGGCAACGGCAGCCAGTTCGGGTTTCCAAGAATCGTTGACGGGAGGATGCTGACGCTGATAGCCTGGTCGAGAATATTCAACAAAGAAGAATTTGTGCTGGCAATCAACACGGACGTCGTCGAGCCGGTCAGCGCCTGGGTTACTGTTGACGAGTCGTTGCACCGTGCAGGAGATTGTTTCAGTTACATCTATACTACCGACCTCAATCATGACGGCAGGACTGCCGAGGTCGAAGCCCGGAACGGGAAAGCGGTATTGATCACCGTCCCTCCCGCCGGTTTTGTAATACTAAAGAAAAATGCTTAGGTCCGGGCCTATCCTATTGCAAAAGTTTTTTAATGTCGTCCTCAATGCCCGGTTCGCTGGGCCTTTTTGCATTTGGGTTTGCGATATTGCCGTTCTTGTCGATCAGCATGAAAGTGGGGACGGAAACAATCCTGTACTTCTGGCTTATTTCCCTGTTTGACCTGTCAACATAGAGCTGCACACCGTGAAGTGCCTGTGAACGGACGAAATCCTTCCACGCTTTCATGTCGCCGTGTTCGAGCGCCAGGGACATGAACACAACGTCTTTGTTGGCTTCAAACTTTGTGTGCAGTTCTTTCAGGGCGGGGATTTCCTTACGGCAGGGGCCGCACCATGTGCCCCAGAAATCTATGTAAACAACCTTGCCTTTGAAGTCGGACAGGGAGATCATTTTTCCGGTCGAATCGGGCAGTGAGAAGGCCGGGGCAGCCATTCCCACCGTCAAGGGCCTTTGGGTGTCGAAGAGTTTTTCAATCGGGGGCAAAAAGCCTTTGTCCTTTGCTTCTTTCCTGAACTTCTGGAACTCCACCTTTGCAAATTCGTATTCTTCATTGGTCTTCATCTCTGCAAACAGGTCATTGAACAGTTTGGACATCTCCAGGTCCAGAGCCACACCCTTGTATTGGTTCCTGATGGAAGAAAACAGGTATCCGTAGGAGTCCTTAACAGACAATTCAGTGCCTTCTTTTGCTTTGCCGAAATAGTATTCGAGAAAGTTAATCATCAGGTGCCTGTCAAGAAATATCCTGTAAGCGTTTGACCTTGCTGCGTCGGGATTGTTGAGCTTCACTTTGGCGAGGACGGGAGCTGAAAATTGCTTGTGGTCCCAGACAATGGCGTTTGACTGGTATTGATTCTGCATCTCCTCGATGAGCCTGCTCAGAACGGTGGAAGCCCAGTCGTATTCAATGTTCATTATTAATTCGGCTTTGACGTTTTCCGGGACTTTTGAGCTGTATTTATTGATATAATCTATTTGTTTGTCTTTGTGAGAGCTGATGAAATCGATGAGCAGGTCGATGGTATCGCTCTGGGAAACCTGCTGGTATTTCTGTGCCAGCTCGGGGGTTACTGAAAACTGCTTAGAGAAATCGGTGTAGAGCTTGTTGGCGAGGTAGCCTTCACCTTTGCCGAAGACATTGTAATTCATTGTCTGTTCGCCGAACTGAATGTCGATGTATAAGCTGTCGTCAGGCCAGAGGTAAAGGTCGGGAATGGCGTTGAACTGGCCGAAACCCAGGGTGTATTTGACCGGTTTCTGTAGTTTGAGGCTGATCAGGAAGACACCGTTCGTGTCGATGGTAGCCGAATCGATGGCCTTGCCTGCCGATGCCGGGTCGTAGGGGTCCATCTCTCTCAGGTACGCGGTCTTAGCCATTACTTGATTTATCTTACCGGTTACAATTACCTCTTTGGATTGTGCAAGGCAAACAGCCGTCAGCAGTACAGCAATGTAAATCATTTGTCTTTTCATCAGTTAATCCTGTTATTTTTAAATATGATACATGACATAATTACCGGAATATTATTTTGTATTGTCGGCTTTTTGAAGGTATATCGGCGAACGGAGCAGCTTCATCCTGTTCAACAGGTGCGTCAGGGACACTCTCAGGACACCGAAGCCGTATTTCATACTACGCCTGAAGTTGATGGAGGATGCTTCCCTGAAGTATTTCGTCGGGCAGGTAATCTCTGCGATTTCAAAGCCGGCGAAGAAAATCTGGGAGAGCATCTGGTTGTCGAAAACGAAATCGTCGGAATTGGCTTCGTAGTTGATTGTTTTCAGCACGTCGGCAGAAAAGGCCCTGTAACCCGTATGGTATTCGGACAGTTTCTGGTTTATCAGGGTGTTCTGGGCGAGAGTAAGAATCCTGTTCGCAATGTATTTATATATCGGCATGCCGCCGGTAAGGGCTCCCTTGCCGAGAATCCTCGAGCCTAATACCACGGGGTAAACATCGTTGGCGATGAGGTAAGCCATCGAGTGTATGAGCCTTGGTGTGTACTGGTAATCGGGATGGACCATGATTACGATGTCTGCGTTTAGCTCGAGGGCTTTCTTGTAGCACGACTTCTGGTTGCCGCCGTAGCCCTTGTTGTTCTCGTGGCGAATTACATGGGTAATGCCCAGTTGTTCAGCTTTCCTGACGGTCTCGTCCCTGCTGGCGTCGTCAACCAGTACGACTTCATCGACAATGTCGAAGGGTATTTCCTTGTATGTCGCTTCCAGGGTATTCTCTGCGTTGTAGGCAGGCAACACCACAACTATTTTCTTGCTATTTATCATCGAAAAAATATTACATTATTAAAAGAACAAAAATAGTTAATTTTTTGAATATAATCATAAGATGGACTCTACCTTACGACATTCTGAATTCTTAATGAAGAATGTAGAATTAAGAATGCTGAATTCTGAACCGAAGCGTCTTTCCCCGCCTTGGATAAGGCGGGGCAGGGGGCGGTTCGACTTCTTCAGTTCATAAAGTTCGTCAAGTTCATCAAGTTCATAAAGCAAGAAGAAGCAAGCGTAGTGCGTCTTTCCCCCGCCTTGGATAAGGAGGGGGCAGGGGGCGGTTCGACTTCTTCAGTTCATAAAGTTCGTCAAGTTCATCAA
>CAZWLN010000070.1:0-22486 GCA_964634885.1 uncultured Hyphomicrobiales bacterium | reverse complement strand
ACAAAGAGGCAATAATAATGAGATAATCAGAGTGTAATAGCGCATATCATGCCTTCGTTAAATCTTAATAAATAAACCAGCTATCAACCAGGACGTAATTTACGGCAATGGATTTTAAAAAGAAAATTGATTTTTTATGCTGTCTTAAGATGGACTCCATCTAAGCAGTTGGGACGGCAGCCTAGATTGACTTAAGATTGCACGCCAAGGTGGAGTCCATCTTTGGAATGTATGAAGGTAGTAGATTCTATCCGGCCCACGCCATAAATGACGTGGCTATTGAGAGAGAAAAAGCCCCCTACGGGGTTGTCTTGACTTACATAACTATATGAATTACAATCATGTTACCCCTTCGGGGTTGTCTTTCTTTATAAACTTGAAAAACTTTATAAACTTGACGAACTACGCCTGCTTTTTGACGGCGATGATCTGGAAATCGGTGTCGCTTTTGAGTATAGCTTTGATGTCGAATTGGGCAGCGTCTTTGATGAAGAAAGTCTTGTAGCTGATGAATGAGCTGAGGCCGTTGCCGAGGATGATAGGGGCAACGAAGATGTTGATCTCGTCTATCAGTTTATTATTGGCAAAGGCGGAGAAGATGGTGGCGCCGCCTTCGACAAGGACGGAAGCAATGTTGTAATTCAGGGAGAGGGCTTTCATCGTTTCAGTAAGGTCGATGTCCCCGTTGCCGTTCAAAGAGTATGGAAATACATTAATACCGGCAATGTTCAGGTTGTCGGTCTTCTTTGATTTCATTGCTTCGGGTTTGCACACGACAATAGTGTCTGTCCTGTTCTCGTCGGTGAACACCTTGAGGCTGAGAGGGAGCGAAAGCTGCGAATCGAGGACGATTCTCCGGGGATTGCGTCCGCTGACATGCCTGACGGTCAACTGGGGATTGTCCCTGGAAGCGGTACGTCTGCCGACAAGGACGGCGTCCAACTCGGCTCTCAGCTTGTGAGCACGGCGCCGGCTTTCTTCGGAGCTGATCCATTTGGAATCGCCGCCGGAAGTGGCAATGCAGCCGTCGAGGGACTGTGCTACTTTTACTAAGTTATAGGGAAGGCCCGTGGTAATGTGCTTGATGAAAAACCTGTTGATCCACTTGCATTCTTCCTCCAGCACACCGGTAACGACTTCGATGCCGGCGTCCTGAAGCATTCTGATGCCGTTGCCTGCAACTTCAGGATTGGGATCCTGCATTCCGACGACAACTCTCTTGATTTTCTTCTCGATCAGCAGTGGAGCGCAGGGAGGAGTCTTACCCTGGTGGGAACATGGTTCCAGGTTGACGACCAAGGTAGCGCCTTCGAGGTCAGCACCGTTGGTGTTGTTAATTGCTTCGACTTCAGCATGAGGCTCACCGAAAGCGGAATGCCAGCCTTCGCCGATGACTTCGCCGTCTTTCAGAATTAAGGCTCCGACACGGGGATTGGGACTGACGTGCCCCGTCCCTTTTAGAGATAATTGTAAGGCTCTCTTCATTATTGAGTCGTAATTCATACTTCTGTCCGCCGCTACATATCAAAACATAACTTAATTGGATTCGCTACTACCGGCAATGAATACCCCGGAATCAAACCATCAGCCTGAAAATGTAAGGATGGTACCGGAACTGCTGCCGGCGAAGCCGGGTGATTGCAGGCCGGCAGGTTCTGTCCGACATTAAGCAGGCTATCACAATTGATTGTGATCATAGTATCCATAACATTTTCAATATTTAATAAATTCATTTTTTGAAAATAATCTTAATATTGTTGGTATGCAAAAAAAATTTATCATTTTTGTAATAAATTTGAAAATTATTTTGTTAATTTTATATGTTGCCACAAGGATTGAAATTTCTTTTATCAACAATAGTGATGGCTTTATTGTCGCTTTACACTGCTTGTTCGCAGGGCAGCGCCGGAGAGAAAGCCGTCTATGAAACCAGGTACATCGTGGATATGCCGACGGCAGGGGTAGTGCCCAAAGGCAGCTATTCTGTCTATGGAATAGCTTTTCCCGAAGGAGGCCTGATGGTTGAGCTTTCATTCGGGCTGTTGAAGAATCTGAACCTGGGCCTGTCATACAACGCCGTCAACATCATCGGTTCCGGCAATGTCTCCTTCCAGAATTACCCCGGTGTTCATGTCAAATACAGGGTAATCGATGAAACACTCTATTTTCCTGCTGTCGTTGCAGGGGTTGACATACAAGGCAGGGAGAA
The DNA here is from genome assembly GCA_964634885.1 of uncultured Hyphomicrobiales bacterium. Lineage (GTDB taxonomy): Bacteria > Bacteroidota > Ignavibacteria > Kapaibacteriales > UBA2268 > DAINRZ01. The sequence goes on along the minus strand of CAZWLN010000070.1, from coordinate 20,277 downwards.
GTACTGCCAGGGCGACAGGCGCTTTACGACAATGTCGCCGGGTGTGTTCATTTCCCTTAGTAAAGCGCTGCGATGGGACTACGGTGTCATAGCGATTCACGGCGGTGTGAACTTCGGCTTCGAGGCTCCTGCCGCCGACAGGAAAGTCAATTTCTATCTTGGGCTGGAACAAACCCTGATGGATATTGCTTCCGTGAATTTTGAATACAATTTCAACACTGACGACCATAATCACATAATACTGGATGAACAGGGAACCATGAACGCCTCCATACGGTTTTCTCTAATCAAAGGATTGACACTGGAGTATCAATTGAGAGACCTGTTGGAGAACTACCACGGCTCAAACGGTTTCCACCGCTGCCTGGCGCTGGAATACTGCGGGAAGCTGTGAGTGAAAGAGAACAGCTCAGATCTCAGGTTGGAGCAGTGTATTGACTGACCTTACGTGATATACATACTTAGGGTTGTTGCTGAGAACCTTAACATTTTTTGGTACGACTACCTTTGGTTTGAGTACTCCGGTTGAGTCATTGAGGATGTCTATATAATCGAGTTGAACGGAGATGTCTTCTCTGGTAATATCGGCAATAATATCGACAGGCCCCTGGACAGTAACGTCAAATGTAAGCGGGGAGAGCCTGTTGTCATTCTGGATGGTGCCGCCCCGGACTTTGAGTTTTACGCCCTGGACTTCGACTTCACCAATCTGTTGTATATCTACAGAAATATTAATCATGTTGTAATTCAGGCTTACAATGCCCTGCAAGCTGTCGGACAGCGGCATCGGAAGGTTGAAAGAGTGATAGACGTCCGATATTTCCATTGGGATGGTGTTCCAGGATTTGATGGTACTGACTACGGAGTTGTTCCCCTTAATAGTAACACTGGAAGGGTAGAGCCTGGGTTCATCGACAATGGTGAAGCCTTCACGGGGGACGACAGCGAAGGCAGGAACGACAGGCACATTGTATCTTCCTATACTGCCGGTACGGACGATTATCGATTCCGGCAATATGTCCATAGGTTCGACGTTCCCGAGGAATTGAACACTTTTGAGCAGGTCGGAACGCGAGATCTTGTATTCCTCCTGCGAAATAATATTATTGGAAAGGTCCACTTCACATTTGGCAGAAGAGTTGAAGAAGGAAAGGTTGATGATGTTCCAGCCGGAACCTTTGATCTCGACGGAAATTTCTTCCGGTAAAGACTCTTCCATTGCCCTGTTGCCCGGAAGTATAATTGTGAGTGGAAGTTTAACGTAGGTCATATACTCGTTGTTGAGGGTAACGTAAGCCCAAAGGGAAGCGGCTAAGACTAAAGAAACGATGAACTGTCCTGAAGTTACAAAGGTAAGCAGCTTCTTGATCTTTTCCTGTGTATTAAGCTTTTTACTCAATTTCAACAACTTTATAATTAATTTTTTTATAAAATTAAAACTTTTAGCCGTGATAATCAACTATTCATTTAAAATGTGTTCAATGATTTCGTAAGTCCCTCCCTGATGGTAACCAGTTCTTTAATTCTTTTGCTAATCGCTAACTGCTGGTTTTCATCGGGCGAGTTCAGTTTTATTTTCAACTCGTTGAGTTCATTGTTAACATGTTTCAGCTTAAGTATTACTATGCAGTCTTTTAATATCTTGTTCAGGTCCACTTCGGGGAGTTCAGCGCCGTATTTTGGCCAGTTGTCGCTGACATGGATGTCGGAGAGTGTCAGGTTGATGATGTCGTTCTTTTCTTCCGTGGAGAGTTCTTCGTTGTTCATTATGGTTTTTACGACATCGGTACCGGGAGAGTAATGTTCGAACACGATTGAAAACAGGATCTTAGCTTTGTTGCTGATAAATTCTTCCTCCGACAGGTTATAGTTATTTATCAGCATGGTGCCGGCGTTGCTTACGTTAAGCATGAGTTGGAGGATGATCTTTTCTTCAGGAAGCAATTCGCTCAGTTCCGGCGCCTGGAAATCCTGGTTCCCCGTAACGCCGGCGGCGGTGCCGTCAGGTTGCTGCTTTGCATGTTGGAAGTATTCAGTCCTGCTGCTCTTGCTCTCCAATTTGATTTTTTCTTTATATATATTCTGGATCTGTCTCTCTGTCAGGTTGAGCCTTGCAGAGAGGATTCCGATATATTCGTCGTGCTGGAGCCTGTCCGGTATCTTCGAAATGATGCCGATCAACTTCCTTATGGATTCGACCCGTTCTGTAGGAGAGTCGAGATCGCCCCTCAACTTGTAGGTATCGACGAGAAAATCGAGGAAATTCCTGCTTTCGTCGAGATAGACCTGGTAAAGGGCGGCTCCGTGGTTCTTGATGAGGCTGTCGGGGTCTTCGCCCTCAGGCAATGATGCAATCCTGACGTCGAAACCAATCCCGAGGGCAATCTCGAGGGCTTTCTCTGCCGCTTTCTTACCTGCATTGTCAGAATCATAGGAGATGAAGAGCTTCCTGCAGCTACGAGGAAGGGACTGAAGCTGTTCGGAAGTAAGGGCAGTGCCGCTTGACGCCACTGCCGATCTGTAGCCAGCCTGGTGTAAAGTGAGAACGTCGGCGTAACCCTCGACCAGGATGGCGGAGTTCTTCGTCCTGATCTCGTTCAGGGCGTGGTAATAGCCGTAAAGCGTCCTGCTTTTGTCGTAGATGAGCGATTGGGGAGAGTTCAGGTACTTGGGCTGGCTCTTGTCGTCGTCGAGCTGGCGCGCACCAAAACCGGTAATTCGGCCGGATTTCTCGTGGATGGGGAAGACGGCACGGTTGCGGAACCTGTCGTAAAAGCTTTTCTTCTCCTGGTGTTCTATTATCAGCCCGGCGTCGAGCATTGCAGCAGAAGTGAATCCCAGTTTTTCGAGATGGGTGTAAAGGCTGTCCCAACTGTCGGGGCAGTATCCGAGCATGTAGCCGTTAATCAATTCATCCGTGAAGCCTCGCCTCCGAAAATAGTCGAGGGCGATTTTACCGGAAGTTGTCCAAAGAAGTTTATTGTAGTAGAGTGCTGCTTCGCGTGCAGCTTTGTATGCGAGGTCGTGCTTTGTCTCCTTGATTGCAGCGTCGTGCTTCGAAGTTTTCTTAGGGATGGCGATGCCGTATCTTTTCGCCAGTTCTTCCATGGCTTCGGGGAAGGTAAGGCCCCTGTACTTCATCAGGAAAGTGAAAACGTCGCCGTATTCCCCACAGCCGAAACATTTGTAAATGCCGCGGTCTTCCGAGACGACGAACGACGGTGTCTTTTCGGTATGGAACGGGCAAAGGCCCGTGTATTTCGTCCCTCTTTTCTTCAATTCAACCACTTCGCCGATAATGTCGATTATATCGGCTCTCTGAAGAATTCTCTCTTTTATCTCGTCAGATGCCATCCACGCAATTAAAAAATCATGAATAAATTTTATACAAATATATCATTTAAATAATATATAATGTACTTTATCTGATGTGTTGTAATCAGTCGGCGCCCAGGAGCCGCCCTTGTCTCTTGAAGGCATTAGCGTGTGGCTCAGGGCCTGGATTGACTGGAAACCGAACAGTTTATTGCCGGCGAGGTCTTTGCCTGACAGTTCTATTGGTATTTTACCCGCTATCTGTTTATTGAAGTATTTACGGTTGATCCTGAAACGGAATTCTTCGCCGTCAGCGCTGATCTCAGGTTTCGTCAGTGTCTGGGAGAACAGTTCGTTCAGTTTAACGGAAACGCTCATTTCGCTCATGGGTTCGCTTGCCCTGGCTACGATGAGGATGTCGCTGCCCGATTCGGGGAATGGGAGGTTGGTTTTGACCTTGAGTACATAGCTCTTCGACTGTGCGTTCCATTCCCAGGAGGCGGAATAGATCGGTTCCTTGTTCTTGCCGGTAGCCGAGAATATTTCGAGTTCTTTGACGAAAGGGACAAAGTTGTCGGTCAACACACTAATTTTTACTTTGTCGGTTTTCCCCGAAGCGTCCTCAGCTTCGAAAGCCAGGTTGTGAAAACCGTCGGGGTAAAGCGCTTCCTGGTTGGATAGAGCTTCTTTCGTGTCGGTGCTTGTAAATAAAGAAATGCTGCTTTTCCGGCACTTTGTGAACCATATCCCGTCGGATATTTTGCCGTTTACCGGTTTCTGGGGAGCAATCCTCTCCTTTTCGAGGCAGTACAGTTTGATATAGTCGAAGTTACCGTTAAACTGGTCTTCTTTGTTTTGGTTGTATTCAGGTTTGAAGATTTTATCGATCTTGAAAATGTCTTCTACGCTAAGTTTGTCGAATTCCAGTTGATAGCGCTGTATATTGTTGACAGAGTATCCGACGCGATAGACAGTAAGGCCTTCACCGGAGGTTGTCAGGCAGTTTGTACCGGCGTCTCTTGCAAAGACAACAGGAGCAATATTGCCGAAAACGGCCAGGATGTCCTTGCTGTTGTTAAAAGCCTGACCGGAGGAACCGGACCTGTCTTTGATATGCAACCTGGCGGCAGATCTCTTTTTGCCCAAGCCGCCACTGTTCCTGATAATGTTGAAACCCGAGGTTATATCGTTGAAATTGGTTGCTGGTTCGAGGATGACGTCGTTGATCTCAGGAGGATAGTTGTCGTCAGGAATGTCGAGAGTCCAGTTCTCATTGTTTCTTAATGGATTGAGCACCATCCATCTGCCGCCGTAATTCTGGTAGAATTCGACGTGGAGATGGTCCGTCCAGCCTGCTTTCGAGTTTTGAACAACGGAGATTATATCCCCTTTATTAACTTTTTCACCGAGATTGTATTTCTTTAATTTTTTCCCTTTGAGATGAAGGTATCTGATACGCCTGTGGTAGTTGCCGCTTCCCTGGGGATACTCAGTTTCGATGCCAATCGAAGAATTGCCGATCTCATAGACCCGGCCGGATTCGAGCGCTCTTACGGGAACATTGCCGCTGTTGACGTCGATGTCGATGCCGCAGTGGAAATGAGGCTTGCCGGTTTTGTGAATTTCGCAGAAAGTGCAGTTCATCCAATCCCAGTTAGCAGGATCGTCGCTTTTTTTAATCGGCCATTGTGTTCCGGCTATCGTATTTGTTATTACGGTTGCTATCAGGATAAAAACTAATCTATTCAAGAATATATCCATCTGTAATTAATAATTATGAAGCGATATTAAACCTTACTATTGATTTATCGGCACATATATCAAGCATTTCTTTTATGGTCAGGCCCAATACCGGATGAACCGCTGCGGGTTCAATTTCGGCAGCAGGCATAAGTACAAATTTCCTGGCATGCATTCCGGGGTGGGGTATCGTCAGCTTTGAGTCAAAGCTGATGTAGGAACCATACAGGAGGATGTCGATGTCGATTTCCCTTTCGTGCCACCTGTCCCTGCCGATGCGGCCCACGGCGTATTCGATGTTCTTTACCTGCAGCATCAGGGAATTGATGTCCAGACGGGTGTATCCTGACATGGCGGCGTTGAGGAACCAGGCCTGTTCCTGGTATCCGAAAGGCTCGGTTTCGTAGCATGAAGACACTTTGATTCCTTCGAGTACATCTGTTTCGCGGACATAGGCGACGGCCCTGTCAATGTTCTTTTGCCTGTCACCGACGTTGGAGCCTAAGGAAAATAGTACGAAAGTCCTTAAGGAGTCATTCTGTTCACTATTCATAAGCCTATTCTGTCAACTTTCTTGCCATCGACTGTTCCGCCTCGATATACTTCACTACCCTGCGGATGGGAACGCTCATTTTCCTGACTCTGACAGTGGCTTTGATCAGCTGGGGAAATTTTTCCATTGCCAGGTTCAATATTTCGTTAGCAATGGTTTCAACTAAATGATAGGGATCGGAATTAATTACTTCTTCGATGCAGTACATTGCTTCTTCGTAATTGAGAGCGTCCTGTACGTCGTCGTTAACGACGGCTTCTGTTGCCTTGTAATACATGTCGAGGTCGATCTCGTATTTACCGCCAAGGCTCTGTTCTTCTGATTTAACACCGTGATAGGCATAGAACTCAGCAGACTTTATACTCAATTTCATTAACGATGTTTCTTTCATAGCAATCTTTTTTTTATTTTACTATCTATTATTAAATAGCAAATTAGCAATTTTTTTTAATAAAACATACCCGGAATGAGAAAAATAAAAGGCTGCTGCAAATCTTATTATATTTACAACAGCCATTTAAAACCTGTTTCCACAAAAACTATATTTTTCTTACAATCCTGAATCCGAGGTCGTAGTTAAACAGTGTTTCGCTAACAGAACTCCTTTTGCCCGATGTACAGCTTTCCTCGCCACTGACGTAGGAACCGCCCCTTACGGCTCTCGTGATGCCGGTAGCAGGGCCTGTCGGGTTTACCTGCCCGTCTTTGTAGTATCCACTGTCGTAATAGTCCCAGCACCATTCCTGGACATTGCCGTGCATGTCATATAATCCCCAGCTATTTGGGCTTTTCTTGCCTACTTCATGGATAGCATTGCCGGAGTTCTCCGAAAACCAACCAATGTCGTTAAGGACACCGCTGTATTCTCCTGTCGTGCCGGCGCGGCAGGCGTACTCCCACTCGGCTTCGGTCGGAAGCCTGTAGCCGTTGGCGTTGAAGTCACATGTGACTGTTGTCTCATCGTCGCTGATGGTGTAGCATGGTGTCATGCTTTCGCGAGAGGAAGCCCAGTTGCAGAACTTGCAGGCCTGGACAAATGTAACCTGCTCGACAGGATTCTTTGTGCTGTTCTTGTCTTTGCTCGGATTGCCGCCGGTTGCCAGTTTGTAGAGTTCCTGGGTGATTTCTGTCGGTGACATGTAGAAGTCATAGTTGATTGTTACCTGGTGGACCGGAGCATCCCATATATCGCCTGTTTTTTCCCAACCCATTGTGAAGGTACCCTTTGTAATCCTGACGACAGGGATTGTATTTGCATTAACTTTAATTGTAATATCCTTGCTGTTCGACGAAACGCCGCCTCTTACGACCTTAACAGTACCTGTTTGGGCATTGTCGGGTATAATTACGACGATCTTGGAATCGGACCAACTGACAATGTTGTCGGAACGGGCGCCGGTGAACTGGACGTATCCGTCGGCTGCAAAATCGCCGAAGTTCTTACCGTAAATACCGAGTTTTGTCCCGGTACTGGCCGTAGTTGCATCAATATATGTAATACTGGGGGCGTCCGCTGGAAGCGCTACAACAGTGATGTTTACCGAATTGCTTGTGCCTTCGCCGTTGGTAACGGTAACGGCAGAAAGGCCCGTGGCGGCATCAGAAGGAATTGTCACTGTAATTTTTGTGTCGGACCATTCGCTGTATTTAGTATTGTCGGTAATATTTACTCCTTTAATGGAAACGTAGCCGCTGCCTCTGTCAGTTCCGAACCTGACACCGGTTATGGTAATGGTCGAACCTTGGTAAACACTGTCGGGTACAACGGAAATTATGTTGGGTTTGTTACCGTCGTTGGTACTGGTACTGCTGTCGTCGCAGGAGATGAGTATTGTTGCTGTAAAGGTTATGCAGAGAAGCAGGAACCACTTCATACTTGTGAACTTCATATAAAAAAGCCTTATTAATTTTATACAATATCAACTTTAAATATATATCAATAATATTTATCGGCGAAAATGCTCATTTCTTTATTATTGACCCTTATTTTGTTGTAAATTTACATAAAATATTCCGAATAGCAATAGAAAACCTCTTAACCGGGAGCCTCGTGTAAGGCCGTCCCGATTAAGAGGTTATTGAAAACCGGTATTCCGGTTTAATCGTTTTACCGGTTCAAATGGTTAAGTTTATTTCTTTCTTACAACCCTGAAGCCGATATTAATTTCGGGAGTTTCCGGGTTGTGAGATCCTCTTACGTTAGAAGCGCAATTCTCGTTTGAAGTCGAGAACGAGCCACCGCGGATAACTCTCTCGGGACAATCGGAAGTAGGCCCGGTAGGATCTGTTGAGGGGCTTGACGAATAATACTCAGAATCATAGTAATCCCAGCACCATTCGTAAACGTTTCCGTGCATATCATAGATGCCCCAGGCGTTGGGAGACTTTTTCATTATCTCGTGGGGTTCAATTGTGCAATTGGCTGAAGTCCATGCATAAGCTTCAATGTCGGAAGGATCCGGCTGTCCGGCCCTGCAAGCGTACTCCCACTCGGCTTCAGTAGGCAGCCTGTATCCCTTGGCGCTGAAATCGCATGTAACCTTGGAACCGTTGATTGTGTAGCACTTAGTACGGCCTTCTTCTTCTGAGAGTTTGTTGCAGAATTCACAGGCCCTTATCCATGTAAGCTGTTCGACAGGATTCTTGTCGTTCTTGATTTTGCTGGGATTGGACTGATCCATGATGTATTTGAACTGTTCCTGGGATATCTCTGATTTTGATATATAGAAATCATTAGAGATGGTTACATTGTGTGCCGGCGCTTCGCTGATGCCGTCGTCATAGGGTCCCATTGAGAAGGAACCTTTATTAACAAGAATCAGGGGGAGATAGACGTATTCTTCTTTGATTTCAACTGACACTGCATTGCTGGTGATGCCGTTGACGGTTACGGTTACGCTGGCTGTTGTTGCGCCTCCAAGGTCCGGAACTATTACGATAATTTTGTTGGTTTTCCAGGAAGTATAGGTAACGGCGTAAGTGTCGTTGAACTTGACAGTGCTTGTTCCCTGGGTGTCTCCGAAGTTCTTGCCGTTAATGCCGAGTTTTGCGCCGACGTCGATCTTATTGATGTCAAGGTAAGTAATCTGGGGATCTCCGGCATTGACTGATTTGATTGTGTATGCTTTTTCATTGCTGGAAAGCTGGTTTGCAACTACTTTAACATTGCCGGACTTGGCAGTGGCAGGAACTTTTACAATTATTTTCGTATCTGTCCAAAGGGAGTAGTCCGCAGCCTGGACACCACCGAAATCAACGTAGCCGTCGGCGCGCGAGGCACCGAAGTTTGTACCTTCAATTGTCATAAGGCTGTCAACACCGACTTCCGTAGGAGAAATGGATGTGATTGAAGGAATTGACACATTGCCACCCGTGTAAATTTTAAAGTAGAAAGCGTTGCTTGTCGTATCGTCGCGGGTTACGGTAATGTTGCCGGAAACTGCACCTTCGGGTACTATGACGGTGATTGTTTCATTTCTCCAGTCAGGATAGGTTGTGGCTTTGACACTGCCGAAGCTTACGTAGCTGCCTGAAGATTTGCTGTCGCCAAAACCTTTGCCTGTAATGACGATGTTGTCTCCGACTTTTGCCGAGTCTTTATCAACGGAACTGACAAGCAAAGTGTCTTTTTCGTCAATTATAGAGCCGCCGGTATAGATTTTCAGGTACTTACCGTTGCTAATGTTTTCACCGACTTTAACAGTGATGTTACCGGAAGTAGCTCCGGTCGGAATAGTAAACTTAATCTCAGTATTGCTCCAGGATACATAGCCGGAGGCAGCATCGACAGCGGTACCGTTGAATGATACGGTGCTGGTGCCGCGGCTGTCCCCGAAATAGTTGCCGCTGATGGTAACCTGTGCGCCGATCTTTGCTGAGTCAGAAGGGCTGAGTGAGTTGATTACCGGGGCGTTTTCCGAAGGTTTTACCGGGTCATCTCCGCCGCAAGACCATAAAACCAGAGATATTGCAATTGTTAAAAAGATTGCACTGATTCTTTTACCATTTTTCATCATTTTTACTCCAGATTCATTTGTTTATATTAAATTACAGTGTACTTTCAAAAAACATCAATAAGAAAAACCTTATAACACATTTAACAGTAAAAAAGGTTCAAAAGAACTTCCGGAACTTTTATACGTAAACAGGGGCTTTTTATTGTATCAAAAAGCCCCTGTCTCGTAATAGTTTTATTTAAATATTCTATTTGGATTTATCCGGGTGAGGTGGAATGGCTGGCACCTTCTGTTTTGCCGGTGTCTTAACTTCTTCGAGCAGGACCTCGATTGCTTTGTCTAACTGCTGGTCGATGCCTTCATACTCTTTCGAGGGTTCGTTATCGACTTCGATGTCCGGCACGCAGCCGACACCCTCGAGTACCCACTGGCCTTCGGCGCTGAAATGGCCGAATTCAGGTTTGTTAAGGTAGCTGCCGTCGAGGAAAGGAAGGGAGCCTCTGATGCCGATGACGCCTCCCCAGCTTCTTTTACCGATAAGTTTACCCAGTCCTGATTTCCTGAATTCATGAGGGAACATGTCGCCGTCAGAGGCAGACAGTTCATTTATGAGGCAAACCATAGGGCCGGTAAAGACTGCTGAAGGCTGTGTCGAAACAATCTCCTGGTTACGGGCATTTCCGGCCATTGTCAGGATTCTCCTCAGCCTTTCGATGATCATCGGGGAGACGTTGCCGCCGCCGTTATACCTGTCGTCCACGATGAGTCCTTCTTTCCTGATCTGGGGATAGAAATACTTAACAAATTCATTCAGTCCGTTTGCCAACATATCAGGGATATGAACATAGCCTAATTTACCTCCGGTTTTCTCCTCGACATATTTCCTGTTTCTTTCGACCCAGTCCATATATCTCAGGCCGTTCTCCGAGGCGATTGTTTTTACTGTATATTCCCTGGGCGATCTGTCGGCAGGCGATGATACTACTTTGATTGTAACATATTTTTCTGCCTTGTCGAGCAAAAGCTTAAATGGATGATTGGTTTCGTCAAGCCTGACACCGTTGATTTCCGTGAGGTAATCTCCAGGCTTAACACTGACGCCGGGTTCGGTAAGAGGAGACCTTGTCTCTTCGTCCCAGTTCTTTCCTGCGTATATTTTTGTAATTTTATACATGCCGTTTTCTTTGTCCCATGAATATTCGGCGCCGAGGAGGCCGACGGGTACTTTCTTTACCTGTGGCATCTCGCCTCCGCCGACATAAGCATGGCCGCAATTCAATTCACCGATCATCTCACCCATGATATATGTAAGGTCATCCCTGTGGCGAACCCAGGGAACCATCTCGCTGTAGGTATCATAAATCTTTTGCCAGTCTGTGCCGTGCATTTTCGGGTCGTAGAAGAAATACTTCATCTGTCTCCAGCCTTCGCGGAAAATCTGTTTCCATTCTTCCTGCCTGTTAAGGAGCACCTTCATGTCGCTGAGGTCGAGGGCTCCTTTGTCGGGTTTGACTTTGGCGTCTAATTTCTCGATGTAGTAATTCCTGTCGCTCCTGAAGATGATGAATTTACCGTCGTGAGAAATCTCATAGTTTGTGAAATCGGCCACTTTGTTTACTTCTTTCTTTTCGGGATCCCATTCGTACATGGCGTCGCTGCAGAAATAGAGCTTGCCGTTTGCAGACGACAGGTTGAAGTAATTGCCGGCTTTGGCCGGAAGCTCGAAAATCCTGCCGGTAAGGCCTTCCATGTCTATTTTAATGTCTGTTGACTTCTTTGCTTCTTTTTCTTTTTTATTTTCCTTGCTTTCTTTGCTTTCTGTTTCCTTCTTAGCAGCAGATTCGTCTTCTTTCACGGCAGTTTCGTCGCTGGTAAATTTGAAGGGGCCTGGGTCGTCGGCTTTTAATACCAGTCCGAAGATCTGTGACATATTATTATAGGTATAGCTTCTTTCGAACCTGCCTTCGGTGTAATTGTAAGCCCTGTCGGAAACAAAGTAGAGGTATCTTCCCTGGCTGTCGAACTGAGGTTCGTAGCTGTTGTAGAAGATGTCGGATACCTGTACGGTTTTGTCCTGGTCAAGGGAATAGAGCCAGACAATGGACATGCCGCTTTCATTCTCGTCGGAGTAGGCGAGCCATTTGCTGTCGGGCGACCAGGCATAATCCCTCAGTTCCCAGTTTTTCGATTTGGCTATCTGTTTCTCTTTCCTGGAGTCGATGTCAATATAATATAATTTCATGGTTTTGTCGGAACAGACAATTTTTTTACTGTCCGGAGACCAGGACAGCTCAAACCTGTATGATTCACTGTTGTTTGTAAGCTGAGTTTTGCCGGAGCCGTCAGGTTTGACCATGAATATTTCATCTTCGCCTGTTTCATCGCTCACGAAGGCAATCCATTTTCCGTCGGGAGACCAGACAGCGTTTCTTTCATGTACTCCTGAGGTGGAAGTAAGGTTCCTGATATTCCCATTTTTTGCCGGAACCGTAAAGATGTCTCCCCGGGCAGAGAACAAGGCCCTTTTACCGTCCGGGGAAATTTCATAGCTTGCAATCTTCCCGGAGACATCGGTCATTTCGCTACGGGCGCTGCTGTAATCGTCAGCGATTTCGATATTGATTTTTTCATATTTTTCTGATGCCAGATCGAGGACATAGATGAAGCCGCCGTTCTCAAATGCAATATTATCAATGCCTAAGGAAGGAAATTTAACATCATATTTATCGAAATTGGTTATTTTCCTTATTTGTCCGGTGGTTATGTCATAGCAGAACAGGTTCATACGGCTGTCCCTGTCACTCAGGAAATAGATCTTATCTTTGTACCACATCGGAATTATGTCCTGTGCAGGGTTATTGGTAATATTCTTCAGGTTTTTTGTTTTGAAATCATAGATCCAGATGTCGTCAGCCTGGCCGCCCCTGTATCTTTTCCATGTCCTGTATTCGCGGAAGACCCTGTTGTAGGCAATTTTTGTACCGTCGGGAGAATAGGACGTGAATCCGCCGCGTGGCAGGGGAAGCGCTTCGGGAAGGCCACCTTTTACCGAAACAAGGTAGAGTTTACCTGTCCAAGCGTTCCAGATCTCATGCCTTGAACGGTAGAGCAGTTTTTTTCCGTCGTTTGTCCACTGCATAATGATCTTGTCAGGGCCCATTCTTTCAGGCAGGCCTTTCAGGTCCATGCTGTAAGTCAGCCTTACGGGTTCACCGCCGACGGCGGGCATGGTGTAAATCTCCCGGTTGCCGTCATATTCGGCAGTAAAAGCGATTGTACTGCCGTCGGGTGAAAAGCGTGGATATATCTCAATTCCGTCGGATGAGGTAAGCTTCCGCGCTAAGCCTCCTGTCCTGGGTACGATGTAAAGATCGCCTGCATGGCTGAATGCAAGCTGTGAGGAAGTTGCGTTCGGGTACCTCAGTATCCTTGCTTCACCGGCGCCTGCGTTGTCAGCTACAATGAAGCCAAGGATTACCAGTAATAAATATAACCTTTTCATTAATGCTCCGAATAATAAAAAAAAACTAAATTTTAATTATACGGAAAAATAATGAAAAGGTTCTGATTATTGTTGGAAAATTATTGAGAGACTACAATTCTGAGGTCTTTTTCCAGATCGTGGCAATCTGTGTATTCAAAGCCGTTGCTACCGAAACACATACGTACTTTGACTTTGAAGTTGTAAGTACCGGCTGTTGTTGGTGTGCCGGTGAATATCCCGTTCGTTTTCAATTCAATGCCCGGGGGCAACTGGCCGCTGCCTTCTGCCAGTTCGATGTACTTGCTTACATAGCTGCAGGTGAGGTCATAGGTGATCTGGGCTTCATAGAGGGTACCGACTTTGCCGTCAGGTAGTGTTTCATTGGTAATCGAATTGAACTTGCAGTCTTCTCCGCATGAGGAAAGAAAGATCAGGGATAAAAACAGAATGATGGCCTTGTACAAAACAGTTTACTCCATTTGTTAATACTAATTTATTTTCTGACGAACTATTTCCATGTACATTTTATTTTACAATACCGATTGTGTCTCTCAGGATGTCATTTCTCAGGCTGCCGATGAGTTTTCTGTCGAAACCCAGGCTCTCTGCCACCCTGATATATTCTTCAGCCAGGTCATAGCGTTTTGTGTAAAAATATATTGTTGCAAGGTTAAAGTTCAGGATGGGATCCTTGGGTTCAAAGACCAGAAGTATCCTGTAATACTTTTCTGCTTCATCATAGTTCTTGCTGTTATTGGCAGCTTCTGCCAGGCTGGCGATTGCCATATTGGCGCCGGTGTCATAGATCTTTGCGTCGGCAAAAGCCTGCAGGGCGTCGTCGAACCTGTTAAGTTTGATATAGGTGACACCGAGCATAAAATGGAATTTCGGTTCTTTGTTGTCGATTAGCAGTATTTGTTTCAGGGCAGATTCGGCTTTCTGGTATTTGGATTGAGCCATGTATATGTTTATTAACTTCGACAGCGCCTGAAATCCGAATTTCTTGTCCCGCGAAAGAAGTTGAAAGCTGCTCTCTGCTTTTTCAGTCTTGCCGGTCTTCTCGGCAAGGCATCCCAGTGTGTACAGAAAACGGGGATTCTTCTCGTTTTCATAGGATTTTTCAATCAGGGTGAAGGCTTTTTCATAGTTCTTCTTTTTATAATAATATTCGGACAGGTCATTGTACAGAAGCGACCGGGCATAGCCGGACCAGTACGGAGTCCCTGCCAGCCGTTCCGCCCTGTCCACGGACATTGCTTCACTTGCATTGACACCGATCCAGGGCGCAGTATGCAGCAGGCAGACGATGACGACAAGGTAAGTGTTCTTCAGCCTGTTTTCCTTGCTGTTTACTAATTGCAATCCGACCCAGAGGGTTAAGGGGATCGAGAAAAGTGAAAACAGGTCCCAGTCGCGTGCAAAGCCAAGCTCGGGATTGACGGCCAGGAGAGGAACAAAGAGAAGGAGCGAGACAATAAGCAGGAAACGGGCGTAATAATTGTCTTCGGAACCGCTGCGCCTGAACAGGAGAGGCAGCGCAAACACGGCAGGAAAAGCCAGTACTACCTGGTTAAAGATGTCGAAAAGGTGGCCGGGCGACAAAATGCCGTAGCTCCCGTCCCCGGCGAAGAGAGGCAGAAGGCGGCTCTTTTCCGTGTAGGCGTTGAACATCTCCGACGGTGTCAAACCACCCATTGTGAAAAGCCCGAGCAATAGCCCGGTAAGTATTACTATCAGTATTGCCGGTTTGGCATATTGAATTGCCTTACGTTCCGTTATTACTTTCGAGTAGGCATAGAACAGCGAAGGCAAAAGGATTGCGGAAACAGGGTGTAACAGTATTGACAGGGCACAAAAAAGCGAGGGTAAGAGGCTGTATTCCCTGCTTTTTATCATGTGTATCGATGACAGGAGGAACAGCAGGATTGAGTAGGTTACAATCGTGTAACTCTCGACGTAACCGAAAAACATCTGGGAGAAACCCGCCGTAAACAGCAGCAGGCCAATAATCCAGGCGCTGCCGGCAGGGTTCTCGGGAAAAAGTTTATTGCCGTATCGTTTAAGTGATAGCAGTAGCCCGAGGGCGCAAAGGATGCTGATGATGCGGTATGAAGTATCGCCGGTAAACCAGCTGCCGGCGTCGTCGAACAGTAATGAATTGGCAGCCGTGTAGAAAATATTGTGTAAAAAGGTGTCGAGCGGTTCTGCTCCCGAAAAGTACACTCCTCTTTGTGTGTCAGACAGTCGGAGGTAGCCGTCGCCAAGAAAAAATGTTGACTGGGAGAGGGAAAACAGAGCTACACCGGCAATTACCACTAACAGCCAGAAGGGATATTTACTGATTGAATCGCCAATCTTCCCAAATCTTACGGCAGCCTTACCAGGCAGCTTCCCGGACGTCAGGGCAATGCCGATGAGGATGAGTACTGCCGGGACATAAACAGGGTAATAAGACCACATGTCGGCGCCCCAGAAACCCAGGCCGGGGAAATAGGCGGCAACCAGGTGCAAAGCTAAAAATGCTATTATTAATATTGCCAGAATCATGTACACTACATTATATTATCAAACATACACATTACTAACTTAATGAGATTCTGTGTCATATCAAACAATATTATGATTAATAAACCTCCGGATATTGTAGTATATGATAAAATTTACCGGCAGAATTTAATAAGTATTTCATTAATTCGTATAATAATAATTTGAATTTGGAAATATTGATTATAATTTTGCTGAGAAATTAACAATCATGAGGTAATGAATGAAACTTTTGAAACTGTTTATCGCAATCGTTGTAGCAGCAACCATAGCCGGTTGTTCAGGCAACAACGATAGTCCCAAACCTGCCGGCGACAGCCTTGCCGTTGCTGCTGCCGACACAGTAAAACCGGCAGGCCAGGATATGAACTCCGTCGATCTGTCAAACGTACCCGACGACGTCAGGCCTATGCTTAAAGAGATACAGGTATGCCTTGCTGCCGCTGTCGATAACTCGACTTCATCTGAAGAAGGCATCGCTCTGATGAAGAAATGCGAACAGTCCGTCCGGGATAAATTCAAAGCTCAGTTGGCAAAGGATCCCAAATTCGAGAAGTATTTCAATGAGCAGGGACAGCAGATATACAATATTGAAAAGATCAGGCTGAAACAGAAGTATAGTAAATAATTGGAAAAAGACAGAGATAAAAGTTAGTAACAATTACAGGATATATGATATGAGTGAACATCACAGGATCATCGTGATCGGGTCAGGCCCGGCAGGCTTTACTGCTGCCATTTACACGAGCAGGGCAAACCTTGAAACGGTTATTTTCGAGGGCAACCAGCCCGGCGGACAACTTACAATTACTACGGAAGTGGAGAACTATCCCGGCTTTCCCGAGGGCATCAGCGGGCCGGTGTTGATGGATACGATGAGGGCACAGGCACAGCGCTTCGGCGCCCAATCAATTTTCGAGACCATTGTTAAGGTCGATTTTTCAAAAAGGCCTTTCACCGTTTGGTCGGATGCAAACAAGGAATATACAGCGGATGCGGTGATTATTGCCACCGGAGCTACGGCCCGCAGGCTGGGCGCTCCCGGCGAGGATAAATACTGGGGATTCGGCATTTCTGCCTGTGCTACCTGCGACGGATTCTTTTACAGGAACCAGGACGTCTTCGTTGTCGGCGGCGGCGACACGGCAATGGAAGAAGCAAGCCACCTGTCCCACTTCGCAAGCAATGTACATATAATACACCGCAGGCAGGAATTCAGGGCTTCGAAGATTATGCTCGAGCGCGCCGAAAAGAACCCGAAGATCGACTTTGTCCTCGGCTGTGTCATCGACGAGTTCCTCGGTACTACCGTCAACGGCATGAACCGCCTGACCGGAATACGTGTGAAAGACGTAAAGACAGGGGAGACGCGCGAGATCAGGACCGACGGCGTTTTCTTCGGCATCGGCCATCATCCCAATTCGGAAGTATTCAAAGACTTCATAGATACCGACGAGAACGGTTACATCATTGCCAGGCCCGGCTCGACATATACTAATGTCCCCGGTGTCTTTGCCTGCGGCGACGTAAGGGACACGGTTTACCGTCAGGCGGTAACCGCAGCCGGCAGCGGCTGTTCCGCCGCCATCGACGCCGAGAGATGGCTCGCAGAGCTGGGGTGAACCATCTCGAGATAGAATTACAGCCGGACTTCAATTGCTTGTGAGGCCCGGCTTTTTTTATTATTGCAGGTGGTGAACACTTGTGAAGTACTCGAATATATTTTGACATTTGTAAAATTTTACAAATCTTTTACAATTGCCATAACGCTATATAAATCAATAAGTTACCCCCCCCCCGCATTGCTATGCAATGCGTAAAGAAATTTTTCACTTGACTTTAATAAAAATATTATTTATTTTGGTTCCGGTTCAAATTGATAGAAATGTTTGAACAAAGAAGACAGAATATATTTTTTATAAAGAAAAGACAAGTCCCAACTGGCGGGTAAAGGACGAATCTTAATGCAATAGCGAAGTAAACGGATAAAAATCCGGAAGAATAGATATGCTATATTTATGCAGAAAGGAGACGTGCCTATGATTGTTGGTCAGTGATTAGTGGCTGGTTGCTGGTGATTAGTGGCTGGTGGTTAGTGATCGGTGGTCAGTGGCTGGTGGTTAGTGATCGGTGGTCAGTGGCTGGTTGCTAGTGATTGGTGGCTGGTGGATTCAGACACAGGGGCCTGTACCTTAAGCGCAGGAGTTTGTCGGTTTTCCCGGTGATTGATAAATGGCGGGTAAATGGAATTGTCCGGGAGATGATTTTAAAAAGCTGCTCATGGGTGAATTGTCGCTATGAGCCGCATCATTGGATGAATTAATAAAGCTCACAGCGGAAGCACCGCTATGAGCCGCATCTGAACTTGCAGAGGCCTAAGTTTTGCCGAACTCCTCTGTAAGTTCGGTGCTAATTTAACATTTTTTTACAAATTAGGAGAAAAAAATGAAGAAGTTAGTCAGTATAATTCTGGTAATTATTTCACTATTTGCCTTTCAAAGTGCGAAAGCAGAACTGCCGCCTGGAATTACATGTTATGATCCGAGTTGTTCAGTCAATGAATTTACTATACTAATAGGTGATTGTGAATATAAAGTATGGGTATGTTATCAGTGTAGTGTCACAGACGCGGCAAGAATGCAACTTACAGCTTTTCAAAAAGTAAGTAGTAATTGTGAGAATTCATTATCTTTGGACGAGGTAACTCAATCTATTGGAGACTATATAATATCAGAAGCATATTTTAGGAGCGTATGTACTGAAATGGTACCAGCGCCATGTGATCAGGGTACTAATGTAACGGTTGAGGTATATGCCTTTGGCTGTTGGGAGAAACACAATCTGGAAGGCTGGGGTATAGTATACGAAAAATGCATGAGTCAATCTGATAATATTTGGTGTAATATTGATTATAAAATTTGCTGGAACCCAATAACTCAAAAATATGAAACGCAAGAAGTTTACAGGAATTTTTACAGTTTTCCAAATTCTTGCACATCGGCAGATCTTGAACCAGCTGATCCGGCGGTAGGCCAGACTTCATCTTGTTTTTATATCAAGACGCCTTGCGAGGAGGATTAGAATTATTTTGTAACGTATAATTTATTAATGGATTAATAATGTTATATTTACCTGTCTGAAGAATTCTCCTTCAGACAGGTAGATGATATTATGAAAGGGAAAAATGAAAAATGTCTGTATGTTATTATTTGTAATATTCACAGGATTCTGTAAAACTTATCCAACTGAGTTTGAATTTACCCCGATAAATATCAATTACTCCGGAATCGAGGTTAAACAAGATACGATTATTGCATACGGCGATTACGGCTCTCTGATTATAAGTTATGACGGCGGCACTAAATGGAGGCAGATGCGGATATTCAAAAAAGGAAAAATTCAGATGTTGTTATGGAATGACGACGGCGTGACAGCGTTCAGCGATGATGGTGAGATAGCAATATCCAAAGACAAAGCCGGCACCTGGACAAGGGCAGCTTCCTTACATGATTCCGTTCTAGCGGTCTTACGCTATCCCGACGGCTATTTCATAAGGTCTGATAAAAAGCTGATTACCTTGTCCGACAGCTTCGTAAAGAAGAAGGAAACCCCCATGATTTCCAAACCTTTGGACGTATCGCTGCCAATGAAATATAAATATTCTTTAGCGTATTTCAAAGATATGCTTATTGCAGAAACAGATATATCAAGGTTTATCAGATTTGACAGGAATTTACAACCTGTCGATACAATAAAATTAGATAGTCTTGGGCTTACAAGATATATGATTCAAACCGATTCGGATAATTTCTATTTCAAGTTGAATTACTCGATATATAGAACTAAAGACTTTGAAAATATGGAATTGATCCTGGATAGTTTAGTATTCATGAGGCAATACAAAATAATTAATAATGGTATTTATGTCCTTGATTTCTACACCCCCTTTTCAGGTGATTTATACAAGTTATCGGGTAAAGATGATAAAATGCTTTTATATTCTTACAAAACATTAGAGTTTAAAGGATTTGATGTGAAGGTTTCGGACTTTTCTTTCAACAGTCAAACATTATATGTTTCATGCAATTCTAAAACCCTGTTATCAATAAATAAGGGCGACAGTATAGGTAATGTCATTTCAAGTTTTATCGGACTTTCTGAATCGGCCTATCCTGAAGAAATCGATGATTCAACTTATTTCTTTAATACCGGATATTTTTATGGACTATACGGTAAGCATTTTTTCTATACTAACGACAATTGCACGATTTTGAAACCTACTGTTGATTGGGAGGCTGTACCCGGCTATTACTATGACTATAGTATTTATTTTAAATATTTCGATAAAAATACTCAAAAATTATACTTAGGTGGAAAAAATAAAAATGATACATATGACGGCTTATTAACTTCGATTGATTTAGGCAGTACTTTTGCATTTAAAAAAATTCAGGGTTACGACTTCAAAAATGTTATAATACAAAATCAATTGTCAAGGTTTCGGAATTATCCCAATATTCAAATGAGGGACTCCCTCTTCATAGTACCCTGTGTTACTTTTAATTATATTTTAGTATCTCATATATATACATATAATAAGGAGTTTAACCTTCTTAGTAGTATAACCGATTCAAATTATGCCATTGACTATGTATATTCGAAAGATACGAATACATTCCTGGTTC
>CAZWLN010000069.1:11965-22949 GCA_964634885.1 uncultured Hyphomicrobiales bacterium | reverse complement strand
AGTTTATAAAGTAAGAAGAAGCAGGCGTAGAGCGGCTTTCCCCTCCTTGGATAAGGAGGGGGTAGGGGGTGGTTGGACTTTTCCAGGCGCTATATATCAAAAAAGAAATTTATGATTATTTCTTCCGTCCTTCATGAATACACGTCAGAAGCTCCCTTTTCCTGAGAAATGCCCGGGACAGCATTTCATATTCACTCTCGCTGCATTTCTCTCTGCAGATGCTGTCCAATTCATCTGTTTTGCTGAACACCAGGCCGATTGTTTCACAGGGGAAATTGTCGCATTCCCCGCAATTGTTCCCGTCGCCGAGCTGTTCGCAGCGGTTGACGCCGTTGGCGCAGGCCATATCCCTGCTGCAGCCGCTGCAACGCAGGCTTTCGGGGCTGACGACTGTCTCGCGGAAACCCAGCCGATGCCACAATTCCGCAAACTCCACTAAACGACCTTGGTCGTTTGCCAGCGTTGCCGTGTAGCGCGGGCATTCCGAACAGACATCCCCGCAAATCCCGATTCTTAGTTTAGCTTCCATAAATCAATTTTTTCATATATAATTAAATCTTGAATTATTCAACCTTTTTTTCATTGTATTTCTGATAATATTTATTCCAAATTAATAAAAATATTTACAAGGTTCAATTCTCAAATATATTTTCAGATTTTGAAATTGTCGTTACACTGTCACGACAATTCAGTTGGTCGCATTTTGTAGAGCTCATACCGATTGAGGACAACTTGAAAAGAGAGTTTTACATTGAAATGTGCCGAATGGATCGCTGGAGCGTCCGTACTTTGCGAAATCGTATAGATTCAATGCTTAATGAAAGAACGGCAATTTCACGGAAACCTGAAGAATTAATTGAAATTGAAATCAAGGTGGGGTGGGTGCCATGCGGATTTCCGGTATTAATCTTCTGCATTTATTGGAATAAATAAACCACTATATTGTCGGGATTTAATATTGCATTTATTTGTATTCTCCATGCCAGGCTAATTAATAATTGGAGCGGACATAACAAAATCCGCAACAGAAGCTAAACAATGAGCAAAATTTCATCATGCTTTTCTTTGCTATTTCGGTATTTTTATTATAGTTTTGTATCGGTTTATTGTATTTTAAGCTATTAACATAAAAATAAGATAGCAGAAATATAGATATTGTGATTTTGAGATAGGAATAATGTATGCATGAATCAACACATTCTCATGACGCCCCTCCGACATTGCGGCAGAGATTAGAAAATTCCCTACATATCAGGATCAACGATTGTTACCAGTGTGGCAAATGCTCGGCGGGCTGCCCTCTCATCGAAGAGATGGACTACGCCCCGAACCAGATATTAAGGATGCTCCAACTCGAACTGCCCCAGATGGAGGAGAGGATACTCGGCTCCCTGTCGATATGGCTCTGCCTCGCCTGCGAGCAGTGCTATTCCCGGTGCCCCAAAGAGGTGAACCTGCCTGAAGTGATGGATTTCCTGCGCGCCGAATCTTTACGGCTCGACTTGGTCAATCCCCTGGCAAGGGACATCGTCGCTTTCCACAAGTCATTTCTTGCAGCCCTCCGCCGTTCCGGAAGGATGCACGAAGTTACGCTTTTTGCCAATTACAAGACGCGCACGATGCATTTATTCCAGGATGCAGGCAGCGCTCCCAAGCTCTTTTTCGACGGTAAGCTGAAACTCTTCCCCGAAAAAGTACAGGGCAAAGAAGCAATCAGGAAGATTTTTGAAAAAGTAGAATCATTAAAGGGGTAGGGATATGAAAACTATTGGATTTTATCCGGGATGTTCACTACACGGTACTGCCCTGGAATACGAGATGTCTCTCCACGCCGTCGCAAAGGCGTTCGACATCGAACTGAAGGAAATTGAGGATTGGAACTGCTGCGGAGCAACGGCAGCCCATTCACTTAACAAAATGCTGTCTGTTTCCCTTCCCGCCAGGGTCCTGGCGCTGGCAGAAAAACAGGGCTTCTCCGAGTTCATGGTTCCCTGTGCCGCTTGTTACAGTCGAATGCTGTTCGCCTGGTATGAGGTTAACCACGACGAGGAATTGAGAAAAAAAGTAAGCGAAATAATAGGTATGCCTCTCGGAGGTACTGCTAAACCGGTTACAATACTTGAGTTCATCAAGGAACACATAGCAGACCAGTTGCCGGAAAAGGTAAAGAAAACATTCGCAAAGAACGTTGCCTGCTATTACGGCTGCCTTCTGGTAAGGCCCCCGAAGATTACTGAAAACGACAGGTATGAAGATCCACAGATGATGGAGGAAATACTTGCGAAGTTGGGAGCCAAACCTATCGACTGGGCCTACAAAACCGAATGTTGCGGCGCCGGCTTGTCGGTAGCAGCCACAAACATCGTTGCAAAGCTCTCCGGCAAAATCGTTAAAGACGCTGTAAGAAGAGATGCCGACGTTCTCGTCGTTGCCTGCCCCATGTGCCAGTCCAACTTAGACATGAGACGCGGCCCAATCAACGACCTGATGAAAACGGACTACACGATACCGGTATATTACATCACTCAGGTAATAGGTTTGAGTCTTGGCATGTCGCCGAAGGAACTGGGCATAGAAAAGCACTTCGTGAAAACGGACTCAGTATTTTATGAATCTATGGCAATGCCGGTAAAGGAGGTATAGGATATGTCAAGAATCGGAGTATTTATTTGCCATTGCGGCGAGAATATCGGAGCTACCGTTGACTGCGCACAGGTGGCGGAAAAGGCTTCCCATCTGCCCGGCGTCGTTCATTCCGTCGATTATAAGTATATGTGTTCTGACCCCGGTCAGACCCTGATAAAAGAAGCAATCAAAGCTAAGAACCTTACGGGTGTCGTCGTAGCAGCCTGCTCACCCAGGATGCATGAACCCACTTTCAGGCGCGCCTGTGCCGACGCCGGTTTGAATCCATTCCTCTGCGAGATGGCGAACCTGCGCGAACACTGCTCATGGGTACACCTGAAAGAGCAGTCGACAACAGACAAAGCCATCGAGGTTGTCAGCATGCTCGTAGAAAAAGTAAAACGAAACAAACCCTTGTTCCCAATCAAGGTGCCGGTTACCAAAACCGCCCTGGTTCTTGGCGGCGGCATCGGCGGCATTCAGGCAGCCTTAGACATTGCCAACGCCGGGCATAAGGTTATAATGGTCGAAAAACAGCCTTCCATCGGCGGGCACATGGCTCAATTGTCGGAAACATTCCCGACCTTAGACTGCTCCCAGTGTATTCTTACGCCGAGGATGGTCGAAGTGGCACAGCACCCCAACATCCAACTCATCACCTATGCAGAGCTGGAAAGCATCGAAGGCTTCGTCGGCAATTTCAAAGTGAATATACGTAAAAAAGCTAAGAGCGTCGATGAGAAGAAATGTACAGGCTGCGGCATCTGCTCACAGAAATGCCCTGTGAAGAACATTCCCGATGAATTCAACGCCGGGATTGGCAACAGGCCTGCAATATACGTACCTTTCCCACAGGCAGTACCGAATAAACCGGTAATCGACAGGGTTCACTGCACCTATTTCATTAAAGGGAAATGCGGCGCATGCAAGAAGCTGTGCCCTGCCGAAGCCATCGATTTCGAACAGCAGGATGAGGTCGTAACCTTTGACGTAGGCGCCATTGTCGCGGCTACGGGCTACGACATCAAAGGCACGGATTTCTTCCCGGAATATGGCTATGGAAGATACAAAGACGTCATCAACGGCTTGCAGTTCGAGAGGTTAGCCTCCGCTTCCGGCCCGACGCTCGGCGAGATCAAACGCCCCTCGGACGGTAAGAATCCTGAAACAGTTGTGTTTATCGCCTGTGCAGGCTCGCGCGATCCTGCCAAGGGCATCGATTACTGCTCGAAGATATGCTGTATGTACACTGCCAAACACGCCATGCTCTACAAGCACAAAGTACACGGCGGTAAGGCCTATGTATTCTACATGGACATCAGGGCCGGCGGCAAGAACTATGAGGAATTTGTCCGCAGGGCCATCGAAGAAGATGATGTAAGTTATGTTCGCGGCAGAGTTTCGCGTATATATGAGCAGGACGGCAAGTTGATCGTTAAAGGTGTCGACACGCTGCTCAATTCCATTCCTGTCGAGATCGAAGCAGACATGGTAGTGCTTGCAACTGCAATGGTTGCCAATGAAGACAGCGAAAGCATTGCGCAGAAGCTGCACATCAGCTATGACCCCTATCACTTCTTTGCCGAAGCGCACCCGAAACTGAAGCCTGTCGAAACCAACACAGCAGGTATTATGTTGGCCGGTGCCTGCCAGTCGCCGCGAGACATTCCCGAAACCGTATCGCAGGCGTCAGGCGCTGCCGCAAAGGTAGTGGCGCTGTTCTCGAACGACGAACTGACAAGGGATCCCTCTGTTGCCGTTGTTAACAGGACCGCCCCTCCACAGTTCTCGACCTGCGTAGGCTGTTTCCTGTGTATGAACGTTTGCCCATACCTGGCCATCGAAAAAGAAGAGATCAGGACACGCGACGGCAAGCTGATCAAAGAAGTAGCAAAAGTAAATCCCGGACTATGCCAGGGCTGCGGTACATGCGTAGCTTTGTGCCGTTCCAAGTCGATTGACCTGCAGGGCTTCTCGCACCAGCAGATGTATTCACAGATTGTGGCTCTATTCAACAGGAGGGAAGATTATGCAGAAGTATGAACCAAAAATAATAGCGTTTGTTTGTAACTGGTGCACCTATGCCGGCGCTGACCTTGCCGGCACCAGCCGCCTGAAATACCCCTCCAATGTCAGGGTCGTCAGGTTCCCCTGCACCGGCAGAATAGATTTCATGATGCTTTTGAAAGCATTCGAGAATGGAGCCGACGGCGTCATCGTTTCCGGTTGCCATCCGAACGACTGCCACTACACTTCGGGCAACTTCCATGCCCGCCGCAGGTGGATGGCTTTCCGCTCGTTGATGGATTTTATGGGCTTCGACATGAGGCGTGTCTATTTCTCGTGGATTTCGGCTGCCGAAGGCGCCAAATGGGCTTCTTTCGTCAGTGAAGTAACCGAAAACATCAAGAACCTGGGGCCTTATGAAGATTATTGCAAATTGAAAGAAATCGGTATCGGTTCCTTAGCGGAGGTAGGACTATGAGTGAAATACAAAACTTAGCAAAGCGTTTGCTGGAAGAAAAAGCCGTTGACATCATCATCGGCTTTGCCGAAGCTAAAGGCGGAAAGGTTAAACCCTGTTTCGTAACCGATCCGGCAGCTGTCGGTGGAATTATTTTCAACGACAAATGTGTCAATAATTTAGTTGTCTATTTGCATAAACAGGAACTTCGCCAGTACGGCAAAGTAGGCATTTTTGCCACTGTTCCTGCCATCCGTGCGCTGCTTCAGCTTGGTGCTGAGAATCACCTGGAAGACGGCAAAGTGACCGCCATCGTTCCCCAGGCTGACGGCACAGCGCTGCTGATTAACACATTCGCAGACATGGAAGACTATGTTTCAAAGAATTTCGAGAAACATACGGCCGAATTGGACAGGATTGCCGAATTGCAGCAGAAGAGCCTCGAAGACAGGTGGAAATACTGGACCGAGACCCTGACCGACTGCGTGAAGTGCTATGCCTGCCGTTCTGCCTGCCCTCTCTGCTACTGCGAGAAATGCACCGTGGAATGCAACCAGCCCCAGTGGGTGCCCATCGCCGCTCACGGCCAGGGCAACCTCGAATGGCACATCATCAGGGCAATGCACCTTGCCGGCAGATGTATCGGCTGCAACGAATGTGCGCGCGTTTGCCCGGCAGAACTGCCGATCAACCTGCTTACAGCTAAATTGACAGACGATCTTGACACAATGTTCGGACAACTCCCCGGTATGTCGGCAAAGCAAAATTTTGCCTTATCTACTTTTAAAAATGAAGACAAAGAAGAATTTATAAGGTAATACAATGGGTAAAAAAATAACAAAAGAAAACCTGAAAAAGCTTTTGGACAGCGCCGTAGGGAATGGCAACAAACTGATTGCTCCCGTCAACAAGGGAACAAAAGTACAGTTCTCTTCCGTCAAATCGTCCGAGAGCATCAATTTCGATTATATACAGTCGGCTTTCTCACCCAAAGCGGTGTTTTTCCCGAGCGTCGAGAAGCTGATCTCCTATGAGCGTAAAGAAGGCAATTATGATGTCAAAGAAGTCGAGATTCCCGACAACAGGGTAATACTTTTCGGTACCCATCCCTGCGACGCCGCCGGGCTTGATTACCTGTCCACATTCTTCCTGAAGGAAAATGCAGACAAGTATTTCCAGCTCAGGAAAGATCATACGGTGATTGTCTCGCTTAGCTGCAAGACAGCAGACGAATTCTGCTTCTGTACCAGCGTAGGCGTCAATCCCTACGATACAAAAGGCAGCGACATCCTTCTGACCGACATGAACAACGGCTCATACTTCCTGGAAGCCCTGACGGAAAAAGGGCAGGCTTTAGCGGATGAATTCAAGAGCCTCATCGCCGATTCGGAAGATGTGGACAAGAAGGCATTGACTGCCGACGTGAAAGTGCTCTTCCCCGAAGGTAAGCTTGTAGATACATTCAAAACCGCCTATGAGATGCCTGCATGGGTAAACCAGTCCCTTGCCTGCCTCGGCTGCGGCGCCTGCGCTTTCGTATGCCCCACCTGTTCATGCTTCGACATCCAGGATGAGAGCAATCCATTCGAAGGCAGGAGGCTGAAATGCTGGGATACTTGCGCCATTGGCCTTTTCACCGTACATGCGTCGGGCCACAATCCGCGCCATGTCCAGAACCAGAGGTGGAGGAACCGAATACTGCATAAATTCAACTATTCAGTGCAGAATATTGGCGAAGTCAGCTGCGTCGGCTGCGGCAGATGCATACGCGTCTGTCCCGCGGGCATGAACATTGCGGAAAGCGTGTCGGATATTCTTGGCACAGCCAGTGTGTGATATGTATAATTAATAACCGGAAAGATAATGGAAACTAATAATATGTATGTCCCATACAAGATGGTGATCGATAAAATTACCGAAGAAGCCCCTTTTGTCAAGACTTTCAGGCTTAAGTTCGCAGATGAATCAGACGCCGGGAAATTCAACTTCAAAGCGGGCCAGTTCGGTGAGTATTCCGTCTTTGGCCAGGGTGAGAGCACTTTCTGCATCGCCAGTTCGCCGACGCGCAAGGGATACATCGAGTGTACCTTCAGGGAAATGGGCAGGGTAACCCAGGCTCTGGCTGCCTGCGAAGAAGGCGACATCGTCGGATTCAGGGGGCCTTACGGCAACACATTCCCAATCGAGGACTGGTATGGGAAAAACCTCATTTACATTGCCGGCGGCATTGCATTGCCTCCGCTGCGCTGCGTTGTGTGGAACACTCTCGACCTGAGGGACAAATACAAGGACATTACCGTTTTGTACGGCGCGAAAACCGTTGCAGACCTCGTTTACAAGCATGAACTCGAGGAGTGGAAAAACAGGCCCGACGTCAACCTCATTACAACCGTTGACCCGGGCGGGGAGACTCCCGACTGGAAAGGCGAAGTAGGCTTCGTTCCCACAGTTCTGGAAAAGAATCCGCCGTCGCCCGAAAACACAGTAGCAATCGTCTGTGGGCCGCCGATCATGATCAAGCTGACGCTACCCGTACTTCAGAAACTGGGCTTTTCTAACGACCAGATTTTCACCACCCTTGAAAACAGGATGAAATGCGGCTTCGGCAAATGCGGCCACTGCATGGTAGGCAAGACCTACGTCTGCAAAGACGGCCCCGTTTTCAGGTACGACGAACTGCTGACGCTGCCGCTGGAGTATTAATAGAAAATATAGGACAAGGGGTATTTATTACCCCTTGTTTCTATCTATTCTATTGTTTCTTGTTTTTAAGGAAACCTAACAACTCTCAAACATCAGGATTGCTTCAGTTTGCCATAATACGTTTCTGCTTCTGCATCGGTTAACACTTCATCGTCGGCTACCTCATCCATCAGCTGAGCCAGGCCGTAATTCTCGATTATTTCCTCGAGTCTCTTATAGTCTTCGATTGGAATCTGAACGGCAACCGGGTTGTTATTCTCGTCATATATCCGATATTCTTTTATTGACAGCATATTTCATTGTTTCCAATTAATTGTCCGCATTACTCTTTAAAAACCTTAATCCTTATCCTCCCGGATTTGCCATTGGTGAATCCGGTATTTACAACGGACGTTAAACTACTACTATGATAATCAGCGCTTACATTAACACTGTAGTTAGATGTATAGGAATAGTCAATATATTTTTCGATATTATAAATTGTAATATCAGCAACAATGTTCTTATCTTTGTCAAGTGTGTAAGGTATTGAATAGATTGTCAGATAGTCATCATCATCTGAAGAAGTAACATCAGGCCCTACTTTTGTTACCGACTCAGAATAGGATTGGGAAATAAAGCAGGCACTGTCAATCATACGTTTTGTCGTGTCGAGGTAAATTCTGATGTTATCTTTGTTGCAGCCTCTCCGGAAAGTCATCTGATCTTCAATGTAATATCTGTAATCATTACAAAAGTTTAAATAATTGTCAGGTAAAACTTCATTGCATGTTTTACAAATAAATGGTAAATACGGTTCTTTACCGGTAAAATAGTCATTTTTCAATAAAACAGACTTTAATGTATCTGCTTTAAAGCTGGTGTCTTTGCTTTCATGAGGTTCATGAAACCAATACTGCTTTCTGATAGTTCTCTTCTCCCAGGTGATTCCCATGATTGTGATTTCAGCGCTGTCGTAAGTGACACCGCTGAGAGTGTTGTTCGTTTTTGTTGCGATGCTGTCTATGGCTGAAAAAGCATAGACGGCCCTGGTTCCATCCCTGAAGTTAAGGTCTAAAGCAGGATCCTCCGAATTAAGGCCCTCGAATGAAATATTCCGGATATACTTACTGATATATTCTTTGACATTCCCGTCCTTCAGATGAAAACTGAGGCTGTAAAGGCCTGATTGGCCTTCGAAATTCAGGCTGTCAATCTTGGTAATGTCGTATTCGCTGGCCTTACCGTCAGTATGATAGATGATAAGTTTTGGAGCTGAACAAGCAGAATTAATATAAAAAGTTATCAGGGCAAGGATGATTAAGGCATGTTTCATATATTCCATCTCCTCATATATATAGCAATTTGATTTTTGTAAATCACCATAATATAATGACACATGAAATGCAAAAAGGTCTCAGAACTTTTTTCAAGTGCAGGAATATTCTTATCTGAGAAATAAATTGAAATGTCATCATTAATTGTGTAAGCAATGGAAAAAAAACCATCAAATTTCCTTTAAGATTTTTTCATGTAGGATATATTCCGGGATTTCCCGGAGCGCATTCCCAGGGAGATTCAATCGAAGAACTCATGTGTGACCTGAAAGAAGTAATTGAGATGGTTCCCGAAGACGGGGAACCGGAATTTGAAAGGGAATTTGGCCCGATATTAAAATACAAAAAAAATGTATAGATAATGGAAACACTTTTACAATTCTGATAATCAGCGAATTTTAATTACTCACAATACTCTTTAATCTTGTCTGAAGCTTCACTGACACCAAGTTCGCCTGCTTTTCTCCAATCCGAACAAGCGCCGTCCATATCACCAATTTTATATTTTGAATTGCCTCTGTCGAAATAAGCCGATGCATATTTCGGATTAAGCTCAATAGCTTTATTATAATCCTCAATAGCTACCTGATCATCATTTAGAATATATTTTATATAGCCTCTCAAGTAATATGCCAATGCAAAATTCGGGCTTATCTCAATAGCTTTATTATAATCCTCAATAGCTACGTGATAGTCTTTGAGGTTCTTTTTAGCTATACCTCTATTGCAATACGCAAGAGCATATTCCGGATCAATTTCGATAGCTTTATTGAAATCCTGAATAGCTCCTTGAAAGTCTTTGAGGTTCTTTTTAGCTAAGGCTCTGTTGTTATACGCCAGGGCATGTTTCGTATCAATATCAATAGCTTTATTATAATCCTCAATAGCTCCCTGATAATCTTTAAGGATATATTTTGCAATTCCTCGGGTGCAATACGCATCTGCATAATTCGGGTCAATCTCAATAGCTTTATTGCAATCCTGAATAGCTCCCTGATAGTCTTTGAGGTCATTTTTGGCAAAGCCTCTGTTGTAATATGCCAGGGCACCTTTCGGATCAATCTCGATAGCTTTATTATAATCCTGAAGAGCTCCCTGATAGTCTTTGAGGTTCTTTTTAGCTATACCTCTATTGCAATACGCGTCTGCATATTTCGGGACAATCTCGATAGCTTTATTATAATCTTGAAGAGCTCCCTGATAGTCTTTGAGTAAACATTTAACATCGCCTCTGGTACAATATGCTCCTGCATATTCCGGATCAATCTCAATAGCTTTATTATAATCCTGAAGAGCTCCCTGATAGTCTTTGAGGTTCTTTTTAGCTATACCTCTATTGCAATACGCGTCTGCATATTTCGGGACAATCTCGATAGCTTTATTATAATCTTGAAGAGCTCCCTGATAGTCTTTGAGTAAACATTTAACATCGCCTCTGGTACAATATGCTCCTGCATATTCCGGATCAATCTCAATAGCTTTATTGTTATCCTCAATAGCTCCATGATAATCTTTGAGAGCTAATTTAGCATTGCCTCTTCTGTAATATGCCCATGCAAAATTAGGGTTAATCTCGATAGCTTTATTGTTATCCTCAATAGCTCCATGATAATCTTTGAGGTCACATTTGGCAAGGCCTCTATTGTAATACGCATTAGCATATTTCGGATCAATCTCAATAGCATTATCGAAATCTATAATAGCTCCACGATAATCATGAAGAGCTAATTTAGCATTGCCCCTGTTGCAATATGCAACTGCAAAATTCGGATCAATCTCAATAGTATTATCGAAATCCATAATAGCTCCACGATAATCATTAAGAGCTAATTTAGCATTGCCCCTGTTGCAATATGCAACTGCAAAATTCGGATCA
>CAZWLN010000069.1:0-11865 GCA_964634885.1 uncultured Hyphomicrobiales bacterium | reverse complement strand
AAGAGCTAATTTAGCATTGCCCCTGTTGCAATATGCAACTGCAAAATTCGGATCAATCTCAATAGCTTTATTATAATCCACAATAGCTCCCAGATAGTCTTTGAGATCATATTTGGCAAGGCCTCTGTTGTAATATGCCAGGGAAAGGTTCGGATCAACTTCAATAGCTTTATTGAAATCCTGAATAGCTCCCAGATAATCTTTGAGAGCAGCTTTAGCATTACCTCTGTTGGAATAAGAATAAGTTATTTTGTTATACGGGTCAATCTCAATAGCTTTATTATAATCCTGAATAGCTCCTCGATAATCTTTGAGGTCAAATTTGGCATCGCCTCTGTTGTTATACACTAAGGCATCATTCGGATCAATCTCAATAGCTTTATTGTAATCCTCAATAGCTCCACGATAGTCTTTGAGTGCTTTTTTTACATCGCCGCTGCCGTGATACCCTCCTGCAAAATTCGGGTTAATCTCAATAGCTTTATTGTAATCCTGAATAGCTCCACGATAATCTTTGAGAGCTCGTTTAGCATCACCTCTGTAGCAATATACAGCAAAATCATTCGGATCAATCTCAAGAGCTTTATTAAATTCCTCAATAGCCCCTCGATAATCTCCGACGTTATAAAAGAGATGTCCTCGTTCTAAAGCTGATTGTGAGAAAGCATTGATGCAGAATAAAAAATTGAAAATAAAAAAGAAAACATACCTTTTCATTGCAAAACTTTCTTAAAGTAAAAATTCTTGTCTTAAATATACGCAAATCAGGTATTATATCAAAAATAATTCATTTCCAGGAGAGGAAGATAATAATTTACTCAATGTCCTTGCTGCTTGACGACCCCGTCAATGCTTGAACATCTGATATAACTTATAGAATTCATCCGATGTCGCCCCGCGACACCGGATGAATCACAATTGAATTTCATTTTTAAAGCATTCCCTTTACAATCTCCGGGAACCGCTTGAGCAGGTCTCCGATTTTCTCTACGTCTTTGCCGCCGGCAGTAGCCATGTGAGGCTTGCCGCCGCCGCCGCCGCCCAGAACCTTTGCCGCTTCGCCCACCAGCTTGCCGGCAGGAAGCTTACCTTTAAGGTCATCGGTAACGAGGCAGACTAACTGCGCTTTTTCATTGATGACGGTTGCAAGCAGGCCAATGCCTTTCTCTCCAAGTATGCCCCGGAGATTCTCGCCCATGTCCCTCATCTGGTCCATGTCGTCGGCGTCGATGCGGCGGGTAACAACCCTGATGTCCCCTGCCATAGCCGCTTTACTGATCCATTCGGAATAGGAATTCTTAAGCTCATTTATCTTCTGTTTCGAGAGTTCTTTCTCAAGGCCCCTGATACGCTCGGCCATTTCGGCGATTGTCCCCGAGTTTTCACTTAATTTCGCAGCCTGGTCCAGAATATACTTACGGACACCGGTGCCCGTAACCGCCTCGATCCTGCGTACACCTGCAGCAATCGACGATTCGGAAACAATCCTGAACAGGCCGATCTCACATGTGTTGGCAACATGCGTGCCACCGCAGAATTCCATCGAGTACTTGTCGTCCATTGTCACCACACGGACGACGTCGCCGTATTTATCGCCGAAGAACATCTTGACTTTGCTGTTCTTCTGTGCTTCTTCAATTGGTAAAACGTCAGTCCTGACAGGAATACCCTCGAGTATCTTTGTATTTACTATATCTTCGATTTTCAGAATCTCTTCATATGTCAGCTTTTCGAAATGGTTAAAGTCAAACCTGAGGTAATCGGGCGATACAAGGGAGCCTGATTGCTTTACATGACCGCCGAGTACCTGCCTGAGCGCTTCGTGCATGAGATGGGTAGCGGAATGGTTACGCATAATGTTCTTCCTTCTTGCCACATCGACCTGTAAGTGAGCAACAGCACCGGTCAACGGCTCCACATCGCGGTCGCAGAAGTGAACCACGGCATCTCCGGACTTACGAACGTCCGTAACTTCATACCTTTCACCTGCAAGGACAATGTAGCCGGTGTCGGCAATCTGTCCGCCGCTTTCCGTATAGAAAGGTGTACGGCGTACCACCACCCTGTTTTCATCAGCGAACAAGACTTCAGAGTCGGTTTCTGTTGTTTCATAGCCTGCGAACTCCGTAACAAAGTCCATGTCCGGTAGTTCGACTTCCTGGTGTATGGATTTCCTGGCGCTGCGCGAACGTTCTTTTTGTACCTTCATACATTCGGAGAAGCCGTCGCTGTCCACAGCGTATCCGTTTTCGCGGGCCATAAGCTCGGTCAGGTCGAGTGGGAAACCGTATGTGTCGTAAAGCTGGAAGGCATCTTCTCCGGTAATTACTTTACTACCGCTGCCCGCGTTCCTGGAAATAATCGAGTCGAACAGGATGATACCTCTGTCAAGGGTCTGGAGGAATGTTTCTTCCTCTCCGCGGATGATCTTTTCGATAGCAGCCCGCTGGCTGACGAGTTCGGGGAATACCTCACCCATGGATTCGATTAAGGAAGGAAGGAGTTTGTAAATCACTGGCTCGCGGAAACCCAGGTTACGGGCAAATCTCGAAGCCCTTCTGAGTATGCGCCTGAGGACATAGCCTCTGCCTTCTTTGCCGGGGATTGCTCCGTCGGCAACGGCAAACGACAGCGTGCGCAGATGGTCTGCAATTACTCTCATAGCAACGCCGTCAGGATTGGTCAGTTCCTGAGAGTAGGCCCTGCCGCTGAGCTTTTCAATTTCAGAGATGATGTTCCTGAAAATATCAATATCATAGTTAGAATTCATGTTGTTGATGACAGCACAGATCCTTTCGAAGCCCATGCCCGTATCGACATGCTTTGCAGTCAGGTCTTCGAGGCTGCCGTCGATTTTCCTGTTGTACTGGATGAAAACTAAGTTCCATATTTCGATGACTTCAGGTACCCCGGCGTTAACGAGCTTTCCGCCCGACAGGTCGGGAGTCCGGTCGTAATGTATCTCCGAGCAGGGGCCGCATGGGCCGGTTTCACCCATCTCCCAGAAATTGTCCTTTTCGTCGAACCTGTGAATCCTGTTTTCGGGCAGGTAATTCTTCCACAGTTCCAGGGCTTCGTCGTCCGTGCGGTAAACGGTGGCGTGCAGCCTTTCCACAGGAAGTTTCCATACCTTCGTCAGCAGTTCCCAGGCCCATTCGATGGCTTCGGCTTTGTAATAGTCGCCGAAACTCCAGTTGCCGAGCATCTCGAAGAATGTATGGTGGTATGTGTCCACTCCGACTTCTTCCAGGTCGTTGTGCTTGCCGCTGACCCTGATGCACTTCTGGGTGTCTGCCGCCCTGCGGTAATCCCTTTTGCCGGAGCCGAGGAATACATCCTTGAACTGGTTCATTCCTGCATTAGTAAACAGCAGTGTGGGGTCTCCGTGGGGTATTACCGGAGCGCTTTGGACGATGCGGTGTTCTTTGGACTTAAAATAATCTAAAAATCCCTGCCTGATTTCTTTTGATGTCATCTTTTCTTTAACCTGTCTTTACAAAAATTTCAAATTTAAGCAATAACGAAATTTTGCAGAAATTAATTTATTTCCATTAGTATTGATTATCATTATTAAATAAAAACTAACGGAGATATTTTCTTTAATTTTGCATAATAATTATTTAAATGATATTTGTAGAAAAAATATTCAGTGTGAAAATGAGCGATTACCAGGTACAAATCGACGTCGAATACTTAGGAGGCCTGCACTGTTCCGTCAGGCATTCCCTTTCCGGCCAGACATTCACTACCGACGCCCCCTTAGACAACAACGGTAAAGGCGACCACATCTCGCCGACTGACCTCCTGGCAGCGTCCATCGGGTCCTGCATTGCCACGATTATGGGCATCAAAGCTAAAGCAAATAATATTTCCATAGAGGGCCTGAAAATCAAGGTTGTCAAGGAGATGGTCAACGAACCGTACAGGAGAGTCGGCAAGTTAGTGATTGATATTACTTTTCCTCATCGACTGGAAGACAAGGAATTTGCAATTATGTCCAATGTAGTAAAGACCTGCCCTGTAACGCGCAGCTTACACCCGGACATCGTCATCGAACATAAGTTCAGTTTCGGAGAATGAGTAAATAAAAACAATTGAAAATAAATTAATTAATTTCATATATTGTGAAATTGCAATGAATAATGGGCATTATTGAAATGGCAATTATTCAATATTTTAAATACAAAAGATTGAGCGATGGATAATGAAATAAAGTGGAAACTCAAATTCAATAACTTTGAGAAAGCATTTAAGAAACTTTCATCCATTGTACAGATCGGAACCCTGAACGAATTGGAGAAGTTGGCTCTGATTCAGGCATTTGAATATACTTTTGAACTTGCCTGGAAAACGATGAAAGCATATCTTACAATGAACGGTTTCGAAGTTGCCAGTCCCAGAGAAACAATACGCCGCTCTTTCGAAGCAAAGTACATTGTTGATTGCGATATATGGCTCGAATCGATAGACATCAGGAATTTGTCTTCTCATGCCTATGATGACAGAATTCTTGAAGACACGGCAGCGTTCATTGTTAACAGGTTCTATCCAATAGCAGAAAGATTTTTTACTGATTTTTGCAAGAAATTAGAAGAATCATGAGTTTTGGAATTACAGAAGAGCAATTGTCAATTATTGTCCGCCTGCTGTCAGGGTTTCCCGAGATCGAGCAGGCAGTAATTTTTGGCTCCCGCGCAGACGGGACATACAGTGATATATCCGACGTAGATATTGCAGTTAAAGGTAATTTCGCTTCTTCACTGATAATCGCAAAAATAAACGGCGCCTTTGAAGAAAGTAACCTGCCCTGGTTCTTCGATATAATCGATTACAATTCACTTTCAAATGAAATATTGAAAGAACATATCGACAATAAGGGTATTCTATTCTACGAAAGAGGTTACTAATTATAATTATATAAAAAAGCCTCCCGGAAGATTAATCGGTCCGGAAGGCTTCTATTTTTCCGCTTCGTCGCTCTTCAGTACAGGTACAAGTTTATATACTAAGCACTATGAGTAATTAAGCCGGATAAGCAATTCTATACCCTGAAAGACTCACCCCACCTAAATCCTCCCCAAGGGGAGGACTTGAAGCCCCCCTTTTTCTTTTTTTTTCTCCTTCTCCCTGGGGAATAATTCCCTTGGGGAAGGCCGGGATGGGGTAGCTCCGATGTATGAGTATTTATCTTTCAATTATATCTTAACCATTACAAATTGCAAAGAACAATTATTTTCCGCTTCTTCTATTTATTACCTGATCACTACAATCTTGTGGGTATAGGCTTTACCGTTGATGGAGAGCCTGCAATAGTATGTGCCCGAGGGTACTTTTGCTCCACCGTATGTTGTTCCGTCCCACCTGACAGAATAATTACCCTGCTGGGGATTGCCTGAATAGAGAGTGTTGACCTGCCTGAGTTCGTTGTTGTATATTTCTACTTTAACCTCGGTAAAAGCATTCTCCATTGACACAGGGAAACTGATGACAGTATGGTCTGTAAACGGATTGGGTACGGAAGCCATCTGCAGCTCAGGTGTAGAAATGTCGGGCGGTTCGTCCACACCAACGGGTAACGACACAGGAAGGCTGCCGCTTCCTCTTGAATTGCCCTGCTTGTCTGCGAGGTAGAGATTGACAAATTCCGGCCTCGAAGTAATCTCAGATTTATAGACGCCTGTGTACCAATCTTCATCGGTAAATCTTTTGAAGTCGAGGCTTGTCTTTTCTAAGAAACTCATTACGGGACCGGCGTAGGCTGTTAGCTCCCCTTCATTGTTTTCGACAATGAATACACCCAGGTTCACATCTCCTGTACCGACATGCCATACCCATCCTACAACATTGCCGAAGGCGTCGGTTGGGGCAGTGTGAACGTCGGCTACGACGAAGTCCCTTTTCATCGGATCGGTGTCTTCAAAATAGAACAGTTCGGAATACCAGCCTTTGGGGTGGTATTCACCACAGCCAATGATCTTGTAGGAATAGACAGAACGAAGGAAATCGGATTCTTCCCCGCTGAGTTTTTCGTGGTCAAGCTCTTTTTGGGCAATGGTTTTAAGTGTAGCCATGTGCTTTGACATGGTTTCATAGTAGTTCTTAAGCTTTTCTGCGATGGCTTTAATGTCTTCATCGGAGCCGGTAAATCCTTCAAGGTATTTGAGCAGCCTCTCAGAAGACATATCTGACAATTCCAGCACTGCATTGTAGAATTCGGG
Source organism: uncultured Hyphomicrobiales bacterium (assembly GCA_964634885.1). Classification (GTDB taxonomy): domain Bacteria; phylum Bacteroidota; class Ignavibacteria; order Kapaibacteriales; family UBA2268; genus DAINRZ01. The sequence goes on along the minus strand of CAZWLN010000069.1, from coordinate 5,647 downwards.
ATAGGGTTCCAGGTAAGCGTCGGGATTGGAGCAACTGACGCCCCCGGAATAGGACTGTTTGGCGTAAAGCAGGTTGTCATGCCTGAGCTGAGCCCAAGACGCAAGCTGTGTGTTCATTTTCTCCTGCCACCATGCAGCAGTCTGCATGAACTTCGGTAGTTTCTTACGTGATGCGTCGTCAGCAGGATTCAATGTACGTATGGCCCTGAGCCAGGAGTTGTAATAGGACTGCTTCCAGAAATCATCATCGTAAGTGTCAATCAGGTACCTTAATGCGCCAAGATTAAGCGTGTATTTGTATTGTTCAAGGTCTTTCTTAAGAAATTCGGAAGCTGCATTGTTCCCAAGTGCAAAAAGTACGTCGAGACAGGACGGGAGCATCCTTTTCTCTTTTGTTTTGTCCCAGACAACATTGCCGGTAACGTAGGAATCGATGATGAACCTCTGTCCGAACAACAGGAAAGCAGATGCAGGGGTGATCTTCTCAGGGTCGCAGGGATTTTTCCAAAGCACCTGCGAGAGTATCTTCTGGTCTGCGTAAGTCTTCTGGGCCAATAAGCCCTGGAAAGATTCCACTTTTGCCATATCGACAAGGTCGCGGGCATCGGTCATTTTCAGTTCGTTTTTCAACTCATTCAGATGCGCGAGTTTTACATTGTCGGACTCGCCAACTAAGATTTTTAGGATATTGTCGATGTCGTCCACGGTTTTGTCAGCTTCGGTGTTTTCTGCAGCCTCGAGAATGAGGTAGGAAAGGATTATCTGGCGCCTTACGTCTTCGGGGCTGATTGGGTTTTCTGATTCCGGTTTAGGAGCAATCAGGTACAGTTCGATGCGGCCCAGCCAGATCATGGATTTGAAATAAGCGCCCAGAAGTGGATCTTTCGTGTAATGGCCCCTGACGGTAAACTGGCTGAAATCGATGGACCTGGGGGTTGACGCGAACAAGGGAAAGCCTTCCATTCCAAGCCTGTCGATGCATGCCATCAACTCGGCAACAGTCGCCTCGTTATCAGTATATTTACAATTTATGGTTTTATTAAGGGCTAAAAGTTTGCGTGCAACGGTAAAATAGACGTCATAGTCTTTCACAGCCTGCATTATTTCAGGAGAGTCCGAATACCTGGCTTCCAGTTCACCGGTGTATTCGTGCATTTTTTCCAACGCCGAATCGAGCCTCGGTATTATAAGCGCCTTTTCGAGGTCTTTAAGGATGGCGTCGTAGGACATGTGCAGGGCGTGAAGGATGGCGTCCGTAGAGATGAACACAGGGAGGTCTTTCTCGAAAACGTCCCTGAATCCTTCCCACATACTGTAATAGGGAACCCTTTCGGTAACCATGAAATTATGCCTGCCGAGCAGTTCATTTTCATAGGGTGTAAGTTCATACTTCAGTCTGACACTGTCGAGGAAACAAATGTCGCCCGTAGCGCCCGCCCTGTACTGGTACATGCCGACAGGGTGCATGGAATAGAGGTTTCCGGGAGTCATGTCCTTATTTATTTGAAGGAAATTCTTGTATTCATCGATGTTAATCGACTGGCTGTGAAGCAAGCCGGTAACCACAGTTACCAAGAGGAAACAAAGAGTAAGGGTTCTCATTTTCATAAACACCTCAGATTTATTAATTTAACTTATATCCGAATAATAAACACATATATTTTAAAAAAGTCGCAAATTTTTTAAAAAAATCATTGATCACAAACATAATGTTCAATCAGAAAGCCTTATTTATCAAATACATTGTTACTTCCATTCAATCTATTAATGAAGATGCTAATCTGAGATTTTACAAATATTTTACAATTGACGTAACAATATATATATCAATTAGTTACCCCCCCCGCATTGCCAGGCAATGCGTAAATAAATATTTCGCTTGACTTTGACTTTTTATTATCATATTTTGACATTAGTTCAAATGTATTTGTATATTTGAGCATTATTATTCGAAAATATTTTCATGGTAAAAAAGACGAGTCCTCTCTGGCGGGTAAAGGACGAATCTTAATGCAGAAGCAGAGTAAACGGAAGAAAACTCCGTAAGAACAGATGTGTTATGTTTATGCAGAAAGGAGCGTGCTTATGATTGCTGGTTAGTGATTAGTGGCTGGTGATTAGTTGCCGGTGGCTGGTGATTAGTGGTCAGATGCTGGTGGTTAGTGGTCAGTGGCAGAAAGTGAGTCTTTTCCCCCGCCTTGGATAAGGAGGGGGTAGGGGGCCTGCACCCGAAGCGCAGGAGCTTGTCGTTTCCCCTGTGTTAAGCCTGGGTAGCGGGGGCGGGAAGGGATTGCCGGAAAAGGGTGCAAAAAACCCGTAACGGCTGTACCGCTACGGGCGCTGTGCAGACTTGCGGAGAGATCTACTTCAAAACAGTTTCTCCGTAAGTCTCGGTGCCAAAATAAGTAAAATTTTTTAATTATTTTGGGAGAATTTGTTATGAAATTGAAATTGATGATAGTAGCTTTTGTAATGCTTTTTATAGCCGGCCTTCAGGTTAAAGCACAAGACCCATGTATTCATGAAGACGGTTCTACAGGAGTAACAGCGACTTTTATTTATCCTTATTCTTATACGGATGAAGAAGGAACTACTCATGATTGTGAATATACAGTAAAAGTATGCGTAACTTGTAGTGTCGTACAACACCAATTTAGACTTGATTTAATAGAAATTACCGCATCCCCAGGATGTAGTATCGTAAGTGGAGCATATTATGCAATTTTGAATTATTTACTTACTGAAGCTTGTTATCGTGAAATTTGCGGTTCGGATATTCCTCCATGCCCGGATACCAAAATAACTGAAGTTGTTGATTATAACTGTTTAGAACGTGGATTAATAATACATGGAAATTTTCCTGATGATTATTGGACCGAGGAAGTTTTAATGGTATGCCCGGACTCACCCTATTGTGTTCATCATTATGAAGAATGTTTTAATGAAGAAACAGGTCAGTATGAAAGAAGAAATGAAACATTTACTTCTTACGGAGGCGTACCGACTTGTCCTGATAATGATTGGGAGAATCCAGTATATGGTACTTGTTTAAACTTTGGAACCCCATGTGATAATTAATAATCATATTTCACCTGAAACTTTTTTGTGTTTGGATTGTTTATAATACTTTGAAACAATGAAAATCAGAAAAAATTAAATTATCCGTCGCCGTCAGGAGGCTGTCAGCCTTCGGACGGCGATCAAAAGAAATTGAAAGGAATTTATCGATGAGAAAACTTTGTGTGTTCCTGCTGTTTTTTATATTTATTTCCAATGGTAAATCTGAAGTCCTGGAAAGAATTCCGTTTGGTATGGATTTTCAAGGAATTATAGCACGTAACGATACCATTATCGCTTACGGCTCGAATGATATAATGTTTATGAGGGCAGAAGAAGGCGCTCCATGGGAAACACGGACTGTTTTTCGCAAAGGCTCCATCGTGGCAATGTTTTGGGAAAACAACCGGCTCACTGCTTTTACAGACCTGGGAGATGCCGCCGTTTCTGAAGACAATGGCCGGACCTGGAGCATAAAGCACATTACCGACGACACCCTGATTGCCGTTACGGGTCTGCCCGGAGGCTACTGCGCCAGGACTAAGTATAAACTTTTTACTATGGACAATGAGTTTAATTTTCAGCATGAATATGCTCTCATATCAAAATATAATTTCTCTACCTGGCCGTTTTACCCGACGGTTCCCTGGCTGTACCGCTATTCCCTGGCCTGTTTCCGGGATCAAATTATTGCTGAAACTGATTATGCAAAATACATCGTGTTCGATCTTGAACTCAATCCTGTGGACACCGTTTCGTTTTCGAAACTGAAATTGTGTACCACATGCAACAACAAGCTGCAGATGAGGACCTACGGGGACTATTTATATATTGTTGTCGATAACAGGCTGTTCAGGACAAAAGACATGGCGGACTTCGACACTGTCCTGCAATACGGCGGCGACTTCCTGCTCTACAGGCCCGGAAGCGAAGGGCTGGCGCTGTTCGAGTACGAAAATGATACACTTCCCTATATTTACCGTGCTTATACCATTGACCATAATAATTCTATTACAAAAGAAATGGGTTCTACTGCCAAAGAGTTCCAATACGAACTTTCTATTCAGGACATTATCAATTATAATGGCCGTATTTATGTTTTGGGAGATGGTAAATACATGCTGGAAATTAACATGGAAGACAGCGCCATGACTTTAAAGTCCTATCTTTCCGGTTCGATTTTGGATAAGATGGATGATTCTACTATCTATTTTATAAATGATAAATACATACTGATTTCTACCGACAACGGAAAGACAATCAGGCCGAATATTCCATGGAAAGAAAACCTTCATTATTGTAAAAATGTAACAAAAATTAACTTCCAGGCTTACGACAAAAAAGAAAAAACGTTGTATATCGGAACAACAGATTACAAAGAAAAGTTCAAAGGGGTTTATAGTACCGGGGATTTTGGGAAGACAATACGGTTCGATTCTCTTCCAGCCTTCAATTTTATTTCGTGTGATCCGAGAGTTTATTATTCAAAACTGCCGCATTTCCCTTATAATATGCAAATCAGGGATGATGCCTTCGTTGTCAGCTGGTTTGTACAAAGGAACGACACTGTAGTCTATTCGAGAATACTTACTTACGACAAGCAGTTTCACCTTGTCTGCACCTATCGCGATTCGGGATATGTTATTGATTATGTGAACTCAGGCGACACTAATTCGTACCTGGTGCACTGCCTGAATATTAAGGACAATACTTTTGAGGCCAAATATACTACCGACCACGGCAGGAACTGGGAAATAATAAAAAAGTACAGGCCCTCGGACCTGTTGTTTCGCTATACCGAATTGACGATTGACGGCAGCCCTATCCTGTTTCTGTTCAATTTCTGTACTGATGATTCGGTCTATTCCATCGAGGCTCTCGACGTGAAGAAACGCACAATCAGTACGGTCTATCAGTATAAAGTCCCGGATTATGATAAGAATACATGGTCCTTGAACCAGGCCTGCGCAGAAAACGACTCCATTTACTTAGCTGTCCGCGATACCATTTTTTACATGACTGACATCAACGACCGCAGTAAGTGGAAGTATTATATTTTACCTAACGGCAATTTTGCTTATCAACAATTCGAAAAAACCGGCAACAGGTTCTGGGGTTTGTTCTTCGACAGCGAACAAAACAATATCAGCCGCTACTGGCTCGAGATCAGGCCGGACTCCACCGTTTCCGTTGTCGAGTCCGAAACGACAGCCGACGGAACCTATCTCTATCTATACCTGCCCAAACCTACACCCTCAACAAACCACGTCCGAACTCTGATTTACTTCGATCCAGCTGTAGAGTTCGACCTGAACAGGGTAGGAGTCATCGACGCAGCAGGTGAGAAAGTAGAAGGGAGCGGTAAGATTACATTCGAAAGGCTTTCTCGTGCAAGCGGCTACCTGAATTGGGATTGCTCGCAGGTTAGCAGCGGCGTCTATTTCATCCACATACGCCACGGGAACACTGCACGGGTGGTGAAGGTGATCGTGAGCCGGTGAGGAGTTTGGAGAATTACGAATTACGAATGCTGAGCCGAGCGCAGCGAGACCGGCGCAGGTAATGCTGAATTACGAATTACGAGTTACGA
>CAZWLN010000068.1:0-23219 GCA_964634885.1 uncultured Hyphomicrobiales bacterium | reverse complement strand
TCCGACTTATGTGGAATTCACAGGCGACCCGGTCGTCAGCAACCCCAATTTTACGGTCGTCTCCCCTGCCCCTGGTACCTGGAACGGCCTGACTATTAACAAAGACGCCCCCTTGCAGGTTAAGATCGAGTACACTGCTCCCCCCGGCGACTCAATATGCCGCCAGGCCGGCATCGAGTTTGTCGGTTCTGCCTGTGGCGACAGTGCCGGGCTGGTCTCAGCCGGCTGGCTCCTTACCAGGCCCATCGACTTTGGCTTCAGAAAGATTTTCACAGAACATACTCTCGATTACAAAGCTGTTTTCTGCAACAACAGCTGCTATGACATAAACGTTGAAGACATGTACCTCTCCGGTGGTTTTGCCAACAAATTCTCAATCAAATCCGCCAAATACACAGGCCCCCTTGCTGCCGGACAGTGTGTTGACCTCACTTTCTCTTTTACACCCGACCAGGCACAGGAATTCGAAGCTGTCTTTAACGTCATCGTAAACGGAAAACCTTACACTTCGCGCATCAAGGGCACCGGTTCGGGCAATGCGGAAATCGATGCCGCCGCGGCTGCTACTTTTACACCCAATGCTTCCTGCGCCGAACCTGTCGTAGAGAATACGATACCCATTAACAGCAGCGGCGCCCTGCCGCTGGAAATCAGCTCAATCAAGTTTACTAATTCCAGCGATGTTGAAGACGGCGTCTTCAGTCTCTCCCAGGCAGTTCCTTCGTCAATCGACGCAGGTAAAACCGAAAACCTGAAAGTCAAATTCACACCCACGGCTGCAGGGCTGTACACGGGCTACAAAATGACAATCAACAGCAATGCACAGTCAAAGCCGGCCTTCACGATGAATTTGACGGCAACGAAGGACAGCATTGGCTTTTCCACCGACATATCTAAGATAGACCTCGGCTTCATCTGCCCCGACGAGACAAAACAACAGTCAATCAACATCAATCCTTTGGGTTCAACAATTGGTTTCGATGTTAATATCTCTGCAAGCACAGGCATTTCCGGGGGCATCAACCAGGTTACCCTGACTCCCGGCAACAGCCGGCAGATTACTGTGTCCGTATCTGGCAAAGACGGAACCATCAACAACGGTACTGTACAGTTGACAGACTCCAAATGCAACCGGACAATTACAATACCCGTTACCTGGGAAGTAGCCGAACCCGGCATTGACTGCCCGACACAGTTCTTTACCGCCAACGTACCGCAAACAGACACCAAAACCGTTACCATCACCAATAATTCGAAACGCGACTATACTATTACAGACACTACGTTCCGTAGCAGCGATTTCTACATCGTACCCAGTTCGCTGACTCTGCCAAAAACAGTAGCGGCCGGCGGCGGAACAGCTACCTTCGACGTAGTCTATGTCCCCAAATCTTCAGGTAGTATTACATCCTACCTCGTGTTCGACGGCAATCCCTGTTCCTATAAAGATTCAATCGTCATCAACGGCTCTGCAACAGCCTCACTGACAGACATCCGGATTGACGACCACAGAGGAATCGTCGGCGAAGTAATCAATGTCCCGATCAACCTGCTGAACGCAAGCAACTTCAGCACTTCCGGCACTACGGCAATCACTACTTCCGTGGAATATGACGGTTCTCTACTTGAACCACAGGACCTGTCCCAGATGAACGGCCAGGCTTCCGTCAGCAACAATGTACTGTCCATCACCGGGATCCCTGTTCAGGCAACGGACGCAGACCAGCCGGCAGTTGAAAACGTACACTTCAAAGTCCTTGCCAATTCACCGGCAACGTCCTGCGACCTGGTAATAAAAGGTACAAAATCGGACGGCACAGGAGCTGCCTCCTACAACGAGATCAAAGGTACTTTCACTCTTGACATCGTTTCGGCCAATGTAGCCATCGGCAACATAACCGCCTATCCCGGCGAAACAGTCAATATGCCTGTTACAGTTACAAACTTTGTCAATTACAAGCCTGATGTAAATAAAAACCTGCTCGTCGATGTCAAATTCAACAAGACCATCCTCGAATGCGTTGACAATTCCGTTCAGTGTACCATTGACAACAGCGACAGGATTGCAACGATTACTATTCCTCTTGCAGGCCAGTCCGGAACGGACCTCCCCGTTGCACAGAGAAAATTCAGGACAATGCTCGGCTCCGTCGAATCCTCTCCTCTGGAGATCGTTGGAGTCAGCCTCGAAAACGGCCAGTTGAACACCGTCAATACGAACGGCCTCCTTACCCTGACGATATGCCAAAAGGGCGGAGACAGGCTGTTTGACGCTAACACGACAGTTGCTGCCGTATTTCCTCCCGATCAGGACATTGTAAAATACCAGACTCCCGAAGAATGCCATACGAAAGTATTCATCTCCGACCTTTTGGGCCATAAATTAATCGATGTTGTCAACACCGTCGTCCAACCCGGTGTTTACTCGATTCCTGTCGATTGCTCCAACCTTGCTAACGGCGTTTACATCATTACGCTTCAGACAGAAACCCAGCTAATCAGTAAGGTATTCAGCATCTTTAATTAGGATGGTATTACTAATAAAAATCAAGCGTCTGTTCCTTGGGGACAGGCGCTTTTTTTTTAACCCGGATAATGCGTTAGGAGTTGTAAATATCACATATATAATTGATATATAACAATTTACAGTTTTCCCCTCCTTTGATAAGGAGGGGCCAGGGGTGGTTGGATTTTCCGCGTTTTGGGTTATCTAACGCACTATCCGGGTTTATCCAACAATTCCACAGATAAAGAAAAAGCCCGGAATACCGGGCCTTTAATGATAATATCAAATCCTTTCAGGAACTGTCTTTTTACTGCTTCTCCAATTTCTTCTTCATCTCAGCCAGGTCTTTGTAAATCTCAGGAAGATTGTTAATAACGGCTTCAATCTTGAACGCCTTCATCCTGTCCTTTAACGGAGAACCAAAGTAAATGCCTTTTTCGGGAACAGATTTCGGTACACCGCTCTGTGCTAAGATGACAACATCGTCGGCAGTTTCGATATGGCCTGCCAGGCCGACCTGCCCGCCGAAACGGTTCCGTTTACCAACTTTCGTGCTGCCGGAGATGCCGGTCTGGGCCGCCATGGCAGTATTCCTGCCCACTTTAACATTGTGGGCAATATGTACCAGGTTGTCGAGAATGACGCCGTCTTCGATGATGGTGCTGCCGACGACAGCCCTGTCGATGGTAGTATTAGCGCCAAGTTCGACATTGTTCCCAACGACGGCATTGCCGAGCTGGGGTATCTTTGTATAGGAACCGTCAGGATTCTCTACAAAACCGAATCCGTCGGAACCAATCACTGCGCCTGGGTGTATTGTACAGTGTTCGCCGACGACAACGCCTTCGGCACACACAACATTGGCGTGCATCAGTGTATTCCTTCCCACCTTAACATTATCATAAAGGACAACGTTGGCTTTGAGTACCACACCGTCCTCGATGAGGCAATTGTTGCCGACGGTACAATTGGGGCCGATGTGGGCTGAAGGTGCAATTATAGAATTGGCGCCCACCCTTGCGGTTTTGTCGATGCCGGGAGAATGGGCCGGTTTAAGGCTGTTGAAATACATGAGGAGCTGAACAAAGCCCTTGTAAGCATTGTCGGTCAGTATGTAAGTTTTACCCTGTGGCAGCTCCTCAAGAGCAAAATCCTGCCTGTAATTCCTGTTAATAATGACACAGGGAGCAGGTGTTGTCAACAGGTATTTAACATATTGCCTGGAGCCGCAAAACGTCAGGCAGTCTTCACCGGCGTCCTCGATATTATTAATATTTGTTATCTTAAGATCCTTGTTTCCTAAGACTTCACCGTCGATGACAACTGCAATGTCAGAAGCAGTAAGAGATTTTTCGAAATACATAAATATTCAACCGTTAATTTCGAAATATTATTATTCAATCACTTGGCAGGGGTTTCTTCCTCTTCCTTTTTGGGTGGCTCGTAATCGGGCTGTACTTCGGGTAAAACTCTGGGTTTTTCAACTTTGTTTTCATCAGTAGTTTTATCCTTGTTTTCGTCCTCCCTGTCGATGGTCTGGTCTGTATTCTTCCTTTCCCTGGAACGCCTTTTCGGAGCTTCTTTAGACTGTGTTTTCTGGTTTCTTGGGTCTTTGTCCACCTGTTCCTTAAGTTGTTTTTCCAGTTCTTTGACGTCAACCCCCAGCTTCTTCAGTACTTTAACAGTAATGTCGTACTTTGGGTTGGCGTAAGGAATGGGATGGAGGCTTTTGTCGAGTATCATGTCGTAGCCTTCATCGGCAGACACTTCCTGGACAGCGGCGAAAATTTTCGACTCGACAGGCTTGTACATCTGTGTCACAGCCTTGTCATACTCGCCTCCCTCTTCGAACTTCTGTTTCGCAAACACTAATCTCTGCTGCTTCAGGCTTTCCAGTTCTTTCTCTTTCTCAGCTTTTTCCGCATCGCTCCAAACCAGCCTTTTTTTCTGTATTTCATACTCGAGGTCTTCGATGTCCTGTTCCATCTGCTTGAGCTGGCGTTTCCAACTGTCAACCATGGACTGGACTCTCTGGTCGGCCTGGAGCGCTTCGATGAAATGCTTACGGATTTCTTCAGAGGAAACAAACCCCACTTTTTGCGCAAACAACATGGCACTGTTAGCCGTCAGCATCATCAGCGCAGCAACAATTGCTTTTAGCCCGATTCTTTTCATAGTACTAACTTCAATAGTTTATAAAAAACAAAAAGTAGAGTTTCATTCCATAGTCAGGTTATTTTCCCCCGGAAGGTTTTGTTGTGGAAGCGCCTCTCTTCATCATGTCGAGTACTTTGTATGTAATGTCCATGTTGTCGTCGAAATAGAGTACGGTACCGGTTTTGCCCTTTTCAAGTACAAGGTTGATTTTCTCGTCTTTCGACACCTGGCTGATGGCAGCAAGAATCTTGTCGAGAATGGGTTTCGTCATGGCTTCGCTTTTAGCAACCAGTTCATTCTGTACTTTATTCTTATATATCATTAAGTCCTGGTTCATAGCCTGGATTGATTCTTCTTCCTTCTTCTGCTGGTCGGCAGGCATCATGCCTTTTTGTTTCTGGTACTGTTCGAATTTGTCCTGAAGAGCTTTCTGCATTGTTTCGAGCGTATCGCCGTATGCATTCTGCAGGGCGCCTATGTCGGCATTGGCTTTCCTGGCTTCGGGAAGCTCCCTGTATAATGTCTCGAGATCGACAACACCGACGGAAAGGTTCTTCTGGGCAAAGACGACATCTGTGCAAAGGAAAAGCGCAGCTAAAAGAATGAAACCACCAATGTACTTATTCATATTTTCTCCTAAAATTTTTTTTATACTAAAAATAACTCTGTTTATATTCATGTTTATTGTCCCAAATGGAAAAGGAATTTCCAGCCAGAGGGGCTTGTGCCGCCTGTAGGTATGTCGAAACCATAGCCGTAGCTGAAGCCGATGATACCTATGGGGTTCATCATCAATTTAACACCTATGCCGGCGCTTCGTGCAAGAGAGAACGGGTCCATGTCCTTGAAATTGTTCCATACATTACCTGCTTCGGCAAAGGCATAGACAAAGACAGGCATCGGGTCCTGGGAAATGGCATAGCGCAGTTCGATGGTGTGATGGAACATGACCTTACCGCCATTGTAGGGGCCTACTGTCTGGTTGTCGTAGCCTCTCAGCGGGGTAATGCTGCCGTAGCCGGACAAGCCGTTACCACCCATAGTGTAGAGGTCGATGGGTGAAATGGTAGAGTCATATTTCAATGATTCGACATAGCCGAAGTTGGTAGCCAGGAAAAGAGTAAGTTTGTCCAAACCGTCAACCGTCATCAAAGGAGACACAACTTCGTATTTCAGTTCATTTTTCAGGAAGTCTGTATTGCCGATGCCGAGGGAGCCCATTGCAAACTGTGTCATGAGTGAGAACCTGGAACCGGAAGTCGGGAAGAACACATTATTATAGCTTATCCTGGACAATGTCTGAGTAACGGAAAACTCCGAATACTTACCTGACCTCCACAAGGAACCGTACGAAGTATTATTTTCGCCGACGTCGTTGAACTGGAGTTTGGCGCTCCAATCGCCGCGCCAGTAGTCATCGGGCCAGTAGAACCTGGAACCGATGTTGCCGGCGATGCCGCTTCTTCTCAGGTTGTAGTATGAAAGGTTTATCCTGCTGTCATAGATGCTGACACCGACGGAAATGGGCTTGTCGTTAAGCCAGGGCTCCGTAAAGCCTATCTGGAAGTTATTGCTGTACTGGCCGAACTCCCATGTGAAGTTGAACACCTGGCCGGAACCACCTCTCAGTGGTTCTGAAAGAGAGAAATTGTTGAAAGTGAAACCGAGCGAACCGGTAACGCCATAGGTTCCGGCGTAGCCGATGGAAGCGTTGAAGGTATCCGTCGAGCGCTCTTCAACTTTGTATGTCAGGTCCACCTGTGTATTGTCGGAAGCCACGGGAGTAATGTCCGGTGGTTTTTGCAGGGTTTCGGGATTGAAATAATTGATGACACCCAAAGCCCTGATGGTCCTGATGATGGCCGAGCGGCTGAAGTAATCGCCGGGCTTGGTGTAGAGTTCGCGCCTGATGATCTTATCCTTGGTTTTGGTATTGCCTACAATTTCAACCTTACGTATTTTCACCCTGTCGCGTTCGATGACTTTGACGGTGAGGTCAACGGAATCGGGCAATATACGTTTTTCCTGCACATCGATCTGTGCCTGGAGAAAACCGTTGTCTAAGTACAGCGACAGGACATCGGTCTCGCCTTCATTGTGGTTGAGGTTCTGCTGGAATCTTTCGACGTCGTAAACATCGCCCTTTTTAAATTCGAGATGGCGCTTGAGCAATTCCGAAGGATAGACAGTGTTCCCTTCGAAGCTGATATTACGTACATAATACTTCTTGCCTTCATTGAGCCATACTTTAACCTTAACAGATTTTTCTGCCGGGTTAAAGATGAGAGTATCTTTTATCAATTCGTAATCGATATAGCCGTTACGTTTGTAGAAGGCAGCCAGGAGGTCTTTGTCCGCCTGGTATTTTTTCTGGTCGAATTTGGCTGAACGCCAGAACTGCCACCATTGTTTTGTATGGGTGTCGTCGAATTCGCTTTCGAGGTCGCCGTTGTCAAAATCTTTGTTACCGTCGAAGGTTACTTCAGTAGCATAGAACTCAGTGCCTTCATCGATCGTGACAATCAGATTGGCATAGCCGGAGGTGTCCGAATCTTCGAGTTCAGTCCCGATGTTCGAGAAGATCATCCCTTCATCTTCATAGAGTTTTTTTACATCTTTCCTGATAATGTACTGGTCGTATGGATTGATGAGATCGCCGCGGGTCTTTCCTACAGCTTTCCTGATGTTTTCCAGGCCGATCTCCTTGTTGTTCCGGATGGTAATATTGCCGACCCTTGGGAACTCCTTTACTTCGATGGCAAGAAAGATGCCGAAAGAAGAAATCTTATCGACTTTAATAGCGACATCAGAGAACTGTTTACGCTGCCAGATATTCTTTACGGCAGTAGGTATGACATCGGTTCCGGGTAGTGTAATCTGCATTCCCCTTCTCAGTCCGGAGATGGCAATAATGGTTTCCGCATCGGTAAACCTGTTACCTTCGACAGAAATATCGACGATGACATAGGACTCCGTTTTTGGTTCGGATTGTGCCCAACCGAAAACGGAGGACACTAATAACAACAGTATGTAGCAAACTATCCTATTTGGATTTGAAAGCATTGAAAACCCGCTTGATATAAGATTTTTTTTCATCGGATGAATTATCTTTAGCAATTTGTTCTGAAGTCTTACCAAATCTTCTCTCTCTTTTCATATAGTCATTTAAAGCCTGGTAGAGCCCATCGCGCCGGAACTCTGGCCAGTACATGTCAGTAATATACATTTCTCCGTAAGCCATTTCCCACAGGAGGAAGTTGCTCAGCCTCATCTCCCCGCTGGTTCTGATCAGTAAGTCAGGTTCAGGAATTGAATTTGTCTGGAGATAGGAGCTGAAGAGCTCTTCGTTGATGTCCTCGGGCGATAGTTTGCCGCGCCTGACGTCGAGGGCAATCATCTGTACGGAACGGACGATGTCCCATCTGCCGCTGTAACTGAGTGCCAGGGTGAGAGTAAGGCCTGTGTTGTCCTTGGTTTTGTCTATGGCGTAACGAAGGAGCTGTTGAACAACCTTAGGCAGGGAGCTCATCTTACCAACGGCCAGCATCCTTACATTATTGGTGTGTAGTTCGTCGAGTTCTGACCTGAGATAGGTCTCGAGCAGTTTCATCAGTACATTGACTTCTGTCAACGGCCTTTTCCAGTTTTCAGCAGAAAAAGCGTAAAGTGTAAGATATTTAATGCCAATCTGTGAAGAAGCTTTTACAATGTCCCTGACGCTGTTGATGCCTTCCTGGTGGCCGGCCGAGCGCGATTTCCCGCGTTCCTGTGCCCATCTGCCGTTACCGTCCATAATAATTGCCAGATGCTTGGGAACCCTTCCCGAATCTATCAATTCTGCCTGCTTAGACTTGTCTTCTCCGTTCTGTTCATCAGTCCAGGACATAGATATATAACCTCACCTTATTCATTTCAATTTCATTTACTCAAAAAATAAAATACTAAATTACCTCAACTGTACGAAATTTTCAAAGTTCAAGACATTATTTTTCAATTTTTATTTTATTTTTCAAATTGAATTTTTGATTTTCTCATACAGTTTTGTAAATTTGTCAACTTTGAATTAAAAAATTTATAATTTATTGAGTTTTGTAGTATTTAATAGGGTCTAAAATGACAAAAGCTGATATTGTTGACGAAATTGCCAAAGCGGTCGGATTAACGAAGATTGAGACTAAGGCTGTTGTAGACGGTGTTTTCACTAGTATTATCAATGCAATTGCCACAGGTAAAAGAATCGAATTGCGTGGTTTTGGAGTGTTCAAACACAAAAGCCGTAAACCAAGAATGGCAAGAAACCCGAAAACCGGCGAACTGGTTCCATTAGAGAAACGTTTTGTTCCCGTGTTCAAACCTTCACCTGAATTTCTCAGCAAAGTTAACGATGCTATGCAGGAAAAACTTGAAAATGGTAGCAATGAATAATAATTTTTATTCTATATCGTTTATATATTTTCTGTTTATCAGAATTTGAAGTGTTTTTTGGATAATAGCGAAAAGAATAATTTTTTTTAATGTTTACACTAATTAAATAAGAGGTAAATATGCCCTGCGGTAAAAAAAGAAAACGCCATAAGATGTCCACGCACAAGCGTAAGAAGAGGCTGCGTAAGAACAGACATAAGAAGAAGAACAGGTAGCAAGTAAAAAAGCTGCCAATCCGAATGGGTTGGCAGCTTTTTTTTGTCGGGGCAGCAGGATTCGAACCTGCGACTTCCTGCTCCCAAAGCAGGCGCGCTAACCGGGCTGCGCTATGCCCCGAATTTTCAAGATTACAAAACTAAGAATTTTTACAACAAAAAACAAAATTTTCTATTCTCAGCTTCCTTCGAAGTGGCTGATGAGCGTGGCAACGCGCTTGTCCCGACGCTGTACCGCCAAAGCTCTCAGGTCGACGACACGGTCGGCCTCGTCCACAATTTCTGCTCCAAGGATTGTTTCCAGTACATCCTCCATTGTAAGAATGCCCTCGATGCCTCCGTATTCATCGACAACCAGAACAATATGCTGCCGTTTCTGCAGGAAGTTGTCCAGAGCCAGGTCGAGAGGCGCGTTCTCGGGGATGTATGACACTTCCCTTGCGTAGTCCCTCAACCGGGTTTTGTTCTTCCCGTGAAGAGCAGCCAGCAGTATGTCCTTGGTGAGAACATAGCCCACGACGCCTTCGTCGAGCGACTCCCCTTCCCAAACGGGAAAACGCGAATACATCTTTAGTTCAGGCATATTCATCACTTCATCGACGGTAAGGTCTGCCTCGCAGCTGAACATCACAGTCCTGGGCGTCATCACGTCCGAGGCATTGACGTCGCTGAAGTGTATCAGGTTCTTGAATATACGGTATTCGTCCTGGTCCATCGTTCCGTCCTCCATGGCGCTTTCAACCGCCTGGTCAAGCTCTTCCCATACAGCTTCGTTCTTGTTACCGCCGATCTTTTTGTCGATGAGGTTAACAAAACGGACAAAAGGCCTGGTAATGTATGCGTAAATTACAAGCAGCCGGTACAGTTTGACCGACAGGGACAGGGAGAAGCGTTTACCAAGGGCTGAAAAGACAACCCTGAGGAAGAATATGGAAAAAGCCAGGATGATCATGGAATAGACGATGAACTGCCAGTTGTTCTCATAGCCGCTGAATGCTTCAATGGTAACGATGCCCGTCAGTACGGCAGCCACCGTATATACTACTATCTCCGGAGCAAGGAAGGGAGCCTCGTAATCATCAAAAAAATCTTTCAGATCCTTGATCTTTTCAATTTTATTCTCATCAGAACCAAGCTCTTCGGCAAGTTTCTCTATTGAAAGGCAGGTTATGACCCTGGAAATTAATGCAATGAAAGAACCAAACAATATAATAATTGCAATCAGTAAATATTGATCCACTATATATTTGTGCGCTCCTTACCGCATTGTTTTACATACCGCCGGAAGATATTGCAAATATCTGCCGGAATATTTGCTTAAACAATTTTGAAGCCATTTTATTTTATTTTACCCCATTTTTATGTACTATTTTTTATAGATAATTGGTTTTTGTTACTTATTTTACGTAAAATTTTCTTTGAATGTTTTTTGCAGAATTCATTGTGCCGGGAATATATTTTGCATGAAAATGCCCATGACATGCTAATAAAAAAAAAATGCAGCAGCTTTGTCGTACTTTTTCCGATTAACGGCACTTACTCCCTGAATGAGCGCTCAAATTTGAAAACAAGATAATTTTTTGAAGAGATGAAAGACAAACAGGAAACATTCTTACAATTGTTCGAACCGGTAAGGGAAAACCTCTGGCGCTTCTGCCTGAGTGTT
Organism: uncultured Hyphomicrobiales bacterium; assembly: GCA_964634885.1. GTDB lineage: Bacteria > Bacteroidota > Ignavibacteria > Kapaibacteriales > UBA2268 > DAINRZ01. Next base: position 12,250 of record CAZWLN010000068.1, on the reverse strand, counting down.
ACCCTGTCACGGGAGAACGCCAAAGACCTGCTTCAGCAGACAATTGAAACTGCGTACCGCCAGTTCGACTCTCTGCAAAGCAGGCAAGCTTTCCTGAGCTATCTTTTCACAATAGCCTCGAGAACCAACAGCCGGAACAACTACAGAGACGGAAGGACAGGACGGCTCGACGCCGACGCCCTCGCCACGATCGTGTCGGAGGACTTCCCACCCGACAGGCTTTACGACATAAGGCTCCTGTACCTTTCTCTCGACAAGCTGCCGCCGGAACAGAAAGAAGCTGTTATTCTCAAGGACATCAGTGGCTTTTCCCAGAAAGAGATCTGCACAATGCAGGGGGTCAGCCCCGACTCATTGCAGCAAAGGCTGTACAGGGGGCGTAAGAAGCTGAAGGCGCTGATGGCTGACGGAAAAGCAAAAAATTATCAGTATGTTGAAGAATCAATCTCCACCAAAGGAGGATACAATGGATAATAATGATAAAATAATCGACTTCGAAATAGATTTCACCGGTTTTCCTTTCGACAAAAACAAGCTCCGGAGCATTCTCGAAAACGTTGACAAGGAAACAGCAACAATTACGAACAAGAAAAAAACAAAAGGAGCTTTGAAAATGACAATAATATCTTCAATAATAATAGGATTGATCACAAGCGCCGTACTGGTGTTCAACGGCGGAAACGAAGGCGTATCGGTAAAAGCGCCGGTAAACGGCGGCGGAGTTCACAGCGCGCTTAACAGCGTCTCCACCCATCAACCTTCAGCCGCAGACGCTGCGGTGATTGTGTCCGAAAACAGCGCTGAAGGCCAGGCACATCAGGATGCAACTACATCTGATGAGAAGAAAACACCGACAACTAAAGACGACAAAAGTGTTTTCCACTACCCCGTATTAGTCCTTTCAGATGAGGAACTGGCAAAAATGAACGTTTTCAAGAATGGTAGGGGCTATGTCTTTGTTTCGGAAACATTGGGCGGCTATGGATTCACTACTGAATACAACAACAAACTGAAAGAGAACAACTACCCTTCCTCGGGAATTTTACATGAGATGGTCTTTTTGGACACATTCAGGCTCTCAGAAAGAACACTGTTGCCCTATGAAGGGTGGAGCCACACGAAATCCGAAGGTGTTTACCCCTATTCTTTAAATACAAAATACAGAAATGGAAAGAATTTCAGTGGTTCGCTTGTCACTTCGTTCGGATTTTCACCTTTGGATGACAGGAAAAATCAAGAGCCTTTCAACAATCAAATGACAAAACTCGCCAGGAATTTCCTGAACTCCTACACAGGCAACAAAGACTCCCTGTTTTTAGAGGGAGAACTAAAAGACTATCCATTCCTGGACAAATTCATACCGGTATATTTCTCCGTTGGGAGTATAGATTGCGGAAGCGAGGGAATAATCTGGTTCCCGGCTACAAAATACCTTGTCGACAGACTGCCTCAAAGATACAGGAATTTATACGACACCCGAAGCTTTGATGACTTTATTACCGACTATGTTCCAGGCGTAGGCCTGAAGCCCGATATTGACAATTCCAGGAATTTCTCCGATCAACCCCAATTCGTCGAAAAACAGATTGGCGGATTGGAAAGCCTGGACCTCACTCTTGAGGAATTGGAAAAGACGGGCGTCGAATTTTCGGATGGCAAAATAGCAACAATTTTCGAATCGAAAATCGACCTTTCGGAAATTCCAGAAGGATACAGGGAACAGGCAAAAGTTGAGTTCCGGAAAGAAGGCTATGATGTATCCAAATCTTCGCTTCTTATTAAGACAAAATACATCATCGACACGTTTTCAATCAGCGTAATTCCTGTCAGGTACACAGGCTGGAACTATGAGGTATATTCAGAGACCGCTCCCTTAGCCATTACTCTCTATCATGAAAACTCCGTCCTGGTTGAAAAAGATACATCCATATATACTTATTCCGACATTCAGCATTCGGATTTTTCACCCCTGTTAAATACTATTGGGAAAAAGAAGCAAAAAATCGACTTAACGGCTGAAGCAAAGTACAAAACAACCTGCGACAGGCTCTTGCCGGTCACTGTCAACTTTGGATCGAAACAAGCAAATAAAATGATTAATTTCGGAGTTGCAAAAATCTGGTTCTACGTCAACAGGGAATTCGCTTCGCTGCTGCCTGAACGTTACCGTACGCCAATATTGAAGGAGCTGGACATTATTGAAAGAATGGAACAGGGGAAACTCGCTCCCGAAGACGCCTGCGACGCTCTGAAGGGTGAGAAATCATACCTGAATCTCTGCCCGATGAGTTCAACGCTTTTCAGCAACTTCTCTGTCAGCCCCAATCCACTTGAAAGCGACAATGCAACTATAAACCTGGAACTCCTGTCGAAAGCGACGCTCAGCTTTGACCTGTACAACCTGCAGGGAGAATTGACCGGCAACGTCATACCGGCGACAGAATACAACCCAGGGACCATCAGGCTACCTGCAACCCTGAAAACCGAGAAAGGCATCTTTATGCTTGCCGTTACTGCAAGCACAGGCGAAAGGGCTGTAATTAAGATAATAAAGTAGGTAAGCCCAATCTGAGGGAATAATTGTAACCTTCCGGAGGCTCTCACCCGCCGGAGGGTTTACTTTATTATTGCCGGGAATTATTATCTTATTGATTAGATTCGTACAGGACTTCGTTGTTCCGGTTGACAGATTCCTGCATGGCCGGCGACTTCATGGACACTGCCGAGATGAGGTTCGTATCTCTCCCCAGCAGGTCTTCCATGTCCTGTTTGAAATCGGTGAAAATTCCGGAGTACTCACATGGGGGCAGCCCCTCGACATGAACCAGGAAATCGACTGCTTTGGCTCCAAGGTCAGGCCCGGTAGCCGGCCCGAACAGGGTCAGCCTGTCGATGCCGTATTTGCGGCAGAGGCCGCGTATCTCTTCCAGATTGTTTTTTAATAATATGTTCACAACACCCCTCAAACACTGTTTTTTATATCAAAAATACGAAAATCCGGGATGAAATCTATCTACTTATTTTATGGGTAATTCAGAGGAAATCATAGTTAAAAGTTATCATTCGGAATAGCTTCATTATGAGCGGCAAGGCTTTCTAAGTATAATTCAATTGCTTCTTTTGCCATTGCTTTTGCTTCGTCAAAGTCCGAACCATAGGTAACGCACCCCGGCAGGGCAGGTACAGTAACAGTAAATCCACCTTCAGGTTCCGGTCTCAACAGTATTTTGTATGACAAAAACGGGCTCACATTAATTTTTTGGGGACTAAGCAAAAAGTTTAGCTAATCTGAACAAGAAAAATGAGCAATCAACAACGCCTCTTTGATTAGATCTAAAGAGCTTTATTTTTGAGTCAAATGATTCTGCATTAGCGTTTGTATTCCTGTTATTGAAGAAGTTAAGGATTCTGTTATTATTAGCGGTGACAGTATTCGCAACAGTATTAAATTCTTTAATATCAAGCTCCTTGTTTTTATCAATCCATTTCATTAATGCGTGATAAGCCTGATTCTTGGCACTATTGTCAAATATGCTCCTAAATTCCAAAACATGATAGTATGCTTTCTTTAATACCGGGTAACGCTTGAAAAGCAGAGATGCTCTTTGTTGCTGATCTTTTGTCCATTCATTTGGCTTTTTAGCCAGTATATACCGGCTACGTACTAATAGCTGTTTTGCTGTGTCTCCGTTTTCCAATTCTTCTACTTTATACCTGTGGCCATTTATTCTGGCTTCTTCTATTGCGTTGTTTTCTTTGTCAAGCTCATCCCACCGGTATTTTATCCTGACGTGCTGCAGTGCATCCATTGCCAGCCTTATTACATGAAAACGGTCTATTACTAATGATGCTGATGGGAATGCCTGCCTGGCTGCCGACTCCATATTCTTGGCCATGTCCATCGTTACTCCTTTCACACTGTTTCGCTTTTCAATTGAAAACTTTTCTAATACCGAGAGTATATCCTTCGTCAGCGTTCCCTTGATTGATGCTACTAAACTGCCTCGTTTGCCACGACCGCTCTTATTCGTTACAAATGTATAAAGTTCTCCCTGTGATAACGATAATTCGTCTATGCTAAGGTATTCTCCCATGTTTTCAGGAAATATCATGTAATCTTCCGCATGGGATTTCTGCTCCCAATCTTTGAAATTGCTGCTCTGTGTCTTGTAGTGTCTGCGGAGGGTATCAGCATTTACAGAATAATAACTTGCTATATTCTTAACCGTATCTTCGCGGGTCTCTACCAGTACCTTTTAAAAAATCCGACAGTTCCTGTGTCAGTCTTGAACCTTCGGCTATTAATGTGTAGTCATTGTGGATTATATCGTTCGGGTTGTTCTTATGACGCCAGCGACGGCGCTTGATTGATAAGTACACTGCTTTGCCTCGAATTGGAAAATCCTGGATTCTCTTGACAGGGTAATATCCTTTGGACTCGTATTGGGTGCTATCATAGCCCTTGGGAATTTGATTTATCTCCTCTAATGATATCTCTATTATTTTCGACTTCGTTGATTCTTCGTCTTTTTCTTCTATCCCCGTTATGATAAAATATTCTAATAATCCTGAAGGTAATATTAGTTTTGCTATTTCCTTATCCATTTTTGACCTTTCGTTTTTATGCTAATTTAACTCTTCTCCCCAAATTTTTCAACTGACCCCAAATTTCTTTAATAAAGATTCAGGAGTATAGTTCTCGCAATCGCAACATCGCCAAGAAGCGCAAAAGAGTTCAATCTTCTGAAGTTCACCGGCAGGCGATTCATCCGGAATTAATACCACGATTGCAATTGCCAGGCTCAGTAATAAGTATTCCATCAAAACCTTTGATTTTTTTTCTTGAAAATAATCAATTTTTTCATTTTTTAATAATTTTTTCAATACTTAATTCAACTGAGCAATGAGCTTTAGTAAAGGCCGTATGGCCGGTCATGCTGCTGCCTTCGAACAGCAGGCAATTGACGACTCAACCTGCAATCGGGCGATGCCTGGGAAATGCCCTGATATTTTATTAGTCACAAAAACTGCTGAGCCGGATAGACTATTCTCTGAGAAACTTCATGCTCAGGACAGTGCCGTCGGTCAGCCGGACCTTGGCAAAGTACAGCCCGGGAGCGAGAGATCCCACCGGTACAACGACGTCAGCCGTTTCACCGTAGTATTCATTATGGTACAAGCTGCTTCCGGTAATGCTGCTAATCACGATCGACTCAATAGTCCCGGCGTTGCTGTGCAGTACTATTTCCTCGCCGGTATTATCAAACAGCAGGTTCAATTGTCCGGAAGAATTTGTAACGGAATTAGGTAAAATCTGAGATTTATCTGTGGTAAATTTCACTAACCAGCCGTCAGGGGCCGAGTTGCCGTGTTTACCACTTACATCGCCGTCATTGGAATGGGTAAATCCCGCAATGATATACCCATTATCGTTCGTTTTCCAGATCATGCTGCCATAGTCCTTGGCGGAGCCTCCAATACATTTTTGCCACTGGAGAGCGCCGCTGCCGTTGACCCTGAATACCCAAATGTCAAGATTACCGTGGTTGCCGCTGACATCTCCGTCATTAGATTCGGTATAGCCTGTAATAATAAAGCCGTCATCATTTGTCAGCTCTATTGAATTAGCAATATCATTGTTAGTGCCGCCAAAGCATTTTTGCCATTCAACCGAAGCGTTTTTGTTTAACTTGACCATCCAGACATCCGTTCCGGTAAAATCGCCGGAGTTACCGTGGTGGCCGCTTACGTCACCATCTTCCGAATCGGAATCGCAGGCGATGATGTAACCTCCGTCGTTTGTCTGCATAATGGAACAGGCAATATCGTCGGCAGAGCCACCCATACATTTCTGCCATTCAATTGTTCCGTTGCCACTGAGTTTCATTATCCAGCAGGAGCCATTCTCGTCGCTGTTACTGACATCGCCGTCAGTTGAATAGGTATTGCCTGCAACGATGTAACCGCCGTCGCTTGTCTGCCTTATCGAACGCGCATATTCACGTTTACTTCCACCCAGGCAGTTTTGCCATTCAATTGTCCCGCTGTTGTCCAGCTTCACAATCCAGGCGTCATGCTGCCCGTGGGAGCCATTCACGTTTCCATCCTGGGAATCGGTGAATCCGGCGATAATATATCCGCCGTCGTTTGTCTGACCGGTCGAGAAAGGTTCTTCAGCGCCGGTTCCTCCGAGGCATTTCTGCCATTCAATCGTTCCGGCGTCGTTTAGTTTCACAATCCAAATATCGGTCTTAACTCCATGAAGGCCACTCACATCGCCGTCAACCGACTGGGTATAGCCTGTGAAAATGTAGCCGCCATCGGCTGTCTGCCTGATGAACGACCTGTAACCTTCATCTTTGGTGCCTCCCAGGCATTTAAACCATTCAACCGAACCTTTGCCTGTGAGTTTGGCAGCCCAGTAGTCGATGCCGCCGTGATTATTTTTTATATCCCCGTCGTTGGAATTAGTATGGCCTGAAACAATATATCCACCGTCGCTTGTACGATCGACCGAAGTAACAAAATCCCATTCGGAACCTCCGAAACACTTCTGCCATTCAATATCAGGCGCTTGTGCCATTAAAAGACCTGCATGCAACATAAGAGTAAACAACAGCATTTTCATGGTTAACCTCATTATTATTATTACAATTACAAATCCAATACTGTTATAACACATGAAAATGAAAAAAGTTACAATATTTTTTTTAAATTAGTTGGGGACTGTATATTTGGACAACGCTAATTTATGCTATTCTTTGAAAATATAGTCCCCTTCTTTGTTTTTACCAGGATTGGAATTGGGAAAAAGAAAACTGAGCTGTGTTGAAGAAAGTGCAGCTATAAAAATCACTAATACAATGTTAATAATACCCAGTATCAATATAATGGTCGGATTCCAGGATATTAACCTTTGAAAGCCGCTAACTATTGTTAATATCGAACACATAATAAGTGTTTTATAAGCTTCATATTTATAATTATTTACTGATTTAACAGCAAATATCAATAACATTGGTAACAAGGCAATTTCAAAAGTAACTGAAAACTTATAGCCTTTAGTAAAGCCGATTATAAAAATAATAATGCTGTTAATGAATGAAAGAGTAATAAGAATTGTAATAAACATATTCCTGGTTTCATTTTTCTTGATCTCCTTCTCCCTGGCAATCCGTCCGATCAGCTTAGCCAATGGCAATTTGTACTTCTCATACTTTACCTTCAGTTCGTCATAGATTTCCTGGTCGGACAGTCCAGCCAGGCGCTTTTCGATTACCATCTCACGGATTTCATTTGCTTTAAAAGGTACATACGCCATTGTTATTCCACCATGTTTAGAAAATTTATAATAATTTCAAATGCAATTTAATTAATTACCCGGACAAATCCTGTTTCAATCTGTTAAATTGTAATTTTTCTCTTGAATTAGAGTAAGAATTGTTGTAAATTTAGGTGCCTTAATTTGTGAACGAGAGATTTTCGATTGCTGTTGAAAATTCACAGGAAAGGAGAGACGATGAAATTCCGTAATATAATATTTTTTGTGGTACTGTTGTCGGTGGGTTTGTGCCTTGTTGACGCCCAGTCTTTGAGAATTTACAGGGTTGACGCTTCTGCCTATCCTTCTGTCGATGTTTATTTCCATGCTTTCGCAAAAGGCGGTGCCGCGCTGTCGGGGTCTCAGTACTCCGACGGAGACCTGTGGGCTGTCGAAAACGGAAAGGAAAGGAGCGGAGTTGTTACCTGCTCTGATTCGGGCGTTACTAAATTTTCATGCGTTGTTACCCTGGATATTTCCGGTTCAATGGCGGAAAAAGTGGAACCGGGACTGAAGAAAATCGATATGGCAAAGAATATCGTGAAAGAGTTCTTCGCTTTGTTGCCTAAGGGAAGGTTCGAGAGCGCTTTAATGAGTTTTCATACATGGGCATACTTAATTCAGGATTTTTCCGATGACAAAGCGCTTCTATTACAAGCCATTGGGAGCGACTTGGTACAGGCCATGGCACAGAATACAGACATCAACTCCGCTCTGCTCTATGACATCAGGCCGGAGCCGCATCCCGGAGCTTTGCTTGTTGCCGAACGCGCTTGTTACGTACCCTTCGTTTTGTTAATTACCGACGGGGGCCACAGCAACGGAACCAGGCCGGATGTGTTAACAGATAAGATTAGGCAGAAAGCAGACTCTCTAGGAGCAAGGATATTCATAATTAATTTAAGCCCGAAGGAAAAATTGACTGGAGGGCAGGCTCAGGAACTCGAGTCCATTGCCGACAAGGTTTTCTGGAACGTTAATACTACGGTGGCAGCAACAACGGCTTTCAAAGAAATCCTCGCCATTGCCGGCTATTCCGCCCCGCCCTGTGTCTTCAGCTTCGAAACCGACTGTAGCGGCGGGGGAGAGCTTGTCCTGACAATCGACAACAAACTCGTCAAGGCTTCCGAAACATTAGAATACACGATTCCTGCCGGAATGAAGCCGGCAATCGGCTATTCGGGCGATGTTACAGTCCCCTTCCTCAATATACCCGCTGGTAATCTGGTTAAAAAGGACGTGAAGCTCTATGCTAAGAACAACAAGGTTACGTTTACCGATGATCCGCAGATCACCCTGGACGGTTTGGACATTGCCGGGACGCAGGATTGGGACGGCGTTGCCATTGACAAAGACGATTCGCTGACAGTTACCCTTGAATATGAGGGTGTTGGAGGAGATTCGGTTTGCAACAGGGGTACAATAGACTTCGAAAGCAACGCCTGCAGCGGTACGTCAGTACAGGTGTGTTCAGGCTGGTTCTTTGCCCGCCCTGTCAGTTTCGGCAATTGTGCCGTCAACTCTGAGCATACTGTTAATTACTCATCTTCCATCTGTAACAACAGCTGTTTCCCGGTTACAGTCGAAAGCATTGCTTTTACAGGCGGCGACAGCGCTGCATTTTCCATTGGAGATGCCGGTTTGCCTCAGGAGTTGCCTTCCGGAGCTTGTCTGCACATCAAGTACCGGTTTTTACCTATGGAGGAAAGAGACTACTCGACGAAACTTTCGGTTACTGCCGGCGGCAGAGTTTACACTTCGCCGGTAACCGGTACGGGGGCAGGTGTCAAGGCTGTGGAGGATCATTACAGGACGGCATCACAGGCGACAATCATGCTCCACCCCAATCCCTGCTCCTATACGATGTTTGTCAACATCGACCTGAACGGCACCGCTGACATGCGCCTGTCGATTGTGAACATTGAAGGCAGGACTTATTACCGGGAAAACCAGAGCAATATTTCAAGTTATAATAAATTGCTGGATCTGAGCTTCCTGCCCGTTGGTTATTATATCTTCCAGGCCCAGGTCAACGGGAAGATCTTTGAGCGGACGTTTTTAAAGAGATAGAGATGCTTTAACGGACTGAGGAACAAAGTATTATTGTACAAACAGGCAATTTTCATCTCTTCTTATAAATATTCTTCCCGTCAGTCAACAAAAACAATTATTTTGCGTCTGAAGTGCAATATGGTGTTTATTAATTTTTTATAAATAGAATGATAAAATTGCGTTACTCTTTAATACTTGGTTTGATGATGATGGTGGGAGTCGTGGTTAACAATTCCTATTCCCAGACCGGCGAAGAGCAGGACGACCGCCGCAAGATCTATTTCGACGCTGTCTGTTTCCGCAGCGACAGCCTTAACAGCGGCAGGGTGGACGCCTTCGTCCTCATACCCTATGAATCGGTAAGGTTTGAGAAATCGGGTACTATTTTCGTTTCACAGTACGAACAGGTAATTACCATTACCGACAGTACCGGAAAAAAGGTATCGGAGAAGCATAATACAAGGAAGATAAGCGCTCCTGACTACGCTGTTGCTCAGGGCAAGAACGGCGAATTTGACTTTTCCCAGACAGTTTTCAGGCTTGCTCCCGGCCGCTACAATATACAGGTGGAAATCAAAGACCATCTTTCCTCCAAAAGTTTTTCCCAATCCAGGATGATTACTGTCATCAATTTCGGGGATTTTCCCTTCACACTAAGCGGGCTGATGATTGTAAGTTCCATCGAGGAACAAAACGGTAAATTGACCATTACTCCGCACGTGTCGGACAACGTTGCCGACCTTACGGACGGGTTCTTTGTCTTTTTCGAGTCCTACAACAGCGGTACCGAACAGAAAGCTAAGATGGTCCATATTCTGTATGCCGCCGACGGCAGGGAGATATACAGGAGCGATCAATCGGAAAAGGAGATTGACGGCGCCAGGAGGCAGCAGTACCTGAAGATCAGACTGCCTAAATCGGTGGAAGCAGGGAAATATACACTGCGTGTGATTGCCCTGAAACAAGGCAGCCCGTCCAATTTCACTGAAAATGATTACCTGGCAGTGTCCGAACGCTCAATAAAAATCGAATTCTCTGTACTGGGACGTGTTTTCCAGAACCTGAAGCTGGCAATCGACCAGCTCAAATATGTTGCCGACCCTGACCAGATCAAATTCATCGATATTGCTCCTACGGATGAGGAAAAACGTAAGCGCTTCGACATGTTCTGGCAGGAGCTCGACCCGACGCCCGGCACCGAAAGAAACGAAGCCTTCGAACAGTACTATTCCAGGATTGACATTGCCGACAAACAGTTCAGGGTCTTCTCCCAGGGCTGGCAGTCAGACATGGGTATGGTATTCATTGTTTTCGGCTATCCGACAAACATTGAGAGATACAGGTCAAATGACGGTCGGACCTATGAAAGATGGACCTACGCGTCCAACAGGCAGTTCGTATTTGTCGATTTCAACGGTATTGGCGATTACAGGCTCTATTCCCCCATGACAGTTGTTGAAAAATACAGATACAGCAGGTAGGCCATGAGTGTACTGGTCATCATTCCTGCTGCAGGCAAAGGCGCCAGGTTCGGTTCGGCGGAACTACCCAAGCAGTACCACAGCTTAGAGGGAATACCGGTCATAATACATACCCTCCGGCTGCTCGAAGGATTGGATTCGGTGGATGCCGTAGCTGTCGTTGTCAACCCGGATTACAAGAATTATTTAACGGGCCTCCTGGTTGAATACGGAATTACAAAAGTGAAGTTCATCATCGACGGCGGCGCCGAACGCCAGGAGTCGGTTCACAATGCTGTCAAGGCGGGCATCTGCGCCGAGCATGACTTCATCCTCGTACATGATTCGGTACGCCCCCTGGCAACAGCAGGGCTCTTCAACTCAGTCATCAGCACCCTCGGCGCTTTTGACGCCGTTATTCCCGGTGTCAGGCCGAAGGACACTGTGAAACAGCTGTCGGAAGGCAGGATTGGTACATTCGACAGGAATAAATTATTCCTGATACAGACGCCGCAGGGATTCCGCAGCGAGCTGCTCGCCCAGGCATACGATTACGCCAGCGAGTATGGAATTGCCGGCACTGACGATTCCTTTCTCGTAGAGAAGTTCATCGAAATCACTAAGACTACGGAAAAGATGGAGATAATAGCAGGCGAAGAAACGAACATCAAGATTACTACTGCCTTCGACATGGAACTGGCAGGATTCATAATAGCTCAGGCTGCGCGTACCAATGAAGATTAATTACGAAAAGATACAGCAGGTATATTTCTTTTCGGCAACCGTTACTGCATTCCTTTCGCTGCTTTCCATTTTCAGCGCCGCCAATTCTTCCGAGATGGTAATCCTGGGAGTAATCGATAGTATTCTTCATTGTTCCCCTGTACTCGAAGTTCTTGTCCAATTGGGCGCTTTCTTTTGTGGTTTGACGGGCACATTCATGCTGATAGCTTTATTATATGCGAAGTATTATTACAAACAGAAGTTGACAATCCGCTATCATTTGTTGCTATTCCCCCTGCTCTATTCCGTAATGTTGTTGTGGCACGCGAATATTATTTTTAAACACGCTCATTTTGAATGAATTGCCCAAGGGTCGATGTCGGCACACATTAATGTTTTGGGGATTAAGCAAGAAGTAAATACAGAATTGAATATTCAGGATTTTTACTCGTGTTGAATTTTGAAGGTATCCAGGTTCTTCCATTCCTTGAAAAGATATAGAATTCTATGTACTGAGACACTTAATAATCAATGAGCCATTCGCATAATGTTTTAAGATATACAACCCCTGACGGGGTTGGTAGTGATTCAAGATACCTATTGTTACAGATATTCAACCCCTGACGGGGTTGGAGAGGACTATCCATTCTCAGAACTCCGTAGGAGTTCAACATCTGTAACATAATACAAAAAG
>CAZWLN010000067.1:0-23504 GCA_964634885.1 uncultured Hyphomicrobiales bacterium | reverse complement strand
GGGAAGGGGAAAGTAACACGGACTTTTTCTTCTTACTTTACAAACTTGATGAACTTGATAAACTTGATAAACTTGATAAACTTGATAAACTTGACGAACTATTTCATCATCATCACGCAGCCTTCGGCGAAATCGCTTTCACGCATTGGGAGAGTCCAGTCCTCCAGAAGATGATGGTACCTGTCGAGAGCCCAGGCGGGCAACTTCGATTTGCAGTTGCCGCTGCTGTGGTCTTCAAAAACCTGGTCCCAGGTCCTGACGTGGAAGAAGCTGCACTGACTGTAATTGTATTTATCTTTTATTGCCGTGAAGTAATCCTTTGAGAACAGCCACTTGTCGTCGGCTTTTTCAAAGAACGGATCCGTTTTGTCTTCTAATTTCATTTTTTCCCAGACATACACCGTATTCCATAAATAGTTTGCCGCTTCGCTGTCTAAGCGATGGGAAAGGCGTTTAAAGGCGTCTATCACCTTTCCTGCAAAAGTTTTCTCTCCATAGGTATATCCGGACCTCGAAAGAATTGATCGGTAAAAGCTGCTGACTATGTCATGACCTTCGCGGAACGGCTCGAAAAACACGGCTGTACCGCCCGGTTTCAGTAAACTGTATGCCTGCCCGAATACCTTTTCGGGATTGAAAAGATGGTGGAGGACGGCAGCCCCGATGATGAAATCGAAGCTGTTGCCCTGGAAGTCGAGCCTCTCGGCATTGAGCTGCATCAGGTGGCAGCGGTTTTCGTAGCCTGTACCCGCAAGGTTGCGTTTCAGTTTCGCAAGCATCGGCAGGCTCAGCTCGCTCGCAAAGACTTCAGCCGAGGGGAATATTTTCAGGATTGGAATTGTTGCACTGCCGAAGCCGGCACCCACTTCGAGGATGTTCATTTTCCCGTCTTTTGAAGTAAATGACAGTTCATTCAGGGCTTTGTTGATCAATCCTTCGTACAGGTTGTAAAGTACGAAATCCTGGGATGCAACACCCTCTTCGGTCATATAGTGGTCGGACATGAAACGGGACATTTCTTCGTTGCTGAAAACAGGTGAGAAGACGCCTTTAAGTGAGTCATTGCCGGTGTATTGCCCCATGTCGGTGAGGCTGCCGTTAAATATTAGCTCAATTCTGTTTAAACTGCTATTCATATCAATCGAATCTTAATGATTACTATCTGTTTTAAAATTGTGATTTATTCATAGCCGGGCCATCTTAATGATGTCCGTCCGGACTGGTTATCAGTTCACACCCTGATTATGTCATTTATCTGCAGCGGCCGATATTTTTTCATGTTCGAGCCTCAGCAGCAATTCTTCTTCGGGCAAAAGTTCCTTTCCCCGCCTTGCCATTACCCTGCGGGCCACATCCAGTGCTTTGTCAAGCTTGTAAACGGGCGAATTCTTCCGGCCGGTCCAGGCAAAGGAAGGAATGACGGAAGGCAGTGTGCCGTCGTGAACGAGTATTCCGCATACACCGGCAACGGTACCCGTTGTGAACGAAGTGTTGATTGCCGTCTTTGTGTGGTCTCCGCAAAGCAGGCCGAGGAACATACTTCCGCTGTCGATGATCCTGCCTTCCAGGTTCATTTTAATATTTTCATAAGTATTCTTCAGGTCTGAATTGTTCGTATCGGCACCGAGGTTCACCCATTCGCCGATGTATGAATGGCCCAGGAAACCTTCGTGCTGCTTGTTGGACAGGGCATGAATGATGGTGGCTTCGACTTCGCCCCCGACTTTGCAGGTTTCGCCGATGGATGTCCCTTCATAAATTTTTGCTCCAGCCTTGATTGTGGAATTGTCGCCGATGAAACAGGGGCCGATGATCACACTGTTGGGGAGGATTTTTACCCCGTTGCCGATGATGACGGGCCCTTCTTCGGCGTCGATGACTACACCGGGATATATCTTAACATCCCTGCCGATGACGATTGACCCGACGTTCAGGAAGTGTGCGCCGGGGTAGTCAGATTCGACAGGATGAACCTGAGGCCACGAAAGCAAATCGTCTTCGATGGCTTTGGGATTGTGTTTAATGGCGTCCCAGAGGTACCTCAGAGTAATAGCACCTTCGATTTCAATTTTCGGGAGCATCTGGTAATACATGTCCATCAGTTTAGGCAGGAAACTCCTGTCCTTGTCGTTGGGGTTCACCATTTCCCCGGCGGGAATATACAATGCAAAAGGGAAACCCTGGAATTGCGATTGTATGAAAGACGGTACAACTTCCTCGTCCAGCTTCTTAACGAAAATAGCGGCCTTTGGCTGCTTTTCCCCACTGAGTCTGTTCGTATAGGCTTCTTCCATCCTTTTCCTTAACTGGTGTGTGAAGAGTGTTTCTCCGGATATTACCAGAACGTTTTCTCTCGCAATTTCCTGGCTGTCGCATTGGAACCGTGCCAGGAAGGAGTTCAGGTGATTCTCCCTGCCGTTGAACACAATTCGAGCTTCGGGGAAGACCGAGCGGACTTTCTCGAAAAGGCGCATGGCGCCACAGCGTATTTCCCACGAACAGTGGTTGATTGTGAAAGGATACAGGTCTTCAGTACCTGCTGATTCGTTAATTATTATCGTATCGATTTTCATTCATTCCTCTTCGCCAAACATTAAATTATTTTATATATCATTTCAATTTACCCACAATATAATAAGTAACTTATTAAATTTGATTTTTTTTTCATAAACAAATAATGTTATTTTGGAACGATTTAAATTGAATTTTTGATATTGATATTTTTTCCGGCTGCCTTTTTGGGCCACCGGAACAGATAAAGAACAATTAGGAGGGCAAATTATGTCAAACGATCCGGCAAACAGAATACAGGACTATTTGGTATTCGGCGAATTCGGGGGAGTCAACCCGTCAATATCTGACTCGGCAACATTTACATTTATGGATCCCGAGAATATGAAAGCGCTTTTCATGGAAGAAATCGAAGGCTGCTTTCTCTATTCCCGCCATCTTAACCCAATGAACGATTACCTGTGCAGGGCACTTGCACGAATGGAAGACACACCGGCAGCCCAGGCAATGGGATCGGGCATGGGAGCCATCTCCTGCGTACTGTTGCAGCTCTGCGGATGTGGCGACGAAATTGTTTCGAGCCGCACAATATACGGCGGTTCATACGCACTGATGAAGAACCTGCTCCCAAAATATGGGATTAACACTAACTTTGTAAATATTACCGACCTCGACTCTGTACGCAGCAAAATAACAGAGAAAACCAAAGTATTGTACTGCGAGACAATCAGCAATCCCCTGCTCGAGATTGCCGACCTGAAGGAACTCCGTAAGATTGCCGATGAACACAACCTGAAATTAGTTGTGGACAACACATTCTGCCCAATGTGCGTACAGCCGTACAAACTCGGCGCCCACATCGTCGTTTACAGCATGACGAAATTCGTAAACGGCAACAACGACTGCCTTGCAGGCGCTGTCTGTGCCGACAAAGAATTCATCGCCAGCCTGAAAAGCGTTAACGACGGCGCTGCCATGCTGCTGGGGCCTGTTCTCGACAGCATCAGGGCTTCGAGCATACTGAAGAACATACACACTCTGCATGTACGTATGAAACAACACAGCACAAACGCCATGTATATTGCTGAAAACCTCGAGAAGCTCGGCGTCAGGGTGTTCTATCCCGGTTTGAAATCTCATCCCCAGCATAAACTCATCAAGAGCATGGTAGATCCTAAGTACGGCTACAGCGGCATTATTACCATCGACGCAGTAACCGAAGCCAAAGCCAACAAGCTCATGGTTCTGATGCAGGAATCGATGGTAGGTTACTTCGCCGTCAGCCTCGGTTTCTACAAGACACTCTTCAGTTCTCCCGGCAGCAGTACTTCCTCGGAGATACCTCCGGAGGAACAGGCTACGATGGGCATGACACCCGGTCTTGTTCGCTTCTCCGTCGGCCTCGACAACGACATCGAAAGAACACTCGAAAGAATGAAAGACTGCCTCATGAAGGTTGAATTGATATAGAATTTCTAAAATGGCTTTTTATGATGGGCTCCACCTTTGGTTTGCTTTCTGAAGGTGGAGTCCATCTTGTTTTATGTCCATCTTGCCCGTAGGGAACCTTCCGAAGGTGGGGAAACCTTCGGAAGGTATAAGCTCACATCTGCTTAAATATTTTTAAAGGCATCGATTTCGACACTGTTAAAATCCGGGTTATTGAAGCGCGTTTTCAGGATTTCTTAAGATGGACTCCACCTTTGGTACGCTTTCTGAAGGTGGAGTTTATTTTCTAATATCCATCTTTCTTCTCGTCCTGGGTTCTTAAGATGGACTCCACCTCTGGTTTGTTATCTGAAGGTGGAGTTCATCTTTCTTAGTACCTGGAAATATTTTACAATATTCCTGTGACCTTTTGCGGGTTAATGTGTTATTACATATTGAAAAGTTGACAAAATGAATTATCTTTGAATTAATTGATTTCTTAATAAATCATGGGCAGGATTATGAAAATAGAATACCCCAATTTGCTTTTCAAAATGAACAAGAACATTTATTATCTGCTTTTATCCATTCTTACTGTGTTGAGCCTTGCAACAGTTAACCTCCCGGCCCAATCCCGGGTAATCATCGGCCTGGGCACACTCGAACAGGTAAAATTCAGCCCCGACGGGACCAAACTGGCTTCATGCGGCGGCGGCGGCGTGTTCATCCGGGATGCGGAGACTAAAGACACAATTCTCAGTATCAGGAAGAACACAGGCTACGTCTATTCGGTGGCCTTCAGCCCCGACGGCAGCAGGATTGCCTTTGGCAACAGAAATAATGATGTTGTGGTGGTTGACGCCGCCAACGGTAAAGTCCTGATGACACTTAAAGGCCACACTAACACCGTTCGTGTAGTATGCTACAGTCCGGACGGCAGCAAAATTGTCAGCGCCGGCTATGATAAAACAATAAAAGTCTGGGATGGCTCCACCGGAAAAGAAGTCCTGTCCCTTCCGGCCCATAATGACGTTATAACAACTGTGGCAGTCAGTCCCGACGGCAATCGGATTGCCAGCGGAAGCAGGGATTGCACAATAAAATTCTGGGATATGAATACAGGTACTCTCATCAATGCCATGTCAAGTATGGGCGGGCCTGTAAAGTGCCTGAGCTACAGTTCAGACGGTAAATATCTTGCCAGTTGCGGAAGTATAGATAAAACAGTAAGGCTTTGGGATCCAGTTACAGGAGGATCGATCCGCCAGTTAACCGGACACAGCCTTTTCGTAAACAGCATTTGCTTCAGCCCGGACGGCAGCAGGCTCGTGAGCGGCAGCAGCGATGAAACAATTAAGATTTGGAATGTTGACGATGGAACAGTCCTGACAACTTATTCAGGACATAGCGATGATATAATATGTGTAAATTTCAGCCCTGACGGCAAAAGATTTGTAAGCTGCAGCAGGGATGAAACAATCATGATGTGGGATGTCAGTTCAGGAGGTTCTTACTACACCCTTACCGGCCATGTCGGCGATGTCCGTGCCGTGAGCTTCAGCCCTGACGGCAGAAGACTGGCTTCGGCAGGTGGCACCGACAAATTGATTAAAATATGGGATGTCAGTTCAGGATTGGAAACCTCTACTTTTTCCGGCCATTCCGAAGGTGTTTTCAGTGTGTGTTACAGCCCCAACGGCCAAACGATAGCCAGTGGAAGCATCGACAAAACAATCAAGCTTTGGAATGCTATTAATGGTACAGAGATTAGAACTCTTACAGGCCATTCCGATGTCGTCAACAGCGTATGTTTCAGTCCCGACGGCAGCAGGATTGCCAGTGGCAGCTGGGATAAGACAATAAAGATATGGGACGCCGCTACCGGCAGCCTGTTAAACACCCTAAGCGGCCACAGCAGCAATGTATGTAGTGTCTGCTTCAGTCCGGACGGCAGTAAAATTGCCAGCGGCAGTTTCGACAAGACAATAAAGGTCTGGGATGTCAATTCCGGCACCGAGCTTAAAACACTGGCCGGCCACACCGGCGAGGTCAGAAGCGTATGCTTCAGCCCTGACGGGACAAAGCTTGTCAGCGGCAGCATGGATGAGAAAGTTAAACTCTGGGATGTCGCTACCGGCCTTGAGATTGTAACTATGAAAGGCCATACCGGCTGCGTCTGGTCAGTATGCTTTAGTGTCGATGGCAGCCAGATAATCAGCGGATGCCAGGACAGGACCATAAAGATATGGAATACAGCCAACGGTAAGGCAATCAGGACCCTGACAGAGCATACTGAAGTGATCTATTGCGTCACAGTCAGTAAAACGAACGGCAATTTTGCCAGCGGCAGCGGCGACCGGTCAATCAGGCTTTGGGACGCAAATGCAGGAGGTGCGATCAGTACAATCTACGGCCATACGGATATGGTTAACAGCATCGCTTTTAGTCCGGACGGCAGTAAAATTGCTGCCGCCAAAGGGAACAGTAATATTGGAATTTACAGTGTTGACGACGGCAGCATTATTAATACACTATCCGGCGACAGCCTGTCCGTATCGACTGTTTGTTTCAGTCCCGACGGCAGCAGGATTGCCGCAGGGGGCGAAGGCGGAACCATTAAAATCCGCGAAGCGTCATCCGGAGATGTTATAAATACAGCAGACGGGCACGAGTATTATGTTAATAGTATTTGTTACAGTCCCGACGGCAGCAGGATTGCCAGCGGAGGCTATGACAATACGGTGAAGATATGGGATGCAAACACCGGAAAAATAGTCAACACACTTTTAGATCATATCAATCAGGTCAACTGCGTGTGTTACAGTCCCGACGGAAGTAAAATTGCCAGCGCCAGCGGCGACATGACAATCAAACTGTGGGATGCCAACAGCGGAGCTGTAATAAATACTCTTATGGGACATACCGGCGCCGCTTACAGTGTCTGTTTCAGCCACGACGGCACAAAAATCATCAGTGGAGGTTACGACAGCACGGTAATCATCTGGAATGCGAATACTGGTGACATCATCAGAAAAATGACCGGACATGAAGGATCTATTGCCGTCGTTGACATTAGTCCGGACGGGACAAAGATTGCCAGTGGCAGCGCCGATAACACAATTAAAATTTGGGACGCCAATTCGGGAGAGGCAATAGGAGTTTCGACAGATTGCAACGAGAGTGTCAGGGATATTGCTTTCAGTCCCGACGGGAAGAAAATAGCCGGATGCAGCGCCGACGGCACAATCAGTATCTGGGATGTACCGGATATTCTGCCGGTTGAGGAGTTGCCCGTTTTACCCAATCCGGAAGGCAATATTAGCATTTATCCCAATCCCGGCAGCGACAATGTTACTGTAGGGTTCAGCATTGCCGGCGCCGAGAATTGCAGCCTTGGCATTTACAGCCTGGGTGGAGAACCGGTGAAATCGCTGAACGCAGGCAACCTGAAAACCGGTATTAATACCATAGATATTGACACCGGAGACCTGGCAGGCGGCGTATATGTCCTCAGGGTGCATAGCAGTACCGTTACAATCAGTAAACTATTGCTGATATGTAAATGATATTTCCTGATTGGAAATGAATTGTGACTACAAGGCCGTTCAATTGCCATGTGCTTTTTCCTGATAATTAGCTTATGGTGTGTTCAACATTTTCTTTTAATTTGAATTAATATTTATTAGTTTAAACACTGAAAATATTTGGTATTATTAAAAGAAAAATAGGGCTGCTATGAGTTCACCGTCAACGAAGGAAGAAATAGTCCTGAAAGTAGAACAGGAGATCAAGAAAACCAAAGGCAGGGTCTCGCCTTCCGACCTGTCTGCCCAGACAGGCTATTCCCTCAGCGAAGTCAAGGACGCCATGTCCCGGTTGATTGAACTGTACGAATGCCGCGTGTCAATGGACAAAGACAACGGCGCACTCATGTTCATCTTCAATTATCCGTTCATACTTCGCGGCAGCAAAACATTCCGCGAGAAACTTGCCGCTTTCTTCGCCGTCTTCTGGAAGATATTCACTATCGTCTATAAGGCTGCCATCGGCGTAATTCTGATACTGTACACTGTGGTCTTTGCCATACTCCTTCTCATCCTTATACTGAGAGGCAGCGACTCCGACGACGACTTCAACTTCGGGGATATAATCGGAGGTATCTTCAGGGGCATATTGGAAGGACTGAGCTGGATGGCCTGGACGCGCTCCGTAGAATATGCCATCGATCCCCAGGGCATGAGATACAAGAAATTTCCAAAAGAAAAGAACAAAGGCAAAGGTTTTGTCCAGTCCGTTTACCATTTCGTATTCGGCCCCGAAAGGCCCACTTTCGATCCTCTGGGCGACGCCAAAGAAGTAGCCGCCTATCTTCGTACGGTAAAGAACAAGCTTACTTCCTCGAGGATAATCGACCTGTCGGGCGCTACCTTCGACCAGGCAGAATCCCTGCTTGCTAATTACGCTACCCGCTTCAACGGTGAGCTCTATATCAATGAAGACGGAGTCGTCGTTGCCGAATTCCCTGAATTGAAGAACAAAGTGAGCAAGGAACTCGAGGGGGGAAAGATTGAATACTATGTGGACGAAGTCGAACCTCCATGGGAGATTACCGGCAACAGCGGCGGAAAGAACACGGCAATAATCTTAATGAATGCCTTCAACTTCGTAATGTCATTCGTCGGTTACGGTTATTTTGAATTCGACAAACAGTCGGCCTTCCTGGCTGTACTCCTGGGCATTATCCCAATGTGCTTCTCTTTATCACTGTATGTAATACCGATTCTCAGGGTTCCCTACGTCAAAGCAAAGCAGGCACGCA
This sequence comes from uncultured Hyphomicrobiales bacterium, assembly GCA_964634885.1. Taxonomy (GTDB): domain Bacteria; phylum Bacteroidota; class Ignavibacteria; order Kapaibacteriales; family UBA2268; genus DAINRZ01. The sequence continues at coordinate 14,746 of CAZWLN010000067.1, read as the reverse complement.
GAGTTAAAAACGTAATGCGTAAGAAACTCGTCGGCGCAATTATTGCAGTACAGGCAATGCCTCTAACTCTCGATGAGATCATGCGTTACTGCCGCAAGGACGAACTAGAGACGGAACTGGTTCAATCCGTGCTCAACAAGTTGGTAATCGAGCTGCAGGGAGACATCAGCCTTAACGACAAAGGCGAGGCTGTCTATTCATTCCCCCGCCTTGCAAAGGAATTGAAGGCCGCGTAGTATTATTTTGAATTGCATTCAGAAGTTGTCAAACAGAAAGATGGACTCCGCCTCCAGGGTAGAGTCCATCTTATTATTTTAATACTAATGCAATGCTTTCTTGATTTCGTCGATATTCTCCCTAACGAAGTCATTAGAGGGGTACTCGCCGCATTTGCGGCAGGAAACCTGGTAAGCGCTGTTAATAGTTTCACAGTTAGGGCAGGAATAGCGGCTCTGCATATCGGAGTACCATTTCTCCCATCCGTATTTCTTTATTCTTTCGAAAGAACTCCACAGCTCGAGGCGGTGTGGGGCCTGTGCCTGGAATTCTTTCAGGTGAGAACAGGGGTAGTCGGAGCATTCGACACAGAAATCGATGCCTTTTTCTGTAAGGCATTTCATCATGAAACAGTCTTCACAGTAAGGAGTTCTTTTGTCGGAACGGCAGCCGAGGCACCTCGCCTCTTCCAGTGACCAGCCGAACCTGGCTGCCAGATTGGCAAGCAGTTTCTCGTCTTCCTTTGTTGCAATGTACAGGCTGCAGGCGGCACAGAACAGGCCACAGCCGGCTGCAAGTGTTTTGTCGGGTTTAGAGCTCATTTTTGCCTTTCATTTTTTTTATTTATCACTCAATTTCATTCTTCGGCTCAGGGAACGATAGTATAGTGAGTTTCGATTTTAACGTTCGGATTGATCATTGCCCAGACGGGGCAGAGTTTCTCCTTGGAAAGGGCAATGGCCCTGTCAACCGAAGCGCTGTCAGCGTCGGGCGAATGGATGGTGTATTCTATGGCAATCGCGTCGAAGCAGGTCGGGTGCTCATCCCTTCGGTTGCCGACAGCTTTTCCCTCGAGGCCGTTTATGGTTTTCTTCATCTGTTCCAAAACGAGTTTAATTGAAGAAGCGCTGCAGACTGCCAGGTCCATAAGGAACATCTCCAGCGGCATCACACCTTCGCTGTCGCCGTAGGGTGGGACATAGTCGAAATCGATGGGCCCGTGGGTGGGAGTATTGCCGATGTAGTGCATCTTACTGTTTACCAGTGTAATTGTTGCTTCAAGTTTGGTACTCATATTATTTCCTTTCCATTGACAATCAATAATCTACAGAACAAAATTAACAAGAATGGCAAAAATAATAAAGCGATAAAGTAATACTTTTCTCGTGTCTGAACTGTGATTTTTATGATTGCTATGATTAATATGATTATCATGTACTCTGTAATCTCTTCCTTTGCGGGCTTTGCGTGAGCAATTCCTGTCTGAACCATGATTTATAGGATTAATATGATTAATATTATTCTTCAAAATCTTTTTTGCGTGATATAATTCTTCCCACCTCTCTCTTTGCGAGCTTTGCGCCTATTAATATGTCGCCCCGCCGGGGCTGGTAATATGCTTCTCGTATCTGAACTGTGATTTTTGTGATTTACCTGATTAAGATGATTTTTCAAATCCTTTCTTTGCGGGTTTTGCGCCTATTAATATGTCGCCCCGCTGGGGCTGATAATATGCTTTTAATCCAGACAGGTATATTCAAAATATAATCTCTTTCTTTGCGAGCTTTGCGCCTCTGCGTGAGATACTTCTTCCTCTCCCTTTCTTAGCGCCTTTGCGTGAGATGATTCTTTCTCTCTATTCCTTGTTATTGTGTTGATACGGACATTGCACGGGAGTATTCCGGTGCCGGCGGTGGGAAGCAATAAAGGAATAATAATTTAGTCTTAGCTTTTATGTAATATTAATTTGAAGTGTTTTATGCCGGCTATATCGATGTTTTATGGAGTGATTGTGTACATGTACTTTTTCGACAACAAACAGCACAGCCTTCCACACATCCATGTCGATTACCAGGACAGCAGCGCAATCATTTCGGTTGAAAGCGGTGAAGTAATGGACGGATCGATACCCGTCAGTAAGCACAACCTTGTCAAAGCGTGGATAGAGATTCACAGAGAAGAACTCCTTGCAAACTGGTCGTTGGCAATTAAGGGTGAACCGTTGTTTAAAATCGAACCGTTAAAGTAAAGGTGCATTATGGTCCCCAAAGTATTAGCAGTCAGCCCTTTACCCTCATTCATCCTTCAATTGAAGTTTGAAAACGGTGAACAACGGTACTTCGATGTCAAACCGTATTGCCAAAGCAGCTATTTCAGGCAACTCCTCGAATGGAACTATTTCGCCAGGGTAAGGGTTAATAATGGCACCGTAGAATGGCCCGACGAACAGGACATAGCGCCGGAAACGCTGTATCTCGAAAGTACAGCAATAAATAACGAATAATATCCTGATGGACGGAATCCGGCTTGCCGGTTTGAAAGTCAGCGAATATTTCATAAATTAGTTCATTGTTCACAGTGAGGGCATCAGAGTTATAGAATACGCAGGACAATATTACCAGGGACAATGCCGGAGAGAGGGCGCAGCAGCCAATTCCCACTTCACTGCAATTTCAACCGGCTACCGGCCACCAAGCACCCCAGGTATTGTTGAATTCAAAGATTGGTGTGGACAAGCAGGTACATCTGTATTGATAACATGCGGTAAAATACTTAAATACACCAAATGTTGAAGTAGGAGACCCAAAGAAATATAGAAAAAAATCATATTTGAGATTAAAATCATAGTTTTATATTATGTTGAATTATCCTGAAATGAGAAAAATGATGAAATTTAAAGCAGCCCTTGAAATATTCGAAAAGTATATGCAAGCATTTTTTATAATTATTACAATATTTCCATTTCTCTATTGTTTTTTTTATTTATATATAAGTGAACAATTTAATAGAGAGTATAGAATAATTGAATATATAGATAATTGCGATGATGCTGATAGCCTTGTTATATTACACTATTTAAAGGACATGGTTGGTGAAAAAGAATTTATCAAAGTCTTAAATCACTTAGCCTTTTGTGGAACACATAGGACCAGAGGTACAGCCGGTTATCTTGCAGATCTATACAATTATCAATATCTAAGCGATTTATATGATTCATTTGATTCAATACAAGAAAGGTATTTTCATTAATTAGATTAAAGGAATATGAATGAACATGAAAAACTTTCTGAAAAAATATAAATTTGATATTTTCCCATTAGTTGTATCATATCTAATATTTTTTATCAGATTAATATTTACAATTGATACAGATAATCCAGACTTTTTTCTTACTGTTTGGGATTTCTTTTTTTTTATTGTTTATACAATAGTAACTATTGTACTAATTGCTTATATTTTGATTTTTTCAAAAATAAATGTTGTCGTGCGATTTTTCTTTATTGGTGTTTGTTGGATTATAACAATCTGTAGTTTATTTATGACATTATTTTTTAAGATAATTGGTTAAATGATTAGTAAACAATATCGAATGGAAAAAATAAGCCTGAACATGAAGTACATCGGCAGGCAGAAGGACGGCGGAAGCAGCCTTGCCGACAAGGGAGCACGGGAACTCAACTTCCAACTCCCAATTCTTCTAACCAGTCACCAGCCACCAGCCACCTCTTCCAACTCCCTCTGGGAGAACTACTACGCCTGGACGCCGTACCACTACTGTGGGAATAATCCGGTGAGTAAGGTTGATCTGAATGGGAAATCTGGATTTTCTCCTGATAAGAGTACTCCAGCGGGTAAAAAATCGCATGGCGAGCTTAATAAAGACAATAAATGCAGGCCACATTTTGAGGCAGCAAAAGATGCAGCCATAAGGGCAACAACATATAAAATCAATCAAATCGGAGGATAAAAGTGATTAAATATTACTTTATATTGTTAATTCTATTTATACAGTTTAACGGTTTCCAATGCTTTGCCAATCAAGATAGTACTAATTATAGAAATAACATAAGAAATTATAATTCTGATGATAAGAACCAACAAAAAGAAATTGAAGATTATTTATCAAATAATAAGGATATAGGGTTCAAAATTCTCATAGAAGAATTAGAAAACACACAAGATTCGTCTAAATTTTATTTTTTGCCTAAATTCTTTGCTAAAGTTTTTAAATTCACAGAGTTCTATAATAAATACGGGAAATTAAAAATTAATGATAGAATAAAAAAAGGGATTATCTATGTAATTACATGTTCATATTATATTGAAGGTAAAAGATATAAAGATTTTGAGTCAAACACAATGGATGATTTCCCTATCAAGGCATTAAATGAATTATGTCAATATACTGATTATAATTTATTTTACTTTGGTGAATATGCACATAAAGTCAAAACCACCAATTTGGCAAAAGAAAGTAATTTCTTGATTAAATTAGCTTTCGGCAAGACAAGCTTTTTCTTAAATGATAAAGTTGACTGGAATGGGAAAGAGATTACATCTGAGAATAAATTATCATTCGAAGAAATGACCAGTATTCAGAAAATCAAAGAAATTGAAAAATGGTTTAAGTTAAAAAAAGGAATAGTATATTGGGACACAGTCAATTTTTGCTATCAAGAACCAATTGAACCTTTTGTGTTTTCTCGTACGGAAATATCAGAAATAATGAAGAAAAAAAATGAAATTGATGAGTATTGTACACGTTTTTATGAAAATGAATTTAAAAAGTATCGATTTCAAAGTAAGGAATTACTCAGCATATCTTCAATATGTAATGGTAAAGAAGTAATAACATCAAAATTTGACAGCCTTATTGCATTTGATCGATACAATACGTTGCATTCTGTTCTTGAACATCTAAACACTATCAAAGACACTTCATTGGTGATTAGCTTTTCTATGATACTACCGAAATACTATGATTTTGACACCTTAATTACTTTCATTGAAAATTCATCGCTTGACAGGAATATTAAAGATTTAATGAATGTATTCATGTTTCCTTTTTCTTATATGAATTTGGACGGCATCAAAAGAATTAATATTTCAAATTGCTATTTGTGCAGCTTTGTCAGAGCAATCGGGAACGACTCTCTGCATATTATCGGCAGGTATAGGGCGCATGATCCCGCTGAGTTGAAAGACATTGCAGAAGGAACATTACCTATATTGATTATTAGTGTACCATCAATGAAAGCAACAGAAAAATACAGGTTTAATGAATATTTTCCTAATGCACAATCAAAGATGTTATTCTATCAGAGGATACTTAACCAAGCTTTCGATAGATTGAAATGGAATTCGAGATCAATGACTTTCGATTATGAATAGACCCATGTTGGATAGATGCTATCAAATTGTAAGGCCTTTCGGCGACGTGAAGGAGCACCTTTACTGCACCGGCCTCAACGCCGACCCCGACGCCCGCCTGAAGTACATCGGCAGGCAGAAGGACGGCGAGAGCAGCCTCGCCGACAAGGGAGCACGGGAACTCAACTTCCAACTCCCAACTCTTCTCACCAGCCACCAGCCACCAGCCACCGGCCACCAACCACCAGTCACCGGCCACCAACCACCACTCACCGACAAGCACTACGCTTAGACACCCTACCGCCATAATAACTTTCTGTACTTTACGTTATCAAAATATATTAAATAACTTAAGGGAAAGATTATGCTAATAAAAGTGGTACTGGAAGAATGCGAAGAAGGCGGCTACACTGCTTACGTCCCCTCCCTTCCCGGTTGCATCAGCGAAGGGGACACAAAAGAAGAAGCTATAGAAAACATCAGGGAAGCAGTTGAGCTCTACCTTGAACCCGTTGACGACGAACTGATAAATTACGAAAATACAATCGTGGAAGAAATTGAATTGTGAGCGATTTACCGTCAATCTCATACATCCGGATAGTCAATGCTCTGCAGCGTTGCGGCTTCGTTGTCGTAAGGCAGAAAGGCAGCCATATACGCCTGCAAAGACGGGTTGACGACAAAGCCATAAAAATTACGGTTCCGGCGCATCACCCGGTTAAAACCAATACTCTTCGTCAGATTATCAAACAAGCTGGATTGACTGTCGATGAATTCAAATCGAAATTATAATTGCTTTTCGCATGATTTTGTAAACCCCGACGCACGCCTGAACTACATCGGCAGGCAGAAGGATAAAGTAATAACTGCAAATTGTCCCAAAGTTCATGATTTAAATGCACAAATAAAACTAAGTCCCAACAATTTAGGCCTTGCATCTTCTAAAGCACATTTAAACCAGAATCTCGGAACAGTTCCAATTGGTAATATATCTGGCCCTGTATCAAATGTAATGCAAGTTGCTAAGATATATGTTACAGGTAGCTGGGTTCAATACACTACACCAGTAATAACAAATGGTTTTGCTAAAGTTCCAATAAATAATGACTATATGGAAGGAAATTAACATGTTTTTAAAAATATATATATTTTTAAAAAATTTTATTGCAAATGTATTACTAGTATCTCTGTTGTTGCTAATTCCATTATTTATCTTTTTTTTCTTTTCTATGTTATATAATGATCAATATTTAAGAGAGTATGATATTATTAAATATGTTGATAACTCTGATGATGCGGATATTCAACCTGTATTAGAACTACTAAAAAAAGAAATTGGTGATGAAGAGTTTAAAGATTTATTAAATGATTTAGCATATAATGGAACAGAATTTACTTTAAAAATCGCTCTTTCAACTGCTAAAATTCACAATTATTATGATTTATACAATTCTTATGATTACAGATATAACAAACTAAAAAGTACAATTTCTCACTGATAAAATCAATTATATGGTGTAAATACATGAAGTTTTTTCATAAAGGAATTTTTTGGGGAATTATCCCATTGGTAATTGGGTATTTGATATATCTGTTAAGAGTATATTTAACCTTGAAAGAAAGATATACTCATGATTTTATTGATGTTGCAGATGGTGCATTTTTTATAATTGCTACAGTATTGGTTATACTCCTATTAATTATTTTGATCTTATTTTCAAAGATAGACGTTACTCTAACAAGATTAATAATTGGAATTTGTTGGATAATTTCTATATGTTTGATATTTATAACATTGTTTTTTAAGATAATTGCCTGAATGAAACAGTTTAAATATCAAAGGGGACAAGAAGTCTGAACCGTGATTTTTATGATTAATATAATTTTTCAAAATCTTCCTTTGCGTGATATGATCTTCCCTCCTCTTTCTTTGCAGCCTTTGCGCCTCTGCGTGAGATAATTCTTCCCATCTCTTTCTTTGCGAGGTTTGCGCCTATTAATATGTCGCCCCGCCGGGGCTATCAAGAAGCTTCTCTAAAGACAAGTACATTATTCATTTAAACTCTTCCTTTGCGAGCTTTGCGCCTCTGCGTGAGATAATTCTTCCCATCTCTTTCTTTGCGAGGTTTGCGCCTATTAATATGTCGCCCCGCCGGGGCTGTTAATTTGTTTCTCATTCAAACGGTGTATTATTTATACTCTTCCTTTGCGGGCTTTGCGCCTCTGCGTGAGATAATTCTTCCTCTCCCTTTCTTAGCGCCTTTGCGTGATATGATTCTTCCCATCTCTTTCTTTGCGAGGTTTTGCGCCTATTAATATGTCGCCCCGCCGGGGCTGGTAATATGTTTATAATCCAGACAGGAATATTCAAAATATAATCTCTTTCTTTGCGGGCTTTGCGCCTTTGCGAGAGATAATTCTTCCTCCTCTTTCTTAGCGCCTTTGCGTGAGATAATTCTTCCTCTCCCTTTCTTTGCGGGCTTGGCGCCTATTAATATGTCGCCCCGCCGGGGCTATCAAGAAGCTTCTCTAAAACAAGTACATTATTCATTTAAAATCTTCCTTTGCGAGCTTTGCGCCTTTGCGAGAGATAATTCTTCCTCCTCTTTCTTAGCACCCTTGCATGAGACACTTCTTATTGTCTGTTATTTGTACGCCGCAAAGAAAAAGCCCTCGCAACTACTTATGCTACAAGGGCTTAACGCTTTTATTGGCGGAGAGGGGGAGATTCGAACTCCCGGTAGGATTTGACTCCTACGTCGGTTTAGCAAACCGGTGCATTCAGCCACTCTGCCACCTCTCCGGAGACCGTTGCCGAGTCAAGGTTTCAAATATACGACAATTTTTTTTTTTAGCCAATATATTTTTTAATTAATTGACTAATAAATAAAATAACTCCTAAAATAAAAAATAACAAATAGTTTATTTTTTCTTAAATCGAAATACAGAAATATCAGGTTTGGGAATTTTAAAAAAATATTACACCGAACAATGATCTGTATATTTTTACAAATGTCATTTCGCACAATTACAATTGACATCCAAATATTTTATATTTTGTTAAGTAGAATTTATAACATTGCAGGGCAACATATTCTTACAATAATTTAATATTTCTTTTAAAAATAGCATATTTTACCATGCCCGATTATTAAATCCGGCATTAAATTAATATTAATATAATTTAATAAAACACGTAAAAACCACGCAAATATATGCAATTACAGGCACTTGCAGCGGCCACGCAGCAACTCGTTGATATATAAGCACATAGTAGAAATATAAAAAAAAGTGAAAAAAAGCGAAAAAAATCCTGTCACAAAATGCTCGTTCGTGTGGGTTATATATATAGAGATGTGCAAATTTGAAAAAAGAAAGTGAAAGATTATAATAAATATAGCGACGAAACTTTGTGCGCTCTGTTGAGCGAAGGCCATCCCATTTGCGATGAGGCCTTCGACGTCTTGTACCACAGGCACAGGCACAAGCTCTATTCCTATTGTCTAAACCTTGCTAACAACAAAGCGCAGGCTAACGACCTTTTCCAGGAAACCTGGATCATTTTCAACAGTAAAGCCAAGGGCAATGCGAGAATATACAACGCACTTGCCTATTTGATATCCATAGCAAGATATGAATTATATAAGCAGAAAAAGAAGTCAGAGAGACAGCAAACCATCATCAGTGTCGACACCGATGCCAGCCTGGAAGATATTCTCGACGAAAGCAGCCTCCAAAACAATATTGAAAAAGGCGATTTGCTCTCTCTGATTGAAATTGCCGTGCAGAATCTCGATGAACCTCACCGTGAAGCGTTTGTGATGAAGATGTTCGCAGACATGGATACAGACGACATAGCAAAGAATATGAACGAAAGCAGGGATGCAGTCAGGCAACGGATCAGGAGGGCTTCTCAGAAAATTAAGGAATTTCTGAAACCTTATATTAAAGATATTTCTGAAAACAAATAGGAAAGCCTGAAAAATGAATGATAATGATAGAATAATCGATTTTGTAATGGGGGACCTCGACAAAGAGGGTGAAAGGCAGCTCTTTGCCTCACTTGCCTACGACGAGGAACTTAGGGATGAAATGAAAACGATGATGACAATCAAATCGAATATTGGCCATAACATAGCACGCTATGTCGAGCCTGTGCCGGTAAAAGCCAATATATTCAAAAGTCTCGGCTATTCATTCCCCGGACAAAGTTCTAACGTACCGACAACCGATATTAATTCGCGCTTGTTCAAGCGCTCACTCTTTACTTCTATATTGACCTGCCTCATATCGGTTGCCGGTACAATTATTATAATGACTCAATTTATATTACCGGATAAGGATTATATTTATTTTACAAGGCTGCCCATACCGGTAAAACTTTTTCCCGGCAATACGGATAAAGCTGCTATCGTTGCGGACGCAAAAGAAAATGAGAAAAGAAATAATAAAGAAAAGAGCCATGTAGATAATGATAATACCACCCATAATGTTACCGCTGCTTCATTGCAGCCGGAAGTGTCCGATGAAACGCCGGCTGTCCCGGAACAGGACACCAGAATGATTGAAACTTCGGGAATTGCTTCGTTAAGGTACAAGCCGGTTCCGGTGACCGAAGTAATACCGGTTTACAGCTATCCATCGAGCCTGGACAATCCTGAGGGCGGAACAAAAGAGGGCGACGATTCACAGGAAAATATATCAATCGAGATCAGGAACTCCGAAAGCTGGTTCCTGCCCAAAGAAACAATCAGCCCGTCAAAGAAAAACAGCCTCAACAATTACAGCATTACTTCACTGTACAAGATATCTTCCTCCCTGAGCGCCGGCCCGGACCTGAGGCAGGAAACGTTCTATGTCGAGTACAGCGGCACGGAAAACGACAAGGAATACAATTATTACCAACAGCCCAACCTTACAAGCTTCGGTGTAGCGCTTAGATACACTCCGTTCGATTACAACCATATGAATCCATTTCTGCAGCTTACTGCCGCAGTCAACAAGGGAGGCTATGTCGCCAGAGCCATGGGAGGCGCAGAGGTACGCATTACTGACAACATCGGGCTCGTAATGGGCGTGGAATACAACCTGCTGCTTTTTACCCATGACAGGTCAGTGTTCCCCGCTCATAAATTTAACCTGAACTACGGACTAATTGTGAGGTACTAAATGAGGACGCTGCTACACATAATCTTCGCTCTTCTCATTGTTGCCGGCTTGAATAATTGTACTCAGGATATATTCGGTACTGAAGAGAATTATAGAAAAGAACTGGCCGACGAGAACGTGCTTGTCAAAGACACTGTCAGGAAACTATCTTTCAAATTTACCCAGTCGGAGCTGTTCATACCTTACGACGAAATCCTTGACCTGGGAGAACTGAAAAAAGACATGTCTTTGGAAAGAGAACTGCTGATAATGAACAGCTCCGGTGTCGATACGATAACGATATACAGCCTGGTTTTCGACAGCAGGATTAAAATCAGGGTACTGGTCCCCGATTTGTCGATAACGCTTCCGCCTGGCGGCAGCAATTACGACAACAGGGTAATAATAGAGTTCAATACGAACGGTGTTCCTTCGGGCGACTACGACGTATTTCTCACTACTAACAACTGTAGTAAACTGCGTATGCGTATGAAAATTACAATTATCTGACTCTAATTAACATATTATTAATTTATTAAAAGGAATGGTAGTATGAAACTTACCATAACGACATTGCTGTGCCTTGTTTTTTTGTCAACTGCAAACCTGTTTGCGGATTTGCCACCCTGCCTGTCTGAGGATATATGGCCGGAAAGCCCCTGGTACGAGGCTGCCCATCCATACACAGTAACAATTGGCAAGCCCTATTGTGTACTTACAATTCATTACTCTTACAGGGTGCATGACGGCGAATACGAGATCTACGTTGAAAACGTTGAAAAAACGGGCAATTGTGAATTTCTCGATTCCATAGCCAACAAAGACGGTTACCAGTCGGCTTTCAGGGAATGGGTAAGCCTGCTGCTGATACAGGAAGCCAACAACCTGGAGTCGAGCCAGTTTGTACCTCTTTGTGAGGTAGGAACAGTCAAGAAAATGAGTGTTTACACTTCGACCTGCGGACTGTGGGTCAAATGTACTTTCCAGGTCGATCCGGCAACACGTGTATGTGAGGCCGACTGGAGAGGTGCCTATCCGGAGTACGGTGAAGGCGAAACTAAATATATCGATTACTGGAGATATGTAAGCTGCGGGCAGTCATGCTGCAAGGAAACCTATGAGATATGCCTGTACAGCTTAGACTCGACAGGCGCAAACACATACGTAAAAATTCTTTCACGCACAAAGGAACAAATTGGTGAATGTTCCGGTCAGAGCGAGTTTGTTAAACCATGTGTTTCAGGATGCAATTAACCGGGAGGTTTTATGAAAAGAATTTCAATTCTGCCTGCCTTACTGTCGTTTTTGCTCGTGATTACCACTGCTGTAGCACAAGACACTGTGGTTTACCTGTCCAGCGATATTCTGAACCCGTTGAAACTGGCGTCATACGACAACACAATCTATGTTTCCACTTCGAGATTAATAAAGAATGAATTCCGATACCGCATAATGAGATTTGACAACGGTGAATGGACAAACTTGTTTACACCCGAATACGGCTATGAATGTAACGACACAATTGCCGTCAACGACATTACTGTGGACAAGAACGGCGCTCTCTGGGTGGCCATGAAGGGAAAACTAATGAAGTGGAAGGATAACAAATGGTACGAGTTTGTTTATAAAGAACAACTACACGATCCGCCTTATATCAGAAACTACTGCAAAGTTACCGTCGATTCGAGAGGCGTATTGTGGGCCATCTGCGACATATCGACTTTTGACAGGTATTCCGGCAGCGTAGGCATCTACACATGGGTTTTCACGGAGATGGTAAGATTCGACGGCCAGAACCTGGTTTCTGTTTACAGAAACGGAATGCAGGCCGATTCGAGCTTCAATTATCTTGGTTTTAACGCCTTGTGTGTCTCTAAGTCCCCTGTTGAGGACAAAGAGTTCGTATGGCTCGCATTAAAAGGAACATATACGGATTCGCTGCTTAAATATGACCTGGACGGCAATTCATACAAAAGTTTCATTCTGGAAGACCCCTATGTTTTGGATAACCAATCGAGAGTGTCTGAGATCTGTCCCGACGGCGAAGGTAACCTGTGGATGGCACAGACTCTCGGTGGCGGTACCGATATTCCAATTTTCCAGGGCAGGGGCGGGCTGTCGGTGTTCAATACCATCGACTGCACCTGGCGCCACTATACGGAGAAAGACGGACTACCCCTGAAATTCTACCAGATGGGCAAGGACGAGATGTATAAATTGCTCGCTGTCTGCATCGACAGTAACGGCAACAAATGGATAGGAGGTGAAGACGGCCTTGCAATGTACAACGACAATGTCTTCTATTCATATAAAATGGAAGAGCTTGCAAACATTGCCAATCCGAACGGCACGCAAAAAACACTTCTCAACTGCATTAAAGACCTGGCAGTTACAAGGGACGGAACCCTGTGGATCGCAAATAATTACGCTTTAATCAAATTTAATATTATGAGGCTTGATATGGAAAAGGAACCATCGGGAAACAAGAAAGGCCTTTATGTTTTTCCAAACCCCGTTCGCAAAGGGAATTTGGTTAACTTCAAGGTGAACAAATCTATCAGAAACAATGAGATTTTTATTACAGATTTCATTGGTAAAAGGATCAATCCCAGGATCGTTAATGTCATCGACAACAGCGACGAAACCATCATCAGCATCGACACTGACGACTATTCGTCCGGCTCCCACTGGCTTGTCATCCAGGGAGACAACGAGATCAAAGTTACAAGTTTTATGGTTTATTAAAGGAGTACGAATATCTATGAAAAATATATTTCTTGTTTTTATATCCTGTCTTGCCACGGTTTGTACAGCTTCCGCCGTTGACCATCAGTTTTTTCTCGACACTACCTCTGCCGAGCCCGTGAAAGTCGTATATATCAGGCAGGACGGCTCACAGTTCTCTCAGTGGCCCGGTACGAGGTACTGGACCATGGACATACCGACACAGGACACAATGGTAACGAAGATGTTCTGCGGCAGCACTACCAAAGTCAACAACGACATCAATCTCATGTATATCGACAATGAAGGCAATACTTATATCAGCCATGACGGACTTCGCTGGCGGAAACAGACAGAACCGGTAATCAACCGCAAGAAACCTACATTCGTTGCCCCGGCCTATGAGGAATCGTTTAAAATCTTTCCGAACCCGGCGTCGGACATAGTTACACTTAACATCTCCCTGAAGTATGATTCGAAAGTACGGCTGTCAATATCCACCCTCCAGGGCAGGCAGGCTGCTGTGTTGTTGGAAAAGGAACTGCCTGTGGGAAAGCAGAGTTTCAAAATCGATATGTCTGAACTGCCTCCGGGAGCTTACATATACACGATGACGATAAACAATAATATCTCCGGCGGTGTAATTACGCTGGTCAGGTAACTACCGAAGATGAAGGGGCAGCGCTGTCGGAGGCGTATCCGCAGCGCTGCACTCTTCAAAGGTTTGTAAAGAATGTATATATGAATTTATCCCGGATATTGCATTCGGAGATGCAAATATTACATTACTAATTGATATATAGCAATTTAACTACTTTCCCCTCCTTGGACAAGGAGGGGGCAGGGGGTGGTTGGATATTCCCTGTTTTAGGTATCTAATGCACAATCTGGGTTTATAGGACTAATAGTTGTTTTGTGTGGAAATTCTCCATCGGAAAGGAGAAAATAGTACTGCCATCCGGGGGTACAATGGGTAACAGGAAACCAACAACAATGAAATAGTGAGCCGGCGCTAAATTCTTTTAGCATGACCGCGGAATAGTCAAAGAGCATAATTATTCCGGCAGGGGTTTTTATGCCTGCAAAGCCGCACCCAGACGGGCACGGCAGGCAATTTAAATTGTTTTTTTTCTTGCTTTTACTATTAGTATTATTTATATTTGTTGCATCGATGTTTTATGATTTTCATTTTGGAAAATATGAAGCAACAGCAAAAACGGATAATGATTCATGTTTACAACTGTGTTGACAGCACGGTAACAATAAAAGGCGGGAGTATTGTTAAACTTATTAGTACTACCCGAAAGGAGGATTATTTTTATGATTGTTGGTTAGTGGCCGGTGGCCGGTGGCCAGTGGTCAGTGGCTGGTGGCCAGTGGCCGGTGGCTGGTGGTCAGTGGCTGGTTGTTAGTGGTCAGTGGCCGGTGGTTAGTGGCTGGTGGCTGGTGGTTAGTGGCTGGTGGCTGGTTGTCAGTGGCTGGTGGCTGGTGACTGGTTGTCAGTGGC
>CAZWLN010000066.1:4131-24389 GCA_964634885.1 uncultured Hyphomicrobiales bacterium | reverse complement strand
GTGGTTGGTGGTTGGTGGTTGGTGGCTGGTGGTTGGTGGTTGGTGGTTGGTGGTTAGTGATTGGTGGCTGGTGGCTGGTGATCGTGGCTGGTGAATTTATGATGCCGGGATTGAGAAGTACAAATCCGGAAGAGAAGGGTGAAGAGGCTGGCCAAATAAAAGATTATTATGCATTTTCATATTACTTTTCATAGATAAATGTTTACATAAGTCTTTGCATAAGCAATTATTTTGTTTATTTTTGAGAGCATATATATTTTGAAATTTTTTACTTGATGTTGCTATGCCGAATATCAGAAAGAGTATTTTCAACCGAAAGAACCTGGACTTTTTACTGTCGAAAATCGACAAATCTTCCATTCCCAACCTTACTCACAGCTTAGAAATAATCGAGCGTTGGGCGAACCTGGTTCGGAGCGGTTCAGTGTATAAACTTAAAGAGACAGGCCTTCAGGGATTTTTCCTGAAAGAAATATTTTCGGACGTTCTCGGCTATCAAACTGCTTCAGACAATCCTTTAACCTGGAACCTGAACCAGGAACAGGCAACAGAAATCGGTGGGAAATCGGCAGACGGCTCCCTTGGCTTCTTTACCCCTGATGAGACTGATATTCGGGCCGTGATCGAATTGAAAGACGCTAACACGAACCCCGACGAAAAGCAGCACAGGCAGAACGACAACAGGACACCCGTCGAACAGGCTTTCAGCTACAAACACCAATCCGGAAAGAAATGCCTGTGGATCATCGTCTCCAATTTTGTTGAGATCAGGCTCTATCATCACCTTTCATCAGCAGAATATGAAGTATTCAATATTGAAGAGCTAACAGTATGGGAGAATTTCAGGAAGTTCCATTACCTTTTATCATTCAATAACCTGATTGCCCCCACAGGCGAAAGCGCCATCGACAGGCTTTACAAAAACAATGAAGCCGAAGAACAGAACATATCAAAGGAATTGTATTCGATTTATAAACAAACCAGGATTAAACTGTTCGAACACCTGAAGCTAAACAATCCCGACAAGACTGAACTGCTGCTGCTTGAAAAGACCCAGAAACTGCTCGACAGGTTCATATTCGTTTGCTTCTGCGAGGACAATCGCCTTTTGCCGGACAAGACCTTCAGGTCGATTATCGAAACAGGGAAAAAATCATATTCCATGTCGGAAACGAAGATTTGGAACGAGCTTAAAGGCTTGTTCGAGGCAATCAACTCCGGATCGCCGGGCCATAATATCAATAGATTCAATGGCGGCCTCTTCGCCACTGACTACGTATTGGACGACCTGGTAATAAAAGACTCCATACTGGAAGAAATGGCAAAACTCGCGGACTATGATTTCGACAGCGACGTCGATGTAAACATTCTCGGCCATATCTTCGAGCAATCGATCACCGACATAGAGGAACTAAAGGCGGGTTTCGAGAACCGGGAATTCGACCGTAAAACAAGTAAGCGTAAGAAGGAAGGCATTTTTTATACCCCTGAATACATCACCAAATATATTGTGGAGAATGCCATCGGCAGCTGGCTCGACGACAGGAGAAAGGAACTCGGGTTCCTTGACCTGCCCGAACTGACCGTGCAGGACATGGAGTCAATCAGGATGGCGAAAGGAAAAGCCGCAATAAAATATAACGACAATGTAAGGAAACATATAGAATTCTGGGAAGCGTACCGGGAAAAACTGAGGTCCATCAAAGTACTGGACCCTGCCTGCGGTTCTGGTGCATTCCTTAACCAGGCGTTCAACTACCTCTACGCTGAAGGGCAAAAGGTGAACGAGAAACTCAACAGTTTCCAGATAGGCATGGGCCAGGTTTTCGACCTCGACAGGCAGATACTGTCAAACAACCTGTATGGTGTTGACCTGAACAGCGAGTCAGTCGAAATCACAAAGCTGTCGCTCTGGCTCAAGACAGCGAATAAATACAGCGAACTGACGGCGCTGGACAACAACATCAAATGCGGCAACTCCCTCATCGACGACCCGGCAGTAGCCGGCGAAAAAGCTTTCAACTGGTTTCAGGAGTTCCCTTCAGTATTTCCAGGGTACCGTGAATACGATCAGAAGCTTCACATTGTACCAGGATACCATCAGGTTACAATTGAAGAAATACGGGAGAGAAAGCTCCAGGAGCCTTCCGTTGAATACTTGTCTTCCACAACGGAAAACAATTCCATGATCATTAATGACCCCTCCTATTCGTACAAACCAGGCAGCAAAGGCTTCGAGCATCACGGTTTCGATGTGATAATCGGGAACCCGCCATGGGGAGGAAAACTTTCAAGAGATGAAATTGATTATATATCAAATAAATATACAGAGATTTCAAATGGCGAGATAGACACATATGTTATCTTTCTGATGAAAGCAATGAATCTATTGATCAAAAATGGCTTTATTGGCATCATTATACCTGATACCTGGCTTTCATTACAGAGATCAGTAAATTTGAGGAAAATTATCAACAATAAAATGATGATTATCGATGTTTATGATAGGTATAAACCATTTGAAGATGCCAAAGATACAAGAAGCCATAGCCTAATATTAAGGAAAAATCAAAACAGGCCATATTGTTTTACCGTAAAAGTCTCAGATGCTGCTTTAAATATTATCAAAAACTATTCTCTTAATTCAAGTATTCTTGATGATGTAAAAGAATGGAATATTTACAAATCAAATGAAGAAGATAACGTATTTCAAAAGATGACAAGTATATCTATGAATTTAGGTGAGTTATACAATCTGAAATATGGGCTTCGAACTGGGAATAATAACAAATACCTTAATGAGAATGATATTCATAATTTAGGACTTAAAATTGCACGAGGTGCTCATATACAAAGATATTATTTTAATTGGAACAAAGAATTTTTAATTACAAAAGAAGGATTACCCAATAGCTATTTTTGTTCAGATAACTTGAAAGAAAAAATAATCGTTCAAAGAATAAGAACCAATAGTACTGATAATAAATGTCGTTGGCTTGAAGCAACTCTAATTGAAGAAGACAATTTCATTGCTTTAGATTCAACAAGCTTCATCTGTGAAAAAAATGATAATAATCTGAAGTATCTGTTAACAATTCTCTGTTCAAATTTAATGAATATGTATTATAAAGCTCACTACACAGATGTAAATGTCAAACCCATATATCTAGAAAAGCTTCCTATTCCCTTTATTCCCCCCGACGCCCAGGCCCCTTTCATTGCTGCTGCCGACATCATGCTGGAAAGGAACAAAGAGCTTCAGGAAGTCAAAAACAAATTCCTTGACCTGCTGAAGAATGATTTTAATTTAAACAAAGTCCCGGCTAAGCTTCAGAACTGGACAGAGCTATCCTGGGCAGACTTCACCGGCGTGCTGAAAAAAGTAAAAATCGATCTGCGCGGCGAGCAGAAGGAAGACTGGCTGGAACGCTTCAACCGCCTGGGTGCCAAAGCAAAAGAACTCAAAAAGATAATCGATGAAACTGACAAAAAGATAGACGCCATGGTGTACGAACTCTACGGCCTGACCGAAGAAGAGATAAAAATTGTCGAAGGAGAGGAGTGACACAATGGCAGAGGAATTCAAGCTATTGACCGAAAAACAAATGGTTCAAATCGACGAACTATTTGAAAAATACTGGGGTAAAGACGAGAAGAAGTTGTTTGAAGAATTAAAGCATTTCGCCTATCCCGACGGTTCCTGGTCTCTATATATCAGGTGGCGTTTAGACGTTTTGGCGACCGGTGAAGATGGTCCCTGGAAAATAATATAATCGGTAACTAATAAGCGTTCAGCTTGCCTGGCGCATGAATTGAATCTTTAGTATGTCCGGAGAAAGAACAAAGAGAGGAATCTAATCGAATCAATTGCAGGTATTGCGCCCTAACCTGTAAAATTGCCCCCTCTCACGAATTCTCGGCGAGTACCCTTTTGCCTTTGTCGGTAAGCCTTATGTTGGAAACATCGTAGAGAGTATTTATTTCGTTGCTGCCCTTCTCGTATGTAATCATCCCGTTAACCTCGAACATCTGGACGATTCCCCCGATTATCTTCTTGGACTGGCCTTCGATGTCGGTGATTCCCCTGCCGGGATTCTCCGCATAATACTTCAGTACTTTTTTCCATGCTTCTTTAAGTTTCATTGTTTTTTCCCTTACTTCATTCTTTCGGAAGCCTTTTCTTCCTCAATCTTACTACCCGGCGACCGCCGCCGGCTGTTACAACGGATGCCCTGCCCGACGGACAGACTATTAATGTTCTTGATTGCTGCTGCTTACAGTTTTTTTTAGTAGCGCATAGGGGAATCGAACCCCTGTTTTAGCCTTGAGGGGGCTACGTCCTGGCCGCTAGACGAATGCGCCGTTTCCCTTCCTGTCACAGGATTACAAAAATAACTATTATATTTCTATTTTGGAAACATTAATTTATATTCATCGAATATATTTTTTTTATTCATTAAATAATTGAGTCTTAGATAAGTTTTCCATAAATTTGCCGAATAAATATGTTATTATTTCGTATTATAATATATATGTGAAATTGATGAACTGGAAGAATATGACGTTTAATTACAACCTGAAGAGAAAAACTACATTGCTGCTCATTGCCCTGCTCGTGCCCTTCAACGCCTTGTTCGGCGCAAAGGATATCACCATCGACAGGGAGTTTTCGCTGTTTACTTCGAAGAACATGGAAGGCTACCTTAAGCCTCTGTTTACGACAATCTCCGAAAGCCTCAACTCCAATCTGTTCACAACGGCTCTGTACGATACGACCTGGACCATTGCCCTGGACGTCTCGGTGATGGGCATGTTCATCCCCGGTTCACAAAAGAATTTTACTGCCGACAGGCCCGACAAATACGGCGACACCAACGTCTGCCGTACGGCCGAGATCAGGAACGGTGAAATTCTTCGTGACTACACCGGCCCGAACATCCAGCCGACGATATACGGCGGAGCTTCCACGGCCATCTTCAGCCAGCCGAGGAATATGTGGGCGCCTGACTCCTTCTACAAATCGGTAGCCTATGTCGAAGGCAACAACATCAGTTTCATGACCGGAATACCCAACCTCCAGTTCATCTTCGGCTTCCCCACTATGACACAGTTGCGGGTAAAAGGCATGTACGTCCCGTTACAGGATGAACCCCTGGTTTATTACAGCCTGTCTGTGAACCAGAGATTGGACCATTTCTTCGATATATTCGACCCGCGCGAAAAATATGCCATTGCGGCAGGCCTTGCTTTCCACAGGCTTTACCGGAACAATGGGCTGGACATTACCTCTTACTCTTTCAATTTCCACTTCAGCAAGGAACTGACTACCGGGTTAACAGGCTACGTCGGCCTGCAATATGAAGACATGAGCGGGAAGTTTACCGCTGTCAAAGATACTGTCGGCTCTTCCGACGAATCGGTGGACAGCCCTTACGAAGAAGTCAGGCTGTACAAGCCCTTGGAAGTTAACATCAACACTTTTTCCAATTACCGTTTGCTCGCCGGCCTTTCATACAAATACGGAATCGTCGAGGTTCATGCGGATGCAGCCTGGCTTACACAGCCTGCATTGAACTGCGGCATTACCTTCTGGTTCGGCGAATTCGGTAAAGCTCCGGAAGAATATGAATTGAAAAAAGAAGAGGTTCAGCCACAAGAAGAAAAAAGAGAAAAATTAGATTAAATAATTAATTCAGGCATGATATGAAAAAAATGAATCATTTAGCAATACTATTCCCTGCTGTCATTGCAGTGGTAATATTTACAGGATGCTGGGATTCGGTGGAATCGCTTTCAACATTCAATTTCAGGTTCCCAATCCTGTTCCAGGCTACTTACAGGGACAAAGTCACCCCCGACACCTCTTGGGACTTCGTCAACCTCTATGAATACGACCAATACACCGAATATGTTGACAAAATCAGCAGGGCTGAAGTCGTTGCCTTCAATTACAGAATCGACTCGCTCATTTTCCGCTATCCGGGCACCGATTCCTTAGTCATTTTCAACCCGCTTGTTCATAAGAATATACTGGAATATGAATCCATCAAATTCTACCTGATTTTCGCCAGGCCAAAAGACTCCACAAAGATACACAGCCTCGACTCAGCCGATTTCGAAGTGGACCCGACACAGAAACAGAACCTGCTCGGGGAGTTCCAATCTGTTAAGCTGGAAGACTATTACAGGTATTCACACTATATCGAGAATATCGACGAAGATGTGGCAAAGACAATGGAAAAAGCCATGAAAGAACAGCCACAGTTCTATATCAAGACAGAATACAGCAAGATGCGGGACCAGAACCCTGTTACCGAACCAAAGAGGTATATTCCGTACATCAGCTCGAGGTATGACCTGATCATCAGGTTCAGCGTGGACCTTTAGGAGGAATTCTAAATGCTGAATTCTGAATGCTGAATTAAAAATATAAAATGTAAGAAATTGCAGCGCTGGAGCGACTTTTCCCCGCCTTGGATAAGGCGGGGGCAGGGGGCGGTTCGATTCTTAGTTCTTCAAGTTTGTAAAGTTCATCAAGTTTGTAAAGAAAGAGAGCAAATAAAAGAGGTCTCTCGCAAAGCTCGCAAAGGAAGAGATTAATCAAATATTTATTCTGCAATATTAACAGCCCCGGAGGGGCGTCATATTAATAGCAGGAAGCCCCCACACACCTCTTCCTTTCTTGCTCCTTCCCCCTGGGGAAGGCTGGGATGGGGTTAATTCGTTCGTAAAGCAAAGAGAATTCTGAATTACCAATTCTGTGCCGGGCGCAGCGAACAGGCGTAGGCATTGCTGAGTTAGGAATTGATTGAAAAAGAGTCAATATATTGCGATTCTATGGTACTGAAAGTGTCGGCAAATGATCAGGTAAATATAATTTTCTTTAGTATTTAGCTGAAAATACATATATTGTACAAATAATAATAATTATTATTGGGTGATGATATATGTATATTGCTCCATCGGACCGCTACGAAGCCATGATTTTCAACTGCCTTGACGACATGATCCGGCACGACAACCCCGTAAGGCTGCTCGACAAGCTGATTGACACAACTCTATCCCAAAACGCCGGGAAATATATTTACAAAAAGAATATCCACACCGGCAGGCCGGCATACTCTCCTGCTACACTCATCAAATCATTGCTCTATGGCCACCTGAACGGCATTGCGTCCTTGCGGAAACTGGAACAGGAAACATACATCAACCTCGAGTTGATATGGCTTACGGGTAACCTTCACCCAGACAGCAATACGATTTTAACTTTTAAAAAGAATTTTACCGGGATGCTCATCCAGTTCTGTTCAGACTTTAATAATGTAATCCAAAGCCATTATAATGAATTCAAATCGCAAATCGCCAGGCCGGGTAATTTACATTCTGCTTTCCATGAAAAAATCCTTTCTCCGGGAAAGCTAAGGCTTTCAATTAATAAATTCGAGGATGAACTTCATCGGATTGAAAGCAGGGAAAAAGCCAAAACCAAAGATGTTCAATTATCGATGATTTGAGCAATGGTAAATAATAAAAAATGCCCGTACTGCCCGATGCTTATCTCTATGATATAATTCTACTTACAGAACATATAATCTTTCTCCTGAGGTAAACTCCATATTTTTTTTGTAACTTTTTTACGCAAAAATTCATCTTATAATCGTTTCTTATTTAATTTTGTAAAAAAGTAAATTGATGATTCGGGAAAGAAAATATGATTAGAGCATGGATTATAGCGTTAGCAGCAGCAATAATATCGGTATTATGTACGGACAGCGCACTGGCGCAGTCAGATACGTTGACACCGCCACTACCGTTAAAGAAAGACACACTATGTGCATTTTACAAATTCTATCCCGGCGACACTCTCGTGTACAATCTTGCTGCTTATGACAGTATCCAGGTTAACTATTATGATTTCCTCTGGAAACAGCGCAATGAACAATGGACCGTCGTTTGCGACTCGGTGAAGAATGATACGATGTTCTATCTGAGCCTGTCCCTTACGGGTTTCTACTCCAAAGAATTCCAGAAGAATAACCGCGATCAGATTAGAACCACCTGTCCCTGGCTTGGAAGAAAAGTTACTCTCGTAATTGACCAGATAGGCAACAGGCTGGATTATGCATTAACGGATTCGACCCATCCGGCAATGAATCCCGGCGGCCCATTCCAGCCGTCGCTGTTCTTTCCTTTTGGTTCCCGATGCAATGAGAAAGGTAAAACGACGATTACCGAATTTACAGGTGTTTTTCCCGAGAATGGCCTGCCCACCCCTGTCATAGCCCAAAAATTTATATCGAAGCCCGAGAGGGTGTTGGATACTCTCGGATACTCCTGTGTGCATATACTCACCGCGGTCACTTCCCAGGGAAGCATAAGGGTATCGAACATCCAGGATGATAGTGAGATCATGTACAGGACTACGTCCATTCAAAACGGACACACATCCCTCGATATATCGATTGATTACCATGTCCCGGTTCACTTTTTTAGTACCGAAGAACAAAAGCTGACTTTACACTTCGGCAATAATAAAAAGCAGCCCGGTGTGCACTACATCAATACTTTCTGCAGTCTCTCAGAGTTCAGGCAATCGCCTCTGAGAAAACAGGACTAAAGCTTACTCCGACGCAGCTCCCATCACTTTTTCGCTTCCGGCGACAGCTACAGCTACTGCCGCATCTCCCGTAATATTTGTTATAGTCCTGAGCATGTCGAGTATCCTGTCCACACCGATGATGAGGGCAATCCCTTCCGGAGGGACATGAACAGACTGGAGTATCATTATCAGCATAATTATGCCTACACCAGGAACAGGCGCTGTACCGATGGAAGCAAGCACCGCCGTAAGAATTATCGTTAATTGCTGGGCCAGGTCAAGGTCCATGCCGTAAACCTGGGCGATGAATACCGTTGCCACTCCCTGGTACAGGGCTGTACCGTCCATGTTGATTGTAGCGCCCAGCGGAAGTACAAAACCGCTGATCTGCTTCGGCACTCCCAGGTTCTTTTCGACGCACTCGAAATTGACAGGCAGCGTTGCCGCACTGGAACTGGTACTGAAGGCAATGGCCTGGGCCGTGCGCATACCTTTGAAGAACTTCAAGGGGCTCATTTTACCCATCGTTTTTACCAATGCCGAATAGACCAGGGTAGTATGCAGAATCAGTCCGAGCACTACCGACAGGATATACCACAGGATGGTAGTAATGATGTCGAAACCGAACTCTGCAATCGTTGCCGAGATCAGGGCAAACACCCCCAGCGGCGCCATCAGCATGAATATGTCCACCATCCTGATCATCGTGTCGCTGACGGCGTCGAAGAATTTGATGAGTATATCCGCCTTGGTTTTATCGATGAAAGTGATTGTCATGCCGAAGATGACGGCAAAGAAAACAATCTGGAGCATATTGCCGTTTGCCATTGCGTTAATGGGATTGCGGGGCACAAGGCTCACCACGAAATCGACAATATCAATCTTCACATTTTGCACTAATTTTTCGGATGTCTCGGATTCATATTCGCTGATCAGCATATTCTTAGAGCTTTCATCGACCTTTTTCCCCGGCTCTAAGCTGTTTGCAATAACCAGCCCGATGACGATTGCAATGGCGGTAGTAATGATATATAAACCAAAGGTTTTCCCGCCTATGCGCCCGAGTTTCTTCACATCGCCGAGGCTGGCGGCGCCTACGATGAGCGAGGCAATCACTAAGGGAATGGCCAGAAAGCTCAGGAGGTTGATGAACAGGTCGCCGATGGGTTTGATTTCAGAGGCAATTGTAGTTTGCTTTTCAATTGACGTTACATTGGCGAAGGTCGAAGTATCTTTGCTAACCGACTTTATTATCAACGTTTTTCTTTGTTCACCCGAGAGATTGTTGAAGTGTTTGATGAGTTTGTTTTTCTCATTTTTCAGGAAAGTCACTTCAGCCAGGATGCTGTCCCCGGCTTTCTGCCTGTAGAAAAGCGAGATTGATTGCCAGTCTTTGACCTCTGAAGTATTGTTTGCACCGCCGTCGAGCCAGCCGACAACGACAACATCTCTGTCCACCGGGAAGAGGCCGCCAAAGACGGAACCGAGAACAAGCGCTGCAACAATCAGGATATGTAACGGAACCTTCTTAAACATACTCATCAGTAACTTCATTTAATGATTATACATAAACAGTATTGCCAAAGATAGCACAATTCAGTAAATAAATAAAACAGGAAGGGGAAGAAATTTGTATATTCAATTATGTAATATTTAGAATCCAGAATGAAGAGTAGTTTGAGAATGAAATCTTTTAATTAAAAACATCAAAACTCATTCCCTACCGCAACTCCACTGTCTATCTCTTCATGCCTGTTTTCAGGAGAAATTTTATTTAAAATATCCTTTAATGATTTTTCATCCGTTTCTAAAGCCATAATCTCAATTCGTTTTTTTTTCATTACAATATTAACCTTCGAACCTTCTGAAATGTTCGCCTGGTTGGCAAATTCTGCCGGTATCCTGATTCCAAGGCTCTTACCCCATTTCTTGACAGATGTTTCCATTTGTATCCTGTGAATACTATTACTAAATATATCAATTCTATAAATTAAACGACTATTATAAAGATAAATTTTAGGCTCAAGTATATTTCTTGGGGTGGAAGATATTAATTAATCTAATGCCATTACAACGAACCAACCCTGTCAGGGGTTGAATATCTGTAACAATATATATCTTGAATCACTGCCAACCCCGTCAGGGGACGAACCCTGTAATCGGGTTCTGCTCCGGATACATTCCAATCCGCCTGAAGCCGGGATTTCATAATGAAACAACCATTAATAAAACTGAAGATAAGACACTGTTACTTTCAACATGATACTGTTTTATTCTCTAAAAATACCACTCCGCGAGCAGGTACAGGGCTGAAGGATAGAAAGCGTATTCGTCGGGGCTGTCGCCGAAGAAAGCCATCCCTCCCAGCTTCAGGCTGAACTCGTCTGAGACTGACCAGGACGCAGCCGGTACAACCATGCCGCTGCCGTCGCCGATGTTGACTAAACTCATAAGGCTGACACTGATCAAAGGGTGTACCATATAGGAAGCCTGTGCCGCCGCGTAGTATTTTCCGACGTTAAGTACATCACCACTGATGAGCGCTGCCCAGTCATAGCAATACCGACATGTCGTCCCGGCGCCGTTGTAGTGAAACTCCAGCAGGCCGTACAGGTCTTCGGTAAATTGGTAATCAAGCCCGGCGATGGCTTTGACACTCCCTTTGACGCCGTCTTTTCCCGCCGTGTACAGCATTTCCCCCCTGAGGCCGGCTCCGAAGAGGTTGCCGGCGAAGTCCACTCCAACTCTTGCCGTGCGGTCAAACCAGCCTGCCAGAAGCGAGATGTCGTACTCGCTGTAATTGGTCCGGAAACGCGCTCCGTAATTCGAGCCTGCATAAGTTCCGGTATAGTTGTAAACCAGTTCGATGTCGGACATCAGCCCAAGCGAGATCTTCAAAGAAACAGCGTCCGCGCCGTCCTTTTCAAATTTACTGTAATTGGTCGGGCTGATTGGCCCGAAAAGATCTGTGGGCTGCCACACCCTCCCAGTTCCCCAGGCAATCCTCTGCCTGCCGACAGTAAGGTCGCCCCAGTCGAAGGACTTACGGTAGTAAAAACGGTCGATGAAATGATTAACAACGAAATTGCCTTTATTATAAATGAGCCAGTTCAGGTCGAGAGCCTGTCTCTTTGTCTTGTCTCCGCTGTACTGTTTGAACAGCGGCCCTGTCTCTTCGCTGTAAAAGATGTCTGCTTCGTAATGTACTTCCAGCCTGCTGTCCTCGCCTGTCTCTAATACAGGCCTCAACCTCAGCCTCGTAAGATTGGCCGCGTTCGTTGGAATTTCATATTCAGGCAATCCCGGGAAAGAAATTAACGAAGAGCCGCTGTAACTCGGCATCTCATATACATAGCCTGTAATCTCCGGAGCTGAAATGCCGAAGGCAGGAGTAGCGGCAAGAATCAGTAAGAGAATTATTTCCGCTTTAAGCGCCTGGACATTGAAATTCCACATTAAGGATTGATATATGGCAATATACTGTTTTCCCCTCCTTAGATAAGGAGGGGGCAGGGGGTGGTTGGATTTTCCTTGATATTTCATATCCATTACATATTTTAAGTGAATTCAATGTAGGCTTCTGTCCATTGCCTTAATAAAGGCTCAGGCCACAAGAAATTTATATTATCCCGCCTGCTATTTAACTGTGTCTTCGACAATCAGGCCGTCCTTTAAAGTTATTAGCCTCCTCGAGAAATCCATTACCTGCCTGTCATGGGACGAGAACACAAAAGTTATGTTCTTTTCTGTATTCATCCTCAACATGAGGTTGAGCAGGTTCTCCCCTGTTTTCGAGTCGATGTTTGCGGTAGGTTCGTCGGCAAGGACAATGACCGGGTCATTGACGATGGCCCTGGCGACGGCAACTCTCTGCTGCTGGCCGCCGGACATCTGGTTGGGCTTTTTCTTTGCCAGTTCGGCAATTTCAAGCTCCTCCATTACCGCCAGAGCTTTTTTGCGCCTTTCCTTTTCAGGGATTTTTTTCAGCATCATCGCAAATTCGATGTTCTCCATCGCCGTCAGCACCGGGATGAGGTTGTAAGCCTGGAAGATGAACCCCAGCCTGTCCAGCCTGATGTCCGACAATTGTTTCCTCGTTTTAAGGCCGATGTCTTCCCCCTGGAGGAATACTTTTCCGGAAGTCGGCTTGTCAAGCGTGCCGACAACGTTAAGCAGTGTCGTCTTTCCCGAACCCGAAGGGCCTGCAATTACTGTAAATTCTCCCTTGGTGATTGTAAGGTCGATGCCGCGTAGGGCTTCGACGGGTACACCGTTATCGCTGTATATTTTCGTTACTTTGTTCAATTTAATTATATCTTTTGCCATTACAATTTTTCTCCGGAATTTGATTAAACATACCTGAGGGCTTCTGTGGGCAGCAGCCTGATTGCCCTCCTCGCAGCATAAAGCGCACCTATCAGGATTGCCAGGGGCACAACCAATATCGAATTCAATACAGACCCGATTTCCAGCACAGGGTACATAACGCTTCCCACTCCCCAGCTCTCGAGGCTTTCGGCATAGAAGCTGAAGTCGATACCCGAACTGCTTAAGGGCAGGTAAATCAGCCAGCCGATGAGGAAACCGGTAATGGTGCCGATGAAACCCATCATCAGGGCTTCGACAAGGATCATCCTGAAGATTTTCATATTCCTCATGCCGATGGACATCAGTACTCCGAATTCCTTTATCCTCTCCATTACCGACATCAGCATGGCGTTGGAGGACCCGAACATGACGGCAATACCGATAATCAGGTAGAAAATGAGCATCATCTGGTCATACATATCGACATAGCTTGCCATTGCAGGGCTTAATTTTTTATAGTTCAACACCTCAATACCTTTTCCGGTGCCTGATTGAAGGTAATCCTCCACTACAGCCAGGTTCTTCGTGTCGTCGAGTATCGTTGCAAATTCATGGATATAATTTCCCAGGCCAAGTATCTCCTGCGAGGCCTGAAGCGGGATATAGACATACATCTTGTCGAATTCTGCGCTCCCCGTCTTGTATATGCCGGTTACGACAAAAGTTTCCATGCCTATCGGCCCCTGAAGCGTGTTGACCATTACAACCACGTTGTTGCCCGTGTCCACTTCAAGTTTCTCGGCAAGTTTCTGCGAGATGACAATCTCATTTTTGGCTCCTGTCAGGTAAGTGCCTCTTTTAACCGAACTTTTTATGATTGTAATAGCAGGTTCTTTGTCCGGTTCAACGCCCGTAAGGTATATTCCGGTGGAGTTGGAGGCGTACCTGATGAGTCCGTAAACCATCGTCCTCCGGCTGTAATGCAGTATATGGGGGTTACTGCGCAGCAGGTTTTCAATCGAGTCAGGATTGGGAATATAATTCTGCACTACTTTGTTGTCGTTGTACCCTTTTTTGTGTATCTCGATATGGGAATAGTGGGTATTAATCTGGTTATTCAGCATCTGAAGGACCATTCCCCTGCCCAGGGTGTCGTAAACAAGAGTCGCTGATATGCCGACAACGACGGAGCAGATGACAAGCAGGGACCTCCTTTTGTTGCGCCAGAGGTTACGCCAGGCAATTTTCAGCATCATCATGTGTACCTTATTCCTTTCAGTGCTTCTAACTTCGACAAACGGTATGCTGGAAAGATAAACACCAAAACAGCTATGATCAGAATTACCAGAGTAGTGGAAACAAATATCGATGGATCGAGGCTCGAGAACATTGCCGGCAGGAAACCGAACTCCTCATACATCTTCGCAAATTCACCGGAAAAATATACCGGATTTTTAATGAAATAGAAATTGATGATCCATCCGAAAAGGTTGCCGGCAATCAATCCTATGAACGTCAGTATCATCGTTTCGAGAAAAACGACAACGGCAAGGTAGCTGTTCTTGACACCCAACGCCAGCATAATGCCGAATTCCCGGAACCTCTCGGTAACGGACATCAGCACCGTGTTAAGTATTCCGAACGCAACAATAATTATCAGCATCCCAAGCGAAATAATACCGCTGATGTTATCCATGTCGATGGACTGCTTCATCTCCGGCATCAGCTCTTCCCAGTCAAGTACTGCCAGCGAACTGTCTTTGACCGACTGCCGCAGGCTGCTTTTGATTGAGTTTAATTGTTCGATTCCGGCAATTTTCACAGCCAGTACCGATGCCCTGCCTTCCATCGCCAGCATCTCGCGCGCCGCTTCGATGTGCATCATTACCATCATTCCGTCCATTTCCGGGCTGCCTGTTTTCGAAGTTCCTACAATCCTGAATTTCAGGTTGCCCATGGAACCGTCATAGCCGCTCGAGAGGACAACCACCTCATCGCCGATCTTAGCGCCGATGTTGTCCAATACTTTATAACCTACGACAACATTGTAAACGGAATCTTTATTAAGAAATCTTCCTTCCTTAACCCTTTCTGCAATTTTCGAAACCTTCTTTTCCTGTACGGGGTCGATACCGAAAATGCTGCAGCCCTGTGAATTGCCTTTGTCCCTGCCAATCAGCCCGCCGGTATATATCCTCGGGGCAAAGGCCATAATGCCTTCAGTCCTTTCGAGGGCCTGTTTCAGGCTGTCAGTCAGGACAATGGAGTTGGACAGAGACTCGTTGTCCCTGAACTCCCTGTTCTGAACCTGTAGATAGCCTGTGAACATCTCAATCGAACTAATGATGTTGTGTTCGTAGGTACCCAACTGCAGGCCCCGCATGGCAATCGTCAGGAAGGTGGCGAAGAAGACGGCCAGGATGGCAATCACCGAGCGTCGCGAATTGCGCCACAGGCTTCTCCAGGCAAGCTTCAAAAGGAGTATCACTATTACTTCTCCAGTTCTTTGATTGAAAATATCTTAGAAGGAATTTTAATGTCAAATTCAATTGAATTGATAATGAACTCAGTGTACTGGTTAACTTTAGTCTCGTCGATTATCTTCCATGTACAGGATGTCTTCTTGCCGCCCATCACCCTGTAATCCGAAAACTCCATTGTCCTGTGAAGCTTGCCTTTTTCGTCGTAGAAACGCATACGGGCAGGCAGGTAATCGGATTTCCTGACCCAGTACCGGATCTTCCCCCATGCAACCGGCACTCCGGGCTTGGGCTTCAATTCGATCTGCCAGCAATTCACACCGCGTATTACCTCATCGTCAAGCAGACGCAATTTGTAGTCTTCCACCAGGTTGGACTCCCGGACCATATCGTCATTGGTAAGGTCGGAACCGTTCCAAGACTGCAGGAGCATCGACGGCGGCAGTTTCATCGTCAGTTCCGTGTTCTTCAAATATGTCCACATTTCGTTGCCGCGTTTAAGAGTCTTGTTGTTCTGCTCTCTTTTGGGTGCCAGAACTACAATCAGGGCATTCTCGTTGCCCTCGTTCCAGGACTCCATTTTTACAGTACGGGTGTATTCCGGCCTGACGACGTTCATCGTGAAAGTGCCGTGTGAAGTCTTTCCTTTGATGCTCTCCTCAGCCTTTGTGATTATCTCCTCGGGAGTAACAGCCCGCGTGGCAACAGTAAACAACAGGAACAGTATTATTGACGGTATTCTCATACATTACTCCATATATTTAGTCTTTATCTGATATTTGTTTATATACTCTTTCAATGAATTCACGGTATTCATTACTAATAATTTCAATTATCTTCTTCATATTATCCAGCCTTTTGTGTTTCTCCCTGATGTCGTCGTCGTCAAACAACGTCCCGTCAGGGTTTTGAATAATAGACACAGCTTTTTCAAGTATAGACCTTAAAATCGTCGTTTTTTTCTCTGCCGCTTTGAACATGAACTCGAGTGTGTAAGGACTGGCAATGAAGAAATTCTCCCTGGGAAATTCCGGATTATATACTTTAGTGAAAATCTGCAGGGTCATTGCATTATTAATTGTGTTACTGGCGGCGGGCTTAGAGATTCCCAGTACCTTAGCGATTTCCGTCAACGACATAGGTTCATTCCTGGACAGCAACAGTCCCCATATCCGGCCCAACATGGGTTTTCCACCGATCAAGTCGAGATAATTAGCCATTGCATCGGACATGTGTTTTTCCAATTCTGCGCTAATCTGGTCTTTGTTTTTATTCGAATTTTTCATATTTCCTTCGTTTTTATCGTTAACAACTTTATTAACGATGTTAATTTAAAAAAGTTTCCTTAATTAAAAAAACCTTTTTTTCATTCTGACGGAATTATTAACTTACATTTTAGTTTTATTTATAGTTAAAGATGAGATATGCCATTAAAAGTAGTAACTATCGATTTTTGGAATACCCTGCTCGATTCGAGCCGGGGAATGGAACGCAACGGCTACAGGCTGAGCGTATTAAAGAAGGAATTAGCAGCTCTCGGGGTTACATTCACCGATGAGCAATACTCAGAAGCGCTCAAGGCCTCCTGGGAGTTTTTCAACAGCATCTGGAAGTTAGAGCAGCGCACTCCCCTGACTAAGGAAATGGTCGTATTCTTCTGGGAACTGATGGAAGTGCCTTTTGACGAAGGAGCCATCGACCGTGTTACGGACGCCTTTGCAAAGTGTAACCTGCTGTTCCAGCCGGAATTAATAGAAGGTGTAAAAGATGCACTCGAAACCCTGAGCGCTGACTTCAAACTGGGGATTGTCTCGGACACGGGATTCTCTCCCGGCTCCATCCTTCGCCAGCTTCTCGAAGAAAAGGGCGTCCTGAAGTATTTCTCAGCATACAGTTTCAGCGACGAGACAGGAGTATCCAAGCCCCACCCGAAAGCCTTCACAACCATTCTCGATCAACTTGGAGCCTCTCCTGAAGAAGCACTTCATGTTGGGGACATCGAAGACACTGACATCAAGGGCGCAAAGGAACTCGGCATGAAAGCCATCCGCTTCCTTAGCGAAGAGCCTGAACTCCACTTCCGAAACAATCCCGAGGCTACCCTCGCCGACTACTCGGCAGACAACTGGGAAGAAGTGGTAAGGATCATCTATAAGAATAAGGGATGAATGTTATCCATAGTCTGAATAAGAATGACAGGCTTTATTTAAGGACAGGTAAAAATAAAATGTATCTTAATGGTAAATAAACATAATATGATATTCTGGAAAAAAGTAATTACAACCATGAAAAAATATATTATCTTTCTGATAGTATCCCATAGCATATTCTTAATACCATCATTGCAGGCTCAATATTTTTTCAATGATTCAATTACTATTAATACTATTCCGGATTCACTTTATTATGATTTAATTCTTAAAAATCTAAGTCCCAATAGTTACTTTATAGTCCTGAACATTGACTCTCCAAATTACTCCGGAAAAGTGATAATAGCTAACGGGTACCTGTTTAACTTTCTAAAAGAAACAAGGAAGTATTCAATTCCTCAGTATAGAAATTTTATGAAAGACCTGTTAATAAAATCTGATACTTTGAAAACATCTTCAATATGTTTTAAAAAAGATGAATTGGTCAGCTATGAATGGGGATTTTATTCTTTTAAAGAGGACAGTTTGGTAAACTATTATGCAAGCAAGGGGAAAAAGGAATTTCTTAATCATTATTTTAGCATTGGAAAGAAATTTGGAAGAATTAAGAAAGACATATACAATTCTGCAACAGATAAATCAGAGAAAACAAACATAGAGTGTGCAATTATCAATCAACTTTTTAAATGGGAAATCCCAGTAAAAACAGATTGTTTTGATGGGGATTTAGTAATAGAAGTAAAAAAGTAGATTTCAAATGTAATAGTCAACTCTTTATCTTACAAATTGTAACTTTTGCATTAATGAAACGGAATATTCCCCTTTGCGGGCTTTGCGCCTATTAATATGTCGCCCCTCTGGGGCTATTAATATGCTTCTCACTATGCAAGTAGATTCGATTCTTAATCCCTATCTTTGCGTGCTTTGCGCCTTTGCGTGAGATGATTCTTCCTCTCTGTGCGTGAAATTGCCCCACACGGATTTTACATGCCACTACTGAGGGAATAACCCGAATTGATAAAATAATTGTTTTATATATTCGAGATTGAATAAAAATATTATTTTTGGGGGAGACAAAATGAATTCTTTATCAGCTATAATCGAAGACGCCAAAAAGTTGACTTATGATGAGTTACAGGAGCTGAATTACGTAACCGGCAAATACCTGGCTGAGATAGAAAGAGAAAGAATAAAACAAGCACATATTGAATCGCTCCGGGAATACAAGTCGGGCAAATTGAAATTCAGTTCCCAATCAAAAGAACTTATTGAAATGATGGACGACTTATGATTGAAGTTGCATTCAGCTCTTCTTTTCTAAGAGCATACAAAAAGCTCATCAAAGGTAATAAAGGACTTGAAGCAGAATTCCGGGAAAAGTTGGTAATATTTATGGATAATCCCTATGATTCCAGATTGAAGACACATAAATTATCAGGTAAACTATCAAATATCTGGAGTTTCAGCATTAATTTCCAAATACGTGTAACTTTCTGTTTCATAGATGATAGCAAAATAATACTCGAATACATCGGCACACAAAATGAAGTTTACTAAAGGAACAAGCCTGCCATACAAGAGAATACGGAAACCCGACTTACACCTCCGCAGTTTTGACCTGTATTAAATGATGTTGATTTATTCGCTTATTAATAATTCTCCTTTGCGAGCTTTGCGCCTATTAATATGTCGCCCCTCTGGGGCTATTAATATGCTTCTCACCATACATCTTAATCCCTATCTTTGCGAGCTTTGCACCTTTGCGTGAGATAATTCTTCCCCCTCTTCCTTTGCGTGCTTAGCGCCTTTGCGTGAGATAATTCTTCCTCCCTCTACCTTTGCGCCTTTGCGCGAGGCCTTCTTCACTTGTCTGAATATCGCAATAATACTCAAGTCAATTAATAATTAGCGGCTAATCCTGCACAACAGCTACCGGGGCACCGATCTTTGCTTTGCGGACTATTGCCCTGATCTCGCCGGCTTTTACCTGTGCGTCGGCCATGGTGTCGAACAAGCCGATGCGGACCCTGTAATAGGTCTTTTTGTTCTTTGTGATTGGAACAATACGCAGGCCTTCGACGCCGTTGTTCTTAAGGAAGCCGATGAGGTTTGCACAGTTGCTCTGCCTGACGTAGGCTCCGAGGGTAACTGAGTACTTGTCTGACTTTTGATAGTCTGTAATAAAGCTCTCGTAGTCTTTCAGGCTGTTATTCAGCGTATAAGAGGCTTTCAGTTGCGTCCCGCTTTTAACTTCAGCCTTTTTCAAGGGTGTTTTCTTCTTTACTTCGGGCTTTGTAACCGGTTCGGCAGATATATCGGAGTCCTTAATCTTTTTACCTGCAAGAAGTTTATCCTTCGATTCAATTATCTTCTTTTTGTTTTCTACAGGCTGAGTCGAAAGGTCGGCGATTGTTTTTTTCGGCACCTTAACAGGTTTGATAATCTTTTTGGTGCTGTCTTTGACCGCTACCATCTTCTCCTTAATTTTTTCCGGAGGAATCGATTTGGGTTTCACGGTTTTCTTGTAAACAGGCTTGTTGTCGGCAATCTTTGTCTCTTTTTTATCCTCGGGTTTCTTCGTTACAGTCTTATTCTCTGTTATCTTCGTTACTTTCTTGTCCTCTGTTTTCTTTGTTACGGTTTTGTCTTCTGGTTTCTTCGTTACGGTCTTATTCTCTGTTATCTTCGTTACTTTCTTGTCCTCTGTTTTCTTTGTTACGG
>CAZWLN010000066.1:0-4031 GCA_964634885.1 uncultured Hyphomicrobiales bacterium | reverse complement strand
TTTTGTCTTCTGGTTTCTTCGTTACGGTCTTATTCTCTGTTATTTTCGTTTCTTTCTTGTCCTCTGTTTTCTTTGTTACGGTTTTGTCTTCGGGCTTCTTCGTAACTGTCTTGTCTTCAGGCTTTTTCGTCGATGATTCGGTAGTAGTATTATCTTTTGGCAGTACCTTTGTACTGCTGGTGTTCTCTGTTTTTACGCTATTCTCAGAGGTAATAATATGGACGTTGTCGTCCTTTTTCTTTTCGGTGTGGGCAATTATCTCCTGTTGTTTGAAGCCGAGCCTGCCGTTTTCTGTCCTGTATGAGTTGGCAATCCATCCGATTGGCGCCAGGTCGGCATAGATGTCGATGTTGTTGGCGTCAAAAGTTTTGTCGCCTGCCCCGAAAGCAGCTCCTGATACGCCGTAACCTTCGAGCACGTATTCAATCCGGCCTTTGGCATAGATCGATTTGTAGAAATTGCTGCGGGCGCTCATGATGTTGTGTAATGCCTGTGAGGTGTAAAAAGCCCTGAGTCGTGAGAGGGTGATGTTGCCTTTCTGCTCGTCAGCGAATTTGTCACCGCTTTTAATGGTAAAATTCTTTGTTGTAACGTCGGCGTCAGGATAGGTCATTGACTGAATGCCGCTGGTGAAAGCAAAAGTGTTCAGCACAATCCTCAGTTTCATGCCGTCGAAGCTCAGGCATTCATAATTATCCCTGATGAATTTATCGAGAGAAACATATAGTTTCGAGAATTCTTCCTCATTTTTGTATGCCTGTTCGTTGTCGTCGTAGTTTTTATCTATCACGGGGAAGTCCCTGAAATAGCCGTCTGAGGCCCTTTGAGTAAACTCGTTGAAGTTTTCAAGTGTCATTGGTTTCCAGTAGCCTGTCACGAAACATTTGGGGCTAAGGTCCAGTTTCATCGAGCGGAAGCTTCCCTTGAAGGAGAACAGCTTTTCGATGAGGGTATCGCAACCGGCAGGTTTGGCTGTGTTGATGATGAAAAGTTTCTGGCCCAGGATCTCTCCGTTCTTGCATTTGTCGAGGTTATAATCGGGTTCGACTTTATAGCGGGAATCGGGGTCGAGGCTGATGATTTCGTTGGCGGTGTAAACCGTGGTCTTGCCGAAAGCGTCGGTTACCTTGAAGAAAGCGCTTTCATTCCTGAAATTCTGCGACAGGTAAGCGCCGGAGTCGTCGGTAACGACATCGGTAAAGCTGACTTTCAGGGTAATGCTGGGTTTGTACAGGGAATAGGCCCTGATGTTGTATTTTCCCGCAGCGTCGGCAGAAGAGATATAGATATAAGATTTGTCAAAAGAAACGAAAGGAAATTCATCGTCGTATTTTGTGTTATATTCCGTGCATGAGGAGGGGCATTTTGACATGTCCCTGACGTACAGGTCGAGATTCTTTGGCTGGGTGGGAAATCCTTCCGGTGAAAAGGCAGCCACCTGGATGTTCTTACCGCTTGTCGAGGGCAGATTCTTTTCATAGTTCCAGTCGGAAGAGAAGTAGAACAGGCCGTCGTAACCGACGTGTGGGGAGGCTTCGTTCCCTGGTGTGTTCACAGCGTCGAGGTTCTTGGGAAATCCCCAACTGCCGTCCTGGCCTTTTTTAACGTAATAGATGTCGGTACCGCCTTTGCCGCCGGGCCTGTCCGAAGCGAAGTACAGGATGGAGCCGTCGGCAGAGAATGCCGGGTGGGAATCCCAGTAACCCTCGGCGTTAATGGAAACGAGAGGCGTCCTGCATGCCAGGTTGCCCGAATTGTAAGATACAGAATACAGATCGAAGTTAGGGTTATTATTGTGCGAATTTTTATAGCCGCCGTTGAAAGGCTGCGATTCCATCGATATAATCATGTCATTGGCGTAAACGGCGACAGGGCCGAGGTTGAGGTTTCTCATGAGGCTTTCGTCGTTCTTGCACCATTTCATGAAAGAGGGATAGTTCCATGTGTTGCTGTAAGTGTCGGTGCTCTTGAGTATTCTGCGTGAAGAGAAATATATATCAGAGTGTTTGTTGGCATTAGCGCCGGCGCCTGCTTCGTTGACCGACAGGAAATACATGATCTCCGAATCTGTCCGCCTGTCGAGGTAAATGAAAGGAGCCATCTCATCTGTATTGGATGCGTTTATTTTCTTAATTTCAACGCCGCAGTCTCCGCAGGTAAGGCCGGTCGATCCTGCGGCTGCAACAGCCATGATCATCACTAAGTATAAAAACAATCTTTTCATTCCGTCATTTCCATGTTTTAAACATTTTTTTCAAAGCTACAATTAGAAAAACTGTGCCATTCTTATCAATTTACGCTGTTAAAGGCAATTTTTACAATTTCCTGAAAAATCTTTAAGCGCCACTATTCCGGCATTTTGACCAAAACCCTCTCCTGGAGCTTCTTCTCAGTGTCCCATGCCATTCCGTTCCTATTGCCTTTTTTATCCATAGACAGCTCTAACTTTTATTTTAAAAGTACTTATAAAAGAAAGAACAACTTTATTTATTCAATATAATAAATTTATTTTTTTTGTTAATCTTTTGATGAAATTTTAATTGAAAATATTTCAAATTTATGCTTAAATTCTATATTGGTTAAATTAATAAACGGTAATAATTTTGGTAGAACAACTGGAGGGAATGTGATAGTCAAAAAAGAATCAATGGAAGGCAGGGACATCGGCGGGGGCATTTTCATGAAGAAAATGGGCTGCGGCGCCAACATGAACGCTCTTCACTGGGACATGGAAGACGGCAGCGTAATACCTCTCCATTCCCATCCCTACGAGCAGTTCGGCTATGTCATCCGCGGCGGCTTCACCATCACAATAGACGGTGAAACCACGGAGATACACGCCGGAGACGCCTATTACGTACCTCCGAATGCGCCCCACACATTCACGACGGTTGGCTTTACAGAAGCCATCGACGTTTTCAACCCGATAAAGACAGATTTCCCCGGTGAATAGATATTTATTAATTAATTGGAGAACACACTATGGCTAAAATTCTTGTTATTGCCACTAATTACGGTGTCTGGGGCGAAGAACTCCAGGCTCCCTGGGACATTTTGAAAAAAGCCGGCCATCAGCTTACGCTTGCCACTCCTCTGGGCAAAAAACCTTTGCCCCTGCAGATCAGTGTCGATCCCGATTTCTTCGATCCCATCATCCAGGCTCACACCAATCCTCCGGACGTATGCAAGAGGATCAAAGAACTGACCGACGGTGAAGAGTTGGCCCATCCCATTACAATTAAAGAAGCGAAAATGGCGGATTACGATGCACTTGTCATTACAGGCGGCCTCGGCGCCATGATCGACATGCCCAACAATTACAACCTGCACAAGTTGATATTGGACGCAATCAGGAGCGACAAGATCGTCGGCGCTTTGTGCTATTCTGTAGCCGCCCTTGTGTTCTGCCGCGACCACAAGAATGAATACCGCAGCGTCATCTGGGGCAAGAAGATCACCGCTCATCCGCGGGCATGGGATTTCTACGGCCCTGACTTTGATTTCACTTTTGACCTGTACGGCGCTACACCGGACAACAACGGAACCGACGTACACACTCCCGGCTTCCTGTTCCCGCTGGAAGACATCGTCAGGGACGCAGTAGGCCCCGACGGCGCATGCATTGCCAGGGTCAACGCCCGCAGGGACGATCCCGAAGTTCACTATGACCATCCTTTCATTACCGGTACTTCCGTCGAATCGTCGATTGCCTACGGCGAACTCATCAGGGATGTGCTGAAGAAAAGAGACTTGTAATATCATCA
Source organism: uncultured Hyphomicrobiales bacterium (assembly GCA_964634885.1). GTDB lineage: Bacteria > Bacteroidota > Ignavibacteria > Kapaibacteriales > UBA2268 > DAINRZ01. The sequence goes on along the minus strand of CAZWLN010000066.1, from coordinate 267 downwards.
GATGAGGCTCCGCCTGTATGGTGGAGCCCGTCTTTTTATTTAAACACAAGAAAAACTGTTTCATTCAGAATTCGTAATTCATCATTCGTCATTCGTCATTCAGAATTGGCTTCGCCGGTCTCGCTGCGCTCGGAATGGTGTGAGACAGGTCTGAGACCTGTCTCTACTCCTGACATCTGACTTGACGAACTGTGAAGTCCAACCGCCCCCTGCCCCCTCCTTATCCAAGGCGGGGGAAAATCGCTCCGGCTCTGCTTTTTCTTACAT
>CAZWLN010000065.1:0-24587 GCA_964634885.1 uncultured Hyphomicrobiales bacterium | reverse complement strand
CAAATTCATTCGCTTTGCTTAAGTTAACGCTTATGGGGCAGGGGGTGGTTGGACTTCTTCAGTTCGTCAGGTTTCTCAAGTTCATCAAGTTTATAAAGAAAGAATCTAAGCCCCAGCGGGGCGACATATTAATAGCATAAAGCCGGCCCACACCACTTCCTTTCTTTCTCCTTCCCCTTGGGGAAGGCCGGGATGGGGTCAATAGTTCATCAAGTTTGTAAAGTTCATAAAGTTTGTAAAGAAAACCAGCCCAGGCAATTGAAGAAGGGGCAACTGCCCCTTCTTCAAGAAACGCCGTAACCATGCGCCTCCAAGGTGGAGTCTATCTATTCGACCTCATACCCTTCCGAAGGGTTGGAACCTTCGGAAGCAGGCTGAAGGTTGATGCTGCAATACGAAACCTGGCGTCAGAAGAATATTGAATATCTTTACTTTTTCAAAAAAAAAGCTTTCCGGAATATGCCATCCCGGAAAGCTTCCACGAATCTATAATCAATCCGGTTTATTTTTCGCTTGTGTTGGAGTTGTTAAAAAGTTCCGATTCCTGGACATTGCCGGATCCCCTGATGGAAATGACAGGGTAGTCCGGGTTGTTGGTGTTAATATCCAGGTTGCTGTTGAATTTACCGCTGGCATTAGGTTTAACTTTAAGAGTAACAGGCATGGATTCACCGGGTTTGATTACTTTGCCTTTGACAATGTCAACACTGGCATTATCGGGCTTAAGAGTGTAGTCGAGAATCTTAATGGGCGCCGAAGTATTGTTTTTAATGGAAACGGTCGAAATGGTTTCAAAACCAATCTTCATGTCGCTTAAAGAGAAATACTCCCTGGGCAAAACCTCGACCGGAACAGTAACATTTGCTTTCAGGTAAAGGATTTTCCTGGGATTCACGGGGTCGTTGCTGTTGAGAGTAACAGTTTTACTAACAGCCGCGCTTCTGTTCTGAATCCGGAGTGTTACATTGAGAGTAGCTTCTTCTCCCGGCTGCAGGGTATCTTTGTCAAGTGGGGCAGTAGTACAGCCGCAGCTTGTTTTCGGTTCACCAAGAATAAGTATGGCGTCGCCGGCATTCCTGATTTTTACCTTAGCCGTCAAAGGAGTGTTCTGTTTAAAAATGACATCTTTCCAATCGTATGTATCTCCTCCTACGATTTCAATTTTCGGGGTTGGGCCTCCGGCAGCAGGTTCGGGACTTTTGCCATCCTGTGAGAAACAGGAATACATAAATGTCAGCGCCAGGATAGCCAGTGTGTAAGAAAATCTTTTCATCAAATCCTCCAAAAGTTTAATTTTTTTCATTTATGTTCACACGATAAAAATATTAAATTAGTGTATTTAAACACATTTTTAATTACAATTCAAACTTCTATTTTCGTCAAAACTTCGATTTTATCTATTGTTTTAACAATATTCGTTAGCAATTGACGTTCTTTCCAAAAATTTATGGTAGGTGTTTTATAAAAAAATGATATATTGTGCAAAAAGACATATATTCCTTACGGCGATAGTTGTACTAACGCTGTTTACCTGCATTCCTGCCTTTCCAAAGATTACCGGTACCATTACATCCCTGCAATATCCTCTGCCGGGGTATAATTACTCATATCCCGATACCAACATAATAGACATGGGAATGTGTATGCAGGGGGATACGATTATAACCTATTTTAAGCTTGTTAATACCGGAGATTCAATAGTATCAATCAAGGACCACGATCCTTCTTTTTACCTTGGTAAAACCCAAAAAGGAACCCTCGAATACGAGCTCTTGAAGTACGACCTCGGTTCCCAGTTCATTTCCCCCGGAGATGCCAAAACCATCGGCATCGTTTACCGTACGAAGAATGATGTTACTGACCCTGTGAGTAAAAGCAAAGAAGCGTTGCTAAAACTTGGCCTTTATTTCCAGGACACCTGTAATGGAACAAGCCAGTCCGAAATGCTGGTAAGCAAGTATTATAAACTAGTTTTCAGGAAAACCAATAAATTGCTCGATGGTTTCGAGAACATAAAAATCCTCGATTCAGTGTATATTAATCCGACTGATACACTCCGGTACAATTGGATTGTCCAGAATTCATCGATGAAGGGCCTGTCTGTTTCGGAACAGGATACGAACTGGTTGGTCCCAAGGTATTCCGGGCAGGCTTCAGAGTTCTATTTTAAATTCTATCCATTGCCCATGAGTTACCAGGTAAACCAGAAATATTCCCAGAACACATGGCAGATTGGCTATTATCCTACCGACACCGTCAAGGACGCAATTGAACTGAAACTGAAATACACCGACATAGAGACCGGTTACGTTGACTTTGTAACGGATACGATAAAAGCTTTCGGCGTAGTTCAGGATATCATGGTTGACGAAACGCACACCCAGATGATCCCGAAAATATATGAAAAGATTGTCAATGGGAAAAAATACACTGTTCTCGATCTGGGACAGATTCCAAGGCAGCCTGATTGTTTTTTCCTTTCGTACCCAACGTTGCAGATAATTAATAATGGCAACATCGTTTTAACTGCCGACAGCATCAGGCTGTTGAACGAAACTAACGACAATCCTTCAACTGAGTTTACCTTTTTCAACAATGACCGTATTACAGGCACGCCCATTCCCAATGGTGGTACCGGCTGGTATTCTTTCCGGCTGATGTCTCAGGAGGCCGGCATTCACACTGCAAGACTGGTAATCTACAGTGATATTTACAAAAAGAATATTTTCGGCTATCCTTCCGATGCCCGCAAGATTGAATTCCTCATCAGGGCCGAATGTGTCGAACCGATAATGGCTCTCAACCACACAACCGTAGATTATAAAAATGTCGTCATTAGTCCTGATTGTCCCAAGAAGATACTGGATTCGGTTAAGGTTTACAACAACGGCAATGCAAACCTCAATATCAAGAACATTCGAATCGATACGAAAACGACTCCTTTTGCAGTTACACCGAACAACTTCATCCTGGAACCCGGTACCGGCAGTAATATATATATAAGCTTCAACACTGACGGCCTCGATGTGAACACTCAGTACGACGCAAAACTGCGTATTGAAAGCGAGACCTGTCCGGACAGTATTACTGTCGTTAGCCTTACAGCTAAGACGGTAGAAGCTGCTTCAACGACAATGCGGCTTCCTGAGGTCAAAGCAATGCCCGGCAGGGTTGTGAGCTTTCCTTTGCTTGTCGATGGAGAAAAGATACAGATTGCCAGGACTTTCAGGGACACAATTGTTTTTGAGAAATACCTGCTGTCATACCAGAACTATGAAAATGTCGGTACTGCTTCTGCAAAGGCCAATATAATAGAAATGTCCGAGTTTAAAGACGGCATGCTTGCCGTAAATATAAAGATGGCAGGCAGTGAATACTTTTCTGCAAGCGACACCCTGATAATTCTAAAATTCAATACATACCTGGGCAATAAAATTTCAACACCCATCTCATTCCTCAATCCCGAATTGGGCGACGGCATCTGCAGTAAAGTAATGTCCATTGTGAAAACTGACGGGCTTTTCACCCTCGACTCAGTTTGTGGACTGGAGAACAAAGCCATTCCTTCGGTCGTCAGGAACTTTTCGATACTCAGCGCCAGGCCCAATCCTGCCGATGATGAATTCAGGGTACAATTCTCCCTGTCAGGGGAAAACAGGTGCAGTTTCAACCTCTATGACCTGTATGGCCAGAAGGTCTTTTCCATTCCTGCGGAAAATCTTAGCCCCGGTGAGTATGAAACCCGGATCGATTCGTCCGTCTTCACCCATGGTATTTATTACCTTGAGATGACGGACGGCTTCTTCTGTGAGATCATTAAAATTGTAGTGACCCGATGAGAAAAATCAGATATATCATACTTCTCATTGCTATGTCGGGCCCGGCCTTTTCACAGGGCTTTGACTGGCAGTATTCGGCCAGGCTGCCTTTTGACATACCCAGTTTTTTTGTGGGTTTGGCTGCTGAAACAGATTTCGTTTACAGTTCGAGAGAAGACGGCATTATGACCCTGTTCCAGCAGGTGGGAGATGAATACCGCCCCTGTTGCGACTTCGACAAAGGTGTCGGCTTCGGATTGGGCGCTGGTATGAACTTCGAATACTGGTTTGGAAAATATACTGTTTTCACTAAAGTCATGTATAAATATTTCCACTCATACTTTAACAATACAGTACCCTATCCGATGAGATACAGCGATGATTTTGAATCTGAGTATAAATACGATGTCAATATCCAACAATTGATAATAGAGCCGGGTTTCAGGTTAAGGCTTTTCGATTCACCTTTCAGCATTGCCGGTTCGGTGAAAGCAAATATAAGATTGCTTGATTCCTATGAATACAGCGACAGCAGAGGCCAGCAGCAATACACCTATGAGATGAGAATACCTGACCTGAACACTGTTTACTTTACATTCAAACTGGGGATGGGCTACGATGTACAGATGGGGTTAGGAAAGTATTCCACCTTAGGTTTTTATGCGGGCATACCCATTACCGGCCTGATCTCATCAGGGAATTGGTACGCCTGGAGCCTGGGAGCTTCCTTCACATACAATACGGGCCTGCTCTGATCTTCTCTGTTCTGCCGCCGCTGGATTGAGCCAAAAAATAATTAGCGGAATACGCATAAGATCTGTAAAAAAAAGGCAGCAATGTAAGAATTCATTGCTGCCTGTAGAACTTTGGCGTCATAGGAAGGTATTATTCCTTGATTTCCCAGTACATTTGCTTCCGAAGTTCTGCAAGCCATTCCTGCTGGAGTTTTCTCTGCTTGAAGTTCTTGGCAATTTTTTCCAGTTCATCATAGTCTTTTTCAATTTCTGCTTTGTGTTCGACAATGAAACTCTTCTTGTAAAGCAGCCTAAAGGAAGGTTTTGGGTCGGGTTCATAGGGAAGAGGCTGTGAAACTTCACCTGACTTCATCTTTGAAACGATCTCGTCGAGATTGGAAGGAGTGAAAAGGAAAGGACTCATGCTGTTGGGATTGATCGGGATCGGGAATTTGCCGAGTTTGCCTCCGAAACCCTTCGTGTCGTTGTCGTCTGAGAACTTACGGGCCAGGTCTTCAAAAACGGCGCCACTGTCAATCTTAGCCTTCAGTTCCTTAAGGATCTCGACGGTTTTCAATTTACTGCTTTCAGTGTCTTCGAATTTCAGGAGTATATGCCTTACGTTAACGGCGTCTTCTTTCTTGTCGATGGTTTGGATGATGTGGAATCCGAAAGGAGTTTCAACTGCTCCGGAGATTTCGCCTTTTTGGAGCCCGAAGGCTGCTTTTTCGAATTCGGGATAGAGTTTGTTCCGTTTCACCCAGCCCAGCTCACCGCCGTTCTCAGCAGAGTAGCTGTCTGAGCTGTATCTCTTAGCAAAATCCGCGAAGCTGCCTCCGGCAAGGATGGAATCCCTTATGGCTTTTGCTTTTTTCCGGAGCTCCTCTTTCACATTGCCCAGCACCTCGACGTTTTTAACGATGTGATAGAGTTCAATCGAAGCCGGAATGGTAGGAATGGAGTCTTTGTATTTGTCGTAGAACTCCTGTACTTCCCTTGGTGAAACCGTAACGGTGCCCAGTTTCGTCCTGATCATCCTGTCGGCGAGGAGTTGTTTCTTGATCTGTTCCCTGTATTTATACTTGAGGTTCTGCAAAGAACTGCCGTAAACGTTCTCAATCCTCTCCTTCGAGCCGTAATGGTCGATGAGCCTTTGAAAGAGATAGGTCCACTGGTTTTCCAGTTCTTCCTCGGATATTTCGATTGAGTCTTCGATGGCTTTCATGATGATGAGGTTTTCGTCGATCATCATGTTAAGAATGAACTTCTGCTGTACAGGATCATTAATGTTTACAGAGCTGTCCATCTGCTTCATTTCAGCCAGCCTGGCGTCGAGGTCTGATTTGAGGATGATTTCCTTACCGACGATTGCCATTATCTTATCGACGGTCTGGCCTTCACTCAGCTGTTGGGACATCATCGGCAGGCAGCCTGTAATCAGGCTGACTGCCAATAGGAAGAAATTTCTTAAATTCATAATTCTTTCTCGTTATTTACTCTTTTTCAATGTTTTAAGTACAGTCGTAAGTTCAGCTTCATTTATTTTAACGGGGAATTTTTGCTTTACGTTGTTAAGCCAATTCTCCGACAACGATTTTTGCACCATATCCTGGTACTGGGGTGCGAAATCGGGTATTGCTTCTTCGAATGTTTTAACTCTGGGAGCTTCGTAAGAGTTGATTTTGACGATTGAGAAGCCGTTTTCATAGGGTACGGGTTCCAGCAGTGCAGGCGCTTTGATACCTTTGTCGAAAGCCATTTTTGCCAGTTTGTTATCTTTCACGGCCACTTTGCCCCAATTGCCTTTTTTCTCCCTGAATTTTGCCCTTACTGTGTTCTTTTCTGCCAAAGAAGCAAAGTCGGCGCCGTTCTTTAACTGATTGTACAGGTCTTTGGAAACAGAGTCTGCGAGCACAAATATCTCAGACAGGTCATAGGTATGGTCTGTGTAAAACGGTTTGTTCAACTGAACGAAATACTCTTTGGCTTTAGTAGAATCGAATTTCAGTTTATCCCACACTTCGAGGGCTTCGACCCTGAACAGGAGGATGCCGTCCCTGAATTCTTCCATGAGGTATTTGAAATCGGGATAATCTGTTTCCATGTTGGCGGTAGCTTTTTTAAATACAACCGGGTCGATTACTTTATTAATTGATTCTTTGATGCCCTGAGTGTTGAGGGGAGTACCTTTCAACTCGCTTTCGGATTTCATTTTTTTAACATGGTCAAAAACGGAGAATGTTTTACTGTCGATGACATAGAGGGGTTTGGAGCCGATTGTATTTGTCAGCAATGAGTCCCAGCCCTTCTTCATGTTTGTAGAATTGGTATCGAGCATGGCAACGAACAGTCCAAGGTTGCCTTCATTGACGGTAATGCCGAATTTATTGGCAAGAGAGTCGAGCAGTTTACGTTTATCTTCTTCGAAATAGAGCCTCTTGTATGTTTTCTTTAAGTACTGCTGTTCTTCATCTTCCGAGAATTTCCAGCTCGAGTCGCGCCTGATGATATGGACTCCGTATTCGGTAAAGACTTTGCCGGAGAGTTCATTGTCTTTCAACTTGAAGATGGCATTTTCAAATTCGGGTATAAGCTGTCTGCCCGTACCGTCCATGCCTGCGGAACGTGAATACCAGGAACAGACGATACCCTGGTTCATTTTACTTGAGGGGTCTTCCGAATTTTCTTCGACAAGTCTGGCAAAATCAGCGCCTTTGTTGAGCAGGGCAATCAGGCTGTCAGCTTTGCGTACAACTGCCGCCGAGTCTTTATCTTTCATCGAAAGCAGAATGTGGCGAACTTTAACTTTGATGCGGGGCTGTTCGTCGATCATTTTAAGAAGGATATAGCCCAGGCGTGTACGAATGGGGTAGGGATAGACCTCGCCGGCTTTCAGGGTATAGGCTGCGTCTTCGACAGGCCTCTGGAGGCTGCCTGCAGAAACGTAGTAAGGTACTTCTCCGCCTTTTTCGCCGCTGCGCTTGTCTTCTGACGAATCCCTTGCGACGCCGGCAAAATTGTTTGTCTGTTTGATCAGTTCAAGTGTTTTCACAGCTTTTCGATAGGCTGACACCGTGTCGTTCGGCGATGTTGCAGGAATGCCAATGTAAATAATAGCAATCCTGAACTCTTTTTTTCTCTTTTCGAACAGTTGTTTTACGTTGGGTTCTACAAGTACTTTGTCGTAGTAAAACGACTCGGCAAGGACTTTCCTGTTTGTTTCAATGTCTTTAACGACGCTGCTGTCTTTGTCGTAGCCTCTGTCGAGAGCGTCGAGGACTTTCAGTTTATAATTTACATAAAGATTAAGGAAGTCATTGATGCTGTCTCTTGAGACATTAAAAAGAGATGACTCTTTGCGGTTCATATTCTTTTTGAAAGCTTTTTCCAGTTCTCCGTATGTAATATCATACTTCCCGACTGTGGCAATTACTTTCTTGTTCTGTGAGTCCTGTTTTGCAGGAACTGAAAGAGAAACTGCCGAAACGCAGAACATTCCAACCAACAACAGGGTTGCCATTCTAAAAAAACTTGCTTTTCTAATCATTGTTCTTCAATAAATTAATTTAACACATACTTGATTTTTGACTTAATTTTCGATTTTGTCTTAATATTATTTTAAAAGATACTCAATATTTTTTTTTCATGCCATCGGGAGCCTGATCATCCGTTCAAATCTGCCACAAGCATGTTTGTAGTTTTCCATATATCGCCTGCGCCCATGGTAATGATTATATCACCTTCCTTCATAATTTTCTTTATTTCTGCAAACAAATCATTTTTATCGGGGATATAGACTACATTGCGGTGTCCTGATTGTATTGCTGCGTCGGCGACTAATTTTCCGGTCACTCCTTCGATGGGGGTTTCCCTGGCAGGGTAAACATCAGTAACAATCAATACGTCGGCTTCGTCGAACGATCTGCCGAAGTCTTTGTAAAAGGCGGCTGTCCTGGTGTATGTGTGAGGCTGGAAAACACAGACGATCCTTCGGTCCCATCCGTTGCGGGCTGCCTGGAGTGTTGCAGAGATTTCAGTGTGGTGATGGGCATAGTCGTCGATGACCATAATGCCTTTTGCGTCTGCTTTTATCTCGAAACGCCGGTAAACACCAGTAAACTCGGCTATCGCACTTGCTATTACGTCAAAACCGATGCCCATCTGGCGGCTGACGGTTACGGCAGCAAGGGCATTGCGTACATTGTGGATGCCGGGAATATTCAATGTAAGTTTACCGAGCAGTTTTCCGAATTCATAGACTTTGCATTCTGTAGAACGGCCCGAATAGGTAACGTTTTCCGCCCTGATGTCACAGTGCCTTGACAACCCGAAACTTATTACTTTTTTCTTGATTTGCGGCAATATGTCCTTAATGCCCGGGTCGTCGAGGCAGACAGCCACAAAGCCGTAGAAAGGCACTTTGTTGGCAAAGTCGGCGAATGTATTCTTCAGGTCGTCGAAATCTTTGTATATATCAATATGTTCGGCTTCGACATTATTAATTATCGCAACGGTAGGGAGGAGCTGCAGAAAAGAACGGTCGTATTCATCGGCTTCGACAACGGTCCAGTCTCCTTTTCCAAGGCAGGCGTTCGAGCCGCCGAGTCCGCTCAACCTGCCACCGACAATGACAGTAGGGTCAAAGCCGGCTTTGATCATCGTCAGGCCGCACATGGATGTTGTCGTTGTCTTGCCGTGAGTACCCGAGATGGCAAGGCAGTAATTGAGCCTTGTAACTTCTGCCAGCATTTCTGCACGGCGCAGCAGAGGCAGGTTCCTGTTCAGCGCTTCCAGGGTTTCAGGATTTTCTTTTGGGTGGACAGCGCTCGAGTAAACTACAACTTCGGTGTCTCCAATGTTCTTTGCGTCGTGGCCGATGTATATCTTAGCGCCGAGGGAAGCAAGATAGTCCGTATTTTCTGATTGCGCCATGTCTGAACCGCTGACGCTGAATCCCTGAGTGAGCAGTATTTCGGCGATGGCGCTCATGCCGATGCCGCCGATGCCCACGAAGTGAATTTTCTTTACTGATGCAAACATTATTGTCCGTTATTTAATATTACTGAATAATATTCAGGTTTCCTGTCCCTGAATATGTCGTTGAATTCATTGAATGATTTGTTCCTTGTTTCACCGGGGAAAATCTCTGCCGAAATGACTGTATCGCTTTCAACCGGGGCTTTTTCCAATTCCTGGCCCGAATAGTGATAAATAGCAGAGCCGCCGTTGAAAAACAGCGTTTCATCGCCTCTTTGCTCCGTACCGCACCTGTTGGCAACAGCAAGATAGACTTTGTTTTCGAGGGCTCTTGTGGGCATTACACTGTGCCAAACGTTGGTTACAAGGTTGGAAGGGCAGACGATCAGGTCGGCGCCGTCGAGGGCAAGGGAACGGGCAGCTTCGGGAAAACGCCAGTCATAGCATATCATCGGGCCGATCTTTATATCCTTTTCTTTATAGTCAACAACAAAAAATCCGGTGTTTCCCTGTTCAAAGCAGAATTTCTCCTTATAGAACATATGGGTTTTCCGGTAAACCCTGTTGTACTTCGGGTTGGGAAACAGGATGGCGGCAGAATTATATACTTTACCGTTGTCGTTCTCAGGGAAACCGAAACAGATGATCCTGTCCATGACCATTGCTTCCCTTGCGAAAACGTCGATTACATCGCTGTTAAGTGGGATGGACTGGCGCAGTGCTTCTTCGGCAGACAGGAAAAAGTATCCCGAAGTACAGAGTTCCGGGAACAGGATGATGTCGCAGTCTGTGCCGCCGGTATATTGCAGCATGGTTTCCACGTTCTTGTCTCTGTTTCCAAAAACAGGAGCAAACTGTACACATGTTAATTTCATTATCAATATAAATTATATCTGTAACAAAACTCCAAAATTACAAACATTGCAATTTCTATGAAACAACTATTTCTCCATGGTGGAAAAATAAATCATACAGAAATAATGTATAATATTCTTTTTATTTTCTGGCAGAAAGGCCTTGCGCTTGCTGCCGGATTGCAGCTTGTCATTGCTTAAGTTTTGAAATGGTATCTGCTGACAGTCCGGTAACCGAAGAAATGTTGTCGATACTAATATTGAGGGCCAGCATCTGAAGAGCAATATTCATTTTTTCATTTTCACGGCCTCTTTTTTCTCCCAGCCTGATGCCCCTTTTCTCACCAATCAGCATGGCTTTTTTAGTGGCATAGGCCAACCTGTCCGCTTCGTCGTGAACAGCTTTTTCACGGAACTCAATAATCGCTCTGACATCAGGGTCAGCGGCAGCCTTTCGCATTTTTTCTATTGCTTTCATTATCATTTTCTCCTTTTTTATAGCTTCCGGCATCCTGCCCGGATTGTTGATGAAGGATTCACCGCCAATAATGGCACAGAGCCATTTGTTGATCGGATCGTCATATGTCCTGTCATCCTTATACTTTGGCAGCTCGATGAAGTGATACTCAACGATGTCTGCCAACTCCCTGTGACTTTTAACGTTCATTAGCCTGTATATATTGTGTATCGGCTTTTCCTTTACCGGGAGGATAAAATCCGTAAATGCAATGGATATGGTCTTATTCAGCTTTTCATAGCCGAATGATTCCTCAAGCTGTCCGGCAAGCATTTTTGCATTATAAAATATCATCCTGGGAATGAAATTCTGTTCCTTTTGTACCTGCATCTCAATGTTGTAAAACCTTCCTTTTTCGTCTTTAGCTTTGATGTCGATGACTGTGGATTTGTCTGTAAGGTATTCCTTCAGGTTCATGGGGTTCAGGTATTCGATTTCAGAAATCAGTTCCTGGCCGCTGTCTTTAAATATTGCATTGAGCAGGTCGATTAATATGCCGTGGGATTCTTCTGTTGCAAAAACATATTTAAATATGATGTCGTTCCTGAGGTTAATTTTTGTAATATCGATACTATTCATAAAATTCCCCATTGAATAAAATTACTTTTCAAATATATCATTTACGTATATATGCAACAAGAGGAAATTTGTTATTTTAAATTAAATATCATAATTGGTAATTCGATGGAACTCCTGAAAGAAAAATTATCAAACACCATATAAACTATAATATTTTTCCACATTAAGATTAATTTATTATTAACAAGAATTCACGAACGCATAATGAGTCCTTTATGCTCATTGCAATTAATTTATTAGAATTATTTTGAATTACTTCATGAAACCGGCAATTATTAATGTATTAATTCCGGGCGCCTATGCGAGCTGTTAATTTAATATTTAGCCTGTGTTAATATTTTTACCGGTTTTTTCCTATTGCCATAATTCAAATTCTTTGTAATTTCGTGGCAGTTTTTTTTAAAATAATGCAGGCAATAAGTATGCTGACAGATTTTGGGATAGTTTTATTATTTCTGGTTTTAGGATTTCTCTTTGTCGGTATCAGCTTGGTAGCATCAGCAGTTGTCAGGCCAAGCAAACCAAACCCGTTAAAAAATGCTACCTATGAATGCGGTGAAGTCCCATTCGGCGATTCCAGGATTAAGTTTAATGTCAGGTTCTACGTCGTAGCGCTTGTGTTCCTGATCTTTGACGTTGAAGTCGTTTTGCTGTTTCCCTGGTCTGCCGTTTACAAACAGCTTGGCTGGTATGCATTCTATGCCATGCTCGTTTTCTTCGTCGTTCTGACATACGGCTTGGTCTATGACTGGGCAAAAGGCTATCTGACCTGGGAAAAACCCAATCCGGTCATTCCTAACCTCCAGGATATGATTATTAAAAAGAAGAACTAAATTTTAATTGGGAGAATCAATAGATGGGATTATTGAATAAATTAAATGACCCTTACAACGCAGGTGGTTTCATTCTGGGAACCGTTGAAGACATACTCAACTGGGGCAGGAGCAAGTCAGACTGGTATATGCAATTTGGGCTTGCCTGCTGCGCTTTCGAGTTTATGGCCGTGAACGCTTCTCATTTCGATTTTATGAGATATGGATGCCTGCCCAGAAGTACACCGCGACAGGCCGATTTCATCATCATCTCAGGTACTGTAACCATGAAAATGGCCGAACGAATTAAGAGGCTATACGAACAAATGCCCGAACCACGCTATGCAATATCCATGGGGTCCTGCGCCAACTCCGGCGGCCCTTACTGGAAGAATGGCTATCATGTATTAAAGGGTGTGGACAGGATTATTCCCATCGACGTCTATGTCCCCGGTTGCCCTCCCAGGCCCGAAGCCTTAGAAGAGGGAATGATCAAACTACAGAAAATGATTAATATGGAAGCCATTTTCAGGAAGAGGCAGAGAGTCGCCGAAGAAGATGCCGCGGCTGCTGCTGCCGGTAATATTATTGTCGAGAACGAAATAATTCATAACTAATTAGAATAAATTGGTAATCTATGGAAATCAATAAAATCTTTGAACTGCTGAAAGCCAAATTTGAAGATGATGTAATCAGCATCACTAATGAACAGCCTTCGGATCCATTTATTGAAATCAAACCTGACAAAATCGTCGATATCGCCCTCGAACTGCGTGACAACCCGGATTTGTTGTTCGATTATTTTGTCTGTCTCAGTTCCATGGACTATGGTGATGCTTTCGGCGTGGTTTACAACCTGATGTCCCTGACTCATAAGCACAAACTGACAATCAAAGTGAAAGTTCCAAAGGACAATCCTGTCGTTCCTACCCTGGAAAAAGTATGGAGGTCTGCCGACTGGCATGAAAGAGAAGCCTGGGACCTGATGGGCATCGTCTTCGAAGGCCACCACAACCTCATTCGGATACTGTGTGCCTATGACTGGGAAGGCCATCCCCTGAGGAAGGATTACAAAGAACCCGAAGAATACCACGGCATGAAAGTTCCCTATTAATAAACAGATTATTACACATTACAGGTATAGATCGTGAGCGATAGAAAAAAAGTTGATTTTGAGTACAGTCTGATTGATTCGGACAGGATGCGCCTTAACGTCGGCCCTCAGCACCCGTCAACCCACGGCTTGCTCAGGCTTGAGGTGGAACTGGACGGCGAAATCGTTACCGAAGTAATTCCTCATATCGGCTATCTCCACCGCTGCTTCGAAAAGCACGCCGAAAACGTACAGTACAACGGAGTGATTCCTTACATCGACAGGATGGACTACGAATGCTCCATGAACAACGAATGGCCATACGTAATGGGCATCGAGAAACTGTGCGGCATCCAGGTGCCTGAAAGAGTGGAGTATATCCGCGTAATTATGGCCGAGCTTAACCGCATCGTCAACCACCAGATTGCTGTCGCAGCTTTCGGACTCGATGTCGGCGCTTTTACTCCTTTCCTCTATTTGTTCAGGGACAGGGAATATGTTCTGTCGATCTTCGAGAAAGCTTCCGGCGGCAGGCTTCTCTACAATTACTTCTGGGTCGGCGGTTTGTCCGGCGAAGTACATCCTGCTTTTAAAGAGGATGTCGCATTTGCCGTTAAACAGATTCTGGCTACAAACGAAGAAATACTTAATCTTCTTCTTAAAAACAGGATTTTCATCAATCGTACCGCTAATGTCGGCATTCTGCCCGGCGACGTTGCCCTCAACTATGGCGTTACAGGCCCCAACCTGCGCGCTTCGGGCGTACATTTCGACCTGAGGAAAGACCAGCCCTATTCCATCTACGACAAGTTCGACTTCAATGTCGTAGTCGGCAAAGGGGAGATGGGTACTGTCGGCGATTGCTGGGACCGCATCATGGTCAGGTTCCACGAGATGGAAGAAAGCTGCCGTATCATCGAACAGGCTCTTGCCCAGATGCCCAACGAAGGCGACGTTAAAGAAAAAGTTCCGAGAAAGATCAAAGTTCCAAAGGGCGAGATCTATTCCGCCGCTGAGAATCCCAAAGGAGAACTGGGATTCTACATCGTAAGCGACGGCACCCCGAAACCGGCAAGGGTAAAAGCACGCGGGCCGAGTTTTGTTAACCTCGCGGTATTGCCCGAGATTACAAAAGGCTATTTGTTTGCAGATTTAATCATGATCCTTGGTAGTATAGATATTGTATTAGGTGAAGTTGACAGATAATATAATGTTACATCATACAATGAAAAAATAATGGAGAATTTTGTATATAATATTTTTGGTAATAACTGGCTGGGCATCCTGATTGTCCTGGTTTTACCAATGATCTTTGTTGTAGGCTATGCATTGGTAGCAATCCTCGGCGAACTGAAAATTTCTGCGTTCATCCAGGAAAGGCTTGGCCCCATGAGGACAGGCCCCTGGGGCATAATTCAGCCTGTTGCGGAAGTTTTCAAGCTTCTGCAGAAGGAAGACATTACTCCCGACGCTGCCAACAAACCTTTCTTCAATTTGGCGCCATTCATAATTTTTGCCGGCGCTTACGGAAGTTTTGCTGTAATTCCTTTCAGTTCCTATTTCATACCCTCGGGACTGAACCTCGGATTGTTCTTCCTGCTGGCTGTCGGCTCTTTTGCTGTCATAGGTATTGTGATGGGCGGCTGGGCTTCGAACAACAAGTACTCGATTATGGGTGCTATGCGTTCCGTTTCCCAGATCGTCAGCTATGAGATACCCGCAGCGGTCTGCATCCTGACAATAGCAACGCTTGTCAGCAGTTACCAGCTAGGCGACCTTGCAGTAACATCCGACTATATCAGGAGCATGGGATTCAAGGACCTCGGGGAAGGCTATTTGTCCGGCCTGAACGTGCAGCACCTGAACATTGCCCAAAGCGGCTGGTTCTGGAACTGGTTCGTGTTCGGCGGCCCCGGCTCTGTTGAGAAACTCTGGGTAATACCCTTCCTGATGCTGCTGTTCGTAACCTATTTCATATCATCGCTTGCTGAAACAAACAGAACGCCTTTTGACATACCCGAAGGTGAATCTGAATTAGTTGCCGGCTACCACACAGAATACACCGGCATGAAGTTCGCCATGTTCTTCTTCGCAGAGTACGCCAATATGTTTGTTGTCGCGGCCGTAACTACCATCCTGTTCTTCGGCGGCTGGAACTCGCCTTTCGGCGAATTCCTCAACCAGCCTTACCTTCAGCCTCTCTGGTTCATCGGCAAAGCTTTTGTCTTTGTTTTCATCCAGATATGGCTCAGATGGACACTTCCGAGATTCAGGGTTGACCAGTTGATGTTCGTCGGATGGAAAGTACTCTTACCCGTCTCTTTTGTTTCTTTCCTGGCGGTAAGTTTTTGGGGAATGTTACATTAATACTGAACTTTGGAGGCTTTAATAGATGACAAATTACAATTATTTCAGGGATATATGGGGTGGGATTATTACTGCCCTCATTGGGATGAAGATTACGTTGAAGCACATGTTCATGCGCAATGTAACGGTCCAGTACCCCAACGTACACCCAACGGAAAAAGCCGGCACTGCAAAGATGCCCGACAATGCACGTAACAGGCTGAAACTGAACGTTGACAGATGCAACGGTTGCGCAGGCTGTTCAAGGGAATGTCCTGTCAACTGTATTACCGTGAAAACTGTTAAAGTCGTTCCCGACGATCCGGACAATCCGAAACTGAAGGTTCTCGACGAGGACGGTTCCGTCATCGAACAAAACAGGAAATTCTGGGTTGCTCAGTACGATATTGATTTTGCCAAATGCTGTTTCTGTGCCTTGTGTACTACGGTGTGCCCCACTGAAGCTATTGTAATGACTACTGAGTTTGAGTATTCAACCTACGACAGGTCCGATCTGCTCTATCATTTTTCAGATATGACACCCGAAAAGATTGCAGAGAAGGAAAGACTTGTTGCAGAACAGGCCCAGAAACAAAAAGAAGCCAAAGCTGCCGCCGCCGCTGCTGCGCCAAAGCAGGAAGAGGAAAAACCAAAAGAGTAAATTGTTTAATTCAATAGATTATTGGTTATGGAAATAATTACAATTTTATTTTATGTCTTCGCAGTTGTCGTAGTGGTTTCTGCGACGATCGTTGCTTGTTCGAAGAGCATGATGTATTCGGCATTCTCACTTCTTTTCACGCTGCTTGGAATTGCCGGCCTCTATGTACTGCTGCTTGCCGATTTCCTGGCTGTGACCCAGCTGATGATATATGTCGGAGGCATACTGGTGCTCATTATTTTTGCCATCATGCTTACGACCAATGTGGACAAACTTGATATTAAGAAAGGGTTCACTGGTAAAGGCACCTGGGCTGTAGCCGGGCTTGCCGGCGGGGCAGTGGCCATTACACTGATTCTTGTGTTTGCCAACGCCCAATGGCTCGTTTCACCGGAAGAAGTCAACGTTTCCCAGGCCGGTACCATCGAAGAAATCGGCTCGATGATGCTTGGCGAGTACCTGATTGCTTTCGAGGTAGCTGCCGTTCTGCTGCTGATTGCCATTGTCGGCGCAGCGAAGATAGCCAGGAGGAAATAGTTCACCACAGGTAAAGTGAATTGTTTGATTTAATAATAAAGAAATAAAGTAAATAAAACATATAGGAATTGTAAAATGGGAATAGGCTTAACGGAGTATCTTGTTGTCAGCGTAATACTGCTTTGCCTCGGTATTATTGCCATAGTGACCCGTAAGAACGCCATACTTGTCCTGATGGGCCTGGAGTTAATACTCAATTCCGCCAACATTAACTTTCTTGCTTTCAGCAGGTTCGGCGGAATGAACATCGAAGGGCACATCGCTGCAATTTTTGTAATTGTCCTTGCCGCTGCCGAGGCCGCAGTTGCCCTGGCAATCGTGCTGAACATTTACCAGAATTTCAAGCATGTCAATGTCGATGAAGTCAATAGTTTAAAAGAGTAAATAATTTAATTAATAAATGATAGTAATAGGATATGACACCTGAAACACTATTAATAACATCAACGGTAATATTGCTGTTACCTTTGTTTGCCTTTACGATCCTGGTTTTCTTCGGAAAGAGGATCGGCAAACCCAGCGCATACATCGGGACAACAATACTTGGTATTGACTTTGCCCTCGCCATGTGGGTCTTCGTCTCCAAATTGTGGGGAGAATTTGCCGACGTAGCAGCCTCCGGCGCTACCGGCCTGTCAGTAACCAAGGGATTGATACAGTACAAGTTTACATGGTTCTCAATCGGAGGCTATGATTTCAATGTCGGCATCGGGGTTGACAACCTCGGCGCAATCATGTTGATTGTCGTTACTCTCATCAGCTTCCTGGTACATATGTTCTCAATCGAATACATGCACGGAGACAAGAGGTATTCGAGGTTCTATTCATACCTCGGGTTGTTCTCTTTCTCGATGCTGGGAATTGTTCTTGCCAACAATTTCCTCTTTATGTATGTATTCTGGGAACTCGTAGGCATCAGTTCCTACCTGTTGATCGGGTTCTGGTATGAAAAAGACTCCGCTTCATATGCAGGCAAGAAAGCATTCCTCACCAACAGGGTCGGCGACCTCGGCTTTTTCATCGGCATTGCCATCCTGTTTGTTACCTACGGCACTACTATGTTCGACGGCGTATTTGCCGGCATCGGCTCAGGGCTAATGCCATACGGCAATGAAGCCTTGCTTACACTCGCAGGTATCTTCATCTTCTGCGGCGCCATCGGCAAATCGGCCCAGTTTCCGCTGCATGTCTGGCTTCCCGACGCTATGGAAGGCCCGACTCCCGTCAGCGCCCTGATCCACGCCGCGACAATGGTTGCCGCCGGTGTCTATCTCGTAGCAAGGGTATTCCCGATATTTACCGCAGGCGCTTTCACATTCATAGCTTTCTGCGGCGCCATTACAGCCATCCTGGCAGCTACCATTGCCATTACACAGGTGGACTTCAAACGCGTTCTCGCATACTCTACCGTCAGCCAGTTAGGCTATATGATTATGGCTCTCGGCGTCGGAGCCTATACTACAGGCTTCTTCCACTTAGTTACTCATGCCTGGTTCAAAGCAGCTCTCTTCCTTTGCTCCGGTTCCGTCATCCACGCCATGCACGTTTCGATGCACCATGCCGACAATCATTCGATGGATCCGCAGGACATCAGGAACATGGGAGGCCTGAGGCACAACATGAAACTTACATACGCCGCATTCCTGATGGCTACACTGGCCATCTCCGGCGTGCCGCTGACATCGGGCTTCCTCAGCAAAGACGGCATACTTGCCGCTACTCTCGCTTTTGCCCAACTCACAGGCGGCGTCAACTGGCTGATACCGATCATCGGTTTCGGCGCGGCAGGATTGACAGCGTTCTATATGTTCAGGCTCACAATCCTTGCTTTCCACGGTAAGCCCCAAACAGACATTGCAGCTCATACAAAAGAGAATAAATTCGTAATTGTGTTCCCGGTAATTCTCCTGGCCTGCCTCTCGTTCTGGTTCGTCTATTCGCCGGACCCGACCAATGCCCATTCAGGCTGGTTCTATGAGAAACTGGAAGCTCCGGCTACAGCTGTTACCGTTCCCGGTTTACAGTTCAGCCATTTGATGCCGCTGAGCGGAGGCGAAGGCGAAGCAGCTGCCGCCGAATTCAGGACGGCTTTCGACGAACAGGTGCACCACGCACACCTGCCGGCAATGATCATATCGCTCATCATTGCTGGTTGTGGCATCCTGGGAGCTTTCATGGTTTACCAGTTTAAAATATTCAACGCCGACAACCTGAAAAAGCAGTTTTCCTTATTCCATAAATTGTCATTCAACAAATGGTACTTCGATGAGATCTATGCAAAGACCGTCATCGGCGGTACTGTGGGAATGGCCAAACTGATGGGCCTGTTCGACAACTATGTCATCGACGGCGTCGTCAACCTGAGCGCAGCCGTTACGAGAGTAACCGGCCACATTACAGGCGTCTTCGACAATGTCGTAATCGACGGGCTGGTCAACCTGACTGGCAACATCTTCAGGTTCTTAGGGGCAATGTTCCGTAAGTTCCAGACCGGCAATGTCCAGGCCTATGTAATAATGGTAATAATTGCCGTGATGACTTTGATTTATATCTTTATATAATAATACTATGAAAACAAATATTAATAAAATGAATATACAAGTGGAGGATTAATGGGAGAGATAAGCACTACGTTTGGCTCCTCAATTCTAACCTGGATTACTTTCCTGCCGATAATCGGCATGATTGTGTTAGCCCTGATACCTGCGGGCAAAGACGAGAAGAGCAAAGAGACATCCGCAGTTATCTTCAGATGGATGACAGTCCTTGTTACTCTGTTCCAGGTGGTACTGGCAGTAATGATTTACCTGGGTTATGACAAGGCGTTAATGGGAATTAATACTATTACAGGTTTCCAATTCGTTGAAAAAGTTTCGTGGATACAGGCATCGCTGCCCTTAGTAGGTAACATCAACGTCGATTACTTTGTCGGTGTTGACGGCATCAGCATGCCGATGGTACTGCTGACGGCCCTGGTATGCTTTGCAGCTACCTTTGCTTCGTTCAACATTAAGAAATCCGTCAAGGGTTACTTCGCCATGTTCCTCCTGCTCGACGCAGGCATGATGGGCGTTTTCGTTTCTCTCGACTTCTTCCTTTTCTATGTATTCTGGGAACTGATGCTTCTCCCGATGTACTTCCTCATCGGCATCTGGGGCGGCCCGCGCAAAGAATATGCAGCCATCAAGTTCTTCCTCTATACTTTAGTCGGAAGCGTTTTCATGCTGCTGGTGATGATCGGCCTGTACTTCGCAGTCGGTTCGTTCAACATGCTCGACATGATGGATCCGTCGAAGTACGACCCGAATTCCATATTAAGTATGGTCAATCCTAATAATATCAGGGACTGGGCCTTCATTGCCCTGTTCATCGGGTTTGCAATCAAAGTACCGGCAGTGCCGTTCCACACCTGGCTTCCCGACGCTCACGTCGAAGCCCCGACTGCCATCAGCGTCATCCTGGCCGGCGTCCTCCTGAAAATGGGTACTTACGGCATCCTCAGGATCAACTTTGCCATGTTCCCCGACAGCACAATTTATTTCCAATATATGATGGCAATCGTCGGAATGGTGTCCATCATCTACGGAGCGCTCTGCGCCCTTGGACAGTTCAAGGTGGGGCAGAGGGACCTGAAGAAGATGATTGCTTACTCCAGCGTCAGCCACATGGGCTATGTAATGCTCGGCATCTCGTCGCTGCAGCCCAGCGGCATCGTCGGCGCCGTGTTCCAGATGTTCAACCACGGTACCATCACAGCCATGCTCTTCATGATTGTGGGCGTTGTCTATGACCGCTCACACAAAAGAGGACTCGACGACTTCGGCGGCCTGGCAAACAAAATGCCTATATATACAGGTATCATGACAATTGCGTTCTTTGCCGCCATCGGCTTACCCGGACTCAGCGGTTTCGTAAGCGAAATCATGGTTCTGCTCGGCTCCTTCCAGACCTATCCTGTAATTACAGCGATTTCTGGACTCGGCATCATCCTCGGCGCATCCTATATGCTCTGGGCATTGCAGAAAGTATTCTTCGGCGCATTGCCTGAGAAATGGCAGGGCCCCTGGGATCCTACGGGCAAGGTTTACAAGCATGACGACCTGAATATAACTGAACTGACAGCTTTCATTCCGCTTGCAGCCGTAGTTATTTTCTTAGGCATTCTGCCCAATTACATGATTAGCGCAGTTGACCAGACTGCTTCTCATCTTGTTGAATTTGTCAAGGCGGCAGTTCCGACTATCACCGCTGGTTTGTAATATTAATTAAAGTCAATACGAGAATTGAATATGACTGAGAATTTAGATTTTATACAGCAGCTACAGGCAAGCATCACTGCCTTCCAGCCGGAAGCCGCACTGACGGTAACACTGTTGCTGGCGTTGACGGCTGACATGATTTTCAGGAAAATGAAAAACATTGCCGGCATCGTTGGGCTTCTCGGGTTGGCCGTTACCGGCTATCTCCTCTATGCCCAGGATACGGTTAATGTTACCGGCATCTTTTCCAATATGCTTGCTGTTGACGGTTTCGGACAGTTCTTTAAATTCATTATCCTGGCTTCCAGCTTCATCATCATCCTGATGTCGTTCTTTTCGACTGAACTTTACAAGGACGGCAACACCATGGGAGAGTATTTCTCCCTGATCATCGGCATGACGCTGGGTATGTTCCTGCTTACTTCGGCAACCAATCTGATCATGATCTATCTGGCTATCGAGATCATGAGTATCAGCTCCTATATCCTTGCCGGTTACACGAAGCAGATTAAAAGGGCAAGCGAAGCCTCACTTAAATATGTAATTTACGGCTCAGTATCTTCCGGCCTGATGCTTTGGGGTATCTCCATTCTATACGGCCTCACCGGTTCGCTCAATCTTTACGACATCAATGCTGTGCTGAACCAGGGAACTGTAGATATTGCCCCCCTGCTGATCAGTTCACTCCTGATCATCTGCGGTTTCGGGTACAAGATCTCTGCCGTTCCTTTCCATTTCTGGACTCCGGACGTTTACGAAGGCGCTCCGGTAACTGTTACGGCTTACCTGTCTGTTGCTTCTAAAGCAGCAGGTTTCGCAATTATGTTAAGGTTCCTCAAGATTACCTTCATCAACGGCATTCCCGACGGATTGGGTAAGTGGGCAGTTCTTTCCGGTTCTGTTGACTGGTACATAATCATTGCCATTCTCTCGGTGTTGACAATGTCAATCGGCAACCTGGTAGCTCTCTGGCAGACCAACGTCAAAAGAATGCTTGCCTACTCGAGTATTGCCCATGCAGGCTATATGCTGATGGGCATGGTTGTCCTCAACAATGTCGGCTACTCGGCAATCATGGTTTACTTCGTTTATTACCTGTTCATGAACATCGGCGCTTTCATGTACGTGATGTTCATCGCCAACAAGATCGGCAGCGAGGAACTGGACGATTGGGAAGGCGTGGGTTACAGGGAACCTGTACTCGGCGTCTGCATGATCATCTTCCTTGTGTCCCTGACCGGATTGCCGCCCACAGCGGGTTTCGTCGGCAAGCTGTTCATCTTTACGGCGCTTCTCGACGGCGGTTCGGCCAATATCTGGCTGGCAGTCGTCGGTGTCATCAACAGTGTAATTTCCCTTTATTATTACTTCAAGATTGCCCGCAGCATGTACCTCAGGGGTACGGACAAACCCGTCGAACGTATCGACGTTAATCCTGCCGGTGTAGGCCTCGTTGTACTGATGGCAATTCCTGTGATATACTTCGGACTGTTCTGGGATCCAATTGCCATCTGGGCTAAGAACTCCATCGGCATATTCCTTGGTAACTGATAAATAATTTGTAATAAAAAATTTACCTGCTTTTCTTTTGAATTGCAGGTTTTTTTTTATATTTTTAAACATTGGAAATTTATTAATTTCTGTGAGTATCAAAAATGTTACGTTTAAGCTTAATTTTGCTTACTATTCTTTACATTGGCGCTTTCGCACAGAAATCCCAGGGCACATTGACCGTTGAAATCACAGGATTTGAGAACGACAACGGAACTGCCAGGATCTTAATATTCAACAATGCAAAGTATTTTCCCGAAGACGACAAACACGCTTACGACAAAAAGGTGACAAAGATCAAAAACAACAAGGCGACATTCACTTTTGAAAACATCCCTTACGGTACATACGCCATCGCCGTATTGCACGACGAGAACGACAACATGAAAATGGACTATAATTTCCTTGGTGTCCCGAAGGAAGACTATGGCTTTTCCAATAATGCCAGAGCCGTACTGAAGGCGCCATCATTCGAAGATTGTTCTTTTACGGTCAATTCTGCATATAAGAAAATTACAATAGAAGTTGATTAACATTATCCGGAGTTATGTAATTATGAAAAGAGTAATAATGCTGCTGTTAATACCATTCCTGACAATGGCTGCTTACGACAATCTTGCTGCGCAGAAGAAAGCCCCTGTCGCCGCTCCCGTCGGAGGCAATGATATTCTCAGGTTCGTTTCCTCGTCGGTGGAAAAATTCAGCGAAGGAAAAACCGTGAAAACGACTGTTGAATATGTCTATGAAAGGCCCGATGACATCTTCTGGAAAAAGCAGATAGAAAAAGACGAAGCCGGCAATGTCGTCAGGATGACCGAGCGTGAGTTCGACGAGAACAGGCTGCCCGACTCGGAGGTCATCACCGACGAGCTCGGCACTCAGAATGAAAGATACATTGTGAAATACTCCCCCGAGACGCTTAAGATCCTCGAGATGACCGAATATGAGGGCGGGTTCAAGGAGACAGACCGTGTAAGGAAGGTGGAATACATATACAAAGACGGCTGCCTGATTGCCGAAGAAGTTACAAAGTTCGGCGAGCCTGACTTCAAGAACATCGAATTCAACAATATTGCTATGACATACAGGCTGCGTTTTGTCGTTCCTCCGAACAGCAGGCCCAAGGGCAATTTCGAGATCGGCGCTTTCATAGAAAACAGGAAAATATGGTTTACGAGGCAGATGGTCGAAAGAGGGGACAATCCTTCGGCGAAAATAGGCGAGGTGGCCCTCGAAGAATACACCCTATTCGACGAAGACGGCTTCCCGTACTATTACAAAACGCTGACGAACAAACTGACCGGCGAGCATGAGAACGAGAATGCACAGGAACAGTGGATTAAGACCGAGAAGTCGCCCGAAGGGAAAATTGTAACCATCACAAGCTATGAGGACAAGAAATTCACAAAGAGCTCTTTTGGTACTCCGAGGTATATATACAGCTACGACAAGAACGGATGGGTCAGCAAGATCGACGAATACCGTTTTAACGATTCGACGATGAAATTCGACAAGCTACACGACGTCATGTCTTACGTCTGGTTCAGGCCCAAGCTTGTCGGGAAGTATGATTTTACCATGTGCACCGAGAACAACATGCACAAGTGCTACCACGCAATGGAGCAGTCATACAACTATTCCGAGATAAAGAAGTTCGACAAGGGGGAATTAGTCATCGTCGAGTCGAAAGCGGCCTATCCCCTGGGCGGTAAGGCGCCTGCCAAGCCGGGCCTCAAACCGACGAAAAAGACTGTTACGAAATACGAAGTGATAAGAAAACCGTAAAGTTTGCTCTTAACCCTTCCGAAGGTTCCAAACCTTCGGAAGGGTGGGAGTCCATCTACCTGAA
>CAZWLN010000064.1:0-24842 GCA_964634885.1 uncultured Hyphomicrobiales bacterium | reverse complement strand
TTGTCAGCGGCTATTCGCGCAGCCACGATTTCCCTGTAACAGCGGGCTGTTACCAAGACAGTGTCAAAGGTTACAAAGATATAATAGTATTGAAATTCAGCAAGGAACATAAACTGCTGTGGAGTACCTTCATCGGAGGAGACAAATGGGATTATGTATACGGCGCTGACATTTCACCCACTGATAATTCCCTGTGGTTTTGCGGACATACATTAAGTACCAATCTTCCGGTAACGGGCAACGCCTATCAGGCAAAATACCAGGGTGGTGATTACGATGCATTCTTTGGAAATATTTCTGAATACGGCTATTTGAATTATCTTTCCTTTTACGGCGGAAAAGGCTATGAGAATTTTGAAGATTTGATTACTGACAAAGACGGAAACGTAATTCTATGCGGCAAAACCAACAGTGTTCTTACTTTTCCTTTGACGGGCGATGCCATTAAAAAGACACTCGAGAACTACGACATCGACGCCATAATAGTGAAGTTCGACAGGAATTTTCAACGTGTCTATTCTTCCTATCTTGGCGGGAATGGCTATGATTTTGGTGATGGCATAGGCACTGACTCAGAAGGTAATATAATAGTATCCGGCGAAACCCGCAGTCATGATTACCCCTGTAAAAACCAGATTAAATATAGCGACGGTCATGATGCTTTTGTAACAAAATTCGATAAGTCTTTTAATATCATCTGGTCAACATGCTTTGGCGGAAAGGGCGGGGAATATGTTTCGGATATTGTAATCGACGGGGAGGGCAGTTCCATTGTTCTGGGCCGGACCATGGGCAATGACTTTCCGACAACAAAAGGCGCTTTTCGTGAAAATGTCACAGGTGTTGCCGATCAATTCGCTTTTAAGTTAAGCAGGGATGGAACGCTGCAATGGAGTACTTTGTGGAATGAACCCGATACTGATTCATCGATAAGAATTTATAGTCCATGTGCAGCAACAGACAGGGAGAATAATGTTTATATGTATATCGCAACCAAGAAAACTGACTTCCCTGTCAGCGATTCTGCTTTGCAAAAAAAACTTAATGGTGGTGAAGACCTCAGTCTTTTAGTGTTGGACAGAAACGGTAAGTATTATTATTCAACGTATTTGGGCGGTTGGGACTATGAGTCTAATTCGGAACTGAATTTTAATTCCGAAGGCCATTTATTCTTGACAGGGAGTACCTTCAGTAGCGATTTCCCGATTACCAAAGATGCTTACTGTCAAAATATAAATGGGGGAGATGGGTTCATCCTGGAACTTGGCATACCTTATACCGGCAGCAAAGACAGCTGCGACGAAACAGGCTTCACTTTTGAAAATTTTACTGACGACGCTAACATCAGCTACGCAGCTAAGGCACGCAGGGACAACAAAAACGTAAGGCTTACCGAATCTGAGGTTAACAGGGTGGGCGCTGCCTGGTACAAGTACCAGATGCCCGTCAGGAACGGCTTTACGACGGAGTTCTCGTTCAGGATGAGCGAAGGAGTGAACGGCGTACAATCCGACAGCAGTTGTCCCGGCGCCGACGGCCTGGCGTTTGTAATTCAGAACAAAGACACGAAAGCTGTCGGTTTGCCCGGCGGCCGCATAGGCTATGAACCCATACCAAACAGCCTGGCTGTGGAATACGACCTGTTCGACAATGATGAGAAGCAGATCGAATCGCTGAACGACCCCAACGGAAACCACATAGCCGTAATGTCGATGGGTAAAGAAGCCAATTCGTCCAATCACGCATCAGGGGGTGAACTGGCAATTGCCCCTGATATATTCGAGATGAACTCAAACGCAGCCGTCTATTACTCGAAGATAGACTATAACGTTAAAGCAGGTACCATGAGGGTTTACCTGAGCGACAACAAGGATTCGTACGGCGCTCCCGTCCTTTCAATCGACAATCCCGACCTGTCAAAGCTGCTTGACCTTTACGAGGGCGAATGGGCTTACGTAGGTTTTACCTCGGCAACAGGCAGTTCCTACCAGAACCATGACATCCTGTCGTGGAAGTTCTGCCCGAAGCCGACCGACTCGCAGCAGACCGGTGTCGAAGAGGAAAGTGATGATTACTCTTCGGATATATTGGTTTACCCCAATCCCGTGGGTGATTACCTGTACATCAATCCCGGAGAGGGCAGAAGCAATATCATGATCTATAACATCATGGGCAGGGAAGTGAAAAGCCTGACGGTTGAAGGCAGCACAAGGGTCGATGTGTCAGGACTGCCTTGCGGGTACTATTTCATTAAGATTCAGAACAGCGACGGCAGGTATATAGCAGGAAATTTTGTGAAAAAATAAAAAAGTATGAACCGTTTTTTTAGTTAATGTGTTATTTGAAGAAATACATAAGGATATCATTTATTTGAAATTAAAATAATTAACGTTGTGAAATTATTTTTAGGTCGAACATGAGAATATTCCTGCATTTCTTCGCTTTTATCATACTTCCCATGGCGTTGGCTCTGCCTGCAAGGGCAATCGATAATGTCTTTGTCGAAAACAAAGGCCAAATCGCCGATTTTAACGGCATGGCAAGGAATGATATTATATGCTACGGTACAATTCCCGGTGGAACGGTCTATGTTACTAATGAAGGGGTAAGTTTGGTTCGCGTCTCGACGATTGATGCCGGTTATACATTGACAATGCTGCCAACGGACTATGATAACAGAGTTTCTATAATTACAAGGAGCGACATCGGCATTCCTGCCATAGGCAACAAACAGCACCTGTTACAGAATAAGAGCAGTTGGTATTATAACTACTATCTGCCTCAGTGCAATGACGGCATCATCGACGCTGCTTCCTACCGTTCGATTGAGTATCCTGAGATTTTTGAGGGAGTCAGTCTGCAAATGACAATCAACAGCAGTAAGATGGTCATTTCCATTGTCTCCGCCTCGGTTACAGCCCAGGTGAAACAGCTTTACGACGAGATTATCGGCTCTGTCAGTAAGAATGGGCTTGAGGATTGCTTCGAAGTCCAATACGCCGGTAACAGCTCGGAAAACAGCCTTAAGAACAAGAAAGACGTGGTTCAGGCTTTCAATGATAATATTGCCTGGTCCAGCTTCATCGGTGGATCATCCTCTGACGAAGCCATATCGGTAGTAGTCGATAGCGAGGAAAACATTATTGTCGGAGGCGCTACGAGGAGCCTTGACTTTCCGACGACAGCGGGCTCTTTCCAGAAGAATTACAAGGGTAACCTCGACAATTTCCTGATGAAATTCAATAAAAAACATGAATTGCTGTGGTGTACATACATAGGAAGTTCGGATTTCGATGCAATATTCGATGTTCATACCGGTTCGGACAACGGTATCTGGTTCTGTGGCGAATGCCGGAACAGGGACTACCCGACAAGCAACGATGCTTTCCAAAAATATTACGGCGGCGGTACCAGCGACGGCTGCTTCGGTAAATTCTCAAAGTACGGGTACAGGAATTATCTTACACTCTATGGTGGTTCGGGATACGAATCTTTTAACGTACTCGATCTCGATGCCAGTAATAATGCTTACCTTACCGGCAGGACCAGGAGCGGCAATTTCCCAATCAGCGCCTCGACCCTCAGGGATTCGGTAATACATGTTGTGGACACCATCATCATAGTCCGCGACTCGGTACATAACCACAGAGATACGGTTTATAACGTCAGGGATATAATAATCAAGATCGGAAGCCGGGACTCATCTAAGGCCAATCATGGTATGTACGACGCTACCATCGTCAAGTTCGACAATTGCTTCAGGAGGGTTTATTCAACCTGCTGGGGTGGCACCTGGGACGAATTCGGCGAAGGAATCGGCGTGGACAAATACGGTAATGTCATCATCTCCGGCTCGACTTACAGCAATGACTATCCTGTCAGGTACCCTGTCCAACGATTGAAAAGCGGCCTCTATGACGGTTTTGTCGCTAAATTCGACAAGAACTTCAAAATGCTGTGGTCCACATACTACGGGGGCAATAGCAATGATTATGCCAGTAAACTCGTTGTGGACAGCAAGAACAATATTGTTGTAAGGGGCTATTCCCAAAGCAATCATTTCGACACTATGGTCAAAACCAAATCGTTCCAGCCATACAACGCAGGAGCCTATGACGAATTTGTCCTTAAGCTTGCCAATGACGGCAGGTTGTTGTGGAGTACATTCTACGGCGGTTCAGGTGATGAAGGCAGGAATACTATGGACACCCAGTGGGGTGGAATTGCTGTTGACAAAGACAACAATATAGCCGTTTGCGGCAACACACAGAGTCCCAATCTCTATGTTTGCCCCGATGCCATCAGTAAAACCCGAAAAGGACACCAGGACGCTTCATTGCTGCTGCTGGACGAGAATGGGAAATACCTGTATTCATCATACATCGGAGGCAGCTCTGACAACGAAAACGGCAGTGACCTTGCTTTCAATGCATCAAATGAACTGCTCATGGTAGGATGGACCGACAGTAAGGACTTCTACACTACCGCCAACGCTTTCCAGAAATACAATCGCGGAGGGTGGGACGCATTCATAATGGAAATGGGACATGTCGAAAAGCCAGCCGACGAAGACAGCTGCGACGAAACAGCCTTCGAGTACCCGGATTTCGTCAATGATGAAAACATCAGCTATGTCGGTAAAGCGAGCCGCTTCTATAAATCCATCAGGCTGACACCTTCCTCGGCGTTAAGGGTCGGCGCTGCCTGGTATAAGAACAGAATGCCTGTTGCCAAGGGGTTCACTACGGAGTTCGCTTTCAAAATCTCCGGAAGACTGATTGAAAAAGGCGGTCTGTGCTTTTATGATGGAGCAGACGGATTTGCTTTTGTCATTCAGAACAACAGCAATAAAATTGTCGGCGGAAATAGCGGTAAAATAGGCTATGACCCGATTCCAAACAGTATTGCCGTCGAATTCGACCTCTTCCGTAACGACGAGAGACAGCCGGTTGACCTGTACGATCCGAACGCTAACCATATCGCAGTAATGACAATGGGCGAAGAACCCAATTCATCAGATCACCTTGCAGGCGGAGAACTCGGAATTGCTAAAAACATTATGACTATCAATACTGACGGTACCATCTACTATTCAAAGATCGATTACAATATCGAGGAGCAGTCCCTGCGTATTTTCCTGTCCAATGTCGAAGGAAGCTACGGCAAGCCCGTGCTGGTGATTGACCATCTTAATCTCAAAGAGATGCTCAAACTCACTGACGACGAATGGGCCTATGCAGGCTTCACTGCTGCGACCGGTGTTGTCTATGAGAATCATGATATTCTTGCCTGGAGTTTTTGTCCCCGTCCTACCGACAATCGAAAGAAACCCTTTGACGACGGCGAAGTGGTTACCAGAAAAGAATCCGAAATGACGAACCGGTTTGTTGACGAGTTCTTCAATTCCATCATGGGTGATAACAAGGGCAGGGTTCAAATATATAATCTGATGGGTGAAGTCATGAAGGATGTGCGGGCAGAAGGCAACACAGCAGTCAATATCTCCGATCTGCCCCGCGGCCAGTACTTCGTAAGGATTATATTCGACAATGGGGAAATATCTTCAGAAAATATAATTAAAAGATAGCCGGACGATGTTGATGAAGTCCCATTTTGTTATGTATCTTTGTAAGTATTAGAGAAAGTGTTTTCAGGAAATATATACTTGTTTCAGATATATGAGCCAAAAATAATGAAGACTTCATTACAAACATACGCTGTCGCACTAATGATGTTTGTCATAACTTTGCCCGCCTATTCCTTTGGAGATTTCTTCATCGGGAACAGCGGGCAAGTTGTTGACAATAACAATAATCTCAGGAAAGACATCCTTTGTTACGGCACCATCAAGGGGTACACGGTTTATGTTACCGGTGAAGGCCTGAGTTTTGTAAAAGTGGAAAGAGAAGAGAGCAGACTGGACAAATATATAGCCGGAAAGAATCAGGTTGACAGATCCAAAGAGGAAATGAACAGGAAAGTACTTGTCAGCCGCACGGACCTGCCTGTTCCGGGACTGGCCGGTTCCAGTCATGAATTCCCCGGTAAGGAGTCTTGCTATTTCAATTACTACCTGCCTCAATGCAAGGACGGTATCGTCAACGTTCCGGCTTACAGAACGGTTGACTATCCAGGGTTGGGAATTGAATTTACTATCAGGGGCGGTAAACTTGTGATTATCCTGGACGGTGAAGACGGTATGCCCGGGCAGGCTGAACTGTACAAGAGGCTGACTGCCGCTGTAATGGAAAAGAAGCTGGAAGGCTGCTGCCGGGTGGAGTATGCCGGGGAGACCGTGCCGTCTGACAGGGATAGGGAAGAAGTTCAGGAATTTAATTATAAAGTGTCATGGGTGAGCTATTTCGGTGGTTCAGATTGGGATATAATCGAAGAAATCGACACCGATAATGATAATAATCTCATCATAGGCGGATGTACCGGGAGTCAATCATTTCCGACAACGGCAGGCTGCTATCAGGGAAAGAACGAAGGCAATACCGACAGCTTTATTGCAAAATTCGACGAGAATCATCAATTGACCTGGTGTACACTCATCGGCGGCCAGGGCCTGGATCACATACTTTCATTAGATGTGTCGTCAGATAATTCTGTCTGTATTTGCGGCGATTCTTACAATAGTCCGGACTATCCGGCCTCTGACTATGCTTACCAGAAATACTACGGCGGCGGGAATATCGATGCTAACTTCGGCGTTTTTTCGAAGGATGGACACAGGAACTATCTGACGCTATTTGGTGGTATATATGAAGAAAGCTTCAATAAAATTAAATCCGACAACCAGGGTAACTTCTTCCTTTGCGGGGAGTCCAGCAGTCCGGATTTTCCAAGAACAAATACACAAAAAAATGTTGATACCAATGACGCTGTAATAGTGAAGTTCAACAAAAACTATCAATTAGAATATTCTGGTAATTTTGGCGGAGACGATGAAGAATTATGTCATGCATTGGGTATTGATAATGACGGGAATATTATTGTCAGTGGTTCGACACTTAGCAAGAATTTTCCATTAAAAAATGCAATCCAAACAAGCAAAAAAGACACAAGCGATACTTTCATAATCAAGTACGACCCTGATTTTAATCCTATCTGGTCCACTTACTTTGGCGGCTCAGGAATAGACTTAGCCATTGACCTGGTTACCGATTCGGAGAACAATATAATCATTAAGGGATGTACTACCAGTAAAGACTTTGGAGTGACAAACGGAGCAGTACAGGATAAATTGATTGGTAACAGTGATCATTATATTCTAAAAATTGATGAAGATTGTAAAATACTTTGGTGTACATTTTTCGGCGGTTCCGATAATATCACCCATTGGAAATATGCCGGCTCCGGCAGGAATGGAATCGCTTTGGATAAAAATGATAATATTGCTATTAGCGATAAAACAACAAGCCCTGATTTATATGTTTCGAACGATGCAATCCAAAAATCGTTGAATGGCGCTTCCGATGCATTCATTCTTTTATTGGACAAGTATGGCAGGTATATATATTCTTCCTTTTTCGGCGGGTCTAAGGACGAATGTTCATGGGATCTGATATTTAACTCAGCTAATGAAATAATACTTGCAGGCCAGACAAACAGTTCAGACCTTAAGGTTACTGAGGATGCTTACCAGAAAAGTATTTATAACAGTAGCGCTTCTGACGGTTTTGTTCTGATATTCAGTCCCAATCCGGACAGCTGCGACGAGACAGGTTTTGAGTACACGGATTTCACTGACGATGCTAACATTAGCTACGCAGGTAAGGCTCGCAGGAACAATTCAATCATCAGGCTTACCGAATCTGAAGTTAACAGGCTGGGCGCTGCCTGGTACAAGTACCAGATGCCCGTCAGGAACGGCTTCACTACTGAGTTCTCATTCAGGATGAGCGAAGGAGTGAACGGCGTAATGTCTGACAGCAGTTGCCCCGGCGCCGACGGCCTGGCGTTTGTAATCCAGAACAAAGACACGAAAGCATTCGGTTTACCCGGCGGGCGCCTTGGCTATGACCCCATACCCAACAGCCTGGCTGTGGAATACGACCTGTTCGACAACGATGAAAAGCAGATCGAATCGCTGAACGACCCCAACGGAAACCACATTGCCGTAATGTCGATGGGTAAAGAAGCCAATTCGTCCAATCACGCATCAGGGGGTGAACTGGCAATTGCCCCTGATATATTCGAGATGAACTCAAACGCAGCCGTCTATTACTCGAAGATAGACTATAACGTTAAAGCAGGTACCATGAGGGTTTACCTGAGCGACAACAAGGATTCGTACGGCGCTCCCGTCCTTTCAATCGACAATCCCGACCTGTCAAAGCTGCTTGACCTTTACGAGGGCGAATGGGCTTACGTAGGTTTTACCTCGGCAACAGGCAGTTCCTACCAGAACCATGACATCCTGTCGTGGAAGTTCTGCCCGAAGCCGACCGACTCGCAGCAGACCGGTGTCGAAGAGGAAACTCCGGTCAGCAGTAACGGATTAGTTTTCTATCCTAATCCTGTCGAAGATTACCTTAATATGAACCTGTGGAGTACAACTGGAAATATCTCAATCTATGACCTGATGGGCCGTGAAGTGAAAAGCGTGCCGGCGGAAGGCAACGCCAGGATTGATGTGTCGGGTCTTTCCCGCGGCTGCTATGTCGTCAGGGTCAAATACACCAATGGACAACTCTTTTCAGGCAGTTTCATAAAAAAATAGCCTTATAGGTGTAACTTTTTCCTGTTTGAATTGTTTATGAATATATGATCTGAGCTTTTTTAAAAAAGTCTTTGATTTATTATACATAAATAATTGAGAACATATGGAAAAGTGGTTTGTTGTTCTTGCTGTCGTTTTTTCTTCCTGCATTTCAGCTTCAATGGCAGGTACTACCGAAGGATTTTTCATTGAGAACCGCGGCCAGGTAGTTGATTACGACAAGAAGACAAGGATAGACGTCCTTTGCTATGGTAATTTAAACGGCTGTATTGCCTATGTAACAGATCGTGGCGTCAGTTTCGTCAGCGTTGAAAAGGATGGCTTACAAGCCGTCAAAAACTATCCGTTCAACTCCCTTAAAACTGATGTCTCTGCTCCGGCTGATATTATGTGTACAGTTACACACATTGACCTGCCCCTTCCGGCTCTTGCTTCTTCAAGGCACCGCTTCCTGGACAGGGAAGACTTCTACTTCAATTACTACCTGCCGCAATGTAAAGACGGCATCACGAATGTAACAGCCTTCAAAACCGTTGACTATCCCGGACTGCAGGAAGGCACTGGTGTGCAGTTGTCAATCAGGCAGGGGAAAATGGTGATTGGAATATACGGAGAGAACAACAGCAGCCGTGTAAGTCTTTTCAACGACATTAATGCCCGTGTAATTGCCCGAAACCTGGAAAACACCTGCATTGTGGAGTACAGCGGAGAAGAGCAGACCAACCTGGGGAAACAAAAGAGAGACAATCTCCAGGGATTCAACGATGATATAATGTGGTCGAGCTATTTTGGCGGATCTTCAAGGGATTACTCCATAGCAGCCGGTGTTGACGCAGATGACAACATAATCATCGGAGGACAGACTGCCAGCTTCGATTTCCCGGTAACCGCCGGCTGTTTCCAGGATAGTATGTTCAGGATTGATCCCCGTAAAGAGATGGATACTATAACAATAAATTGGGATATTGTATTTGCCAAATTCGACTCAAGCCACAAACTGCTGTGGTGTACTTACATCGGCGGT
The DNA here is from genome assembly GCA_964634885.1 of uncultured Hyphomicrobiales bacterium. GTDB lineage: Bacteria > Bacteroidota > Ignavibacteria > Kapaibacteriales > UBA2268 > DAINRZ01. The sequence continues at coordinate 15,093 of CAZWLN010000064.1, read as the reverse complement.
AACAAGGCCGAATTGCTGAGTGAACTGGAAATTGACGGCAACAATTCAATCTGGTTCTGTGGCTCTACAAAAGTACAAATACTTTTTGGCACAAGCACTACAATACATAAAGACACAAACAGATTACCAGTCACGGATGATGCATTCCAGAAGGTACCGGGTGGTCATTTCTTTGATGGAATAATCGGTAATATATCGGCCCAGGGATACAGGAATTACCTTACATTCTATGGTGGTCAAGCTAATGAGGATTTCCATGATGTCATGTGCGACGACAACGACAATGTCTATGTCTGCGGTGAAACCAACAGCCCTGATTTCCCGGTTACACCCCAAACTACCAATTACCAACTCTATACTCAGATTGCATTAGTTAAATTCAACAAGAACTATCAACGGGAATATGCTACTCTTATAGGGGGTAATGGCAAGGAGTTTTGTAGAGGTATTGCTGTCGATATCCAGGGAAATATCATTATTGCAGGTTCGACCGAAAGTATTGATCTTCCTGTCAGGAAAGCGCTCCAGCCCAAAAAGAATGAATACAGCGATGAATTTATCATTAAACTTGACCCGCAATTCAATATCATCTGGTCAACATACTACGGTGGTTCTGCTTACGATTATGCTACTAATGTCCTGGTTGACAAGGACAATAATATATATGTTGACGGCTACACTTCGTCTTCCGATTTGAAAATTACTACAGGAGCTTACCAGACAAAGCCGGTAGCAGGACAATCCCGCTTCCTTCTGAAACTGGACCCGGACTGTAATGTGTTGTGGAATAGCTTTTGCAATGATTTTCACAATGTATCAGACAGCGCATCTTTGGCAGGATATCTTAGTACCAAAACAATTGCTTCTGCCATTGACCGGAACGGGAATATTGCCCTTGGCCATTCAACGAAATTATCCGGCCTTATGGTTTCAGACACCGCTATCCAGAAAACAAACAAAGGAAGTAACGATGTCTTTCTTCTTTTTCTTAACAAAGAAGGCCAATATCTCTACTCCTCCTATTTCGGTGGATCGGCTGACGATCTGTGCTTTGACCTGGCTTTCAATTCGTTAAACAGCCTCTTGCTGGCAGGTTCAACATGCAGTCAAAACCTGTATGTAACGAACAACGCTTTCCAGGATACTCTTCATGGTGTGAACGACGGTTTCTTTGTGGAGTTCGGCCCTTCGGATATTCCTGAAAAAGACAGCTGCGACGAAACCGGTTTTGAGTACACGGATTTCACAGACGACGCTAACATCGGCTACGCCGGTAAAGCACGCAGGGACAACAAAAACATAAGGCTTACCGAATCTGATGTTAACAGGGTGGGGGCTGCCTGGTACAAGTACCGGATGCCTGTCAGGAACGGCTTTACGACGGAATTCTCATTCAGGATGAGTGAAGGAGTGAACGGCGTACAGTCGGACAGCAGTTGTCCCGGCGCCGACGGCCTGACGTTTGTAATTCAGAACAAAGACATGAAAGCTGTCGGTTTGCCGGGCGGCCGAATCGGCTACGACCCGGTACCGAACAGCCTGGCTGTCGAATACGACCTGTTCGACAATGATGAGAACCAGATTGAGTCGCTGAATGACCCCAACGGAAACCATATTGCAGTAATGTCGAAAGGAAAGGAACCCAATTCTTCGAATCATGGCTCAGGGGGAGAACTCGGATTCTCAGCCAACATAGTGAATTTTGAATCCAATTCTACGGTGTATTATTCAAAAATTGATTACAGCAGCCAGGATGAAGAACTCAGAGTATATATAAATAAAAATATAAATACTTTTAGCAATCCGGCTATAATTGTCAGGCATCTCGACCTTGCAAAACTGCTTGACCTTTCCGAAGGCGAATGGGCCTACGCAGGTTTTACTTCTGCTACCGGCAGCTCCTACCAGAACCATGACATACTGTCGTGGAAGTTCTGCCCTAAGCCGACCGACTCGCAGCAGACAGATGTGGAAGAGGAAAATTCGGGCAATAGTGGGGATTTGCTTTTGTATCCCAACCCTGTGGAAGATTGTCTTAGTGTCAATGCCGGTGAAACGGGTGACAGGCTGGTAATCTATGACCTGATGGGCAGGGAAGTGAAAAGCGTGACGGTGGAAGGCAGTGCGGGGATAGACGTATCGGCGCTGCCTCGTGGATGTTACATTGTAACAGTTTTCTACGATGATGGAGAAAGTGCCTCTGCCTTGATAATAATAAAATAATACAGAATTATTGTCACACTTTCAATATTTTTTTGTCTCTAATGAGGCTTGAGCTGCAAGAGGTTGTGGTTTGGCATTTGATGTATAAGTAAAGTGAGGAAATTTATGAAAAATTCTTTTCGGGTTTTGGTTGTATTTCTTGTTATTTTTTTCTTCTCTTCTACAGTTAGGTCTTTTGGTGGTTTCTTCATTGAGAACCGCGGGCAGGTAGTGGATTATGACAGGAAGACAAGGAGCGATGTCCTGTGCTATGCAGCTATTAATGGCTATACAGTCTATGTAACAAATTCTGGCGTCAGTTTTGTCGGCATCGACGACAAGAGTGAGGTAAAACGGCAAAAGCTGCAGGAAAGTGAGCAGGACGGGTCGATCAGCGTTACCCGCATCGATCTGCCGATTCCCGGTTTGTCTGCTGCAAGGCCTCATTACCTGAATTCCCTCCCTTGTTACTTCAATTACTATCTCCCACACTGCAAGGATGGGATTGACAACGTTTCAGCGTACAGTATCATTGACTATCCTGAGCTGGCCGAAGGTGTCGGTTTGCAGATGTCCGTTCACGACGGGATACTGGTGTTGAAACTGAATGGCGACAGCCGGAATTTACATATTCGGGAAATATGCAAGACAATACAGGACGGCATTAAGGAAAGGAAACTGGAGAAAAGCTGCATTGTGAATTCCGCGATGGATGATAATAATGCATTTTGCCGGTTGGGTACAGAAGACGGTACTTCAGGTTTCAATGATAACGTTGTCTGGGCCAGCTATCTTGGTGGAATGGGCGGTGAACGGGATATTTCCATAGATACGGATGAAGAAGACAATATCATTCTCGGGGGGTACACAGGAAGCCTCGATTTCCCGACAACTGAAGGCTGCTTCCAGAAGTCCAGGTCAGGTTCATTCGATCTGTTTATCATCAAATTTACATCTGACCATCAGCTATTGTGGGGTACATACATCGGAGGATACTATGAGGATGTAAACGAAGCTATAAAAGTGTCACCTGCCGATGCATCCGTTTGGTTCTGCGGCAATACTTTCAGCTATGATTTTCCTGTTACAAATAATGCATTCCAGAAAAAAATCAATGGCGGGTACCAGGAGGCATTTTTGGGTAACATCTCGTTCGAAGGCCATTTAAACTATCTTTCATACTATGGTGGCGAAGGAAGCGAAGTGATGTATGACGTTACAATCGACAAGTCAGGCAATGCCTTTTTTTGCGGTTCTACCAGCAGCCGGTATTTCCCTGTCCTCGGCAATCCGTTCAGGGATTCTCTTTCAGGTAAAAGTGACGGTTTTATTGTCAAATATGACAAGGATTATAACAGGATATATTCTACCTATTGGGGAGGCAGCAATGATGACGACTGCTTCTGTATCGAATCTGACAAGACAGGTAATCTGTTTGTTTCAGGGAAAACCCTGAGCGATGACTATCCATTGAAGAACCAGATTCAGCCTTATAGTAATGATGATATATTTATTACCAAGTTTGATAATAATATGAACATTCTTTGGTCAACATATTATGGTGGAAAGGAACCTGAATACAATACCGCACTTACTATCGACAGGAGAGGAAACCCGATTATACAGGGATTGACGAAAAGTAATGATTTCCTGACAACGAAAGGGGCTTTCAAAGAAAATTTCTCAGGCCCTGCCGAATACTTCATTGTGAAACTGGATAATAGCGGGAAGCTTCTGTGGAGTACTTTTACAGAATCTGTTGATACCATTATTTCCATATCGACATATTTGGGTGGTGTTGCCGTGGATACGTACAACAGTGTTGCAGTCCTGACGAGTACGAGAGACGATAATTTAAAGACAACCGATTCTTCCCTGCATAGAAATAAGGTCGGAGGGGTGGACATTTACCTGCTGGTACTCGATGAAAAAGGCGGGTTTGTCTATGCAACTTATATTGGCGGCACTAATGATGATTTGAACGGAGAACTGGCATTCAATTCCCGTAACAACTTCCTTGTAACGGCCTATACCTGGAGCCCGGATAATATTGTTACAGACAACGCTTTCCAGAAAACCTTCAGAAGTAATACTGATAATTACATTATGGAACTGGGCATCGACTATTCGTCAATTAAAGACAGCTGCGACGAGACAGGTTTTGAGTACACGGATTTCACTGACGACGCTAACATCAGCTACACCGGTAAGGCACGCAGGGAAAACACAAACATAAGGCTTACCGAATCTGATGTTAACAGGGTGGGTGCTGCCTGGTACAAGTACCAGATGCCCGTTAAGAACGGTTTTACGACGGAGTTCTCCTTCAGGATGACAGATGGGGAGAACGGTACCCAGTCGGACAGCAGCTGTCCCGGAGCCGACGGCCTGGCTTTTGTAATACAGAACAATGACACAAAAGCTGTCGGTTTGCCGGGCGGGCGAATTGGCTACGACCCGGTACCGAACAGCCTGGCAGTCGAATTTGACCTGTTCGACAACGACGAGAACCAGATTGAAAGTCTCGGAGATCCGAACGGCAACCATATTGCCGTGATGTCAAAAGGTAAAGAGGCCAATTCGTCCAATCACTCTTCGGGAGCAGAACTCGGGAAAAGATGCGAAATTTTCGAATTGTTGTCAAACGCTACTGTTTATTACTCAAAGATTGATTACAATATTAAAGAAGCTGTCTTAAGGGTCTATCTGAGTAAAACCAGGGACTTATTCAACAATCCCTTCGTTGAAATCAGGAATCTCGACCTTGCAAAACTTCTTGACCTCTACGAAGGCGAATGGGCATATGTGGGATTTACTTCTGCAACAGGCAGCTCCTACCAGAATCATGACATACTGTCGTGGAAGTTCTGCCCTAAGCCGACCGACTCGCCGCAGACAGATGTGGAAGAAGAATCTCCGGTCAACAGTTCCGGATTGGTTTTGTATCCCAACCCTGTCGAAGATTATCTTAGTGTCAATGCCGGTGAAACGGGTGACAGGCTGGTAATCTGTGACCTGATGGGCAGGGAAGTGAAAAGCCTGACGGTGGAAGGCAGTTCAGGGATAGACGTATCTGGACTGCCTCGTGGATGCTACATTGTAAGGGTTCTCAGCGAAAGAATGCAAAAATATTCTGGTACATTTGTAAAAAAATGAAAAAATAATTGAGACCTTTTGCTCTTTCATGTGTCACTAAATATTAAGAATTGAAAATTCCCTGAAAGTGGAATTATTCTTGTATCAGATATATGAGAAAAGAGTATGAAACTATCTTTACAAGCATTCACATTATTGTTTTTTGTATTAATCTTTTCGCTGCCAGTCTATTCCTTTGGTGATTTCTTCATTAGAAACCAGGGACAGATTGCAGACTTCGACAAGAAGGCCAGGAAAGATGTCATCTGCTATGCTGCGATTGAGGGGAATACCGTCTATGTCACTGATTCGGGCCTGAGTTTCGTTCGTGTCGAAGGTGGCGAGCGGCCTGCAACGAGTGCTTTTTACGGCGCTCGACTGGTTGAGGGCTTTGGCAGGGAAGAAAGCTCCGTATGTACCGTTACCCGTACCGACCTTCCGGTGCCTGGCATGGCTGAAGCCCATCATGAGTTTACCGGCAAACAACTGTGCTATTTTAATTACTACCAGCCGCAATGTAAGGATGGAATTGTTAATGTCCCTGCTTATGCGGCAATCGACTACCCTGACCTGGCCGAAGGTGTCGGAATGCAGTTGTCCGTCAGGCAGGGGAAATTAGTAATAAGCCTTAATAATGCAATCAATGATGGCCGCGCACATCAGCTATACGATGAGATATTATCCGTAATCAGGGAAAAGAAACTGGAGGGTTGTTGTCTGGTAGAGTATATGAGTGATTATCATAAAGCAAATACCGGCAAAGAGAAAAAAGATGTATCATTGGGTTTTAACAGTAATGTTGTCTGGGCAAGCTATATTGGCGGGACAGATTCTGATGAGATAATGGATATTGGCGTTGACAGTGAAGATAATACAATTTTAGGTATGATAACAAGAAGCATGGATTTTCCGGTAACAGAAGGTTGCTATCAAAAAAATAACAATGGATTAATTGATCAAGCACTTTTGAAATTAGATACAAATCATAATTTGCTTTGGTGTACCTATATTGGGGGCGATGATTATGATCTAATTTATTCGGTAGATGTTGCAAAAAATAATTCTGTCTGGTTTTGTGGATATACACGCAGTATAAATTATCCGGTGTCGGAGGACGCATTTAAAAAAATTAAACTGACAAATAATAGTGAAATTGGGTGTTTCGGTAACTTTTCAAGTGACGGTTATAAAACATACCTGACGTATTTCGGTGGAGATCATAGTAATTATTTTTTAAAAATAAGATGTGATGTGCAAGGAAGTATATATATGTGTGGAGCAACCAGTGACGATAGTTTTCCGGTAACAATAAATGCGGCAAAGGATACTCTTTCCGAAGTCCAAGATGCAGTCATAGTAAAATTTGATAATAATAAGAATTTGGCCTATTCAACTTATTGGGGTGGAAGTGGAAATGAAGTAGCATATGGAATTGGAATTGATGGTGATGGTAACATTATTGTTGGTGGATTTACTAACAGCAAAGACTATCCCTTAAAAAACAGCAATGACAGTATAATGGGGGGTACTTATGAAGGTTTTTTAGTAAAATTCGACAGTAATTTCAATGTATCATGGTCCAATTATTTTGGTGGGAGTAAAGATGATGCCATATATGACCTTGCGATAGACAATGAGGATAATATAATCATCGGAGGCCTTACATCCAGTTTTGATCTAAATGTTTCTAAAGGTGCATTCCAGGAAATGCTGATTGGTATTAATGATCAGTTTATTTGTAAACTTGATCAATCATGTACCCTGGTGTGGGGAACATACTTCGGTGGATCGGATGATAATATGAATGGTATGGATTTGACACAAAAAAGATTGGCTGTTGATAAAAACAATAATATTGGTTATGCCCATTTTACTACTTGTACTGACTATTATACAACTCATGATGCAATCAGGAATGTTCAATTGGGAAACGGCGATTTGTCTGTCCTGGTACTGGATCAAACCGGCAAATGTTTGTATTCCACATATATTGGCGGTGGATCAAGGGAAAGCGGGTGTTCATTGTGTTTCAGATCAAATGGTAATTTATGTATCGGTGGATATACTGACAGTAAAGATATCGTTATTACAAATGATGCCTTAAAGAATACCTTAATTAATCCTACCGAAGGCTATTTCCTGGAATTTGGGTTGCAAAATACAATACCCAAAGATAGCTGCGACGAAACAGGATTCGAGTACACAAGTTTCTCAGACGACGCTAACATCAACTACGCCGGTAATGCACAAAAGAACAACACAAAAATACGGCTTACAGAATCTGTGGATAAAAGGGTAGGGGCTGCCTGGTACAAGGACCGGATGCCCGTTAAGAACGGATTTTCAACGGAATTCTCTTTCCGTTTGACCGGAGGAGTAAACGATGTACAAGCGGACAGCAGTTGTCCCGGAGCCGACGGCCTGGCGTTTGTGATTCAGAACCATGATGCACGGGCAATAGGAGACATCGGCGGCAGAATCGGCTACGACCCGATACCCAACAGCCTGGCTGTGGAATTTGACCTTTTCGGCAATGACGGGAAGCAGATCGAAAACCTTGGCGATCCCAACGGGAACCACATTGCAGTAATGTCGAAAGGAAAGGAACCTAATTCCTCGAATCATCAATCAGGGGCAGAACTTGGTATAATAAGCAAAATACTGGTAATGGACAGCGCTGCAATATATTATTCGAGAATAGATTATAATGTACAGGAAGGAGCCCTGAGGGTTTTCCTAAGCAGGATACAGGGTCAATACGGCCGTCCTGTCATTGTAATTAACAATACCGACCTGTCAAAGTTGCTGGATCTTACCGAAGACGAGTGGGCCTACGTTGGGTTTACATCGGCCACCGGCAACTCTTACCAGAACCATGACATACTGTCGTGGAAGTTCTGCCCTAAGCCGACCGACTCGCAGCAGACAGATGTGGAAGAAGAAACTCCGGTCAACAGTTCCGGATTGGTTTTGTATCCCAACCCAGTAGAAGATTATCTTAGTGTCAATGCCGGTGAAACGGGTGACAGACTGGTAATCTGTGACCTGATGGGCAGGGAAGTGAAAAGTGTGATGGTGGAAGGCAGTGCTGGGATTGACGTATCGGGGCTGCCTCGTGGATGCTACATTGTAAGGGTTCTCAGCGAAAGAATGCAAAAATTTTCTGGTACATTTGTAAAAAAATGAAAAAATAATTGAGACCTTTTGCTCATTCATGTGTCACTAAATTTTGGGAATGGTAAATTCCCGGATAAAGGAATTAATTTATTGTGTCAGATACATGAGCAATGAGTATGAAAAAGTCTTTACAAACAGTCAAAGTATTATTATTTGTATTATTTCTTTCAGTGCCGGCCTACTCTTTTGGCGGTTTCTTCATCGAAAACCGCGGGCAGGTAGTGGATTGGGACAAGAAGACAAGGAACGATGTCCTTTGCTATGGAACCATCAGGGGGTACACCGTATATGTTACGGAGACAGGGCTGAGTTTCGTCAGCGTAGTAACCGACGAACAACATGTGTCTGATACTTTTTCCGGGAAGCTACCGGCAAACAGGGCCTTTGAGGATGAAAACAGGTACTGCAGGACGACACGTACCGACCTTCCTGTTCCGGGTATTAAATCAGCCCGGCATGAATACAAAGACAAAGAGTCCGGCTATTTCAATTACTACCTTCCTCAATGTAAAGACGGTTTAACTAATATACCTGCCTATGGTACAATCGACTATCCTGAACTGGCTGAAGGCGTTGGAATGCAGTTGTCTGTCAGGGAAGATATGCTGGTGATGCAGCTTTACGGGGAAAACCGGAACAGCCTGGCACAACTGTACGGAACCCTCTCAGCTACAATCCTTGAGAAGAAACTCGGGAACTGCTGCCGCGTTGTGATCGGCAGTGAGACAGAGGAGTGGGACCCTGTGAAGGAGAAGGAAGCCAGGGTACAGGAATACTATGCCAGTGCAATTTGGGTAAGCTATATAGGTAAAGCAAATGATGATGAAATCAGCTCTGTAGAATATGATGCCAATGATGACATCTATGCCGGCGGCAGTTCAGTGAACCCCGATTTCCCAACGACTGAAGGATGCTTTCAAAAGACACTTTCCGGAGCCGGTGATTTGATTCTGGTCAAATTTAGTGAAAATCATAATTTGTTGTGGTGTACTTTTCTCGGCGGAACAAGCGGAGAATCGCTCATCGATCTTGACGTCAGCCCATATGACAATTCCGTATGGTTCAGCGGTATTACCAACAGTAAAAACTTCCCGATTACACCAAATGCATTCCAGAACCAACTCAATGGAGGTATGTATGAAGCATATCTGGGTAACATTAATTCAAATGGCCACCTGAATTATTTAACTCTCTATGGAGGCCCCGGAAGAGAATCTGTTGAAGATTTGGCAACAAACAGTTCCGGTGATGTTTTTGTTTGCGGCTCTGTCGATAGTTCCGGTTTCCCTGTATCAGCCGATGCTTTCAGGGACACTGTAAGTGGTAAAACTGACTGTTTCATTGTCAAATTTGACAGGAATTACAACCGTGTTTATTCAAGCTATTGGGGAGGGAATAGTCAGGACTACATTAAAAATATTGCATTGGATAAAGATGATAATATCATTATCAGCGGTTTTACATTTAGTCCGGACTATATATTAAAAAATGAAATACATCAAAGTATAGATTCTATGGAGTTATTCATAACAAAATTTGATAAGGATTTTAATATTTTGTGGTCAACTTTGTTTGGAGGTTCAGGTAGTGAATTCGGCTTCGGTCTTGCTGTCGATGATGATGGCAGCGTTGCAGCCATGGGAATGACATGGAGTCATGATTTCTATACTACTCCGGGGGCATATAATAAAACCTCAACAGGATATTGTGATTATTTTTCAATTAAATTGGACAAAGACGGCAAGCTGCTGTGGAGCACATTTTGGGGAGGTTTGGGGATGGTTTTTGAAGGTATTATTGATTTTGAAGGCAGAATTGCAATAGATAAGAATCATAACATAATATTTTGCAAAGCACTTTTGGATCAGGGACTTTTTACCTCGGACACTGCCTATCAAAGAAAACACCAGGGAATGTTGGATCTTTACATGCTTATCCTCGACAAGGCTGGGAAATATCAGTATTCTACATTTTTGGGCGGTTGGGCCAATGACTATTTAGGAGGATTGGCATTGAATTCAAAAAACAATCTTCTTGTCGCTGCCCGAACAAACAGCGATAACCTGAAAACAACAAGTAATGCCTACCAGAAAACCAGAAATGGTGAAGCTGACGGAGTATTTTTCGAATTTGGAACAATAAGCGACAGCTGCGACGAGACAGGATTTGAGTACACAGATTTCTCTGACGACGCTAACATCAGTTACGCCGGTAAGGCAAAAAATTACAACGCAAAAGTAAGACTTACCGAATCCGGGGTTAACAGGGTAGGGGCTGCCTGGTACAAGTACCAGATGCCCGTTAAGAACGGATTTTCAACGGAATTCTCTTTCCGTTTGACCGGAGGAGTAAACGATGTACAAGCGGACAGCAGTTGTCCCGGAGCCGACGGCCTGGCGTTTGTGATTCAGAACCAGGACGGCAAAGCAATAGGGAACATCGGCGGCCGGATCGGGTACGACCCGATACCGAACAGCCTGGCTGTCGAATTCGACCTGTTCGACAACGACGGGAACCAGATTGAAAACCTTGGAGATCCCAACGGGAACCACATTGCAGTAATGTCGAAAGGAAAAGAACCCAATTCCTCGAATCATAAGTCGGGAGCAGAACTCGGGTTAACAAGCACTTTGCCGGAAATGAAAAGTGCTGCTATATATTATTCGAAGATAGAATATAATGCAAAGGAAGAAGCCCTGAAGATTTTCCTAAGCAATAACCAGAATTCATACGGCAACCCAAAGCTTGTTGTAAAAAATCCCGACCTTTCAAAACTTCTTGACCTTTACGAGGGCGAATGGGCTTACGTAGGTTTTACCTCGGCAACAGGAAGCTCCTACCAGAACCATGACATACTGTCGTGGAAGTTCTGCCCGAAGCCTACCGACTCGCAGCAGACAGGTGTCGAAGAAGAAAGTGATGATTACACTTCGGATATATTGGTTTACCCCAATCCCGTGGGTGATTACCTGTACATCAATCCCGGAGAGGGCAGAAGCAATATCATGATCTATAACATCATGGGCCGTGAAGTGAAAAGCCTGACGGCCGAAGGCAGCACAAGGGTCGATGTGTCAGGTCTGCCTTGCGGGTACTATTTTGTCGCTGCAATCAGTGCAAATGGAGCTTTCCGAACCCAGGGATTCCTGAAAAATTAATGACTGTAGCTATTACAAGAATTCGGTGATTAGAGCGTTTAATAGGTAAAAATGTACAATTGTGTGATTTTTGCCTATGAAATTGAGGTACAGATTTTTAAAGAATACATTATTAGCACTACTGCTTGGGTTGCCTTTCTTCGGAGGTTTCTCGCCGCTCGGCGCCCAGAAACTCATAGACAGTAAAGGCAGGGATTTCTGGCTGACATTCCTCCCCAATTATCACACAGGATTCTATTACGCCGACGAAAGGTACAAGCTGGGAGATTCCCTGTACATTTTCATTACTTCGGAGAAGCCTGCTTCCGGCTCCATCGAATACTATGAAAGGTCCGGCGTACAACATCATGAAAACTTTACCATCGCAAACCCCTCGGAAGTATATACATTTAAGGTATGCTATTACAATTGTGAACTGTTCGGTTTCAATCTGAGCGGAAAGATAATCCAGCCGGACAATCCGAACAGGTACCAGAGCGAAATAGTTTCCAACATGGCTTTCCATGTCGTGAGCAACGAAGATATCACAGTATATGCCCACAGCCAGGCAGTAACCACCAGTGAAGCCTTTCTCGTTTACCCGACGGATGCATTAGGCACCGAACATATTGTAATGTCTTATAATACTGACGGCGAAATGTTTTCAGATGTGAATGAACAGACTACTCCTTCCGAATTTGCCGTAGTTTCTGCCGAGGACGACAACGAAATTACAATCCTGCCCACCTGCCCAACCCGCTATAATCAGTTGATTAAACAGAAAGTGAAACTGAACAAAGGCGAGGTCTATCTTGTACAGGCTGATTATAACACTCAGAACCTGTATTACGACCTGACAGGCACGAAGATTACTTCTTCAAAGCCGTTAGCCCTCTTTTGCGGCCACCAGCGTGCCACTGTACCGATTGCCAACACTGACGGGTACAGTTCCAGGGATATCCTCATCGAACAGATACCCCCGATTGTAACATGGGGGCAGAATGCTTTTCTTGTACCGTACTATCCTCCGACCGGTGTGTCAACTGACGGATCGGACCTTTACAGGATCATGTCCGGGAGCGACGGTAATATTATCGGCATCGACGGGACTGTCGTTGACACGCTCGACAAAGGCGAGTACAAAGAAGGAAAACTTATCGATCCGGGTGTAGTAACCGGCACGGGCCCGATACTGGTGGTACAGTACAAAAAGACTTCTTCTTTCGATGCTGCCATTGAAGGCTACACCGGTGATCCGTTCATAATGGTAATGCCGCCGAAGGAACAATTTATGAACAGCTACAGGGTAATCAATCTCCAGGCTTATGAATTTGACAACTATTACATGGATTATGAAAAGGTATATGAAGAGCAGTATATTACTGCCATAGTACAGGATCAATCAATAGCATCCTTCCGTTTGGACAATAATCCCGTACCGTCCTCCGAATTTCGAACCATAAAGAATTCGGGCTATTCGTATGTACATCTGTCCGTTACCGACGGTGTACATGAACTGGCTTGCAGCGATGGTTTCGGAGTTTTCGTTTACGGTTACGGTTATGCCAACTCCTACGGTTATATCGGCGGGATGAGTTTTACGCGGCTCGACCTGCCGCCAGTGATTTCTGCGATCGACTCCTGTTTCTCCGTTTTTGGTACCGTTACCGATTCTGCCGGTTCCGACTCCGGCATTTCCGATGTCCTTTCACCCGTGGAGAAGGAAGAGAATGTCAATGTGTCTATCGGCAGCTACCAGAGATATGATAAGTATGTGAATTTCAGCGCCGTACTTGTTGACATATACAAAGACGGTCGGTTTACCATTACTGCCCGCGACACTTCGGGCAATGTCATAATTAAGGATTACCCGATTCCCGGCTTTACCGTATGCCATCCCTGGGCTGTGAACGCAGACACACTGCCTGTCTGCCGTCCACAGGTCGATGTGAACACTGAATACTGTTTCAAAGTGCCCTTGTACAACTATGGTTCATTCCAACAGATTATTAAAGACTTGACAGTAAAGAAGCCGGCTATCACAATCAAATATGTTACTCCTGACACCCTTGCTCCGAAAGAGACCGACAGCGTCGAACTGTGCATACTTATCAAAAATACCAATCCTGTAATTGACACTTTGTTCCTGGAAGGCCCATGCGGCAAAAGGCCGGTTGCGGTAATCAGCATCATTAAATCAGATTGCGATGAATCGCAGTTTGTCTATGACGATTTTGCCGATGACCTCTTCATGAGTTACAGCGGCCAGGCAAAAAGAGTGAACGACAGGATCAGGCTTACTTCTTCGGTTGTCAACGTTCACGGAGCCGCCTGGCGTAAGCTGATGATGCCCGTTAGGAAGGGGTTTGTTACCGAATTCGGCTTTTCAATGTCAAACGGGCAGAATCATACTACTACCGAAAACTCTCTTCCGGGCGCCGACGGCATTGCTTTCGTAATACAGAATGAAGGAGTGGGGAGTGTCGGAACCTATGGCGGCGGCATCGGCTACGAGGAAATCCCCAACAGCGTTGCAATCGAGTTTGATATGTTCCGGAATGACTCGACACAGTTGTTCGATTACAAAGACCCCAACGGCAATCATATCGCTGTTCAAAGCCTCGGAAGGCAGCCCAATTCTGCGAAGCACACGAAAGAAGCCAATCTGGCCATCACCGATACTATTATGACTATCAAACCCGACGACACTCCCTATTATGTCAGGATAGAATATAATATTAAGCCTGACCTTCTGAGCATATATCTGAGCGAGACAAAGGAATTCAAAGTCCCTGTCCTTGAAATACCCGATTTCAGGCTTGAAAACTACATAGGCCTGAACAGGGAAGAATTCGCTTATGTAGGGTTTACTGCCGCTACCGCCAATTCCCACGAAAACCATGATATACTGAGTTGGTCTTTCTGCCCTAAACCCACAGATTCACTGCAGGTAGGAGCCGAAGACAACCCTGTCGAACCCAATGTGCCGTTGAGCGTCTATCCCAATCCTTTCGATTCGTACATAAACATTCGGTTTAATACTACAGGCGTTTCAACTGCCGGAATTTCAATTTATAATATCCTGGGAGAAAAAGTAGCCGATGTATTTAATTCCACGGTAGAACCGGGTGTCCATGAAATCCGGTTTGACGCAGGTAAGCTGCCCCCGGGATTTTACATGTGCAAGCTTGATCACTGCGGAAGAACCTACAACTGTAACATCGTTCGAATTGATTACTAAGAGTATTAATTAGGTTCTTCGCTGTTCAGTATGGGTTGAAAGAGTATCTATCATTACGATTATGGGTATTTGCAGCAATAGGTGATCTGACAAAGATATAGTAATAAAGCGCCATTACACACCCCCCGTCCCCCTCTTGTTAGAGGGGGAGCGTTGTCTCAGGTCTTAACCCCTCTAAGAAGAGGGGTGGCTGCGGCAGCA